>JAIXZA010000102.1 GCA_027489965.1 Verrucomicrobiaceae bacterium
CCAATCTCTGGTCCAGTTGGTGGTGGTTCGGAGCCGTCATCATTCTCCTCAGCGCCGAATGGCTACTGAGAAAAAGAATGAAGCTAGTATGATGGTAAATCCCGAAGCTTTACTTCTTCTTCAAGATCACATCACCCAGGCTAAACATCGGGCCGTAAATAGCGTAAATGAGGAAGCCGACGATGACACCCAAGAAGAGCATGGTAAGTGGCTCGATAAGCTTATCCATCGAGGCAGCAAGACCGTCGAGTTCCTCTTCATAATCGTCCGCGATTTCAGCGAGCATTTCAGTTCCCGATCCAGTTTCAGCAGCAAGCTCGATAAGGCCGCAAAGGTTACGCCCGTCAGAACCTAACCAATGAGACTCCATCAAAAAGGCTTCATGAAGATTTCGACCAACTGTGATATGATCACGCAACCTGGTAAAAAACTCTTTATAGTGATAGTGCCAGGACGCAGAAGCCGTGATCTCCAAGGCACTTGTTAGACGTACATTCGACTCAGTTAACATGGCCATAGTTCGGAAACCACTCGCTGCAGCCGCTTTACGCACAAGTGTCGCCACGACAGGCATCTTCAAAACAAGATCCTGCATAATACGCTGAGACATGATTTTATTAAAATTGGTTAAAAGCATATATATAGCCAACAAAGGCACTGCGACCATGTAGGGCTTATGCAGAAAGAGATCCGAAAGGGCGATCAATGCTTTCGTTGCAAATGGAAGTTCAGTCCCGAAACTTTTAAAGAGTTTAGCAAGAGCAGGAACCAGTGTGAAACTCATGATGATGACCACAATGACACCGAGAATCATGACGATCCCTGGATAAATCATCGCACCCTTTAGCTTCTTCAGTGTTTTTGAAGACTTCTTCTGGGCCATACCGATACGTTTGCATACACGGGATAACTGACCTGCTTCTTCGCCCGCATAGAGGAGAGATAAAATGTCTTCGGAAAAAAGATCCGGAAATTTTGCCATCGCGTCACTAAACTTCTCTCCCTGAGCGATCATGGTAATCACATCGGCGATCATGCCTTTGTATCGAGGAGACGTCACACGGTTGACCTGAAGCTTGAGGCTTTTGGTCATGCTAATATTGCGCTCTAAACAACGCCCCACACCAGAAAAGAAAGAACCACAATCTTCAGTTCCGGGCTTTGGCGACGTTAAAAGTTGAAGCTTGGCATCAATGCCTCCCACGTCTTCGATGGACACAGTCTCATTCGCTGAAATACCACATCCAATGATGGCTTTTTCATGCGTATCTGTGGCTACAAGGGTGGTATTCTTGTGACCCGTATTAACGTTGGTGATGACGACTTTTTTAACCATAGCAGTCTTGTTGGGGAGTTAAGGTTTAGGCGGACGAAGGGTACTAGGCAGATTTGGCCTATATACTGTCAGCGTGAAGGGAGACCCCTGAGTTTCGACGTTATCAACGCCCTGGGTGGAAATGTTTACTGAAGCTGTAACAAAAGCGACCTCCATCGCACCTAGATTGGATGGATTGGCGGTTCCAGCAGCAATGATGGTTGGTGTTCCATTGATGATACGATTCAGCACAGGATTATTGGCTTGATCAGGCATGACCGTCATCACAGTCCTAATACTCGGAGCCGTTGTAGAGATACCGAGTTGCCATAATCTGGCCATGTTTTCCTGATAATTCCGCGTGACTGCCACACGCCAAGACAGTTCTTCTTGCAGCATTAAAGTTGAAGAAAGACTCACGGACGCAGCCATTGCAACAGCAATAATCGATGAGGCAGCAAGCACCTCAATAAGCGTGTAAGCAGATCGCGCGCGTTGCCCAAAAGAAGAAATGACTGAGTAAGTAATCATGGCTGCTTTGGTAAAAAATAAGACTCCAACCAAGCATCACGTGGGATTAGAGAAGCATAGGCAGGGCCAATCAATGTTCCGGTTATAGGAACACTCGCATCAGAAACAAAGGTTAGACGACTGGCTGCTAACCCGTCACTGATGTGGCGCTTCACCGTCCAATTGGTCATTAAGCCTCCAATCCAAGTGACACTTCGGGTCAATGTAGGCTGTAACTTCATGATCGTCAGTTGACCTTCATTGATATACACCATCCTCCAATTTCTGTTAACTGTTGTGGCCGGCTCACCAGCCCAATCAACCCAATTCAAATAAAGTCCACGGGTAATAGGTTGTGCAACTTTAACACCAAGAACAACACGTCGGTTATTATCCCCGACAAAGGCAATATTAATAAGTGGCGGAGATGTCGCGTCCTGAACAATCGCGATCATGATGGGAGCCATACGTCCAGCTGCCTCAAAAGCAGGAGCGGTTTTCTGGCCTAGAAACACGATCTGATCCACCGGGTGCTTAATCCTTAAATGGGTTATATTGGCGTGATCCAACTGAATATAAAGAGTGCGTGTATATTCATTTTTATAATCAAACGGCTGATAAATTGGAGTGCTAGAAGCAGCCCCTGTATAAGCGTCCATCCAATAGGGTCCTGTCGTTGTTGCAGTCTTTGAATAGACATCCAAGGTCACATAATCAGTGCGCCCAGCAGCCTTCTCACGGTCCATGAAGTGCCAGAGTGAGTTGGAAGGATTTAAGTCGTTGTAAATGACATTGAGATAGCCTTTGAAACGATCTCCGGTTACTGTAGAAACAGGACCTGTAGTGCTTGGAATGGATGGTAAATTTGATGGAAGAAGCTTCAGAAGGCCTCCAGTAAAGGTCCCAAAAACTCCTCTAGCATTATATGAATCATGAGATTGAATCGAAAGCGTCCGAGTTTGAAATGGCAATTGCAAAGGACTTGGAGTCGTCTTGGCAAAGAAAGAAGCAGGATCACGCACTACCGTGCGTCCGTTCACGGCCCAGATAGCGGTGCTTGCCGTCGTGTTGACAACCTCAATTTGAATACTCCCATAAACACCACCTTCAGGCTTGCGATAATAGGTGAACAGATCTCCAGCAAGCACAGGAGGAAAAGACTTCATGAATGAGAACGAATTAAAATCATCGACCTCATTTAATGTTCCAGGACGTTTTAACTGTTCGGTCGTGAGATAAGAAGTCGATGGTCTGACCCCGTTGTAGTTATAGGGGAAGACGGTATTCATGTTTCCAGGAATTCGCGTCGAAGAAAAAACATTCATCAAATTCCAACCATCAAAGGTATTAATACCACCAAAGTTAGTGCCGAGAAACCCGGACACATTACTGGCCATTGTGGTATTCGGATCGAATCCTTTATCCATGGAACATTGCCACGCTAACATGCGTGAGTTTTCCACAGAGACGCGACGCTGCACAGCATCCTGCAAAAGACTCACCTGAACAGCGCGTGAACTCATCAATGAAATCCATGCGCTCATGAACATACCCATAACAACCATCATGAGTAAGGCCGCGGCCATGAGTGCTCCCTGTTGCTTTTTAGAGGCCTGTTTCAGTTGCGTTTGCATGAACGTCAAAGGGCTGGAAACATCGGAACCGTGAACATGAATGAGGTGCGCCCTCCCATGTGATTGTAGGCCTGACGCGGATCAGAAACGTCTATTGTGTTGTTTGAAGCTGGCTGAGCAAGATTCTTGGCTCCAGGATCAGGCCACCAAATAAAATAAAATGGCCGCTCAGCTGCAATTTTAAATCGGTCTATGGCGGTGCCTTCCACTAAAGCCAAGCGGGTAGCGCGTTCAAAAGAGATGAAGATTGGTGCAAAGCCATCCGTGGCCCACTCATTCGTTTTAGCTGGATCAGGCCTAGGGACAGATGGCGGATAAAAGACCTCATACCCACTTGAAAAAGCCAAGGGAATGAATGAACCAGCAGCACTGGAACCGCCCCCACTGGTGCCCGTTGGCATCGTTGCCAAGATTGGATTGTCGGCAAAACGCCTGACACTAGCATGAAACCCTTGAGCCTGGCTTGTTGAGGTGATTCTTAAAACATCAATCTCATAAATGCACAGCACCTTGAACAGCTTCTCAACCTTACTGAAGGTCAGCAGGAAAATAGTCGCATTTTCAGCTGGTTGCGTGAGCGCTGTATTCTGCGGATTACGGTAATCCACATATTGAGTTGGTTGGACGACTTTGAGATCAACCACTAAGTGGTTTCTGAATTTTTGAGTTGTATCGAGCTCATTGTGAATTGTCGGGTCGTAAAAAATGGTGTGCGGTCGATAATTATTCAACCCCGTTCGATACAGACAAAAAATGGCTGTCGCGGAGACGATGTCTGTTTGAAACTGCTCTCTCAATTCTTCTGCCTGTGCCATCATCCCATAATGCGGTGCCATGACTGCATCACGATTGACGGTTTCTAGACTGCCGTAATAGTAGTTGGCTCTCCTCGTGGAGTCGAGAGGGTTGGTTACAGATGAACTTGTACTCGGACGGCTGTTTGAAAGTGTCCCCAACGAAACAACAAAAGTGCCCATGATCACGGCACTGAGGGATAGGACGAGCAGTAGCTCGACAGCCGTATAGCCGCCCTTAGGAATGACAAATGCCTGAGGACGAATCTTCATTTGGGCTGTGGACCATGATTCCCAAAAAGCATTCTCATGACAGACGCTTCCGGGACATTGGATGCTGGAGCAGGCACCTCATTTGATGTGACTGGTTGATCATCCACCGAGACTGCTTTGACTGTAGGCTTAGTAATAGCAATAGAATCCGCCTCGTTTGATCGTCTAAATGCGGAAACTTCACCACGGCGTAAAGTGCCAGTTGCGCCACCACTTTTATCACCAGTGCCTGCTGGCATACGATAACGGACGCTTGGCGAAACATCGACAGGGATTACAAAAGGCTTTGGAGGTAATCCCGTCGGTGTTTTTTCCACCCAGACTAGCTCGATGAAGCCATCATTGATAGCTTTAACCCGCAGCATAACCTGCTGATCAGGGATAACGTCTGGCACCTGCTGACCCACTTCTAAGCGCATTCCGCCGAGCATGACGCGCATTCCGGCAGGCCCAGATCCACCACCTACAGCAGGCATGCTAACGAGAATGTCACGCACACGATTTTCCTCAGAATCCCCGTCCTTTTCAACTTCGCTGTTCGAGACCTCGAAAGGATTATTCTCATCAGCCTTGAGCAATTCGGGTGTTTTCTCTTCGGGTAAAACTAGTGTGTAATGAACTCTCTGCTCGACTTCAGGCTCGACAGAGTCTTGCGTTTGCTGCGCAAGAGGATCTTGAGCCCGTAAATTAAGGGACAAGCAAACTAGCAGTATTGAAACAACGGATAAACTTTTCATGCAGTTCAAGATTTTTTAGGCACCTCTTTGCTGCCAATGCTGGCGGCAAGATTCACGATAGGATTTTCGATCGTCACAGTAAGCTGAATTTGTCTGACACTACTGCCACCCGTCAGCTGACAGGTTATGACACGTGCCAATGGCAGACGTTTCTCGAGATCTCCAAGCCAGTTAAGGACCTTTGCATATTCATCCTCCAGTGTGATAGTACTGATAATCAACTTGGGCATAAATAAATCGCCCGCGATAGTCTTAGTTTCACTCTTGCTTGACTTCACGAATGAAATGCCGCGTTCACGAAGGGTATATTCTACAGCAGCCTCCATTTCTTGTTCTGTCTGAACTTTTTGCACACTTGGCGTCCAAGACTTTAAGAAGCGCCGAAGTTCATCTGTATCCCCCTTAGTTTTCGTTAACAAGATTTCAGCAAGTTGCTTGGCATCATCAGCTGCCTTTGATTCATCAATGGCAGTTTGCGCAGCCGCTTTCATTGCACCCACATTTTTGTGTACAATTTGTCCGACGTAGAATATGATGCCGATGAAGGACATCAAGATCACGCATGCTAGTTGTTTTGGATTCATGACGATGAAGTTTTACTGTTCGGAACGAATGAGCGTGGAGCGGTATTGGATCACGTCCCCTTCCTTGGATTGTTGGGGTGCGTAAGAGCGATATTGAAGGCGTGACAGACCACTTTCCATGAGACCAACTTCCGTTGGAGAGCCTCCATTAATTCGCACCGACAGCGATAAATTGGCAGGCACCTGATCGCTGCGCTCAAGAGATAAATCAGAAAGACGCACTTCAGGGGGCATTGCACGTGCGATAGCCACACCAATGGGTTGAACATTACGCGCACCCTCCATCCATTTAGCCAATAATTCTGCTTTTGCAGTCTCCGCATCAAGACCTGCTTTTTCTGTTTGCAGGTCTTTTGTCGAGGCCTCGAACTGAGCCTTACTAGCCACAGCTTGTATCTTATCTAGCTCAGCTTGTTTGTAAGCCCTCCAGTCCATGGTCATAAAGTAGGCGGCAGCAATCAGCACCAGATAAAACAAAGCTGGAATGGCTTTAAATGAATCAGGAAGCCGCTTGGAGGTGTCGTTGCGGGGTGTTTTAAAGTCGTGACAGAGATAAACGCTCATAGCTAATGTATAAAATTTTAGTTAGTGCCAATAACCTTCCACAGAAGATCTTCTTCAGTGAGATCGTGGCCACCCATCTTTTCGAGCACCGACATCACTTCCGTGCGGTACTTAAGATCCTGACCATCACTGATAAAGTAGATCGGGCTGCCCTGAGGTAACTTTTGCAACAATGGGGTGATGATCTGGAGAGAGGTCTCCACTGCATCAGGCCCCATGCCACTGCGACTGCGCAGCTCTTTCCATTGCCCATCTTGCTGAATTAGAACAGCAACAGAGCCCTCACATGCACTGATAAGAGCAAAGTTAGCAGCTGTATTCAGCCGTTTTGTGACATACATCTCATGGATCGCATGCTCCGTTAGAGCAAATAAACCACAACAGACTCGGCCTGGCCGCAGACCGATGGTTTTGAGCACATCTTCTGTTACCTTCACCAAGCTCTCCTCACAGGCTAGGAGCATGCTTGAAGAAGTATCTGGATGATGGCATATGCCGTAGCGTTTACCACGATCATACTTTGGTCCCAACACTGCTCGTGGATTGGTTCTTAACAGTGAGGTGCAATTGTCCCCTCGCATCATGTTTGCTTCAAGGCTCATGATAAAACGGTTATTGACGCTAACGACACACCAACCGCCGTCCGCTAACATACGCCACTCGTCTGCGCGCTGAGGAGCGATGTCAGAAAACTCGCCATCCATGACGCCGCCATCATCAAAGACACCCTTCTTGTTAACGCCACGCCAGCTTGTCTGACTTCGTCCGACATTTAACAGAAGCGTCTTCCTCCCCTCGAATCGTTTGTTCCAGGGCACAGAAGCATCATCTGCTTCAGCTTTGAAGGCAGAGAAATTCAATACAGATTTTAGTTCATCCCACAGCATAAATAGAGGTCAGGTTTTCTCGTGATAGGAAGTCATAGACTTCATGTTCCGCGTATCCGGTTTTGCGCACGGCAGTAGGCTTCCACCCATCAGCAACACGCATTCCCAAACAGCGTTCAAAACTCATCATGCCACGTGTGAATCCTGCCTCGAGTTCTTGCTCAAGGTTCTTGAATTCACCGCGACGAATCATGCCACAAACCGAATCATAGGGCAAAAGCAGCTCATGAATTGGGAAACGCTTTCCACGCGTTTCATCAAACATGAGACGCTGACAAAGAATCCCACGGATACTATCAGCAAAGGAAAGCATGGCGTTTTCCATTCGATCACTTGGGATCAATTTCAGATACCGCTGCACGGTCTGCGCTGCACTCGACGTATGTAGTGTTGCCACGACAACATGCCCAGTCTCAGCAGCTTGGAGGGCAATCTCAGCAGTCTCACCGTCACGAATTTCTCCCACAAGAATGACATCAGGAGCTTGACGAAGCGCGGCACGTAAAGACTTATTAAAGTCCAATTCATCTGTGCCAATTTCACGCTGTGAAACAAGGGACGGAATCCCAGGTGGATAAACGAACTCAATTGGATCTTCAAAAGTTAGGACATGCTCCTGACGACGCTTGGCACGCTCCAAGATCATTGATGCAATCGTTGTCGATTTCCCTGAACCCGTTGCCCCACAAACAAGGAACAGACCATTTTTCGCTTCAAGAAACGCTTTAATGGCAGCTGGCGGCACCATCAACTTGCTGATATCGGGAATACTCTCTGGCAGAAGACGCATAACCCAGCGCGGACGTCCGCGGGTCACCATGCGATTCACACGATAGCGACGGCTTCCTAATGCCATGGCATAATCAATACAGCCGGAAGTAAACTCAATTGGGCGCTCGGGCTGATATATGAAGGAATCAAAGAATAACTTTCCGTTGCGCTTGTAACTTAGAGCTTCCCATGGCGTGATGTAAAAGTCACTGACACCACTATCTTTGGAGAGGTGCAGCATGCGGTAGCCGAGTTGGCTGCGTTCATTGATATCTTCCATATTGGTAGTGGGTGAATGATTAGCGATTGGGAACAAATCGGGCTCTTAATTCTGCTTGAGCAGAGGAACCTTCATAGACGAGGAATTTGTTTCCCTGGGCTACGCCAGCGCCAGGGTTTAAAGTGGCCCAGCTGAGCTCCAAGCGATAATTAACTCCATCAATGTCCACTGAAAATCCGGTGTTGGGGTTGCGCAATTCAACAATGTCTGCGCTAGCCGTGCGGTCACTGGAGTTCTCCGTGCTGATGAGCCCGAGATTCACATGGATAACGGCTGACTGAGCCGGTTCAGTGAGATTTAAATTGATACTCAAGGTGACACCGTCAGCCTCACTGTCGTAAAAAGTGGTGCCGTTTAAAAGCAACAAATCACCAAGCGCAAACCAAGTGTTAGGTACAATCGCATCAAAAGGTTTGCGTGTGAATGACAAAACGTTCTCTGTCCCTGCATCCAAAAACTCTCCATTTCCAAGATCCAGCTTGGTGTTGCCATGCTTGAAAGTTGAAGATTCGACGCCGTTTTGTGTATTGACCAAAAGGTTTGAACCACCCGTTGCATTTCCCCAGGTCCCTGAACTGCTACCTGCAAAACCAGAGGTAAGCCGGTAATAGGATGACCCTGTATTGTAACTGTCATAGTAGAGGGCCGTATCCAGTGTTTTGTTTCGCGCTTCAAGCGTGTCCGCAGGATTCAATGAAATGGGAGTCCCTGAATAATCAGACCAACCACCACCGTTTTTACGATACTGTAACTGTGATTTTCCAGCTGGGGCCCCATTGGAACTTAACGATACACTTGAAGGAAAAACTCCATATGCGAACGTTCCGCCCCAAGGACTCAGATTGGGCTGCGGCAAGCGCACGGGATCTGGAACACCTGTTCCGCCACCACCACCGGTGCCACCGCCACCACCACCACCTGTTCCACCGCCGCCGCCAGGTGGCGTTGGTGTTGACTCAACCTCATCAGGATCAAAGAGATTTGATGAGCCGTCGCCTTGACTGCCAGAAGGCGTTCCGTAACTCGCTGAACTAGGATTCGCCGAATCACCCCAAACCCAGCCACGGCTCGCGTTAAAACTCACGTTACTTTTTTTCCTGGTGGTATCAGTTCCAAAGTCAGTTGAAGTAAGTCCCTCATCAATAAAAAACTCAGCCACAGCAGAACCGTTCGATGTAGTCAGCTCGAAACGCTGCTTTTGAGTATTCCATCTGGCACGTTGAGCTCCGTTGGCAGGCGGAGCAGTTGTGACTAGAGCCCTCAACCGAGTATCAATCATACGACCAGAAGAGGCTCCCACATGAGTCTTGAGGTCGTTACTCGGTCTGGCGCGCTTCATTTTATCCAAGACAGCCTGAGGGCTGGTAAGGCCGGTAAGGCTGCCACCGTCCATCACATACGCGGACACCAATTGATTCAGAGTCGCCACATCAGAGGAAAGCTTCGTATCCTTGATCACGATGGGCTGCTTGCCGACCATGACG
>JAIXZA010000103.1 GCA_027489965.1 Verrucomicrobiaceae bacterium
AAATCGGCATTCTCACAGCTCTTGGTTCCCGGGCTGGTCAGATCATTGCCATCTTTCTCGCACAGGCAGGCATTGTTGCCGTGCTTGGCATCATCACAGGCTTGATCGGTGGCATGACCGTCCTGCATTTCAGGAATGATCTGCGTGACCTCATCGCCCATTCGACGGGGCGTGACTTCTTCCCACAAGACATCTATTTCCTCAGTGAGATCCCTTCAAAAATCCAACCAGGCGACATTGGCTCCATCTGCGGTCTTGCTGTGGTCCTCTGCCTGATTGCCGCACTTATCCCTGCCTGGTTTGCCGCCAAAGTCGATCCGGCAGTAGCGCTGCGGGATTGAGCCTGCTTATTTGTAACCAGTGATGATCGCGCAGGAGGTATCCGCCTGCTTGCCTTTTTCATCGATCTGAATGGTGACCATATAGACGCCGGTTTTTTTCGGTTTGAAGAACAGAAGAAAACCCCAGCCATCCAAAACAGGCTGGATTTCTCCCACCGGTCTGGCATCGAGATCCAAGACCGAACCAGTGATGCGCACACCTGATTTCCGAGGCACGGCGACACCGATGCAGTATTCATTGCCTTTAAAAAGCTGCATTTTCACAGCTTTGCCCAGCCCTTGTGGCAGGTCGCTGCTCCAGGCCTCAGCGCGGAACATGAAGCCAGCGCTCTCCTGATCCGCCGCTAAAGCTAGGGCCGCAGATTCAGCCTCCTTCTCTTCCGCGGGCCCTGCCTTTAGGTCTAAGGTTAGGCAAAAAGATAAAGAAACTATGCAAAGGCAGAAGCTTAACTTGGAAAAACGGAATGAGTTCATATGAAATATGTAATGCAATGATTGCACTTATGCGAACATAGATATTGCATCAGCAAAAAGCTAAGCCTCCTTTAGCGCTGTCACGGACGTCTGTCCCATCACCCGAAAAATAGCTCCCCCCGACTATGGCCACACTTGAATTCTACCTCGACGAAGATACCTCCATGACCCACGTATTGGAGTCTGGCACGACGACTTTAGGACGCCACCCAGATAGCGTCATCGTGTTGGATTGTCCTTCCGTTTCAGGGCATCACGCCTTGATCGAGCTTCAGGATGACGGCTGCTACGTCAGTGATCAACAGTCGAGCAATGGCACACGGGTCAACGGCGCTATCATTGAGGAGGCAAAGTTAGCCGAGGGTGATCGCGTGGCTTTTGGTGACATTCAGGCCGTTTTTTACGCTGGTGATGCACCTAGCGCTGAACCTGAAGAGATCGCCGTTGCACAACCTGTCATTTTTGTGCCACCTCCCGTTCTTCCAGTCAAAGATGCACCGCCACCACCAGCCCCAGCCGACTACCGGAAAAAGCCAGCGCGCCCAGCCAATGTGCGCCGTGCTAGCAATTACCCAGACCAGACGGAAAGCGGCTGCGCCACAGCCCTGATTGTGATTTTTCTGTTCATCACCGCCTTCATCGTTGGCCTTTACCTGCGCCACTCCAAAGAAACTGAAGGCGGAAACTTCTTCTCCGATGTCGCCAACAAAATCAGCGGCACGATTCCGAAGATCAAAGTGGAAAAATAAACTTCCCATGAGGGGCGGACATCAGTCCGCCCTTTGTTTTTTTAGGGCCGCTTCGATCTGACCTAGCGGAAGACAATTCACCACATCGTTGCGCGTCAGCCAGCCCTTGCGGGCTGCACGCACCCCAAACAACACAGCCTCTAAACCCTGAGTGCTGTGGGCATCTGGATTGATGCTGCATCTCACGCCTTTCTCTTTGGCGAGTCGCCACCAGCGCCAGTCCATGTCCAATCGCCAAGCGCTGGCATTCAGTTCAATGATGGTGCCAGTCTCCGCTGCCGCATCAATGATCGCAGGAATGTTCACCGCATAAGCCGGACGCTGCAATAACAGGCGTCCCGTGACATGACCGAGCATGGTGACATGGGGGTTCTCGATGGCGCGGATGATGCGCTTTGTCATCTCTGCCTCTGGCAGATTAAAGACATTATGAACGCTTGCCACACAGTAATCTAGCTCAGCCAAAAGATCGTCATCAAAGTCCAGCGAGCCATCTTTGAGGATATCCACCTCACTGCCTGCAAAGAGGCGGAAGTGACCGTCGAACTCGGCATTCATGGCACGGATCTCGGCGATCTGAGCCCGCAACCGATGCTCATTGAGACCGTTGGCTTGAAAGCTACTTTTGCTATGATCAGCAATGCCTAGATATTGAAGCCCCAGATCGCGCGCCGCTTCAGCCATCTCACGCAAAGTGCCGCGTCCGTCGCTAGCCGTGGTGTGATTGTGAAAGACACCGCGCAGATTTTCCAACTGGATCAGAGCAGGCAGACGTCCTTGGGCAGCAGCTTCGATTTCGCCCGAATTCTCGCGTAACTCGGGCTCGATGTAGTCCAGGCCAAGAGCACGGTAAATTTCCCGCTCATCGTGAATCTCTTGGATTTCCTCCGATAGACTGGCGCCAGCTTCGGTCGGCGTGAATCCATATTCATTCAGCGATAGCCCGCGATCCAGGGCCCGCTGCCGCATGACGACATTATGCTCCTTGCTACCGGTGAAATAGTTCAGCGCAAAAGGAAACTCAGCGCTGCTAACTGCACGCAAATCACACTGCACGCCATTGGGTGCATAGACGCTGGCTTTGGTGCCACCTTGCACGATCACCTTTTCGATCTGCGGCAGGGCCACAAAGTCAGCAATGACTTGTTCTGGCTGGCGCGTCGAAACCAAGAAATCCAGATCATGCACCGTCTCTTTACCACGCCTGAAACTACCGCAAACTTCTGCCCGCGAGACCGCCGGATGAGCACGCAGCGTGTCGAGAAGATCGAGAGCTAGGGCATAGACCTGATCGATCCGGAACTCCGAGGCGTGCTCAGCCCGGAAGGCGATGCTTTCCAGGATTTTCACCACCGTCTTATCACCAAAGCCACTGATTTTGGCCGCCTCACCACTCTCGCAAACACGCTTCAAATCGGCCACGGAGCCCACCTGCAATTGCGAGTACAACGCGGCGATTTTCTTGGGGCCCAGACCTTGGATTTCGAACAGTTCAAAGAGACCTTCAGGAAACTCGGCTTTGAGTTTTTCAAAGAACTCCAGCTTCCCGGTCGTAGCCATCTCATGCAGTTTATCGCGCAGAGCATCGCCAATGCCTTTGATGCCAGCGAGTTGGTTGTCTGCGGCCAGCTTCATGATGTCTCCGGCATAAGCTTCCACCACTTCAGCACCACTTTTATAGGCACGGATTTTGAAAGGATTCTCGCCCTTTAATTCAAGCAGGAGGGCAATTCGTTGGAGGATTTCAGCAGCTTCTTCGCGGGTCATGCTGACAGCATGGACAGAGAGCTGAAGATTGCCAATGCTCCGTCAAAAATCATTCAATTTCACGCAATGATATTCCAGTGCCCATTCACGCATGTAGCGCACTTCATTTGGGCTAAAACAGTAAATGATCAGTTCTGGATTGTCAGGAGTACGCAGATACGCACGCAGCAGTGGATTGCTGTCCCAGATCTCTTGCAGCAACAGTGGGTCCGTCACGATCGAAGCCACAGCCGTGATGCGAACCTGATGATGATCGTCGTCCGTGTAACACAGCTCCGCCTTGGGATTTGCGGCCAACTGAACCGTCTTCCCGTAGCGGCGAAGATTGGCCACATAGACGGTGAAACCATCCGTGCGCACAGGAGAAACTGGACGGACTCGGGCCTGATCACCTTCACAGGTCGCCAGCATGGGAAACTTAGCCTTCTTCATCGTCGCTAAAGCCAAGGCTGGCAGTTCAGCAGGATCGATGGGCTGAGGGATAGGCTGGGACATGGCGCTGTCCTAAAAGATTAGCGGGCAGCGGAAACCAGAAGAGGCAGAGTTGCCTGATCACGCACACGAGCCTCAGCATTAAATGCCAGCATCAGCAGAGCGCTGAAACCGAGATCACTGAAGAAGGACGCACGGAAAAAGGTCCAGGTTGGCAAGTAACCGGGCAGACCCATGGTCAGCGCCTGCATCCAGCCTGTCAGGCTTTTCGCATAGGCGGCATTGCCAGCCCATGACACGGTGTTGGTGACCAAATAAAAAACCGCGCTGCAAAGAACCACCCCGAGCAATCCCTGCACTAATCCAAGTCTGCCACGAAACTGAGCAGCCGACCAAGCTGCCAAGGCATAGATGCCGTAGATGGACAGATTCTCAGCCGTCAGAGCTGAAGAGGATCCGAGAGCCGCCAAGTTGACCGCAAACATGGCCAGCGGCCAGACGAACCAGGGCAGAGCACGGGACATCACCAAGGTGCCAGTGAAAGCCAGCGCCATCCAGGGCGAAAAATTGGGGGGCAGGCCCGTCTGGGGAGAGTTCAGCTTCAACCATTGCAGCATGAGCGCCAAAACGATCATTAATAAGGGCACCCAAAGCAAGGGAGTGGAGCGGCGGTCAGCAGGAATCATGAATCGTAAAATAGAAGGTTAGAAGGAAGGTGCAACCGAGAGAATACGATCACTCAGCTGCGTCGGCCTCAGCTGCAGCGGCTTTTTTAGCAAAACGACCTTTGGGCTTCGGCGCGGCTTTCGGCTTGGCCTCACGAGGTGGGAATTCCCAGCCTAGCAGGCGCTTGTCTCCCGCATTGCACTTGAGGAAGGAACTGAAAGGACGACCTCTTTTGGAGATCATGCCTTCGATCAGGTCCGTCTTGCCTTCGGTAAAGAACTTGATTGCATTCGCCGTGGTGATCTCTTTTTTACAGAGCACACGTGGCAGACGGCCATTGCAGGCCTTGGCATCTTTGGCAGCAATGTTGCACATGTAATGCTCGGGCGTTTCGTAGATCTTGCCTTTGCGGCCTTTCTTGGCGCAAACAGGGCAGTTAGCGATAGGGGTCGCTGCGTCGTAGTCGAAGGGCGGCGGTGCATCAGGATCATTGGCCCCACCAGGGAAGACAAAGCCAGTCTTGCCATCGTCCTTGATCTCGATCCCAGCGGTGAACTCTTTCCCCAGGCGGCTGCGGAAGCCTTCTTGGGGGGCTAAGAAGCGCTTCTCCAGAAGTTCGCGCATCTGATCTTCAGGCAATTCCTTGCCTGCGATCACTTTATAGACCTTCACTTTGCACTCGGCATTTTTGCAGGTCAGCACATCCTCAATTTGCTTGAAGCCAGAGTGCCCGCAAAGACCGCATTTGGATTCAAAATCAGGATAGACACGTTCTTTGGCAATTTTCTGATAAGCACGCGTCTTCTCCACGACATCGCTAGTCAGGCTGCGGATGTCCCGCATGAAGGTGCTACGATCCAGCTTGGCCTGTTCCATTTGACGGAGCTTGTGCTCCCATTGTCCTGTCAACTCAGGACTGCTCAGCGCTTCGATCCCGATGCTGCTGATTTGACCAATCAAGGAAAGCCCCTTCGAGGTCACTGCCATTTCACGACCTGTGCGCTCAATGTATTTATCACTGATGAGGCCTTCAATGATGGCGGCACGCGTTGCTGGCGTACCAAGACCACGATCACTCATCGCTTCAGCTAGTTCTTCATCATCGACGAGCTTTCCAGCCGTCTCCATGGTAGAAAGCAGGGTCGCTTCGGTAAAGCGTGCCGGGGGTTTGGTCTGCAAGGTAGCCGCTTCACAATCCACATTTTTAGCGCTATCGCCATGCTTGGCGTAAACCAGCAGCTTGGCATTGCTCTCGCCTTCAGCGGCAGCTTCTTCTGCGGCTTTTTTGCCATAAACAGCCAGCCAACCCGGCTCGACCAGGACTTTACCCTCACTTTTAAAGGCATCCTGCTCAATGCGGGTAATGCGTGTGGTGACCTCAAACTCAGCCGGTGGGAAAAAGACGGCCACAAAACGGCGTGACACCATGTCGAAGAGCTTTTGCTCGGCCTCAGGCAGCTCTTTCGGTGGGATTTGACCAGTAGGGATGATGGCAAAGTGATCGCTCACTTTCGTCGTATCAAAGACGCGTTTGGTCGGCCGGATCCATTTATTATCCAGGGCCTTGGCGGCGTGGTCGCCTAGATCCTGCGGCAAGGCATCCTGCTTCTTCCGATCATGGCTGGCAAAGGTCTTCATCGTCTCCTTCACCGTGTCCAAATAGTCCTCAGGCAAATAGCGAGAATCTGTTCTTGGATAGGTCAGTACTTTGAACTTTTCATACAGAGCTTGCGCGATCTGTAGAGTTCGGCGTGCTGAGAAACCAAAGCGATTGCTGGCCTCACGTTGCAAGCTGGTCAGGTCATACAGCAGTGGAGCGATCTGCTTGGTCGGTTTGGTGATCTGCTCAATCTTGCCCTGCTTACCGAGGCAGCGTTTGACGATCTCCTCAGCTTTTTGCAGATCCCAAAGACGCTCAGCTTTCTTATGCTCGTCCTTCTCATCTTTCTGGAAGGACTCATTGAACCAGCGTCCCTCATAATTCCCGGCCGAGACCTCAAACAGGCCATGCACTTCATAATATGTGCGGGAGACAAACGCCTGAATCTCATTTTCACGCTTGGCCAGAATCGTCAGCGTCGGGGTCTGCACACGGCCGGCAGGCGTCAGGCGGAAACCGCCGTTACGGGAATTCAGCGCCGTCAGCGCCCGGGTCGCATTGATGCCGACCAGCCAATCGGATTCACTGCGGCACTTCGCGGCATCTGCCAGAGGCTGCATTTCAGCTCCAGTCCGCAGCTTTTTGTAGGCATCCAAGATTGCCCCCTGAGTCATGGACTGCATCCAGAGTCTTTGCACAGGCTTCTTACTGCCCACAGCTTCGACAATGTACCGAAAAATCAGCTCTCCCTCACGGCCGGCATCGCAAGCATTGATCAGACGATCCACGTCCTTGCGGGCAATCAGCTTCTTCAAAAGCTTGAATCGGTCGGCGCTGGTTTCAATGGGCTTCAGCTCAAACTCCTGAGGCATGATCGGCAGGCTCGTCCAGCCCCAACCGATCTTTTTGCCATTCACTTCGGGCATCGCCAGTTCGATCAAATGTCCAACGGCACTGGAAATGACGTGGGTCTCATTTTCATAATAATCCTTCTCCTTGGTAAAGGCCTTCATGCCGGGAGATTTCGCCAAAGCACGGGCAAGATCGGCGGCAACACTGGGCTTTTCGGCAATAATTAGGGCTTTGGACATGAGAGGCAGTACGAGGGGACGGCAGGAGTGGGGCCATCTAGGGCATCCATTCCACCCCTATGTCAATCTTTTCAATGCCTGAATTTCCTCAAGAAGCAGGATCAGTGAACGAGTTCTCCTGTATTTTACCCCTTTTTTCTTGTCTAAGATGCCACTCTCCTCGAAAGCAGACATCCCACCCTTTTCGAGCTTTGATTCAATACCCGCCTGACCTTCCCATCACTTCACGCCGTGAGGACATCCTCGCGGCGATCCGTGGCCATCAGGTGGTGATTTTAGCTGGCGAAACTGGCTCGGGAAAAACCACTCAACTTCCCAAAATGTGCCTCGAGGTCATGGGCGAGGCTCGGGGGCAAATCGGTTGCACCCAACCCCGACGGGTCGCGGCCATGAGTGTCTCCCATCGCGTGGCCGAGGAGCTGAATGTGCGCTGGGGCGGCATGGTTGGCTGCAAGATGCGCTTCAGTGACGATACCAGCCGAGAGACTAAGGTGAAGTTCATGACCGACGGGATTTTGCTGGCTGAAATCCAAAGTGATCCGCTGCTAAAAAACTACTCCATGCTGATCCTGGATGAGGCGCATGAGCGGTCGCTCAACATTGATTTCCTGCTAGGTTACCTGAAGACCCTGCTGCCCAAGAGGCCTGAGCTCAAACTCATCGTCACCTCCGCCACCATCGATACCGAGGCTTTCAGCGCCCACTTTGGCGGCGCGCCCATCATTGAGGTCTCTGGGCGACTCTACCCCGTGGACATCCGCTATCTGCCGGTCGGTGACAGTGACGAAGATCCCACCCATCTCGATGCCACGGTCAATGCCGTCGAAGACGTTCTCATTGAGACCAGTGAAGGCGACGTGCTTGTCTTCATGCCCACCGAGCGGGACATTCGCGACACACGAGACATTCTCGATGGCAGGCTCGGTGCCGGCATTGAAGTGCTGGCTTTGTTTGGCCGCATGGCCTCGGCCGAGCAGCAGCGCGTCTTTTCACCTGGAGCCAAACGGCGTGTCATCATCGCGACCAACGTCGCTGAGACCTCCATCACGCTACCCCGCATCCGCTACGTGGTCGATACAGGCCTCGCCCGCATGAGCCGCTACAATCCGCGCACGCGGACCAAGCGCTTGCCGGTGGAGGCCATCTCGCAAAGCAGCGCCAATCAGCGCGCTGGCCGTGCTGGGCGTGTGCAGGATGGTGTCTGCATCCGACTGTATGCGCAGGATGATTTCGACAAACGTCCACGCTTCACCCAGCCGGAGATTCAGCGCTCCAATCTCGCCGAGGTCATCCTGCGCATGAAGGCCTTTCGGTTAGGCGAGATCGAAACGTTCCCCTTCATCAATCCGCCCGTCAGTGCCGCCATCCGCGCGGGCTATGACCTGCTGCACGAACTTGGCGCCTTAAATGAGACCCATGACATGACCGAGCGCGGTCGCGAACTCGCAGCCCTGCCCTTGGACCCGACTCTCGGTCGCATGTTGCTTCAGGCTCGGGAAGAAGGCTGCTTGGAAGACATGCTCGTCCTAGCCGCTGGCCTGAGCATCCCCGATCCGCGCGAGCGCCCGGAAGAGCGCAAGGAACTGGCCAACGCTGCCCACAAAGCCTTTGCCGCACCTGACTCGGACTTCATCACGTTGCTGAAAA
Source organism: Verrucomicrobiaceae bacterium (assembly GCA_027489965.1). Lineage (GTDB taxonomy): Bacteria > Verrucomicrobiota > Verrucomicrobiia > Verrucomicrobiales > Verrucomicrobiaceae > Prosthecobacter. The sequence continues at coordinate 8,768 of JAIXZA010000103.1, forward strand.
TCTGGTATGCCGCTCCCGATCAGGAACGTGGTGGCAAGAATGCCTTGCGCAAATTCTGCCGGTCTAACTTTTTATCCTACACCCGCATGTCCGAGTGGCGGGACGTGTGGATGCAGCTGCGCGACACCTTTCGGGATGCCAAGCAGCCCCCAGCGCCAGCCAACATGGAGATCGCTCTGCATCGCTGCATCGTCGCCGGGCATCTAGGCGACATTGCCATGCGTCAGGAGCGCAATGCCTACAAGGCCTCTGGCAATCGAGAGGTCACGATCTTTCCCGGCTCCAATCTCTACGAGCGCCGTGAAAAGAACGCCAAGCCCGGCCAAGAGAAAACCAAACAGCCCCTCTGGATTGTGGCAGGCGAGATCGTCCAGACCAGCCAGCTCTTTGCCAGAACCGTCGCCCGCATTGACCCGCAGTGGGCCGCAGAACTCGGTGCCCACCTTTTAGAGAGGCGCTACAGTGAGCCGCATTGGAGCGCCAAAGCAGGTCGCGTGCTGGTCACCGAGCGCCTGCTGCTGCATGGACTGGAGGTGAAACGCCAACCCATCGACTTTGGGAAGATCGACCCCGTCGGCGCCACGCAGCTCTTCATCCGTGGCGCGCTCCTGGAGGGCACCACCCTCATTCCCCATCGCTTCTTTGGCTACAATCAAAAGCTGCGTGATCGCCTGGAGGCCGCCCTCACTCGCGTGCGCAGCAGTCGCGTCTATGCGATTGAAGAACACCTCTTCGAGTTTTATCGGGCGCGCATCCATGGCGTCTCTTCCATTCATGACCTGAATAAACTGGTCAACGAACGCCTGCGCAGTGAGCCCGACTTTCTCTGCGTGGCCGAAGATGACCTCACTGGCGGAGACGACCTCTCCAGCGATCTCGAACAGTTCCCTGATCAGGCCAATCTCGGCAACAACGTGCTGCCCATTAGCTACGCCTACAAACCCGGCCAAGACGATGATGGAGTTACCGTGCAGGTTCCCCTGCCCTTGGCCGAGACCTTGACCAGCGGTCAGGTGCAGTGGCTCGTGCCCGGACTGCGGGAGGAGCTCATCACCACCCTGCTGCGTGCTTTGCCCAAAGTCATCCGCCGCCAACTGATGCCGATTGAGGCCAATGCCAAAAAGATCGCCAAAGAATTCAATCCCGGACGCACCGACTTCATGGAGGCCTTGGCCAAGCATCTGCGTCAGGTGTATCAGGTGCCGGTGGATGCCAGCGACTGGCCCCCCGACAGCGTGCCCGTGCATCTGAAGCCGCGTGTCGAAGTCATGGCTCAGGGCAATCAATCCATGATCGCCACTCGGGATCTCGAGAGCCTGCGCGCCACCGTCAAAAAGCAAGAGACCCGCTCAGACGCCTGGGAAAAACTGCTGCCACGCGTGGAGAAGTATGCCCTGCCCGGCTGGACCTTTGGCGATTTACCAGAGTCGATCCTGGTCGAAGAAATTCACGGTGTCCCCGTGCACGGTTATCCTGGCCTACTGCTGCGTGAGGGCGAAGTCGATCTGCGACTCTTCCGCAAGCCAGACGAAGTCACGGCAGCCTCACCCGCAGCCGTGCGCCGACTCGCGGAGCTGGCGTTAGGCAAGGACATCGCCTGGCTGCAAAAGGAACTGCGTAGTTTTGATGCCGGGGCCAAGACCATCGCACGTCCCCTGAGTGGCCTCGCCCATCTATCGCTGCCCGGCACCGCCGCCGCGCCTGCTGCCGCTGCCCCGCTTTCCCAGCAAGCTCAGGAGCATCTGCTAGCACACGTCCTGCGCTTACAACCCTTGCTGCCGCTCACGGAAAAACGCTTTCAGAGCCTCTGTGAAACCGCGCGAAAAGAACTGCCCGCCCTGACCCAGAAAGTGCGGGATCTCTTGAAGCTTTGCGACGACTGGCGACAAAAAATCCAAGCCTACCCCAAACGTTACCCTGGCATGGATCAGGACCTCCTGCGCCTGCTGCCCATGAACGTCCTCGCCATCACCCCACATGCTCAGTTGATCCATCTGCCGCGCTACCTGAAGGCCATCTACATCCGCGCCGAACGCGCCGCCAACAACGCCGCCAAAGATGCCGACAAAGCCCTCGTCATCCAGGATTTCCAAGGCTGGGAAAAAGAAGTGCGCCCCAGCAACCACGAAACCTTCCGCTGGCTCTTCGAGGAATACCGCGTCTCCATCTTCGCCCAGGAACTCGGCACCGCCCAACCCGTCAGCCTGAAACGGCTCGAGGCGCTTTTAACATAATCCCATGAACCTACTCTACCCCACCTTCACGCTTCGGCAGTTCGGTTGGATGTTCGTCTTCGGGACCGTGGGTGCATTCATCGCAGGGGTCTATGGCGTCCTTCACGATCAGATCACCTTCACGCTTGGCTACGAGTACTTCACCGAGTTTAAGTTTCATCAGTTTTATTACCTCGACCAAAGCCAGCCTGAACGACTTCTCGTCGCCGAGATCGGATTCCTTGCCACCTGGTGGGTCGGATTCTTTGCCGGCTGGTTCATGGGTCGCACCACCCTACCCCGCCTGCCTTTGAAGCAATCCGCTCAGCTCAGCCTAAAAGGCGTCGGTCTCATGATGCTCACGGCTGTTGTCTTTGCCATCATCGCCTACACCATCGCCCCCAAGACTGCCGAAGACCCCGTCATGGCCCGCTGGCAAGGCCTACTCATGCCCAACGACGTCATCGACGCCGTCGCATTTGTGCAGGTCGGCTACATCCACAATGCCAGCTACCTCGGCGGCTTGGTTGGATTGATCGCTGCGCTCATTTGGTTAAACCGCCAAACCCGCCTCGCTTAGAGCGTCTAAGTCAGAGGTCAGAGAATAGAAGTTCTTCGTTCTTCGTTCTTCGTTCTTCGTTCTTGGTTCTGCTGCTCGGGGCTCGGTCAGGACATCGGTAACACCTTTGGTTCAGGACATCGGTAACACATGATGTGATTGGGTTATGGTTTAGGTTGTGGGCAAAGTCGG
>JAIXZA010000129.1 GCA_027489965.1 Verrucomicrobiaceae bacterium
GGCGCGCTGCCTCAGGCTCAAGAGCCACATTCAGTGTGACTGAATCCTTATAGTTGCCCACAGCTGCGGCAAATGGCATACTATTAAATGGCGGTGGGCCGCTCCTAAATAGAGAACTCCAAATATGCCTGTAGCCAATAACACTGGTTGTGTTGGTTCCGTCGCTTAGGATGCCTTCAATGCGGCCTGCGACAGTGTCAGTGGCGGTGGAAATGAGGAGCAACGCCTGAATGGGTCTCCGATTCGCTCGATTGAAAGTGATGAAGCTTTCGTAGATGCCAGAGCTGTAGTTGCTATTGACCGAATTAAGATTAAAAGCGCCAGCTGAACGAAAGGTTTCTCCGCCTAACTGAAGAGATGCCGTGTAGGCCGAATTATCAGTGAGCGCAATGTCTAGTCGGCCGCCAAGATTGAGGTTAAGCGGCTGAGACGGTGCTACCCTAGCCACATAAGCTCCAGATGCGGTTGCGACAAGAGGTGCGACTTTTAAAGCGCTTGTTACAGCGTCTGCACTGCCGACGGCGTTGCTGACTATTGCACGCACTGTAAAGTTCCCCGTTGCTCTGGGGATACCGGTGATTAAGCCCGTATTGACATCACAAACCAGTCCAGATGGAAGTCCCGAAACGATAAATTTCCCGGGAGCGCTAATTAGAGAAGAACCAGACGCGATAGCAATCTGATGACGATAAGCTAGTCCGACAAAAGCGTCAGCCAGAACTAAAGGCCCCAAAACTGGCTTTTGAGATGGAACACTAACACGAATGATGCCGGTTTCTACAGAACCAAGTCCAGCAGGTGCAGTAATGACGCAGGTGTAGTCTCCGACGTTTGCTGTGGTGACACTGTCGATGATTAGAGTTGGATCTTGTTGTCCACGGAATCCGGGCTCACCGCTTCCAATATCCAAACCTCCTTTTTTCCATTGATAAGTCAGACCTTGTCCTGCAACGGGAGCAATCAGCTTTACCAAAGAAGCCGCTTTCACATTTTGATACTGGGTGGTTTTATCAACCACGATAATTGTAGCCGTTCCACCTGCGCCAGGACTACTAGAGCCTCCTGCATTGGATGCCGTTACGGTGTAAAGCCCCGCGTCTGATAGTTTAGCAGTCGGGATCACCAGCTTTCGGCTAGATTGGCCAGCAATGATCGTCGTGCCACGTCTCCAGACGCAGATAGGCTCGGGTGAGCCGGTGAGAGCGGCCTCAATTTCTAACGGTTTACCAACCTCGACAATTTTGGAGGTTAATGTGCCGGAGATACTGGCTGGACTGCGTAAACGTAAAATCGCCTTATCACTGGTTAGACTTGTGTTTGTGTTATAGACAATGACGTCATAATCACTCGCATCGCTAGCTCCAAAGGAGATCAGTGAAAGGGTCGGCGTCGTCACGGCTGGCACGATATCAGTTCCGTTTTTCCTCCATTTATACTGAAGTCCTGTTCCGGTGGCTGTGACGCTAAGCGTGGCAGTGGCTCCCTGATCAACAATTTGGGAGACTGGCTGTACCGTAATGGCAGGGGTTTGATAAGCACTATCGACTGTAATGGTAAAGGTCTGCGTGATCGTCTTATCATCTAGATCCTTTGCTGTCACGGTGACTGTGCGCGTTCCAGCTACTTTGCCGATTAACTTGAGTTGATTGTTTTCCACAACAACCGAGGCAACTTCGGGAGAAAGATTATCTACGGAAAAAGTAAGGACCGGAATAGAGCTGGCCTTTTTGATTCTGACAAGTTGTGCAAAGGTGGGGCTGGCTGGAGCCGTGGTACCCACGGCATCTACAGGCAGATTAGTGAGGACACCACCATAATTGCCGACGGGTAGTCCGCGGATGCTTGTGACCGTTGCTCGGGTTGCCTCAGAAACGCGGCCGTAGGCTGTGAATCCGCCATTTTGATTATCTAAATTTGAAGCATTGTTATTGAGATTGATGAAAATGTCTGTCGTGGCGCTGTCAGGATTACCAGCATAGCCAAAAGCATCGTCACCAAGCTCTTCAGACAATGGGTTGGCTGTGGCATAAGCTGACTTTACCGCTGCATTTGCAGAGGAACTACGCGCGCCAAGCTTAGCCGCAGAGATTGTCCATTGGAGGTTTGAAATACCTGGTTCATTAAGAGGAGATGGGCGCGCATTCACAGAGGTGATTGAATTCACTGCGGCAAAGCCTCCAGCTTGCAAAACGAAGTTGGCAACATGTCGATGGAAAAAGACATTTCCATAATCTCCCGCATTCACATAGGCCATGAAGTTAGCCACGGCAGCAGGAGCCAAGCTCGGGTAAAGCAGAAAGTCGATGTTACCTTTCGTTGTCTCCCATCGCACGGCTGTTTCTGAGTCGGAATCTTTAAACTTATCTGCGAGCGAGATGGTGAATGGCTGATTGATTCCTATGGTTGGGTTTACTATGATTGAATCGATTGTTGGGGCAGTTGAAGCAGCCTGCACAAGTAACCGGAGTGTCGAAACGGCAGGTGGGCCAGAGCTAAAGGAGGCCGTCAGAGTGACCGGGAAAAAACCAGTTTGAGTTGGAATGCCGCTGATAGCACCCGTTGATGGAACGATGGATAGTCCGTCCGGCAGTCCATTAGCAGTGATACTAACTGCCGTAATTGACGTTGTCACTGTATGGTTGAATTCCCCCCCCTGTGTGATCGGTTGATACATCCGGCTGGTAAAGCCTTGCTGGGGTGTGGCCGTAGCCGTGTTGCTATTTTGAGAAGAGACAAACTCGCCATCACCCACAGCGCGGACAATGAAATCGTAGCTGGCACCGATAGTCAAATCGGTGAAAATGGGAACGCCTAGGGTATCTTTAGATGAAGTAAAGGACTTCACTCCGACTTTGGTCACGTTGCTCGGCACTGAGATACAGCGATTGTAAGCATCACTAGTGCCGGCTAAACGACAGTAAACATCAAAGCCAAGTTCAGAAGTTGAATTATCTTCCCAAGTGAGATTGATCGTTTTGGCAATACCGGAAGTGACTGCGGTAAGCCCTGTTGGTGCGGGGAAGCCCGCAGTGCTAAGCTGAAGGTCTGCCGTAAAGTTAGAAGGCAGAATGGTGTCAGTTGTGGCGCCTGATGGCCTGTAGGCGAAAATAGCCCGCACTTTAAATTCGGCGGACCCAAGCTGTCCTAATGCAATATTGGTGGAATTAACATTTTCTGCGACATCACCAAACTTGGTAAATGGTGCTGGAGCACCTCCGGTAACAGGCCGATAATGAATTTCATACCCCGTTTCATTGTTTGAATTGTCTTGCCACTCCAACCGAACCGTTGATTCATTAAGCACAGTGCCTTTGAGATTGGTGGGTGCCTTCAGTCCAGGCATAGTGAAGGAAACGGCAGTTGCGGCTGTAACGTTTGCGTTTGCTGGAGGAATCGCTGTGCCGAGAGTCAGAGGCTCTGTGATGGGAATTGTTTTAGCATTAATAGCTCGAATCGCGACACTATAAGTTTGTCCTGGTATTAAGGTGGTTTTAGCCGCGATGGTTTGTCCCGGTGTGGTCACATTGTATGGGAAACTCATGATTCGCTGAATATCCCATAAGGTAGTGCCAAATGGAAGGTAGCCAAGATGGGTGTATGCCGCCGCTGCTGGCAAGGAACCTGACGTTAGCCAAATTTGATAATAGGTTTCTTTATCACTTTTATCCTCCCAAGATAGCCTCGCCCGATCTCCTATAGTGCTAACGTTTACTTGTAAATTGGTGGGCGGGGCGAGATCCGCATTGCCGTTAGAGGCCGGAACTCGAGTCTGGATCAAGAGGCTGCTGGACTCTGTCTTTGTTCCATTAAATTTCCAAGTGACGATTTGAAACTGACAGATTGTTCCCACGGGTGGGCTGCCTGCAGAAACGATAGCCTCACGATAGCCTTCAGCATCACGTTCTGTAATGTCAGCTATGCCAGCTTTCAGGTAGGCCCTCTCGGTATTGGTCAGGAAATAAAACGGGCCTGCATTGGCGAATCGTAATTGCAGTTCCGTGCCATCGGCATCGGGCGCATTATCTTTCCAGCGCAGATGATAGGAATGAAAAATGGAATTGGCGTATTGAGTTAAATTCTTATAACCCGGATTGACGAGCGGCACCCTTGTGAAACGCACGCTGCCATCGGTTGGCTTAGCTGGGGGTAAGGCTTTAGCTTCGGGTGAGAACGACAGTCCTAGCAGGCTGAAGACAAAATAGGCGATGCTGCGAGTATTCATAGAATAAGGGGCGGAATGCTAATCGATGGGCGAAATTTAGGGCGTGGTCGTGACCGTTAGAACGGCGGCATTGCTGACAGACTGCAAAGGACCGGTGGTTGCGACTGTGCCCACTACAGCTGTAGCGACACAAGTGTAGCTGCCTGCGTCATTCGAAGTGATATTCGTGATTCTAAGGCTAGCTGTGGTGGTTCCTGTGTAGCGAAGGCTTTCAGCAATTTCAACATTGTTCTTTCTCCATTGATATTTCACGTTCATTGCTGAGCCTGAGCTTACTGTCGCGGCTGCTGTGAGGGTGACACTGCTATTGGTAGCAGCACTGCGTGATTGTGGATGAGTGCTGAAGGTGACGGCCCAAGGTGTGCTGAGTTCTGCCTTTCCTGACAGGATGGGTGCGGTGGCCACGCTCGGAGTCAAGCCTGGCAAAAGGAAGAAACCTGCTCCGCGTGGTGGCAGGTGGTTGAAGCCAAAACGCGTCTGATCCCTTAACGCGGAGATCATCAGGCCGTTGAAAGTCACTTTGCGAAGAACTGTTCCACTCAAGACTTCATAGGTCCCAGTGTATGAGCCAGTGCTTGGAGTGATTTTCAGGCTTACCTTGTTGGGATTGCTGACAGGTGGTGTGACCGAGTTATCAACATTCAGGCGTGCTGTCATGCTGAGTGCTGAACTGAGGCCGCCACTGCTAAAATCGATTTTGAAATTGTTTGGATTATCATCAATGCCCCACACCGTTTGACGGGTGCCTGGGGCTATATAGGGCGTTCCGAGAGCTCTTAACTGCGTCGGCGAGAATCCACTTTGGTAGCGCTTTTCAGTGATTGGCTGCGCTTCTTTATACCAGCGTGGATTGCCGATGACACGTTCAGGCCAAGTGAAGGTGCTGGAGCTGTTCGAATACCTAATGCTGTCTAAAATCAGATAGCCGCCAAAAGAGGCTTTGTTTGTGTTTAGCATCTGGAACCATGACATGAGCCCCTCGGAACTGATCAAGGTGCTGGCTGTAATGGGGGTATCGTCGGCTAGTCTGCCCGCGAGTGTTGCCATACCGTTGTTATCGACCGTAAGTGCGGCAAAACCACTGCCCTGAGGTATATCCGAACGACCGACTTCTGGATCCAGGGCCACATTCAAACGATACGCAAATTTCACAGTTGGTGGTTGATCGACAAAGAGAGCTGAACCCGTCACTGGGCCTGGATTAAACTGATGACTCCAGACAAGTCGGTAACCTGCGATATTGGCTGTCGATGTGCCGTCAGAAATGACACCGCTGACATCTCCACTGACAGAGATGACAAAAAGATCAAGGTTCAAGGCTGTGCGCTTCAAACGCGGGAAACTGATGATGCTACGGTAAACGGGATAACCACTGGTGTTGTCAGTGCCAACGTATCTCAAGGTGCCAGCTGATTTAAAGGTCTCAGCACCCATTTGCAGACTCGCACTAAAAGAAGAGGTATCACTGACGGTTAAACTTAAGCGTCCGCCATGGTTAAGGTTGAGAGCCAATGACGGGGTCACTGCTGCAACAAAACTACCGGTGCTGCCTTGAATTAAGGGTAACACACGGAGCGTTCCAGTCATGGTGCTGCTTGATCCAGACGGATTCGTGGCAGTGGCCTTGATGGTGAAAAGGCCTACGGCTTCAGGGATGCCGGTAATGCGCCCAGTAACAACATCATAGACGAGGCCTTTGGGTAGGCCGGTGATGTTATAGCTAGCTGGAGTTTTAGAGGGGGCGGTGTCATGTGGGATGGTGTATCCAACGTAGGCAATACCAGCAAAGGCATTGGGTGGAGCCTCATTGCCAGTCATGGGGCGGAGCACCGGAGCATCTGCGACCACCAAACGGATAATGCCCGTGACGGCAGGCTGTGTCAGTGTTGATGATTCAACGGCGCAGGTGTAATCTCCGCTGTCTGTACTCAGGTTGGCCTCCGTGATGGTGAGCGTCGCGTCTCTAAAGCCAGAATAGCGTGGAGTGGTTTCATCGATCACTGTAGTTCCTTTGGACCAAGTATAGGTCAGTCCAGGGCCTGTGACCGGGGCCACGAGTTTGACGGTCGTGCCTGGCTTGGCCACTTGAAGTCGCGTGGTCTTATCAATCACAATCACTGTGGCCGAGCCACCACTGCCAGGTGCTGTGGCCCCTGCGATGTTGGATGCAGTGACCGTGTAGCTGCCGCCATCACTCAGCTGTGCGGCAGGGATGAGTAGTTTGCTGCCGACCTGACCTTTGAGAATGGTGGTGCCTCGCCGCCAAACACACACCGGTGTGGGGGCGCCTGTGACTGTCGCCTGGATCTCGATTGGGCTGCCGACTTCCACAAACCGCGAGGGTAAAGTGCCTGTGATAGCTGCGCGACTGCGGAGGTTTAGATTAGCCTTCGCGCTGGTGACGGTGGTATTGGTGACCGTGGCGGCAGCATTGGAAATCACAACATCATAAGCGCCCTCATTAACGGCTTGAAAGTTCGGGATGATGAGGCTGGCTCCAGTCTGAGGTGGGTTGAGGTCGATGTTATTCCTCCGCCATTTGTAACTCAGTCCAGTTCCCGAAGCCGCCACGCTAAGTGTGACTCTTGTGCCCGGCAGTACGGCCTGATGGATCGGTTGTCTTGTGATCGTGATGGGGCTTAGTAGGGTGAGCGTGGCCTTGTTGCTGATCACTGTGGAATTGGCATTTGAGACAATCACATCATAGCTTCCCGGAGTAGCCGCCGTAGAGTTTGCTGTCGTTAAACCAGTCGTGGGATGTGTTAAAGTTAGTGTGGCCGAGGTGGCGGTAGTGATTGGGATCTCATTTCGTCTCCACTGGTAACTAAGATTCGACCCCCTGGCTTCGACACTAAATGTGGCCGTCGTGTTGGCTGTCGCTGTGATGGTTTGAGATCCTGGTTGTTTGGTGATCATCGGAGTTTGGTAATCTGCATCCACCGTGATGGTGAATGTCTGAGTGATGGCCTTATTGTCCAAATCTCTAGCAGTGACGGTGACACTGCGGGTGCCAGCGGTGAGTCCACTGAGCTTCAGTTGGTTATTCTCCACCACGACTGAAGCGACGCTGGGGGATTGAGTATCGACGGAGTAATTCAGCGTTGGGATTGAGATGGCACGATTAATTTTGACGAGTTGTGCAAAAGTAGGGCTGCTAGGCGCTGATGCAGCATCTACAGGAAGGCTGGAAAGTGCGCCCCCATAATTACCAACTGGCAACCCTTGAATGCTTGTGACCGTGGCTCGGGTCCCCTCAGAAACGCGACCATACGATGTGAATCCACCATTTTGGTTATCTAGATTTGAGGCGTTGTTGTTGAGATTGATGAAAATATCCGTCGTGGCGCTGTCTGGATTGCCTAGATAACCAATCGCTTCATCGCTTAGCGGAAGCCCTGAATTTGCGTTTTGATAAGCTGTCCTTGCAGCATCGAAAGCACTTGTGCTGCGAGCTCCAAGTTTGGCGGCGGCGATGGTCCATTGTAGATTAGATATACCAGGCTCGTTGAGCGGGGCTGGACGACCTTCAACCGTTGCGAGGGAATTATTTTTGATAGCAAAGCCACCTGCTTGTAGAACAAAATCGGAAACGTGACGGTGGAAGAAGACATTTTCATAATCTCCTCCATTCACGTAGGCCATGAAGTTGGCGACAGCCAAAGGTGCCAGACTTGGATAAAGCAGAAAGTCGATGTTGCCTTTGGTTGTTTCCCAACGCACGGCAGTTTCAGAGTCAGCATCAATGAATTTGTCAGTTAATGAGATGGTGTAGGGATCATTGATACCGATGGTCAAATTTGGAATGGTAGCGCCAACAGTTGGTGCTGTTGCAGCAGGCTGAACTCTCAGCATGAGTGTGGAGACAGCTGGCGGGCCCGAGTTAAACGATGCGGTAAGAGTTACAGGAAAGCGTCCAGCTTGGCTGGGAGTGCCGCTGATCACACCGGTGGCCGGAGTAATCTCCAGTCCAGTTGGCAAACCAACTGCCGTGATACCGGTGCGTTGTTCGGAATTAGAAGTGGTAACCGTATGACTAAAAGCCACACCTTGACTTATCGGCTGATACATTCGGCTGGTGAAGCCATGCTGAGGCGTGGCCGAAGAGACATTGCTATTGGCTGAAGAGACTGATTCATTAGCACCTACAGCCCGAACGATGAAGTCATAGCTAGTGCCAATGGTTAGATCGGTAAAGATAGGCACTCCTAGAGTGTCATTGGACGCAGTGAATGATCGCACACTCACTTTGGTGACATTATTGGGCACTGAAACACAGCGGAAATAAGTTCCTGCACCTACTGTAGGTCGGCAAAAAACATCAAAACCAACTTCTGCGGTGGATTTGTCTTCCCAGGTAAGATTAACGGTGTTGGAGATTCCTGAAGTCGAAGCCACGACACCTGTAGGCGGCAGAAACTCCGTAGTGCTGAGCTGAACCGTTGCCGGCGACACGGTCATAGGGGAACGAATCACGGTGTCGGTGTTTGCTCCAGATGGACGGTAGCGGAAAACCGCACAGACCTGAAACTCAACCGTGGAAAATTGACCAATCGACAACGACGCAGAAGTGGCATTTTCATCTGTTTCTGTAAAGGCAGCAAAGGGGGGAGGTGTCCCCGCAGTGATGATTCTGTACTGAATTTCATAACCCGTTTCATTACTGGAGTTATCCTTCCAGCGGAGCTGGACAGTGCTTTCATCAATCACGCTTCCTGAAAGATTGGTCGGTCCTCGAAGAGCTGGAATCACGAAGGCAGTAGCCGAATAACCATAGTTAGTGTGATAGCTCTTAACATCTAAAAATCTTGTGTCCGTGGTCGTTGAAGCTCTTATGGCAGCATAATAAGTTTTTCCTGGCACAAGAGTTGGTCGCGTATAGTCAACGCCAGCGTTAAAACTGAGGCGATTATAATTTGAAAGAACAAAGGAAGTATTGCCGAAAGGCACGAATCCGACGTGATATTTGGGGGCTGTGTCTTCCGTGCCTTCGGCCAACACGACATTGAAGAAAGACTCCCCATCGCTATTATCCTGCCAATTTAGATAGATCCGACCATCGCTGTTAAGATCTACATCAGCATTCACAGCAGTAGGCGGGGCAAAGGGAGATCTTCCACCCGTGTCTGGAATCGTGAAGGGAATGGTCAGGAAGCTCGATTCAACGATCGCATTGTTCATTTTCCAAACCAAAATTTTGAACTGCACCTGGGTGTTAATGGGCAGGGCACTCCTGGAGATAATGGCCTCAAGAGGTCTGCTGCCATCGCTGTTAGCCCCGTAACGGGCCATTGTGTTGAAGGTGCCAGTTGGGCCTGGGCGCATTTGAATCTCATAGCCTTCTTCATCAGTGGCATTGTCCCGCCAAGTGATGTGGTAGGACTCTTGAGTGTTTGGCAGGTTTGATAGTCCCTCAGCCGTCCGAGTGAATTTCACCGCTCCCTCAGTCGGTGCTGCGGGTGCAAGTGCCATTGCCTGATTGATTGAGCAAGCAAGTATGAAAAGATAGATGGAAAGGAAACGCCGAGACATGGTTGATCGTCTGGTTGAGGTGTGTTGTCAGGAACTTGGATTTAGGGATTCACATTTAATACTATGTCGTTACTCTTTACCCCTGCTGTGCTTGCAATGTTCTTCACGATAACGTCATAAGTGCTAGTGTCTCCCGAAGTAACAGAGTTGATGGTGTAGGTGGCATTTGTCGCACCACTGATGGGGGTAGTGTTTCTCCTCCACTGATAGGTCAACTCAGGTGTTCCCTGAGCTGTGACGGAAAATGTCACTGAGGTGCCGGTCGCCACATTGGCGGTGGATGGCGTTCGTGAGGCGACTACTGAGGTTACAGGATCGTTGACATTTAAAATGGCAGGAGCGCTGGTAATGGTCGTGGCACCATTTGAGATGACACAATCATAAGTCCCTTGGTTAGCCTCAGAGACGGATGAAAGGCTCAGGGAGGCAGTTGTGGCCGAGCTGAGTGTATTGCCATTTCTGCGCCAGCTATAAGTCACGGTGCCCTGAGCTGATGGATCAACAAAGACACTGTAGGTGACTGGCGCGCCAGGATTCACGGCTTGTTCGGTCGGTGTCGGCTGGGTAATGAACTGGAGTGGTGTTGGTAAAAGAGCTACTTTACCGCTATTGATTCTGGATGTCGTCACTGTTGGCAGGAGCTCGGGCATAAGGAAGTAGCCTGCTCCTTTGGCTCCTGTACCTGGGATTTCGTTTGTTGTGATGTTGCCATTCTCATCTCGGACAGCGGGTGTTGTCGGAACACTCGGTATGATGAGTCCTTGATATGAAATTTTACGCGCATCAGCCAGAGTGAAACTGCCAGTAAATCTGCCGGTCGACGGGACGACGGAGAAGGTCTGGGCTACACCATTGGTTCCACTCGGATAAGTGATGCTATGTGTTTTTGAAATCAATATGGCCTGGTTCGGCGCTGGTGGGATGGAATTGAGAGAGAAGCCGCCCTGACTAAACTCTAGATTGGCGTTGGTGGTGTTTGCTGCCGTAATAATGGGTAATCCCATGACGATGGTTCCGGTTCCTGGTCTGGTATAATTAGTGCCGAGGATATCCAGATAGGTTTCAGGAATTCCAGATTGATAATTTCTAGCGGTTGCAGGTTGCGCCTCCTTGATCCAGCGCATCTCTCCCGTCACACGCAGTTTGGATTCCGTGGTTGTTCCAATATTTGAGTCACCGATATCGACCGTTGTGATGTGGGAGCCGGTATTTGCATACAGCATCTGGAAGAAGAGCGCTTCACCACGAGGGCCTACCATGGAGGTGCCTGTCACCGTTGTGCCATCTGCCAGCAGCCCTGCCATGGTGGCGATGCCTTTGGAAGAAACTGTGAGGGTCATGTAGCCGCTTCCCTGAGGCACATTTGCTTTTGCGATGTCTCCCGACTTGAGATCTAAGCCAAGATGATAGGGGCGTCCTGTTGGCGTGAGGTAGTAGATACACGGCTGCCAAGTGCTGTCCCAGAACTGGCGGATACCACTGATGTTGGCTGTATTGGTGCCATCATTAAGCGTGCCAGAGACATAGCCGCCATCTGAGTCAATTTCAAAGGTCAGACTTAAGGTGCTAAGCCCCTTTCTGGGGATGGTTATGCGGCTTTGGAAAGTGGTGTTGGAAGGATTGAACAGGCCTGAGCCTGCGGACAGAGCCCCCGCCGCCGAGAGGGTGCTTTTACCCAAGGTAATCTTAGCTGTGTAGGCTCCCGTATCCAGTGTGGTTAGATCAATGCGACCTCCTTTATTTTCATTGAGGGCAGGGGAAGCTGAGATGGTGGCCGTAAGCGTGCCAATGGTGGCAGCAGGTAACGGTGAGATGATGATCTGTCCGGTCGAAATCGGATAACTATTGCCAGCGATGTTTCTGGCCGTAGCGGTAAAGGGATAGATACCCGCTTTTGTGGGCTTGCCAGAGATCACTCCAGTCAGGGGGTTAAGCTTTAAGCCTGGGGGCAGTGGGGCAAAAGTGAAGCTGGTGGGCGTGTGTAAGGTGAGTTTAGAATAAGGTAGAGTGGCCAAGTAATCGATCCCGATGAAGCCATTGGGAAGGGCGTCGTTCCCAGAGAGAGATTTGGGAAGTTGAGGCTGAATCACGACAGCCAGATTGATCGGACCTGCTTCAACAGTGCCCAGGCCATCTGCCAAGGTGATCAGGCAAGTGTATCTTCCGGAATGTCCAAATGGACTGGTGGTTTGATCGCCATTGACGCTTCGTGAGATCTTCAAGTCTTTCAAATTCGTGCCTGTAAAGCCATTGATCCCTTCAGCGATGTTTTGGCCATCTTGCTTCCATTGGTAACTTACAGCAGCTCCCGCAAAGGGGGCCGATAGAGTGACCGCTAAGTTTGGGCGGACGACTCTTGTGATGCTCGTTTTGTCCACCACTCTCACATTGACCGTATTGCTATTCACCGGTAGCGCGGAGTTTTTGGCTGAGACGGAATAATCTCCAGCATCAGTCAGTTTTGCTATTGGCACACTGTAACTGGTCGCCACACGTCCATCGAGTTGGAGGCTACTGACACCCCGAATAGTGGCTGTGCCTTTTTTCCAAGTGACGGTAGGCACTGGCGAGCCATCCACGAATGTGGATAAGGTCAATGGTTTACCGACTTCAATAAGCAAGGGTGACAAGTTCAGGGAAATCGTCGGAGCTTCAGTGATATCAAGGCGGACACGATGACTGCTTAAAGTCGTGGTCGCATTCCCAACAAGCACGTCGTAGAGCCCCTGGTCACTGGATTGAACGTTTGTTAGTGTGAGGGTTGGCGCTGTTTGTGTTGGAATCGCAATGCCGTTTTTTCTCCAAGTGTAAGTAATGGGTGCGGTACCTGTAGCGGTGACGCTCAATGTCGCTGTAGAGCCGCTAACCACACTTTGAGTGATCGGTTGTTTAGTGATGGCGACTGCTAGATGACCTTTGCTGACGGTGACGTTGAAGTGGGTGGTCACGGGAGTAGCGCTATCCAGATCTTGTGCGCCGACGGTTACTCTAGTCGTGCCTTCTTTTAAGCCCTTCAGGCGTAGCGTTGATCCGGTGAGTGTCGCACTCACAATACCTGCGGGGCTGGTATCCACGCTGGCACTGTAGGTTAATGTTGGGATGGCAGAGGCTTTGGTGATGCGGACCGTTTTTGTGATGTCCATTTCACTCAGTGCAGGTGAAGGTGGCGTGGCATTTACCCCACTGCTTGGAACAGGCACATCCATTGGTATATTGCTAAACTCCGTCAAAGCACCATCCACAGTGATTCGCTTGTCCAATGATGCATCATAAGTGTTTGTGGTGTTCTTATTGAGATAGCTACCTGTTGGCAGCGCTTTGATCGTATTGATCACACTCAAGCTTGGAGTGCTGACACGGCCAAATGCCGTGAATCCACTGTTCTGTTGGTCCAGATTGGCGGAGTTATCGGCAAGATTAAAAAAGAAATCTGTCGTGGCGCTGTCGGGATCACCCACATAACCAAATTGATCATCGGTGAGTTCAAGGCCTGGGTTGGCATTCTTATAAGCTGTTTTCACAGACTCATTAGCGCTAGAATAACGTGCGCCAATTTTAGCACAGCCGATCGTTCCTAGCACATGGGTGATTCCGGGTTCATTTTCGACAGGCGGACGTCCGATTACGGAAGTGAAAGTGCGTGGCTCGCGCACAGCCCGCAGAGAGCCTGCCTGCAAAACAAAATTTGTGACCAGTCGGTGAAAAGCCAACCCATCATAGTCCCCAGCATTCACATAAGCCATGAAATTGGCGACTGCTTTTGGGGCCACACTGGGATATAAGAGAATGTCGATATTGCCTTTGGTGGTCGTCAGTCTCACCGCGGATTCCGAATTACCGTCAACGAATCTACCGGCCAAGGGTATGTCTAAGACACCATTAATCCCCAAGGTTCTATTTGGAAATACCACAGGCACTGTTGGTGGGCTCGAAGCCGCAAGGACGCGCAAGGTTAGCGTGACCGTCGCTGTTGGGCTATTCGAAAAGTTAGCCGTCATGAGTGCGCGGAATAGACCTGACTCACTCGCGGCACCGGAAATCAACCCTGTAGAACTGTTAAAGGTGAGTCCACTGGGTAAGCCGGTCACGTCTAAGCTGGTGAGGCTGCTAGAATTGGTGGTAGTGACTTGATAGCTGAAATTTGCCGCTGCCTGGATCGGCGGGTTCAGGCGGCTGGTAAAACCGTGCTGGGCAGTTGCAGAAGCAACGTTGCTATCCACAGAAAAATTGGATTCAGTGGAATCGACGGTTCGGACTACAAATTCGTGAACTTCTCCAGCTTCCAAAGCAATAAAAGTGGGCTGACCGTTAGAAGCAGTTGTCTCAGTCCGAGAGTTCACGCTTA
>JAIXZA010000002.1 GCA_027489965.1 Verrucomicrobiaceae bacterium
ACGAGTCCCTGACCAAAGATCCAGCGCCACACGCGGTTCGCCATGACGCGGGCAGTGAGCGGATTCTGCGGCGAGGTGAGGTCCTGCGCTAGTTCCAGCCGCGCCTGTGCTCCGGCGGTGTAGCCTTCCGCACCGTGGATGACTTCGAGGAAACGGCGCGGAGCCTTTTCACCTGGCGAATCCGGCGAGCCGCGACGATGCACGGGCGAATCAAACCCAGTGCCCTCCGCCACGATGGCCGAGGCACGCTGGAAACGCGGCACTGCGGATTCGTGCGCTCGATACTGCTCCGCGAGCTTTTGCATGTCGCCGGGCAGTTGGGCCAACTGATTGCGCAAAGCACCGTGTTCCAGCAGCCAGTTCAAGAGGTCCACATCGTCGGCGTTCGCCGCATTGCGGCTCCAGCGATCCAGCGCGGCATCACATTCCTTGCGCCAGTGAGCTGCGAGAGTTTCTGCATTCCACTCTGGACTTGCAGGCGCGAGACGCAGCGACAGGTGCAGCTCATTCTCGGGCGCTCCTGGAGTCTGATGCTCCACGATCTGATCCACGCCGAACCATGAGCGGCCAGTCGCGTCCTTCGCCACCAACTCGTAAGGTTTGTTGCCCTCATCGGAACGGCGGAAATGCGCCGCATCATCCTTGGTCAGGATTTCCAAATACGAGCGGCGGCCCTGCCAGCTCGCCTGATGCCCCACGGGCACCGTCACCCAGGTGGGAAAGCGTGAATCAAAGTGCCGCACTTTGTTCGCGTGAGCGATGTTCTCCATCTGCTGGAAGTTGTTTTGAATCAGTCGCACATGCGCCGACGAACCACCCGCGACTCGCAGACTGACGAACTGCGTGCCGAGCGTAAAATCCACCGAGCGTGCGATGGCTCCATGCTTGCGGGTCAGCCGATCGGAGTTGAGACCCGGAGCCACGAAGCGATCGACCAACTCCTTGCCCTCGGGCATCAGCGTGAAATCGCTGCCGCCGCTCCAGACCGTGCTCGGCTGCACACCCGAGAGGAACCAGCCAGCATCGCTCTCGCGAAAATCCGCCGTGGTCTTGAACTTGTTTCGGTTCCGCTCCTTGCGGGCTGCGGACTCACGGCGCTGCTCGTCGAGCCAAGTGGCGGCTAGCGGAGACAATGAGACATTAGCCTTCTCCCCATCTGGTTGTCTGATTGTCTCCTTGTCTGATTGTCTCCCTGTCGCAGCAAAGGCGACGGAGATGCGCCAGAAAAGATGCCCAGGGTCCGCGCTTTCCACCTTTTTCCTGAACAGCACACGGCCCCAGAATGAGGAGGCATCCAGCTTACCTCCAGGCCCAGCTTGCAGCCATGTTTGCAACGCTGCGCTCTGAGTTTGCACATCCTCCTTCCATAGCGTGAGCAGGCGGTCCTTCATCTGCTGCTTGGCGAATTGCATCGCCGCGACTCCGTTGTCCTTCACCTCCGGGGCATCAATGATCACCTGGCTCTGCCGCGAGCTGGCAAGTATCCCAAAGAGCGCGTAGTAATCGGCCGTGGAGATCGCATCGAACTTGTGATCGTGGCATCGTGCGCAGGAAACGGTGAGGCCTTGGAAAGCTTTCGCCAGCGTGTCGATCTGGTTTTCCACAATCTGCGCCTCCTCAAGCGCCACGTCCGAAGCCGTCGAGGAAACCTCCATCAGTCGCATGAAACCCGTGCCGAGCGGTGACTCGTTGATCTTCATCGCGGTATTGAGACGCGGCGGCAGCAGGTCGCCCGCCACATGCTCCTGAACGAAACGGTCATACGGCACATCCGCATTGAAAGCTCGAATCACATAGTCGCGATAACGCCAAGCCTGCGGGATCGGGTAATCACGCACATAGCCGCCCGTCTCGCCAAAGCGCATCAAATCCAGCCAGTATGCAGCCCAGTGCTCGCCAAACTGCGGGCTTTGGAGAAGCCGGTCGATAAGAGATTCTGTCGCAGACAATGAGACAATGGGATGGGGAGACAATGTGACATCGGCCTTGTCCCCATCTGATTGTCTGATTGTCTCCATGTCTGATTGTCCCATTGCCGCAGCAAAAGACTCCATCTCCTCCTCCGTCGGCGGCAGGCCTACGAGAGCGAACTTCAGCCTGCGCAGCAACGCGGCGGGCGCTGCCGGAGCTGCGGGTTCGAGTCCTTTCTCCTGCATCTTCGCCATGAGAAAGCTGTCCACTGGGTGAGCCGCCAGCTTCGGCACCGTTGGCGTTTTCACCGGCTGCCAGGCCCAGTGAGCGCGACGCTTGGCCAATTTGGCCTGCCATTCTTCGGTAGCAGCAGCTTTTGCGCTCGGCGGATTCTCGGACAACCCCGGCATGCCCATGCTCACCCAGCGTGTGAGATCAGCGATCACACCATCGGACAGCTTGTCGGCCCCCTTCGGCATCTTCAGGTCCGCATTCTCATGCCGGATGGCTTGCAGCAGCAGGCTCTTGTCAGGCGTACTCGTATTCACCAGTGCACCACTCTTCCCGCTCTTTTCAAAACCGCCGCGATAGTCCAACCGCAGGCCGCCCTTGGTCTTCTCCGCGCTGTGGCATTCGTAGCAGTGCATCACCAGCACCGGCCGGATGCGTGATTCAAAGAACGCCGCACCATCGGGCTCCGCCGCCGTGGTAAGGATGGGCAGCGCCAGAAACGGCCCAAAAATCGAACGAATCCGTGATTTCATGCTTTTGCGTGGGCAGGGTTGAGTGCGGTCGAGGCCATCGCGCCGGCTTTTTTCACCACCGGAGCAAGTTTCACGAGTCGCTCCTCTGACAGCCGCTGGCTAGGTCCCGAGATCCACAGGCTGGCGATGGCGTTGCCTTCCGCGTCGAGAATCGGAGCGCCGAGGCAGTGATGTCCCTCCAGATGCTCACCCGCATCCACGGCCCAGCCTTTCTTCCGCACGTCGTCGAGGCATTTGAGGAAGTCTTTTCGATTCGAAATCGTCCACGGCTGGAAGCGCTCGAACTTCATGCCTGCGATGATTTCATCCCGCTCCGCCTCCGGCATGAAGGCTAGCATCACCTTCCCCGGACCGCTCGTGTGCAGCGGAAAGCGCGTGCCACGCTCGACGTAGAACTTGATCAACGCCTTCCCGATCACGCGCTCCAGCACGATGCCCTCATGGCCGCTTATGATGCCGAGATGCGCCGCCTCCCTCGTCTGCTCACTGAGCCAGCGCATCGCAGGCAGGGCGGCCTCCGCCAGCGGCACATCATCCACCACCGGCTGGCACAGCGCCAGCATCTGCGCCCCGATGCTGAAGCGTTTCTCCGCATCCCGCACCACATACCCGTGCGCCACCAGCGACTGCGTGACGCGATACACAAAATTCACCGACAGCCCCAGCCGCTCCGCGATCTCCGAAAGCGTGAGCCCTGAAGACTCACCGCCCATGCACTGCATGACTGCGAGTGCGCGGTCTAGGCTTGGAGTGCTGAAACCGGAATCACGAACAGAAGAAGTGATCTTGCGTTTTGTGGTGCGAGCGTTTGCCATTTTCTATATGTGTTTGCTTATGCAGATATATAAAAGTTTCAGACAAGGGCTTTCTTTCGCCTTTTTTGAATTGATTCGGAGAGCTCAAGCCAGACAGCCCATCCTACTTTTCCTCATTGCCTGCCGCGAGGCAGGAAAGACGCTTCATGAGGCGCCAGAAAGATGGATTTTTATCTCCCATCTTTTTGGCGAAGATTTATCAGGATGCTCACGCGAGGATCTCCTTGATGACGTGCCCGTGCACGTCGGTTAACCGGCGGTTGATACCGTTGTTGTAAAAGCTGAGTTTCTCGTGATCAAGACCGAGCAAGTGCAGTGCGGTGGCGTGGAGATCGTAGCCGTAGGCGGGATTCGCGGCGGCTTTAAAGCCGAGGGCGTCGGTGCTGCCGTAGGCGGTGCCGCCTTTAATGCCGCCGCCCGCTAGCCATGCAGTGAAGGCTCCAGCATTGTGATCGCGGCCTTTGCCAGCGCCTTGCGCGGCAGGTTGGCGACCAAACTCGCTGGTGCACATGACGAGGGTGCTTTCGAGCATGCCTCGTGATTTGAGATCGGTGAGCAGCGCGGCGGCGCCGTTGTCGAGAATGGGCCCCCAGTAGCCATGGTCGCGTACGATATCTTCGTGGCTGTCCCAGTTCGGGCGAATCTTTTTCGCACCGGTGTTCTCCGCACCACAGAAGATCTGAACAAAACGCACGCCGCGCTCGACGAGTCTACGAGCAAGCAAGCATTGGCGACCAAAGGTGCCAATGTCTTCGTGATCGAGCTTGTAAAGCTGCTTGGTGGCGTCGGATTCGCCGCGCAGATTGGTGGCATCGGGAGCGCTGAGTTGCAAACGAGCGGCTAGCTCGTAGGCGGAGATGCGGGCTTCGAGTTCGCTCTTACCGGGGCGCTCGGCGGCATGGGCGCGGTTTAACGTTTGGAGAAAATCACGACTGGCCTGCTCGCTCTTCCCGCGGAGATGGGCGAAGTTTTTCGACGGGAACAAATCGGCAATGGGCGGCTTCTCGACATCAGTCTGGAGCGTCGTTCCCTGATGAATCGCGGGCAAAAAGCCAGCCCCCCAATTGATGACCCCGCCCGGTGGCAGTCCGCGCGGATCAGGCAGCACGACGAAGGCAGGCAGATCATCACCCTCGCTGCCGAGCCCATAAGTGACCCAAGCACCCATGCTAGGAAAGCCGGGCAGGATGAAGCCGCTGTTCGCCATGAACATCGCCGGCCCGTGCAGCGCTGTCTTGCTCTGCATGGAATGGATGAAGGCCATATCATCGACGCGCTGCGCCAGCTTTGGGAACAAATCGCTTATCCAGCGTCCACACTCGCCATGCTGACGGAACGGCCACCAGCTCTGCTGACAATTGCCCGGCTTCGACGCGAAGAACTGCAGCTTACCATCCACATCAAATGGCTTGCCCTGACGCTTCACGAGTTCTGGTTTGTAATCCCACGTATCCACATGACTGAGCCCGCCGGGGCAAAAAATCTGGATCACGGCTTTGGCCTTCGCAAAATGATGTCCGGCCTTAGCCACGAGCGGATTTGCCGCAGCCTGCGCTTCATTCATCATCGCCGCTAGAGCGACGCCGCCGAGACCGCCGCCAAGTTCCCAAAGAAAATTTCTGCGGGTGACGAATTGTTCGCGTTGTCCGCATGGAAAAGCAGAGTTCGGATTCATATTTCAGTCGAGGTAAACAAACTCGTTGGCATTGATGAGCATCCGGCAGAGCGCGAAGAGGCCCTGCTCGGTGACGAGGGACGTGGCGGCTTGCAGTTCGGTGGCAGTGGCATCGCGTTGGAAGGCGAGAGCGAATGCGCGGCGGATGGCGGCGTCGCGGGAATCGGTTTCCTTTTCGATGCGCATGACGAGATGCCGCGCCTGCTGGAGCATGAAGTCGTTGTTGCTCAGCGTGAGCGCCTGCAAGGCGGTGGTCGTGTTCACGCGGGTGGGTGTGAGATTGGCTGGATCGGGACAATCGAGCGTGGACAGAAACTGATGCGGTGTGGTGCGCACGATGAAGCGGTAAATGCTGCGCCGCCAAAGCTCCGGCTTGTCTGGTGTGATGTAGTCGTAAATGGGCGCGTAGGCTTCGGTATAATTGAAGTCACGATAGCCCGGGCCGCCCATCGCAGGATTGAGCGTACCACTGACGGCTAGCACGGCGTCGTTCAAGGACTCGGCATCGAGACGGCGCGGGTTTTGCCGCCACAGGAGGCGGTTAGCGGAGTCCAAAGTGGCTGCAGCTTTTGCCGCACCGGTTCGGCTAAAGCCCAAGCCGCTTTGCTGCCGATACGCTGCGCTCATAACGATGAGCTTGTGCATGTGCTTGAGCGACCAGCCGCTTTTCAAAAACTCGTCCGCGAGCCAGTCAAGTAATTCGGGATGCGAGGGCTTGTCACCGCCGAGACCGAAGTCGCTCGGCGTAGTGACGAGTCCTTGGCCGAAGTGATGATGCCAAAGCCGATTCACGAGCACGCGGCGCGTGAGCGGGTTGTCGGGATGCGTGATCCACTCCGCGAGCGCACGGCGGCGCTGGCCTTCCAACGTGGAGTTGTCGCCGAGTGCGACTGGCGCATGCTTTGCCCAGGCAAATGCAGCAGGCACGACCTCCACGCCTTCGTCCTCGGGATTGCCACGGCGCTGCACTTTGACGACGGGCGGCTTCGTCTCGGAAACGATGGCAAAGACCTTCGCAGGCTCAGGCAGAGCTTTGAGTTCGCTTTCGAGCTTCTGCGCTTCGGCACGGAGCGACTTCAATGCAAGCGCCTCTGCCTTGGTGGAGCGGGTTTCGGTGACTTTGGGGACGAGCTTAGGGTCACCGATGAAAAGCAAGTCACTGTTGATGCCATCGCCGCCATCCGTGGCGATGAGAGTGAGCGTCTTCGCCGTCGCGGGCAATTCGATGTCGAGCACGGCGGTCTCATCTTTGCGCAGCTTGAGCTTTTGAAACTTCAGCTCGGCATCCATCAAGACGGTAAAGTCAGCACGACTCGCGGCAGCTTCCTTTGAGACTCCGAAGCCGACGAGACCGGTGAGTCGCATGGCAACGAGGCCGCTTTGCTCGCGCAACTTCACAAGGTCAAAGGTGATGGCGCTGTTCGCGTGCATGGCGAGCATCGTGTGGCCTTTGATGGCGAAGTCGGTGTCGCCAAGCGTGGTGCTGCGCTGCCCATTCAGCGGACGGTTCGCGATGGTGTCCCAAAAATGACCACTGGTCGCAGGGATTGGGGCCGGGCCATTGGGAAGAAAGACAGATAGGGCGGATGGGACTGATGGAACGGATACTTTTTTGTTCGCCGCGATGTCGCGGAAATAGCCGAGCTTGTCCTTTGTGATGCTGCCGTTGCGCAGATCGATACCGGAGTCCTTCGGAATTAGAGAGGCGAGTTCAAAGCCTTCCCCAGTGAGCTTGGCGATCTTCGTTCGCGCCTGAGCGATGGCATCGCTGAGACGCACTTTCTCAGCAGCAAGTCGCTTGGATTCCGTTGCGTTGACTTCGCGTTCGCCGCGCTTCACGCCTGCGAAGACCGACCACAGGCTGTAATACTCCTGCTGCGTGATGGGATCGAGTTTGTGGTCGTGACAACGGGCACAATTGATCGTGATGCCCATGGTCGAAGTGATGACCTGCGTGACCATATCATCCAGGTCGCCTGCGCGAGCCGCGCGTTTGAGCATGTCGCTCTTCGTTTCCACCTGCCCCACAAAATCCCAAGGCCCCGCTGCGAGAAATCCAGTCGCGATGAGCGCCTTCTGGTCATCGGCACGAATGACATCACCCGCAATCTGCTCGCGCAGAAACTCGTGGTAAGGCTTATCCGCATTCAACGACTCGATGACGTAGTCACGATAACGCCACGCATTCGGCCGCAATTGATCGCGCTCGAAACCGTGCGTGTCCGCATAGTGCGCAATGTCTAGCCAATGCCGCGCCCAACGCTCACCGTAGTGCGGCGACGCGAGCAACTCATCCACCAATGTCTCGTAAGCCCGCGGGTCTGTATCGCGGACAAACTGGTCCACCCGCTCCGGCGTTGGCGGTAATCCAACAAGATCAAACCACAACCGCCGGATGAGCGTGCGCCGATCCGCTTCAGGAGACATCGTGAGTCCCTTGGCGGAGAGCGAGGCCTTGATGAAGCTGTCGATGGAAAGCAGTTCGGTCTTCAGCCCGAGAGTTTCGGCTAAAACGGAAGCCACTTTCACAGGCTGCACCGACCAATGTTGCAATCGCTTGTCCACCGCAGCCGCCCGGTCCGCCAGATTCTCCGGCCACACAGCACCACTCTCAATCCATGCCTTCACCGCTGCGATTTGCTCAGGCGAAAGCGCCTCACCTTTCGGAGGCATACGCTCCTCGTCATCCGTGGACGTGATGCGCTGAAACAGCGGACTCTTCGCAAAATCACCAGCCACCCACGCCGCCCCAGCATGCCCGCCCTTCAACGCAAAGGGCTTCGCATCGAGTCGCAGCTCGCCCTTTTGTTTTTTCTCACCGTGGCATTCAATGCAGTGCTCTTGGAAAATAGGGCGGATTTCTTTATCAAAATCGATGGCGACGACGGTCGAAGTAAAGAAAAGGCAAAGAGATTGTGGCAAAAAGAAGGACTTCATACTATGCGAGAATCTCCTTCACCACCTCGCCATAGACATCGGTCAGGCGGAAGTCGCGGCCGAGATGACGTGACGTGAGCTTGATGGCATCGCGCATGGGAAGGCTGATGGTTTCGATTTTGATTTCGGCGAGCGCGAGAGGAGCGGACGAAAACGCAGCAAGGATAAATAGGACATTCTTCATGATTCAAAACCCAGGTCAATGGACGCCTTCACTCCTGACCGAGTGCGCTGAAGTCGGTGACGGCCTTCCAGGTGGAGAAGCCAGTGTGGGTGATCTGTTTGAGCGGCTTGGTGAGCCTTGTAGTAAGGGATTGCTTGCCGGCTTTGAGGGTGACCGTCTGCGCGTCGGGGTCGAAGGTGACGGCAAATTCGTTAACTGCGTTCGCGTCACCGCCAAAGTCGGCTCTTTCGCCCTTTTGAGCTGGGGTATTCCCCTGAATGATGATGAGGCGGCTCTGAATGAATTGCAGGCCGCATTTGATGAGCTGATCGTCGCCAGCACCATCGCCGAGAACGAAAAAGCCGTTGCCATAGTAGGGAGGGTTCGGGAAACCGGGCGTGCGCTGCATCTTGAAAGTCCACGTGGTCTTGGTGGTGACGGGCTTACCGAATTCGTAGAGCGCCTGCGCGACACTGTTTTCATTTGCGGCAAGGCGGTAGCCCAGTTCGCAAGAGACGGCCCTACCTCCGACCACTTTGGCGAAGCGATAGGAGATGTCCTCGCCGGTGATCTGCGCTCGCTTCGCCGGAGTGGCACCGGCTTGTCCTTTGCCGAGGTTCGTGACGCCGATCTTGTCCATGAACTCCTTGCGATATTCAGTGTCGTCCGGCAGCAGGTTTTCGGCGAGGACTTCGATCGGTTCACCGAGCTTCGAGACCAGTTCTCTGCCTTCGCTGCCGAAGCATGCGACGCTGCCGTCCTTCATGGCGAGATAGAGTTTGCCGTTCGCACCGGCGAGACCGTCGAAGACTGGCAGTGCGTCGATTTGATAACTAGCGAGCAGTTTGCCTTCCGTGGTAGAGGCGGCGGCAAGACGAACACCGCGTTTGCCATTGAAGGCATCGTCGGAGCGCACGGCATCGCCATACGGCCCGGCCATGAAAATCGTGTCACCGGCGAGAACCATGGCACGCACGTGGAAGGGCAGTTCGTCGGACCATTTCACCGGTGTGGTGCGGATCTTTGTCCAGTCGGTCTTCAGATAGTTGCCTTCTTTGTGTTCCTTAGCCACGACGCTGTAGTCAGGCTCCTTGCCTTCGCGCTTTTCATTCGCGGCGAGGATATACTTCTCACCACGACCGAACTGGGCGGAGTTTTGACCGGCGTAGAAGTTGTGGCCGAAGGTGTAAACCGTGTCGTCGTTGAAGACGAGAATGCGGCCTGCCGGCAGTTTATTGCCGCTCTGCCACCAGCCGCCGTAACCGCTCTTCGTATCGTCGCCATAGACCCAGTAGGTGCGGTGCCACCAGTTGTCGTCGAGGTATCCAGTGGGCGAGAAGATGTGCGGAGCGGGTTGGCGGCGGGAGAGTGACTCCTTGTCAAAGCTGGAGTGACGCATGAACACGAGGCCGTTCTGGCTGGAGAGAATGTCGGGCAAGGCACCGTCCATTTCGAATGAAGCGGTGACTGGTGGCTCTTTGCCATCCCTAAAATCATAGACCGTTTCCTCGCCGAAGAACTCTCCCGTCGCGGCCTTGATTTTCACCATGCGAATGCCGCCATCGAGGAAGGATGAACGTCCTGCGGCGGCATAGACCATGCCATTCTCCACGAGCACGCTGCCGCTCACCGGCCAGGTGGACTCGAGCCGGCCATAGGCCACGACGCGGCGCTCATCGGGCGCGGCACGCGTGCGCCAGCACAGCGTGCCGTCCGCTGCCACGAGGCAATAAACGCAGCCATCACCACTGCCGAAGTAAACAAAGCCGGCGTCAATCGTGGGCGGTGAATCGATCGTTCCGCCCGCCGTGTAGGCCCACAGTGGTCTGCCACTAGCTGAGTCGAGCGTATGGATTGTGTTGCGGTCTTTTTGAGCAACGAAGACCTTGCCTTCCGCCACGACGAGACTGGTCAATTCCCCGCCGAGTTTTGTCTTCCACGCTTGTTTGAGGCCGGTGCTGATCTGTGTGGTCGCATGACCGCTGCGTGAGACATCGTGACGATAAGTGGGCCAGTCTTCCGGGTTCCGTGCTCCTGACAACACCTTCTGATAAGCCGGACCTTTCTCGATGGGATCCGCCTTGTCCTTCGCGGCCTTGAATGGCTCCGTGAGACCGGGCGTCATCGCGGTGAAGCCGTTCATCTTGCCCTTGATATAGCACGCACAAGCATGCGGAGTGGAGTAGAGCATGCCATTCGCGGGGAGGATGCCGTAGAGGCACGCGCCGCGGATCCAGTGGTTCTCATCATAGCTTTGGTCGGTGGGATTCACATACTCGACGCCAGAGCGGGACAGCAGCACGAAGTCGCCACTGGCCTTCGCCTTGTAGCAGCGATGATGGCCGATCCCTTTGAACTCCGGCAGATCGAACTGCTTCTTCACCTCACCCGTGATCAAATCACGGCCCATGAAGGTGCCAGGCGCTTTCGCACTGGCGATGTTCATCGACCACACCAGATCCTGCATCAGCATCACGCTCACCGGGCTGCGGTAGTCGTTGTCTACCCACGGTGCCTCCCACATGAGTTTGCCATCCGCGAGCGAAACGGTCGTGAGCTTGCGATTCCACGCGTAATACACCGCCTTGTCGTTCAGCACGACGGTGGGCGCTTCTTCGGAGAAGGTGAACAACGGCTTCGTCGTCTGCGCGATGGGCGCGGACTTCCATTTCTGCGCGCCCGTTTTCAAATCGAGGCAAACCAGGCTGTAACCGTCGTGATACACCACGTCCTCACCACGCGCCGCGAGCGTGAGCACGCTGATTTGCGGCCCGGGATGTTTCCACAGCACCTTTCCGCTCTCCGCCTCGATGGCGACGATGTTTTGCGGCGCTGTGTGATCGAGCACAACACGGTCACGTCCGTCGTAGCTGAAATGACGGCGTTTCTGCGTCTCCTCGGCGATCTTCTTCATGTCCGGCGGCGAGGGATTGCACACCACGAGAAGAATGCCCTGCGTGGAGATGACCTCCTCGGCGGCAGCGGTGCTTTCATAAACGCGAAGCTGCTCGCCAGTGGCGGCGTCGAACTGCATCAGCGGGCCGTTGATGTCGAGCGGTGCATACACTCGATCCCCAATGGCGATCAACTTGCGCGGCATCTGCGCCGGACCACTTTTCCACGGCCAGAAACGTGTGAGCCACTGCGTGAGTGGCTTCTTCCAGAGCACGACACCATTGTAAGCATCGCGTGCCGTGAGTTGCCAGTCAGCCGCGAGTTGCACGGAGGCGCGCGCACCTTCGTCCATGATGTAAAATACGCGGCCGTTCGCCGACACCATCGCATTCAGGCTCGCCATGCTCTCATGCGCCGTGGACCAAAGTGGCGTGCCCGCCCACTGAAAACGACGGGGAAGTCCGCAGCTCTTGTCCTCGCCCACCGGATTGTTCGCCGAGTCGTATTGATAATGCGTCCACTCCGCTGTCTTCGGCGTGTGTGGTTTCGTTTCCATCGACCATGTGCCGCTCACTTTTCTCAGAACAGAACCACCGGGAGCCAGCACCCGCATCGCCTCGTCGTGCGCGACCTTCGCCGCCTCGTCGAGGATGAGTAGGTTCACAAGGTTCTCGGCATGAGGCAGAGAATCGAGCGCCCAAAGTTCCGCCGAGAGCCGCAGGGCCGCGCTATGAGTGGAAAAAGTCGCGCGCGCCTTCTGCACCTTAGCGGCATCCGCATCCATCGCATGCACGATCAACGAGGGCCGCGTCGCTGCAATCTCGGCCGCGAGCTTTCCATCGCGCGCGCCGACATGGACGACCAAGCCGCCTGTGGTGTGGCTCATTTCGAGCAGACGCTCCGCGTCGTTCGATTGAGCGAACGCGAACGAGGCGAGCGCGAGGACGGCGGAGGTGGCGAGGGGGAGGGAGAACAGGTGTTTCATGGATGGTTTCAAAAGCAGGTAGGCAGTAGAATGGGGGGGTAGGAGAATGAATTGAAGACGCCATTCTTCTGCCCCCATTCTCTTGCCTATTTTGAAGGCGATCAGTTCACGCCAGAATCTCCTTCACCACCTCTCCATAAACATCGGTGAGGCGGAAGTCGCGGCCGAGGTGACGGGAGGTGAGCTTGAGGTGGTCGATGCCGAGCAGGTGCAGCATGGTGGCGTGGAGAGCGTGGATGTGGATCTTGCCGTTGATGGCTCGGTAGCCCATGTCGTCGGTGTCGCCGTAGGTGAGGCCGGCTTTGACGCCGCCCCCGGCCATCCATGAGCAGAAGCTTTCGGGTTGGTGCTCGCGGCCGTGTTTCTCGATGGGCGATTTGCCGCTGAGATCCTGGCTCCATGGTGTGCGCCCAAACTCACCGCTCCAGAGCACGAGTGTGTCTTCTAGGAGGCCGCGTGACTTGAGATCTTTCAGAAGGGCGGCCACCGGCTGGTCGGTCTGCGAGCAGAGTTTGGGGAGGTTGCCACGGATGTCACCGTGGTGATCCCAGCCGCCGGTGCTGACTTGCACGAAGCGCACACCGGCTTCGCTGAGTTTGCGCGCGAGCAGGCAGGCGCGGCCAAAGGTGTTCGTATCCTTGCCGCCGACGCCGTAGAGATCGAGCGTGGCTTTGCTCTCCTTCGAGATGTCCACGATCGCGGGCGTGGTGAGTTGCATGCGGGCGGCGAGTTCCATGTTTTGGATCATGCCTTCCATGTTTGCATCGCCATGCAGATCGCTGACAAGACGCTTGTTCATGCGGGCCATGAAATCCATGCGCTGGCGCTGGATGGCGTCGTTCTCGGAGACGTTGCGCAGGTTCTCCACAGGCAATGATTTGCTGTCGAGCGGCACCGTCAGTTTCGTGCCTTGATGGATCGCGGGCAGGAAAGCGGAGCCGTATTCGCGCACGCCCCCGCCCTGGATGCTCACAAAGCTGGGAAGGTTCGCGTTTTCGCTACCGAGGCCGTAGCTGACCCACGCGCCCATGGACGGACGCACTTCGGCAAAGGTACCGGTGTGGAACTGCAATGTTGCACCTGCGTGCTGCGGATTGTCCGCGCTCATGCCACGCAGCAGACAAATGTCATCCGCTACTGTGGCGAGGTGCGGCATCAAATCAGAGATCATCATGCCGCTCTGTCCACGCGGACGCACCGGAGCCATGGCCTTGAGCGCGAGGAACTGATCCGTGCCGATCTGCGTCACTTCTTTGCGCAGGGGCGAGTCGATTTTCTGTCCGTGCTTGCGCTCAATGAAGGGCTTCGGGTCAAAGAGATCCATCTGCGAAGGGCCACCGCCCATGAATAGGAAGATGACGCGCTTGGCCTTCGGCACCATGCCGGGGATTCGAGCCGCGAGCGGATTAGCTGCCGCGCTGGCGATGTCTTGCAAAGCGAGAGCACCGAAGCCGCAGGCGGTGCGATGAAGGAGTTGGCGGCGGGTGAGGATTGAGTTCATGGCGACAAAAAGATTGGAGACAGAAAAATTAGGGATGGATTGTGGTGAGGGTGATTTCGTCGTGGGTTAGGTTTGCCCAGTGAATGGCTTTGAGCGGGGTGTGACGCATGAGCTTGCGGGCGTTAGTAAGGAGGTTGTCCAATGGCTCGGTGAGGGCGGTGAGCTTGAAGGCAGCCTCTGGAGTAACAAGCCTCATGCGCTGATCGGCAAGATGACCACTATTGCCAAAAACTGGGACGGTGGGATTCAATGATTGCGCTTTGTTAAAGAAATGTTCCAGGCCTTCCTCGTAGAGTGCTATATCGAGTCCAGTTCCCCAATCGTGAACGAGCGTCGTGAGCGTATCTCGAAATGCTTCAGCGCCAGTCGTATTTCGGTCCCACGCCGTATCAATGAAGGCGGGATTGCGAAGATTGGCCAGACGACGATGGCAGTTCACGAACTCGTGCCTCACCTCTTCTGTGCGCAAATTGATAAGCTTTCCGTGAGCGAGATCGAAGAGCAATAAGTAGTGAATAGTCTGCCCACGATGTTTGGAGTGAATGGCGTCCGCGGCCTTGAACTCAAACAGCCCGCCATCATGAACGATGACATCGGCAAAGTAACGCTTGGAAAAGGTGCCATGAACAACGTCCACAAACACCTCCAGCAGAACGCCCTTCATTCGCGCAGCTAACTCCTTCTTGTAAATCTTCTCGTCAAAGAAGCGCCCAAAATCGCCATGAATCGCAAAAACATGATCCATCACCTCATACGCCAGCGCACCAAACTCTTTCTGGGAGAGGCGTCTTGTGGTGATAGATGGAATGATGGGCATATAAGTTAGAGGCTCAAAGATTGGATATTTTTGTCTCCAATCTTTTTGTCATAAACGAAACACGAACTCATTCGAGGCCAGCAGGCTGTGGCAGAGTTCGCGCCACTTGATGGAGTCCAAGGCGGGGCGGCCTTTGACGGTTTTGATGAGTGGTTCCACCTTGCCAAGGAAGGCAGTCGCATCTTCGCGCTCGGTGCTGGTGATGGGACGATTGAGCACGCGGAGCCAGAGGGCTTCGAGTCGCGCCATTTCGTTCGGTTCGGCGGCAATGAAATGGTCAGCGAGCTTGGTGGCGCGTTTGCGTAGGAGGTCATTGCTGAGCAGGAAGAGCGACTGTGTGGGCACCACGGTCTGGTTTCTCTGACCGGCCATGCCAGCGGGATCGACGAAATCAAAGAAGGCTCGCAAGCGGTCCGGGCCGGCAGTGCCGCCTCGGAGCACAGGCAGATAAACAGTGCGCTCAAACTCCTGCGTCGGGCGCGGCTTGCTGTGCTTGTAGTTGGGCGGATTGACACCTTTCAGAGCCAATGCGCCGCAGTTCTCGGGATTCTCCAGCACCAACGCGGGACCGCCGCTATCGCGAGTGAGTTCGCCGCTGATGGCGAGCATGGAATCGCGCAGAGCCTCGGCATCAAGACGCTGGCGATTCATGCGCCAGAAGAGTTTGTTCTCGGGATCAAGCTTCATCGCTAGGGCATCGTTGGAGCTGCTGAGGCGATAAGCACGGCTAAGAACGAGCGCGCGAAGAAACGCTTTTTGAGACCAACCGCTGCGCATGAACCGAGTGGCCAGATGATCGAGCAACTCAGGGTTCGTGGGAACATCGCCACGAGTGCCTAAGTAGTCCACGCTGGGCACGATGCCGGTGCCGAAGAGCTTTTGCCAGATGCGGTTCACGGTCACGCGAGCCGTGAGCGGGTTGCGTTTGTCGGCAAGCCAGTCCGCAAATTGCAGACGTCCACTCTGGCCTTCTGGGATGGCGGGGAACTTATCCCACGAGGCCACGCGAAGGGTTCCACGCGGCACGACGGTGCTTGGTGCATACGGATTGCCACGCACATAAACGGGCATGTCACCAGGCGTCGGGCCATCGCTCATGGCGAAGGCTCTTGGAGTCTTGTCCTTGAAGAATTCGGCGTGTTTGATGGTCTCGGCGAGCTTCTTGAGCTGTGCATCGAGTTCGTCGCGGCGCTTGGTGAGGGCGTCTTTGTCGCTAGTGGGCTTGGCGTCAGCATTGGCGGGAATGTCGCGCTGCGCATTGTCGGTAGCGGCGACGACTTTAGATACTGGCGCAGTCGGTTTGCCGAGAGCAGCCAGTTGTTTGGTCACAACGGCTTTCTCGTCAGTGAGCTTCTTTTGCTCTTCTTTGAAGCCGACAATGCGCTTTTCGTTCTCGGCTTCGAGCTTCTTTCGCGCGGCGAGTTGCGCGGCGGTTTCGGGCAGGACGGTGCTGTTGAGCGTGCTCCAGACACCCATGTCCGGCATTTTGTGCGAGGAGGGTGAGCTGCGCAGCATGCCGGCGATGCCGTAGTAGTCATCGACTCCGATGGGGTCGAACTTGTGATCATGGCAACGCACACAGCCGAGCGTCATGCCCATGAAAGTCTGGCCGATTTTGATCATCTGAGAATCGATGTGATCGGTCTCCATCTTCGCCTTGTCCGGGTTCACGATCTCGATGTCGCCGACCATAAGGAAGCCGGTGGCGGTGATGTTCTCGGCGCGATCTTCGGTGGACTTTGCGGGCATCAAATCTCCCGCGATCTGCTCGCGCACGAACTCATCAAAGGGCTTGTCGGCGTTGAAGGCGTTGATGAGGTAATCGCGATAGCGCCATGCGTGCTCGGCAAAAACGCCGTTCGACGTGCCTATCATGTCTGCGTAACCGGTGAGATCGAGCCAATGCCGCGCCCAGCGTTCGCCGTAAGCTTTGGAGTTCAATAAACGATCCACAGCGTTCGCATACGCATCGGATGACGAGTCTTTCGAGAAGGATTCTATCTCCTTCGCTGCCGGCGGAAGACCCGTGAGATCAAGGCTCACGCGACGAAGCCAGGTGTAACGATCAGCATCACCCACGGGCTTGATGCCATTGGCTTCGAGCGGCTTGAGAATGAAATGATCCAGCGGATCAAGTGGCCATGCGGCATCTTTAACCAGAGGCGGCTTGGGATTGCTCACGGGTTGGAAGGCCCAGAACTTGCGGCCTTCGGCAAGGTCGATGCCTTTCTTCTGCTTTCCGGCTCCAGCGGTTCGCGGGTCATGCGCACCGAGCTTCACCCATTCTTCGAGAATGGCGATCTCGCTGGCAGGAAGCTTGGCCTTTGGAGGCATTTCGAACTCCGAGTCCACATAGCGGACCGCTTTGATGACCAGACTTTCCTCTAATTGGCCTGGCTTGATGGCGGGACCATTGTCTCCACCCTCAGCCCAGCCAGAGCGTGAATCCAAAGCGAGGCCGCCTTTGATCTTCGTTCCGTGCGAGTGGCACTCAAAGCAACGCTTCTGGAGGATGGGCAGGACTTTGGAGTCAAAGAAGGTGGTGTCGCTAGCACGCGTATTGACGCTACAGATGAGTGACAAAAAGATGGATGACAGAAAGATGGGCTTCATATCTCATTTTGCTGTTTTGGTTTTGAGTGCGGGAAGATCCATATCCGCACCAGCAGCAAGGATGTGGCTGCGCATGGCGGCGCGGGCGGCTTCGGGGTCGCGGTTCTCGATGGCGAAGAGGATAGCTTCGTGTTGCTCGATGGCGGCTCGCTTGCCGACGCGGCCAATGGTACGCAGACGGCTGGAGACGCCGAGATCTGCGAGGGAATCGAGAATGAGGCGGTAAATGAGGTTGCCGCTGGCATCAGCTATGGCGTGATGCGCTGCGATGTCGGCCTCAATGGCGGCGGGGCCTTCGGCGGCGTTTTCGAGCTGCTTCTGGATGCGCCGCATCGTCTTGAGTTGCTCCTTGGTGGCCCGCTGCGCGGCATAAGCGGCGGCATCTGGCTCGATGGAAAGACGTGCATCGTTGAGCTGCTGGAGACGATCCGCCATGTCCGGGATCAGTAGCGTCAACGAGTCGTTCAGCGGACGATGAAGGCGGTCCACGATCTTGATGCCGGTGCCGTGCTGGATCTCCAGCATGCCTTGCTGTTCGAGCCGCTTGGTGGCTTCGCGCACGACGGTGCGGCTGACGCCGAGTTTCTCAGCCAAGGAGCGTTCGCCGGGAAGCCAGCGTTCCTCTTCGGAACTGCCGCCACGGATGAGTTCGGCAAGTTGCTGACAGACACGTTCGACAAGGGATGCAGGACGTTCGAGTGCGGTGATGTTCATTGGAGAAGTGGAGAAGTGGAGAAGTGGAGTGGGGGAGTTGTGAGCAGAGTTAGCTGGGGGAGAGATTGAGGTGGAGGAGATCGAGATCGTGGGCGATGGCTGGTTCTACGCCATACTCGATTGAGTCCTCTCGAACAACCAAGGTCTCGGTCCAATCGCCTGCATCGCGTTTACGCTCAAGGGACTCGACGAGCTTAAGGAGTCGGTTTTCGAGTCGGAAAATTAGCGTATCGAGTTGCTCGAAGGTAGACGGCTCTACTTGGCCAGTGCGCGAGTAGGCGATGAATCCAGAGAGCGTTTCGCCAAGTGATCCCAGCACGATATTGAGATGCTGGAGATACTCACGAACCGTTCTCCGACAGTAACCTTCAGCGATGTTGCGATGCACTGAGTCAGCGGAGGCAATGGATTGTGAGGCCAGCTTCTTTTGCTCAAAC
>JAIXZA010000173.1 GCA_027489965.1 Verrucomicrobiaceae bacterium
ATTGTACAGCAAAACATGAGCATTAATGCCCTTCGCTTTGGTCCGACGGCTGACAGTGACGGCTCTGGAACAAACTTGAACAATGGCACAACAGTCACGAGCTACAATCAGTCCCACTCCAATACGCTGATCGTGGACGGCACCCTGAGTATTTCCTCCGGTATGATTAGCAGTGCTTACTTCACAGTCGGCAATACCACAAACTCGGGCACGGTTATTCAGGGCGGCACTTTGGATTTCGGGACTCGTGAAGCTATTATCAACAACCAAAACGGCTTCGTCCGACTCACCGATGGCACAGTCCAGGGCGGAAATCTAGAAATCCGCTCCAACATCGCTGGATTAGGTGGCTTGACCAAAACAGGTTTCTCCCAAGTCACTTTGGACGGGCAAAATAGCTTCTCTGGAATCGCTACCGTCTCTGAAGGGAACTTGATTTTGCGCAATGGCCGCTTCTCCGGCGGTGTGGGTGGGGCGGGCAATGGCTTTAAGGTTGAAGGCAGTGGTAACTTATTGACCAGCAGTGGCATCAATGTGGGTTCTGCGAGCTCAGCTGAGGACATCCTGGTCGGAATCCTCCAGGGTGATCAAACCGTGTTCCAAGTTCAAAATGACCTCACTAATTTCTTTGGTGATATCATCGTGGATAATGTCGATGCTGCGGGTCAGATAATCTCCACCCCTCGCTTTAACGTCAGCGGTGGTAACTCAGCTCTGATCATCAATGGTGACATTTATGGCGGCACCTCTGCAGTAAGCAATGATGTGACGGCCATTGATTCACGTTTAATAACCACCGCTGGGTCGAACAATGGATACATCACTCTTCGTGGTCAGGTCGGTGACCGTGGTGATAATGGTGTTGCAAAGCCAGTGGCGAACGTCGTGTCGTCTCAACAGTCGAGTGCCACAGTGACCAATGAAAACGAAGTGTTGCGTTTCCAAGTCACAGGTAACAATGACCTCAATGTCACCATGGAGCGTCAGTATGCTGCTGCAGGACGATTGACGCTGGATCAGGGCGTACTGAATCTCAGCTATGATCCTAATGCTGCTGGGAATGAAGGTTCAGGTTTCTGGACAACAACTGCGCTTAGCAAGATCCAGGATCGTAACTCGAATGTTGTCTTCAATGCATCTAATACGACCAACACTTCCCAGCAGGGTTTCGTTATTGGCGGTGCTGGAAATACAGCTCTCTTCCTTGGGCAGTCTGGTAAGGACGGCATCGCAGGTCAGAACTTTAACATGGCCAGCTGGCGCGTCGCCGCCGGTAATATCACGCACGTAGGTGGCATCAATGAAACGGGCGCAGTCACCTTTGGAGATGGGACTGGCAGCCTAAGTCTAGACAAGGGTGTTCGTCTTTATGCCATGGGTGGAGGCACCGTGAATCTTAATATGCGCCTCAATGGTGGCCAAGTGGTTCAAAAAGTAGGACGTGGCACTTTGGTTCTGCAAAACACGGGGCTTGCCACAGCCAGTGATACAAACTCTCTCGAGCTAGGTGGGGGAACTTTTGTGATCGATCACAGTGGCACCTCCGTGGCGCGTTTTGGCAATGCTGGTAACTTCACCTTCCGTGGTGGTCGCCTTCTTTCTCTGGGTAGAGCGGATGCCACTGTAACTAGTAGCTATGGGACGGACACCGGTGCTTCCCGCACCATTGCCTTTACCTCGGGTGGCAGTGAGATCGTGGCGCAAACAACGGCAGCCCAAAATCTGACGATCAATCTCGGCAATACCAGCGCTACCAATGGGAATCTGACTCGTGGCGTAGGTGCTACAGCGAACTTTGTTGAAAACCAAAGCTTGGGTGGCGTAGCAGCGATCAATTTGGCGTTTGGAAACACCTCGGTGATTTCTCGTAATCGTCTGATCTCATGGGCAACCTATGGCAATGCTTCGCGCACAGCCTTGGACTTTGCCATGGTCAATGGCAACAGTGGCAACCGTGTCCAAGTTACCACTCGTGCGCCTGAGGAATTCCAAAACAACGTCGCCAGCTGGATTGGTGCATCGGATACTAGCGAAATCGGTGGTGCTGGATTCAATGGCACGCTCGCCGCCTCTCTGGCGCTCAATACGCTACGTTTTGATACCATGGCAGATTCTGTGGTGAATCTTGGCGGTAATAGCCTGAGCGTCACAGGAGATGAGGTCGCCGGAGCTATTTTAGTGAGCTCGAATACAGGAGCATCTAACAAGAGCATCATCAACGGACAGATTAATAACTTTGATCCGGGGGCAGATACCAACTACAACATCACCTATAGCGGGATTTCAGCGACGAATAGCCGCTTGATCACTGCTGTAACGTCTTTGACAGGTTTAGTCGTTGGGATGCCTATTTCTGGCAGCAATATCCCGTCAGGTTCTGTGGTCACAGCGATCACGGCCCCTTCCACGGTGGAGATAAGCAATAATGCGACTGGATCGGCTACCTCAGCCTTTACCTTCAATCGATTGGTTGGAAGTGCTGATGGCAACAATGTCAGCTCACCAGCGAATCGCCAAATTACCAATTTGCCTTCGACCACTGGCTTGCTGCCTGGAATGAATGCCGTGGGTCTTCCAAACGTGACGGCTGTCCAAATCATCAATGGCGGTAGTGGCTATACCTCAGCTCCATCGGTCACCATCAGCGGTGGCGGCGGCTCTGGGGCCACAGCTTCGGCTACTGTTTCTGGTGGTGTCGTGACAGCCATTATCGTGACAGCCTCAGGCACTGGCTATACCAGTGAGCCAAGCATTGCCTTCAGTGGTGGTGCCGGCACTGGGGCTACGGCTAAGGTGATCGTCCCTGCCGCAGTGATTCCAGCCGGCAGTTACATCACTGCTGTGGACGCCAATTCTATCACTCTGTCTGCTCAATTAACCGCAACGGCCAATGGTATTGCCTTCTCAGCTGGTTCAGGTGAGCTGATTCTGCATCAGTATGGTCAGGGTAATCTCACCATCGGTGCCGCGATTACGGGTGCAGGTTCGCTGACAGTTGCAGGACCAACCACGACCAATGCAAGTGAGTTTAACACCACTGGTACGGTGCGCTTGACTGGCGCAAACACCTACACAGGACGCACCTTCATCAATGGTAGCGTGCTTGAAATCGGATCCATCAGTGCCCTGGGCACTGCCCCAGCGGCTGCTCCAAATACGGCTGCTTCTAACAATCAACTCACGATGAATGGCGGCACTCTGCGCTGGACTGGCGGAGTCGGCTCACTTGGTACTCGTGGTGTCCGGTTAGAAGGAAGTGGGGGTGTCATCGAAGTGAGTTCTCCGAATGGAAATTTGAGCATTGGTGACGGTGTGAGTGGAACCCAAGGACAAATTGTCTCTGAAGATGCATTCCGGGGTGACCTCATCAAAACGGGGCCAGGAACACTCACTCTTCAGGGGCCGCAAGCAGTCACCTTCTCTGGAGCAACGGCTGCAACGGCTCAGGGTAGTCTTTTCCAAGGGCTGCTAGATATTCGTCAGGGGGCTTTAGTCATTGCGTCAGATACTGGCAGTGGCGCTGCTGCTACCACCACCTCTCTTCTTGGCACCAATCGCGGCTGGGCAGACGGTACGATCTTCCGCCAAGGAACCAATTTCCAAGCACTGCTAGGCAATGGCAATAATAACGGTGACTGGACGATTGAAGAATTCATGACCTTTGAAGGTGGAAATACCTTCACCTACAATTCGCTGCTGGATACGACTGCTGCGGGTCAGGGGAATGGCGTTGCTAACTTAGGCAATCGCAGAGCTCTTAATTTAAACGGTGTCACCAACATCGCTGGTTCGACCACCTTTGATATCGGAGGTCTCGCAAATGCTGCCGGGCAGGTTTTCCCAAGCACCAATGGTAATCCAGGCACAACCAACTTGCCCATTGTTCGTATTGCGAACAATTCGGGTTATCTCACCGGCAACGGAGACATCGTTAAGGATGGCCAAGGTCAGCTTGAGTTCCGTGCAAACAGTCCAGAATGGAAGGGTAATCTTATCATCAAGCAGGGAAATGTTTATGCAGCCAACCAGGCTGACGTTTTCGGCACTGGTTACACGACTGGAAAAACAATTACTTTAGGGGACGCTGAGCGCCAGGGGATGGCACAACTCCTGATTCAAAACCCAGACAACATTCAAAACTGGCTGTTTGATATCAAACACGATATCAACGTGGTTTACAATCCGACCCAAACCAAGCGGATCGGTATCGACAACGTCGCTAATGGCAATCGCGTCTCCTTTGATGGCAATATCACGCTGAATGATAACCTCATTGTGCTTCTTCAGGACGGCAGCATTTCTTCGGGCGGTGAGCAGGCGATCTTGAATTTCAACGGACAACTCAGAGATGGCTTAACAACCAGTGGTAACATCACCATTCAAACCAATGATAGTGGCGGTCCTGGTGCGGGTGGAGCTAATGACAATACGAATGGTCGTATGGCAGGTTATGCGGTCCTCAATGCTAACAATAGTGCTTGGACTGGCGATGTCACGATCAGTGCCCTGAGCAGCTACGACCACGACAAGACCAGTGTTCTTCGTCTCGGTCATGATTCAGCTTTGACGGCCGCCAATGATGTCACCATGAACTTCAACTCGATCCTCCAAGTAGGTGGTCGCACAGCGACCATTGGATCTCTGAGAACATTGGGTGGCAATGGTTCCTTCAATGGGGATGCCGGCACTATGTCCGCTAGCAGTAATGGAAGCTCTGAGATCATCGAAAACGCCTCCGAAACGGCTGCGGCTCTGACCATCATGCAAAGCACACCCGCAACCTTTGAAGTAGCCTGGGATGCTAAATTCCGTAACGGCACTTTAAACAGTCAGTTCTTCTCAGTTGGCACGAACACGCATCTGCCTTCAGCCGCACTGAGTTTGGTTAAAGCTGGCTCTGGCTGGAGTGTGTTAACCCTCGATAATGATTACACGGGAACTACCACCGTAGCTGGGGGCATCTTACAAGTCGGTCGCGATGGCGTGGGTGATACGGGTGCTAATAATGCAGCAGGAACCACCGTTAACAGTGGCGCGGTGCTTGCAGGAACAGGCTGGGTGCAGGGCGGACTCACCGTTCAATCCGGAGCTATCGTCTCACCTGGGGACGCTGGTGGCGCAGCTTTGGGGACTCTCAATGTGAACGGCACTGCTCTTTTTGCGGCGGGTTCTAAAGCTCTGCTTCAGGTGAAAGCCCCGACCTACAACAACCCAGGTGTCGTGGATGCTCTGGATGCAAATTACAGCAGATGGCTTAATGGCACATTAGATCCTATTACTAACCAAATAAATGGTGGTATTGCATTGGATGAATTCTCCCATGGGCTCAAAGATGTCGTCACCAAGGATCAGCATGACATGATTTATGCTGGTAGCACCGGCACGATTAATCTGGCTCTCGGCTCACAAATTGAGCTTGTCAGTGATGGTTACACACCCAAAGCCGGTGACATCTTCCATCTCTTCAATGCAGGTACCCTTGGGGTCAGTCTCAACCGTGGTGCTAATATTCGCGTCGGTAATGAGACGGGGACAGATCTGAATCTCTTTGAGTTGGGCGGTAACCTTCGTTGGGATACCAGCTTGCTAAATACTTTGGGCATTCTCGCTGTTGTGACAACCGTCACAGACGTCGCTACTCCTCCTCCTACTATTGTCTCGGGTCCAACGGCTAAAGTTGAAGGTAACCCTGACCCTTTGGGTTCAACCGTTTTAACCCCACCAGCAACTTTCACTGTCGATTGCAGAGTGAATTCAACCTCCAATGTGCCAATCACCATTCAATGGCTACTTAATGGCGTGGCCGAGCCCGAGCTCGCTCAGCTCGCCGTGTTGTCACCTGCAAATGGTATTCCAGCGGGGGACGGAGTGACCTCAACGTTAACTCTAACGGCAAGCTCACTCACGAAAGGAATTTATAGTTTCATCGCAAGCAATGGTACTCAGGTCTTCAGCAGCACGGTGGAAGTCTTTGTCAATGACCAGCCGGTTGTTTCCAGGCATCCGGTTTCACGGCTCAATCAAATGCCAAGCATTGGGATTAACTCTGTGCCTGTGGAGTTTAGTGCTGAAGTCATCGGACCTGGCCCTTACACCGCTGAATGGTTCAAGGTCGTCAACGGAGTGGTTTCAACATCTCCCATCTTTGTTGAAACGGCAGGGGTTGTTTCCTCTAATAAATGGTCATCCTTGTTTGCCATTCCCGCCATTACAGAAACGGATGAGGGTGAATACTTCTGCCGCTTCACTTCCAACGCCGATGTGCCAAGTCCGCCCACAGTATCCACTAACAGGGCTCAATTAACCGTCAATGATGCCGTCTCGAATGTCGTGGCTACCCGCACGCGTAACCCTGACATCACCTACCAGGGCGAAACCATCACCTTCAGTGTGACGGCGAATGGTGGATCCACCCTGCGTTACCAATGGTTTAAAAATAATCAGCCAATTGCGGGTGCAACTAAATCAACATTCGTCACTACCTACCCTGTCATCGTTCCTTATGTT
Organism: Verrucomicrobiaceae bacterium; assembly: GCA_027489965.1. Classification (GTDB taxonomy): domain Bacteria; phylum Verrucomicrobiota; class Verrucomicrobiia; order Verrucomicrobiales; family Verrucomicrobiaceae; genus Prosthecobacter. Next base: position 6,508 of record JAIXZA010000173.1, read on the forward strand.
CCTACTGATGATAGCTATTTTGTGAGAGTGACAAACATTGTGAACGATCCAGATGGCACCAGCTTCACGAATGCAGTGCAGAGTAACACGCTCAGTCTGCCAGTGAGGAATCCAATTCCGGTATTGGTAAGTTCTACAGCTGTGCATAGAACACTGCTTGCTGGGGGGAGTCTAAATATGGCAGTTGCCGCTGTTGGACGCCCAGACATCCGCTACACTTGGAAGCGCTCTGGAACGACGGTGCTGACGGACCTCATCGGTGTCTTTGCTGCTAACCCAGTTGCTATCGCGAATGGTGGAACTTACACCTGTGAAGTCACCAATCCTACGACCACCAAGATCACAACAGTCCCAACAGAGATTGTCGTCGTGGATAGCGCTACCCGGATGATTCCTGTAAAACTCGGTGCCAGCACCTTTAGCCTGACTGCGAATGTCGGACGGGGTCCTAAAACCAATGTGAATTACAAGTGGTTCAAGCGAGTTATTGAGCCTGGCGTAGAGCCCGAGGATCCGCCGATTGTGACTGACACGGCCGTTTCTATCATAGACACAAGAATTACAGGCGAAGAACAGATCGGAACCCTAGCCAAGCCTTCAACTACGACCAACGTCCTGAAGTTCACGGGAACTGCTACAGCACCCATCACTCTGGCAGACGATGGTCTCTATGTCTGTAAAGTCACGGGTCCTGATGGTGTGTCAGTTGACGGCTGCTTCTATGATGTGCGTGTCTATAATGCGGCTCCAATAAACATCACCAGCACGACTCTAACACGCGGCGTCGTTGGCGGCTTCTACACAGAGCGCGTCCTCGTGGACCCTGCCCGCAACTTGACCCCAGTGACCTATTCAGCCACTGGTCTGCCGACTGGCCTGACTATTGATAAAACAACGGGTGTGATCAGCGGCGTGCCGACTGCCAGTGGTCCGGTGGTCAACGGTGTTCCAACAGCTAGGATCTTCACGGTAACAACTTGGGCCTCTAATTTGTCAGTGCCTGCGGATTCAAACAAGATCGTTTCGACCATTCAAATTGATCCAATTCCGATGATCATCCCAGGTGTCTATGCAGGTCCAATCGAGCGTCATCCTGTCTTGAATGGCAATCTGGGTGGTCGGTTTGATATGACTGTCACGGCTACCGGTGGGGTCTCTGGTAGAATCACCTTTGGCACTGCTGCTGCCCGTGCTTTTAAAGGTGTGTTCAGCATGTCGGTAGGCGGCGGTGGCATCCCCACAGCTCCGACGGCTAGCATCGTGATCCCTGCAACGGCCACGCTTCCTGCGCTAACGGTAAGCTTTGGCCTGACCTACACGGCTGGCACTCCATCTGGCACCTTGCTGACCAACGCGCAGATTACCTCTGGATCCAACAGCGTGGCCTTTACCGGTTGGCGTAATCTTTGGGCCGCTAAGGCCGTCGCAGGCGTATCGGCCATTCCTACCTCTTACTCAGCTAAGGCGACAGACACCTATAACTTTGCCTTCATGATGGGTGACACCGATCCATTGCGTGTCTCCGCCACTCAGGCTGTGCCCCAGGGAGCAGGTTATGGCTCCTTTAAGGTGACGACGACAGGCGCTGTTGCCGTCACTGGACGCACGCCGGACGGTGAAACCCTGACCAGCTCCTGCCCGCTTGGCCCAGATGGTCAGCTCTTCCTCTTCAGAACTCTCTACACCACAAAGGATAAAGGTTCGTTGCTGAGTAAGCCAGACTTCAAGATTGATACTCGGAGCAACCTTGACCCTGTTGATAACGACATCACTGGTGGTCTCACCATCGTGCGCCCACCGAATCCGGCTGCCGTCACAACGGCTAGGACTTATCGCTCGGGTTTTGGAACAACCCTGACCGCAGCAGGTGTCACTCCCACAACGGTCACAGCGCCTGTCAATTACGTGGTCACGGGCGGTCGTTACATCGCTCCTCTGCCTGTTAGCGCCACGGTTATGAATCCGACCGTTCTGCTGGATCTGCCTGCGGGTTCAAATAACGCAGAGGTATTGTTCGATGAGAATGGTACAGGTGCCGGCGGCGGTATAGCGGCTGCCTTTAATCCCGATATGACCATCGGGATCGGCGCAGCTAGCAAGTTGACGGTACCGAAAAAGTCCCTTGCTCATCCAGCTGGAACCACCTTGACAGCCACGGCCGCCTCAGGTGTTTTCTCTGGCAGATATACCCTGGAAGATACAAACCCGGTCGCACTCCAGACACCGACCAAGGTTACGCGCAACGTGACTTATCAAGGACTGGTGATACGCAGTAGGGGAGTAGGTGGCGCAACAACGACCTATGGTGTCGGCTATTTCATCGTCGATCAGCTGCCACAAACGGGTTCCCCTGCTACGACGACCAAGACTGCGCCGAGAGTCTCTGGTCTCGTGACCTTGAGGAAAATAGTCCCCTAAATCTTACGGCTCACATCATCGGGAACCTGAAGGATTTTCAGGTTCCCGTTTCTTGAGGGTTGTCAGCGCCGATCAGGCTCGCTAGTTTGAATCAGCGCAGGCGTGGGGCCTGTGCGCAAAACTCACAGTTCTCTCATGTTTAAGCTCCCGGTTGTTAAGGTAGGTTCAGTTTCTGTCGATGGTTCAGAACCCTTGTTTATTCTCGGGCCCTGCGTGATGGAAAGTGAAGAGTTCATCTGGGACATGGCCGAGCGACTCGGAGCCATCGCCAACAGCCTGAGGCTGAAATGGATCTTCAAGGCTTCCTACGACAAAGCCAACCGCAGTGCCATCAGCTCCTACCGTGGCATGGGCGTCAAAGACGGCTGCAAGCTGTTGGAAAAGATCGGCCAGAAGCTCGGCGTGCCTGTCACCACAGACGTCCATACGGAGGAGGAAACTAAAATCGCGGCAGAACACATTGACCTGCTTCAGATTCCCGCCTTCCTCTGCCGTCAAACGGATCTTATTCTCACCGCAGGTCAGACGGGCCGGGCCGTGAATGTCAAAAAGGGTCAATTCATGGCCCCATGGGACGTAAAGAACATCGCTGACAAGTTGGCCAGCACTGGTTGCCAAAACTTCCTCTTCACTGAGCGAGGAACAACCTTTGGCTACCAAAATCTCGTGGCTGACATGCGCAGTCTCTATTGGATGCGGGAGTTAGGTTACCGAGTGATTTTTGACGCCACTCATTCCGTACAGCGTCCTGGTGGGCAGGGTACTACGACGGGTGGTGATGGCATCTTGGCGCCGGTCCTGGCTCGTGCGGCCGTGGCAGCGGGTTGTGATGGCGTCTTCATGGAGACTCACCTGAATCCCGCGAAAGCCCTCTCTGATGGTCCCAATCAGGTGCCACTCTCAGAGATCGCCCAAGTCATTGGCCAACTCAGAAGAATTCACGCCGTCGTGCAGGAGGAGGTTTGAGATGAGTCACCTCGTTTCCTACCGCTCATGGAGGGTCGTTTTATCCGGCCTCACGGCAGTCGCTGTGACGACGCTGCTGCTTTCTGAGGAAAAGCAGAAGTCAGACGGCATGAGTGACTTTGGGAAAATGGTGCCGGAGGGACTGGTCAATCGTGGGGTGATTATTCCGTCCTTTGATAAAGACGGTAAAAAGTCCTCTGAATTGCGGGCAGAAACCCTCACCCGGATCGATGACGACCGGCTCCTGGCTGAAAAAGTCACGATTGATCTGTATGCCGAGACGGCAGAAAAAACATTGCACGTCGATCTGAAAAGTGCCGTGCATCACATGACCGATCAACTGCTGCGCAGTGGAGAGCGCAGTGTCATCACACGTTCTGATTTTGAAACCTCGGGCGATTCCCTGGTCTTTGATGCCGCGACTTCTATCGGCAGCATGAAGGGCCGAGTTCGAACGTTGATCTTTGACACTGGCACGCTATCTGCAAAAAAGGAGCCTGCCAATCCCCCCAAGAAATGACATGAGATTTTTCGCCTACCTATTGCTTACTCACTTGAGCTTCCTAGCTGCCTTGCACGGGCAGGGAGCCTCCAGGATCAGCACACCGCTTTCAGATCAGAAAAAGCAGATCGATCAAGCCACTGAAAAACTACGTCAGGCCCAATCCAATGGTCAGTTAGACAAGGTCAAAGGTGCTGCTGTAGAGCTGCTGAAAAAACTGCCTGATGGCGTGACAGATGCAGCCAAAGAAGCTCTGCAATCTCCAGAAGCCAAGGCCAAGGCTGCTGAGGCGATGAAGTCCGCCGCACAGTCCTTGCTACCACAGGCGCAGGAAATGCTGAAAGAAAAAGGGCTGCCGACAGGTGCGCTGATGCCCGCGCCAGCAGTCCAAGATCAGGCCCCTGTCATCGAAGGACCGAAGCCCTCTGCTTTGGCGCCGTTGGCGGTGAATCCAGCCAAGAAAGCGCAGCCTACGGTTGTCATTGAGGCGGATAACTCTGTGTTTGATCTCAATGAGGCCATCTTCATTTACACGGGTAATGTCCGTGCACGTCATCCTGATTTCTACATCGAGTGTGAGGAACTGGAGGTCTATATGGTGAAAGAGGAAAGCAAGAAGGCCTCTGGTGCGACGACCCCAAAGGTGGATCCTAAAAAGTCCACCGACCCCGACTTGATGAAGAAGGCCCCCGATAAAAATCCTATCAAAAAAGCCATCGCACGCGGCCCCATGGTCACCATCGAAAAGCGGGATGAGCAGGGTAACGTGCAGCAGGGGAAATGCCGCCGACTCGATTATGACCAGGCCACGGGTGACATCATTCTCAGTGACTATCCGCAAGTTCAACGTGGCAATGTCCTGCACATCGCCACTCAGGCAGACACCACCATGGTCTTTGACAAAACGGGTAAACTGCGGACGAATGGCCGTCCGCGCACAGTCATCCTCAGTGATGAACCAGCGCCTGCATCAGGCACTGTGCCTCCAGCCACGAAACCTCAATCTCGGTAATCTCTCCCGTGCCACGCCCCAAACGCACTTCGACCCAGAAGACTGAAACTCTGCCTTTGATGGAAGAGGAAGCGTCAATGCCTGCACCTCAGGCTTTGCGATCTGAGGTTAACGCCAGCCATTCCTCAGAGCGGCTGCTTTACACGCAGGGACTGAAAAAAGTCTATGATGGTCGTGCCGTCGTGAACGGAGTCGATATCGAAGTCAAAGCTGGCGAGATCGTCGGACTCCTGGGGCCAAACGGGGCAGGGAAGACCACCACCTTTTACATGATCGTCGGTCTTGTGCAGCCGAATGGTGGTAAAGTTTACTTTGATGGCAAAGATGCTACCCATCAGCCCATGTTCAAGCGTGCCCGCCTAGGCATGGGCTATCTGCCGCAGGAAGAGTCCATTTTCCGCCGACTCACCGTCAGGGATAACATCCTTGCTGTCATGGAGACTCAACCCTATTCTAAAAAGGAGCGGGAAGATCAGACCCAGCAGCTCATGGAAAAGTTCGGCATCGATCATGTGGCCGATAGTCTGGCACTCACTCTTTCTGGCGGAGAAAAGCGCCGTCTCACCATCGCCCGTAGTCTGGTGACTGAACCTAAATTGCTGATGTTGGATGAACCTTTCAGCGGAGTTGACCCAATCGCTGTCAGTGAGATTCAGGACATCATTCGTATGCTACGCAGTGCCGGACTCGCCATTCTCATCACAGATCATAATGTGCGTGAAACGCTGAATATTGTGGACCGAGCCTACCTCATCTATGAAGGTCAGGTCAGAATCCATGGTACGAAGGAGGTCCTCGTCAATGACCCTGAAGCCCGCCGCCTCTATCTCGGCGAAGGATTCACCATGTAACCCCCCACTTCCCCAAACAATCACCCCTTAAATAAGGAGGACAAACACCATGCAAAAGCACAACGTCAACCTACCAATCATCATCACCGGCCGTCATGTGGAAATCACAGACGCCATCCGTGAATACGCCACCAAAAAGATCGAAAGCCTGCACCTCGATTACCCGCGTATCATTGAGGCTAAAGTGATCCTCGATATCGAGCATCATCGTCAGATCGCTGAAATCATCCTTTTCTGTGCTGATCACATCGTCATCGAAGTGAAGAGCACGACAGAGGACATCTATGCTTCCATCGATGAGTCCACCTCGAAGATCGCCCGTCGGATGCGGAAGTTTAAGACCCGTCTGCTTAAATCCCATCGCCCGCGTAAAAATGGCAGCATCCGTCACATCGAAGAGCAGGTCTTCCACGCAGACGATCTCCATGGTGAAGAAGAGACCATCGAGGCAGCCTATGTTCATAAGGAGCCATACAAGGTCCGCCCGCTCTTCCCGGATGAGGCCATCCTCGATCTCGAAATGAGCGCCGCCCGTCCCTTCATCGTCTTCCACAATCAGGCGACCCATAAGCTCGCCATCATGTTCCGCCGTAAAGACGGTGAATATGGTCTGATCGAGCCAGAAGATACCGCTGCCGCCAAATAAGCTCGGCCGCGTGAGGTTCACTCACCATGAAATCCGTCTCCAAAGCCCAACCAACTTCGGAGGCGGATCTCCCCTCGCTCGTCGCCATCTCAGGTGGTCGTGACAGCGTCGTCATGCTGCATTGGCTGGTTTCTCAGGGCCGTAGAAACCTCATCCTTTGTCACCTCAATCACAGCTTGCGTGGCCGTGAGTCTGGTCAGGATGCAGCCCTCGTTCGCCGCCTCGCCAAACAACATTCACTCCCCTGTGAGATCCAAAAACGCGATGTCGCTGCCTTTGCTAAAAAGCATCAGCTCTCCCTGGAGACCGCCGGTCGCCAACTGCGTCATGACTTTCTCTTTGCCGTCGCTGAAAAACACAGCGTAGGCACCGTCTTTTTAGCCCATCACGCCGATGATCAGGCGGAGACCATCCTGGCCAATCTCTGCCGTGGCAGTTCCACAGCCGGACTCGCTGGCATGGCACGGGAAACCCTGCTCACTCGTGGCAGCCAACAGCTCAGCCTCCAGCGCCCACTGCTGGAATGGCGTCGCGCCGATATTGACGCTTACATCACCCAGCATCAGCTCACCTTTAGAGAAGACTCAAGCAATCTTTCCCTCCAGTATCGGCGCAATCGCCTGCGGCATCAGGTCCTACCATTGCTCAGTGACATCTTCGGCCGGGACGTCTCCCCCATTATCGCCCGACTGGGTCGCCAAGCCCAGCGGGATGACGCCACTTTGTCCAAAATGGCCGGATACTTGGCCAAAACTCATTTTTCTTTAGATGGCAGCCTGCTGCTCACTCCGGCACTACGTTTAGAGCCCGCCGCCATCCAAAGTCGGCTGCTGCAAACTTGGCTGGTCGGGCATCTAGGGCTTGCTGGCATTGAGAATGCTGACATTGAGTCTGCTCTGACTATGCTGGATCCGAAAGGCCCTGCGAAAGTCAATTTGCCTAAAAATCGACATCTTAGGCGCAAATCCAAACGTCTCTGGGTGCAATGAGTCTGCGTACTTGTTAAGGTTTCCTTTGCCAGCACCGAGTCACCTGCTAGGATCAACCTCCCATGAATTCAGAGGCGCAACAATTAGTCGATGCCGGCAAACTCACAACGGCAGATGCAGTAAAGCTATCCACGCTTGAAACCGGAACCTATTGCCTGCATAAAAGCTGGGGCGTAGGCCGCATCAGCAGTTGGGACATTATGTCTGACAAGATCATCATCGATTTTGAAGGCAAGCCAGGCCATGGCCTGAAAATCTCCTTTGCTCTCACCAGCCTAGAGGTTCTCCCAGAAACACACATCCTTTCACGCCGCCTCAGTGATCTGGCAGGTATGAAGGAGATGGCTAAAAAAGACCCTTCTGCCATTGTCGAGCTTGCTCTGAAATCCTCGGGCAGTCAGATGTCTCTCGACAAGCTCGAAGGCCTGCTCAAACCGCACATCATTGCCGAAGCCGACTACAAAAAGTGGTGGGAAGCTGCTAAGAAAGCCCTCAAGAGCGCCCGTCACATCGTCGTCCCGAGCAAGCGTCAAGACCCACTCGTCCTCCGTGATTCCGCAGAGAAACCCGGTGGCACCATGGTCCAGGGCTTCCTCGCCAAGCGCGACCTCAAAGGGAAATACACGGCGCTCCTCCTGATCCAAAAGGATCTCGACCTCTTTGAAACGCCAGCCACAGAGCTGATCCCAGTCTTCCAGGACATCTCCGACACCGTTCGGAAAGCCTGGAGATTGCATCTCAAAGAAAGCCTCCAGCTCCTCCTCGCTCGTGATGAACTCATCGAGTCCATCCCTGAGTGTGCAGCTCCTATGGGCTCCATGAAAGTCTCTGACCTTGTTTGTGAAGCCAAGCCCCTGCTTGCAGAAAACATCGGCGGACTTCCCGTTGCCATGCTTGGTCGCATGTATCGCTCCTTCCCCGCAGCCTTCCCTGAAGGTGTCTGGATCGCTGAGATCCTCAATCACCTCACTCGCACCGGCGGTCGCGCCGTTGCGGAAATTGCTACCGTTCTAGACACGAATGGCGAGCTGGAAGTCCTCTCCGAATTCCTCAAAAAAGCTGTCCGTAATCGTACCCTCAGCTCAGACCTCCTCATCTGGATCTGTAAAGAGCGCAAAGGTCTCGCTAAATCCGTGTTCAGCATCGATCTCGGCAATGCCATCCTCGACGCCGTCGAAGACGATCATGTGCAGGGCGGACCAAAACGCACCGGACGCCTTAGCGACCAGCTTTCGACCGACAAGAACCTCATTCAGGAACTCGTCGAAAGCACCGATAGCGAATCCCTTCGCCACTTTGCTAAGCGCCTCATGTCCACTTCTGTGCTGGACGAGCTCACACGCCGCTCACTTCTCGCCCGTGTCATCAAAGCACGTCCAGAAATGGAGTCACTCATGGAAGAGAACGCTGAAGCCCGTGAAGATAACAGCCTCATCGCCTCCTGGGAAAGTCTCGAGAAGAAAAAGGCCGAGCTCGACGATCTCGTGAACGTCAAGATCCCTCACAATAAGAGCGAAATTCAAATCGCTCGTGATGAAGGTGACCTTCGTGAAAACGGCGGTTACAAAGCTGCCCGCGATCAGCAATCCGTGCTTAATCGCATGAAAGACCAGCTCGAGCGTGAAGTCGGTCTTGCTCGTGGTACCGATTTTGCAGGTGCTCCAACGGACAAAGTCGGCATCGGCACCATCGTTGACTTCAAATACCTCGACGACAGCTCTGAAGAGACCTACACCATCCTGGGTGCCTGGGACGGCGACATTGAAAAGAACATCGTTTCTTATCTCTCCGAGATCGCCAAAGCCCTCATCGGCAAGGCTCCTGGTGAAGAAGCCGATCTGCCCACCGACAGCGGACCCACCCGCCGCGTCAGCGTCGTCGCCATCCGCGCCTTCAATCCAGCCGTCGCCTAATTCGTTTTATCGACCATCGAAAAACCAGCAGAGTCCCCTGTGGCCTTGCTGGTTTTTTTGTCACTTGAGCTTGGCATAGAACCTGATTTTTTACCTATACATGACTGTTCCTTACAAACTCCTTTTCGTCTGCATGGGAAACATCTGCCGTTCTCCAGCCGCAGAAGGCGTCATGAAAAAAATGGTCGCTGATGCAAGCATGGAATCCCAAATCCACATCGACTCTGCAGGCACTGGCGGCTGGCATAGCGGAGCCCGCGCCGACCATCGCATGAGAGCTGCTGCCACCGCCCGTGGTTACGACCTGACCAGCATGGCCCGTCAGGTTAAAGAGACCGATCTTGCCGAATTCGATCTCGTCCTTGTCATGGACCAACAAAATCATCGCGATCTGCGCGCTTTTGACCGTGAGCACCAGCATGACGCTAAAGTTCACTTCTTTTGTGAATACTGCACCAAGCACGACAGCAAAGAAGTCCCCGATCCCTACTACGGCGGAGAGCAAGGCTTTGAAAACGTCCTCAATCTTCTTGAAGACGGATGCGCTGGATTGCTAAAGCATATGCAAAACGCCCTGGCTGCCCGCAAGGCCTAATCAATTGCTGCATCATCTCATGGAATGGCTCACCAACACCTGGCACACCATCATTCACACTTTTGAGGCAGTGCCCTTTCAGCTTCTCAGCGTCTGGCTGCTCACTGGCAGCCTCCTGCTGGTCGGCCTTATCGGTTCCGTAGTCCCTCTATTACCAGGCCCCTTTCTTATCTTCATCGCTGGTATTCTGCACTCCTTTTTGTTGCCGTCCGCAGGCATGAGCTGGCAGGGCATCTTGATTCTCTGCTTGTGCTTAGTCCTTGCCTACTTTGTCGATCTCGCTGCCGGGGCCATGGGTGCCCGTTGGTTCGGTGCCAGTCGTTGGGGCATTATTGGTGTCTTTGTCGGTGGCATCGTTGGCCTCTTCTTTGCACCCATTGGATTCATTCTAGGCCCACTCCTGGGCGGACTTGCCTTTGAGCTTCTCTTCGCCAAGAAACGTATGGCTCCTGCCGTGAAAAGCACCTGGGGCACTCTCCTAGGCACCGGCGTCGGCCTCATCGTCCGCGTGCTCATTAGCCTAGCCATGATTGCCACCGTGCTCGTGGACCTGCTGTATTAGCTTTTTTTATAATGCGAGTGGAATGATTGCAGCCAATGATTCGATAAAAAAAGGATCAACAGGGGCAGTAGGGAATGTATGAGTTATGAATGCCCTGAGGGTTACTCAAAAGGTGCTGTTAAAAGGTAGCCAGGCTTATTATTTGCAGTAATCCGAGATTGGCTTCACCGATACTGATGCCAGCCCTAGCAAGTCTCTGACAATGGATCGCGGCGAAAAAGATTCCTTCTGGTAGCTGGTTTTTGGTAAACGTCCGGCTGAGCATGGGTTCGACCTGTACGGGATGAGAAGCCCAATGGGGCCATGAGCTCGATATCCAAATGGAACCGACTGTCGTGCGCAGCATTTTCTTTGATAAGCGGCCTGAGACGAGCTGGCTAGTCGCCTGGCATCAAGATCATACGGAACTGGTTTTTCAATGCCTGAGTCTCTTCAATGGCATGAGGCTCCTTGCCAAAGGGTGTAAAAACCGCGACGATGAAAACGATTCAATCGCATAGCTTATGAAACGACTTCTTCTTTTACCTGCACTCCTTTTTGCCAATTGCTCAACACAGCCCGGAAGTACATCGGGTAGCTTGCCGTCGAGTTCAAGGGGCATGCCGCAGATCATCAATGTGTCGGCCTATGATCCTAAGGAGCGGCAGCGCGAAGGGCGTGGTTTTTCTGAGCATGACGTCTCTGCACTGAGGGCGAATGGAGCAAGTGCATTGATCGCCCGTGCAGGTAAAGGCGGGAATCTGGATGAGAAGTGTGCGAGCTTTGTCGCCTCGGCAGATCGGGCAGGAATGCTGCCAGGATTGTACTATCGAGTGCAGCGGCATGTGGATGCGGTGGCTCAGGCGGATCAACTGGTGAACCGCGCACTGGCACTTGCACGAGGCCGCGCTTGGAATGCGCCGTCGTTGCTGTTGTGCGGTGATTTTGACGGTGATCTGCCGCTGTCGTCCATCCTGCGCTTCATGGATCGCGTGGAAGCACGCATAGGCATCGTCCCTGTTGCCTATCTGGAAAACAGCACGCAACTCAAGCAGACGCTGAGCCATGCCGATGCGGCTACGAAGGCCAAACTGCGTCGCATGCCTTATTGGCTGGCTTTGTATGCGCATGACAGCGGTGCGGGGCCAGTTTATCCAGCACCTGGTAATCCGCGTGGCTTGGTGGGGCAGTATGGCGTCTGGTCTAATTGGACGATGTGGCAATATGGCGGAGTTGATTGGCAGGGCGGACGTTCACGACCGAAGGTTTATAATCATGGATCGTATCGCTTCAGTCCCTACTTCGGCAATCTTGACCGCCCAACCGAGCGCAACGTCTTTAATGGCTCACAGGCAGGCTTGCAGTCTTTCTGGCAGCAACATGGCCTGCCGCTTCGTTGAGAAGCGGCATAGGCACCTCGTGGATTATCACTAGACTCAGATGGTTCGCTCACAAGCCTAGCTAAAGGTGTGAACGATGTGCTGAACTATTACAGCCAAGTCACGGACACGAAGGCGAGTATCTTTATTTTGCTTCCGTTGGATGAAGAATACAGCGTGCTTATTTTCTAAACTGCCCAAATTCTCGAAAAAAAGATCCGCATTCTGCGAGTGTTCATCCTCTGCTTCCTTACGGGAGTGCTTATCGCACTTCCGCATCATCTTTTGAATGCTTGAAGTGATATCATGAAAGCGTTCATAAAACGCAATTGATGTCCAAGATCTAGTTGGCCATGACTGTATGTTAACACAGATCATGACACGGATTGTAGCACTCCTCCTCACCCTCAGTTCAATCGCTCATGCGGCAACGGAAGCTGACGTCATCGTCTATGGTTCTACACCGGGCGGTTTTTGTGCTGCTATTGCGGCTGCTCGTGAGGGAGCTTCGGTAGTGTTGCTGGAGCCGACAGCGCATGTCGGTGGGGTGAATACGGGCGGGCTGAGTTTTAGCGACTCGAATCAAACGCTACGCAGCACAGTGCTGGGCCTCTTTGATGAATGGCACAGCCGGATCGAGGCCGACTATGTGAAGCGCGGTGTGACGCTGCCTTACAAGGTCAGCGTGAAGGATCACACACACTGGACCTATGAGCCGAGCGTTGCTATGCGCATCACTTTGGCGATGCTGGATGAAGCCAAAGTCAAAGTGCACACCAAGCGAGTGCTCAAGAGTGTGACGAAAGACGGCGCACGCATCACCAAGCTGCAAACGAGTGATGGCGACTTCATCGCGAAGGTCTTCGTTGATGCCAGCTATGAAGGCGATCTTTTGGCCGCTGCAGGCGTGAGCTGGACCATCGGACGCGAGGGCCGTGCGGAGTTTGGTGAGTCACTGGCTGGGAAGCGCTATCCGAAGCCTCTCATGCCCATCTCAGGTCGCGACGCAGCGGGAAAGCTGCTGCCATTCATCACCACCGACGATGCGGGGCCTGAGGCCGAGGGTGATAAGAACGTGATGATCTACAGCTTCCGCCTCTGCGTGACGAAAGACCCGGCCAATCGCGTACACTTTCCTGCGCCAGCGAACTATGACCCCGCCAAGTTCGAGGTGATGCGCCGCTTTTGTGCCACTGGCAAGGTTGTGCCGATGTGGGATCTCTATCCGCTGCCGGGCGGTAAATTTGATGCCAATAACGGCATCCACAAACAGTTCTCCATGGGCCTGATCGGGGCCTGCAATGGCTGGAGTGAGGCGGATGAAGCAGGCCGGGCGAAGATCTGGGAAGCGCACAAGCAATACACCCTGGAGCTGTATCACTTCTTCACTACTGACCCAAGCGTTCCCGAGGCTCTGCGAAAAGAGCATGCTAAGTATGGTCTCTGCCGCGATGAGTTTGCCGATTACGGTCACTTTTCCCCCCAACTCTATGTGCGCGAGGGTCGCCGCATGAAGGGCCAGTATATAGTGTCGCAGAAAGACATCCAGACCACACCGCAAAAGGACGATGCCATCGCCATCTCCTCCTTTCCCATCGACTCTCATGATTGCCAGCGCGTGGCAACAAAGGAGGGCGTCATTAATGAAGGCACCATCATTCCCGTGCTACAAAAGGGCTATAAGCATGGCCCCGCCTTTCACATTCCGTATCGCAGCCTCCTGCCGGCCGCCGCCGAGTGTGAAAACCTGCTCGTTCCCGTTGCCCTGTCCTGCACGCACGTCGCCATTTGTTCCATCCGTGTGGAGCCGACATGGATGATCATCGGCCAAAGCGCTGGAATCGCGGCTGCCCTGAGCGCAAAGCAAAATGTGGCCGTGCAAAAGTTGCCGTATCCATTGTTGCGTGAGCGCTTGTTAGCGCAGAAACAAGTGCTCGAAATCCCAGAACTTGCCCCAGTAACGACCGAGACCCAAGGACCCGTCGGCATCGATCCTAAATCGCTTCCCGGAATCATCCTCGATGACACACAAGCCGAGTTCGAAGGTGAATGGAAACATTCTTCAGGTTTCAAACCCTACATCAACAGGGGTTACTTTCATGACGACAAGCGAGGCGATGGCCAATCTAAAGCTACCTTTGGCTTTCAAGTGCCCAGGTCCGGCAACTACGATTTACGAATCGCTTATTCGGCGCACGAGACACGAGCCAAGAACGTGCCCATCCTGATCGAAAGCGGTGGGGAGAAGATCACCTTAACGTTTGATCAAACCCAACCGCTCTCCGCTGGAAATGCTTTCCGGAGTGCTGGGGTGATCCAGCTCTCTGCCGGTGGCGAAACCAAGATCATCATCAGCAACACAGGCACCGAAGGCTTTGTTATTCTGGATGCTTTGCAGCTCATCTTAATCATGGAGTGAGTGCTTCAATCTTATATCAAATGAGGCAACGAAATGACGGATGGATCGTAGCGCACTGATTCACCTCACGTCCGGCCATAAAACCCGCCTCTGTCGTAATCACAACGTCGATTTTGCCCAACTTCATCTCACCCGTCCAAAAACAATACATGGCAAACACTGCCTGCTTGATTCCGGCTGAATGCTCGCTCGCCAGCATCGACAAATACGATGGCACAGGACGCTTTGCCTACATCAATGTCGTGATCATCCGCTGGGCGATACCGCCCGTGTCCCAGACCTGGTCTTTTCTGGGAATGATGTCTTCACCTTACGCATTCAAAAACCGCACAACTTGATCATTCCAAGCTGGCTCACCAATATGCTTTAATGTCTCGGCGTCCTTGCCGCCATTGTTGTTATGAATGAGTAAGGGCGTGAACTCCGACTCAATCGCCTCGACCAGCAGAGGATTCGATAGCACGTCCCGCCCAAACTGCTGACAGCCTGCACAACCTGGGATCTCCTGGAAGAGGGCAAACAAAGGTTTCTCAGTCTGTTGACTCGAAGCCAAGGCAGCCTCCAGACCTCTCCCCCAATCGACTTTACCAGCTTCAATTGGCTGATAAGTGCCTGCAAAACAGGAGGAAAGGGCAATCACGATTATCGAAAGTGTTATGAAACGGTTCATGATATTGGGAGATGCTAGCCCCAATTCCATTCCAAAAAGATCTAGTTTGATTCATTTTCAGCCGATTGCACAAATAGCTCCAGCGTAGGTAATGGAATACAAAACTATGACTGATTATGAAGAAAGTGATAATTTTCAGAAAAAGTTTCTTGGCAATGGCACGGCGAATGCTTTAATGTTCGAGTTAGTTGGTAAGTCTCCCGGGCCGACCACCTAAAACATCAACAAACCTAAATCGACCACATGAAATTGAAAAGCATGACCTCCGTGATCACTAAGTCAGCAATCGTTCTTGCAGCTTGCGCTAGCATGAATGCTTTCGCCGGCACCTCCGCTCCTGCAAAGGGCGTTACCCCAACAGTCGAAGAGGGCGGTGCCCTGTTTGATACTTTGGGTGCAACCCTTGAAGTGGGCTATGACAGCCGCTACTACTTCCGCGGCCTCTGGTTCGCAGACAACACCACATGGGCAGGTGTCAGCCTGAGCGTGCCTCTCACTGAGAAGCTCTCCCTCGGCTTCGGCGCTCTTTACACGAGCACCGTTGACACCACTGCTGCTGGAGCAAACGACTTCGATTATTCCGAACTCGATCTCTCCACATCCCTCACCTACGACGCTGGTTTTGCAAAACTTGGTCTCGTTTACACTCATTATGAATTCTTTGATGGATTCTCCGGAAGCAACGCAGGCGTTCGTAACGGTGCTGGTGAGTTGAACGTTGGTGGCGTTGAAGAAGTCGGTGCAACCATCGCTACTTCCGTCGGTCCAGTGAACCTCTACGGTGGTTTCTACTATGACTTCACCATCGGTGCTTCCTACGCTGAAGTCGGTGCAGACGCTCCAATCGCTATCAATAGCTGGTTGAGCCTCGTTCCAGCTGTTAAGGCTGGCTACGGCTTCACCAACTACTACACCTTTGGTGGCCACCAGAGCGGTTTGACCCACGTCATCCCTTCCTTGTCCGCTCCAATCAAGCTGACCAAGACTGCTACCTTGACCCCATACATTGCTTACAACATCTCCCTCGACACTCGTCACCTGAACAACACTCAGGACAGCGAAATCTTCGGCGGCGTGAAGCTCGGTGTGACCTTCTAATTCGTCGGGGTCTCAGTTGACTCCTTCTTTTAAACTCCCGATCAGTGCTCCTGGTCGGGAGTTTTTTGTTTTTGCTCGGCAATCAAGACTGTAAGCTGAGACAATAATCCATGGCTGACGCATCGCCCATTCCCCAAGTAAGTGATCCCTTGGCTTCTGCTTTTATCCAGTTCATGGAGGTGGAGCGGCGTTCGTCATCGCGCACGTTAGATCTCTATGACCATGCTTTATCCGAGTTCAGGCATCGGCATATTGGCTTCACAAACTGGCACGCGCTGACTTCGGATGACTTTCGCAAGTATCTCTTTGAGATGATGAAGCGTGAGCTGGAGCGCTCGACCATTCGGCTGCATTTCGCGGCATTGCGCTCCTTTTTTAAATGGCTGACCCGCCGTCAGGGTTGGACCACGAATCCGCTGCTCGATGTGCAGTTACCCAAGCAGGAAAAGAAGCTGCCGGTTGTCCTGACCTTAACTCAGGTCGTAGAGATGCTGGCGCTGCCATTAGCACTACCTAAAAGCCCCAGGTCACCTGAATGGGGGCCAGAACGCGACACGGCGATTCTTGAGCTTTTTTATTCGACCGGCATGAGGTTGGCGGAATTGACCTCCGTAAATGTGGAGGATGTCGATGCATACAGCGACACGGTGCGTGTCATTGGGAAAGGCCGTAAAGAACGTCTTCTACCGGTTGGTTCACACGCCATGCTGGCGATTCAGCGCTATCGCCAAAAGGCGGGTATTCAGAGTGGACCTTTGTTTTTGAGCAAGCTGCGAAAGCGCATTACCCCCCAAGCTCTGGCCGATGTGGTGGATAAGTATTGGAAGGCTAGCGGCATGCCGATTCATGTGACTCCTCATAAATTGCGCCACAGTTTTGCCACTCATTTGCTGAACAATGGTGCGGATTTACGCAGCGTTCAGGAACTGCTCGGCCATGCCAGCCTAAGTACGACGCAGATTTACACCCATGTCTCGACCCAGAGAATGAAAGAAGTCTATGAGGCCGCGCATCCTCGGGCCAAGTCCAACCAATGAAACCAAGAGTGGTTATTTACCCAGTGCTTTTCTGAGCACAGGCTCAAAGAGCTCCGCCTGTCGCATGAAGCCAAGGTCACTGGCATGAGAGGCATCGGTAGCACCTTCGGTATCGTCACCATAGAGATGATCTCCAGGGATATAGGAGAGATTTTTTACGCCTTCTTTGAGAAGCGTTTCATAAGCGGCTTTGAGCGCGGCATGGTTGTCGGTATGGTGCTTCTGCCTAGCTGGGATGATCCAGTCATTGGTATTGCGTCGATCTTCGACGAGCACAATGGGTGTTTCCGGTTTAGCGGCACGCAGTTGTTTCACAAGAGGGACACATTTGGCCGTGACATCAGCAGGTCCCATGTTGGGTAAACAGTCGATGACATAACAGGCGGCATCTAGCTGCACCAAATACTCACCGACAGCCTGATCCATGCGGCCATTGCCCGAAAAGCCCAGATTCACCACGGGCATGTCCAGCTTACGACCCAAGATCCCTGTGTGAACCATTCCAGGGCGGCTGGCGCAGGCACCATGGGTGATGCTGGTGCCGTAAAAAACGATGGGCTTTTCTCGCGGGGCCAGTCCTTCAAATTGACTGCCTTTGGCCACGCCAATGCTCAGGGACTCGATCCCATTGTAGAGAGGCAAATAGGCTGCGTATTCCCGTGAGCCGGGTGCTAGGCCTTTGATAATCTCCGCCTTTACTTCCTGCGTAGCTGGCTTGGTGACCATGACCCACTTCCATTTGCCGTCAGTATCCCGAGCATAGAGATCTACACCGCTGACACCTGTCGCAGGCATGTGCGGCTGACCGAGTCGATCTTTGCTGAGTTTATAATGCACACTGATCGCCGTCGCATTTGTTTTGAAACGGACCACCATACCTGCGCTATCTCGGCTCAGACCCCAAACGGCATTGGTCACTTTTCCTTCAGCACTGGCAGGCAGACGATCAAACCAGCGCTTCCGCTCTTGATCGGGTAAGATGCGCCCTTCGACACCCCACTTCGTCACATCATGCCACTCCAAGTTTTCAGCGGCCTCTTTGTTGACTCCCATGGCTGGATCGAGCTTGGAGACATCTGGGGCTTTCTGAGCTGAAGCCAACGTTGCTACAGCTAGGAAGGTGAGGAGTTTACAGGAGTTGGTCATGGTTGGGATGCGATAGAGAATGATCAAAAGACGTGCTCCGTCATGCATCTATTTCAAATCATCCAATAACGGCGCTGTAAGCCGCACAAAGAGTTGCGGGTAAAAGCACCTCAACGGGGGCACCCTCTTTTTTGGCAAGATGAGCTGCCAGTACCAGCTGCCATGCGCCACCGGCCCCCATGCCTTCTCCTAAAACACTGCGCGGATGCAGCGCGCTTTGCGGCGACTCCTCCCAGGCTTCTTTGGCATGGATTTCGGAGGCATCTACTAGATTGATGCCCGACTCGCCACCGATGCGCGGCATCTTTTTCAGCAGTTTACTCAGCTTTTCTGCGCGCTCTGATTCGTTGTGGAAGGCATGAGCTACAGAGTGACTGAGCATTAATCCATCGCCTTTTAGGGAGAGCAGCAGCGCGCCTGCGCCCTCTGAAGCTTTCAAGTCAGGGTGATAATAGGACACGGCCTCTGCCGCTACCCAGTCGCACTCCTCGGCACCAACGACTAGGACATGATCGGCGAGATTTTGCATGAGCCAAGTATGTGCCATGGAAATGGCCTCGATGATGGCGCTGGATTCACCAATGAGTGTCGTCGCTGGACCATCCACCCCCAGAAATGCGGCGACATGAGAAGCTGGTGCGTTGTACACCGTCTCCGGGAAAATCAGAGGGCTGGCCAGGGCCGGCGTCTCGATGACCTCATGGTAAAATTTGCCACTAAACTGTACGCAACCATTGAACATGAGTTGCACAATGCCAAGCCGACCAGCTCCTTGCGCATTGGGGAATCCAGCTTGTTCCAGTGCCTCAAGTCCTGCTGCCAGGGAATACTTGGTGATTGGACTGGCGCGACGAAGCCTTGGGAATTTCGGTAAGCGATCCTGCGGCACAGTTGGTGCTTGTAGAATCTGACAGGACCAATCGCGGCTAACATAGCTACGGACACATTCAGTCAAAGGCAGCGTCATATTTGCTGTCACGGCTTGTTCCAGCGCTTCTGCACCCCAGCCAGCTGGGGAGACAGCACCCACGCCGAGAACACGGAGATCTCCAAGATGATAAACTGGAGTGATCTCCCTAGAAGCCGCGTCAGGATGTTTCAGAACTAGGGACGCATTCGTTCCGCCAAAGCCGAAACTGTTGGTGAGAGCTACTTTGACAGGGGCCTCCCGAAACTCGCGCACCAGATCAAAACTCACGGCGGGATCAGTCTCGCGCACATTCAGACTGGCAGGCAACCATTGGCCGCGAAGTGACATGGCGCATATGACTGCCTCGACAGCGCCCGCGCCACCCAGCAGATGTCCCATGGCCGACTTTGTCGAGCTGACGGCGATGTGCGCAGCCGCTTGCCCCGCCCAATTACGGATAGCGCTGGCTTCAGCCACATCATTGTAGGGTGTGCCAGTTCCATGGGAGTTAATGTAATGCACCTCATGCGGAGAGATGCCCGCCATCTGACAAGCCCCAGCCATGGTGCGTAAGGCAGCTTTGCCTTCAGGATCCGGCTGCGTCAGATGATGCAGGTCGGTTGCAATCGCGTATCCTGAGGCTATGCACAGAGCGCTAGCGCCGCGTTCAGTGGCAGCGTCTTCACTTTCAAGCAGCATGACTGCGGCTCCCTCACCCAGAGCAAGGCCATCACGCGCGGCATCAAAGGGACGTGGGATGCCGCTAGGAGCCAAGGCCCTCAGGGTGTCAAAGCCGGAAAAAACCAGCTCAGCAATCGCATCATAGCCACCTGCTAGAACACGTCTGGCTTTACCGGTCTGAATCATCGCCATGGCATCTCCGATGGCGTTGGCTCCGCTGGCACAGGCATTGGAGACTACGATCATTGGCCCATGCCAGTCATATTCGATGGCGATGGCATTGAGCTGCTTATGCGGCTGATAGTACTCGATCCTCGCCAGCTGTCCTGCCAGTTTTGAGGGACTGCTGCGCGCGTGACGGAAGTAGTCTTGACCAATGCTCATGGCACCTGCCGAGGTGCCGATGATGATCGCATCGACCCCCTGCATCCCAGGCATTTTTGCCATGGCTAAAGCCTCGCGGATGGCAAGAAGCAGCATCTTGGTTCCCCGGTCGATCAGAGCGTCTCGGCGGCGTGGGAGTTTGCTAAACAGTCGCTCGTCAGGCAGATCCACTTGGCAGGCCGTTTTAGCAAAACGCTGGCTGACATCAAACATCGTCACCGGCGTGACATTCATCCGATTGGCCCGAAAAGACGTCTCATTGGCCTGCCAATCCAATCCTAGCGGCGAGACGATGCCTGCCCCAGTGATGAAGATGCGTTTTGAAGATTCAGTGGCCACAAGATGATTGATTTGGAAACGACGGACACGGCTTCATGGATTCCTGCGCTTGAACACGTTGCTTGAACTTGCCATTATCACGTCCCGCCTTTCTTGGTTTAACGGAGCGCGGCAATGAGTGCAAATGTTTGGTGAACGGTGGCAGCAAATCCTCGAGACACAGGGTGACGAAATCGCCCTGTGGCATTCTGCTGGAGCCGTGTCCTACCGTGAGTTAGAAAACCTAGCTTGCGGTCTGGTTCCGCAGATCTGCCCGAAGCTCGGCCAATTCTACTTGGCTCAGGGAGATGGCCTGCAAATCACGGTCGCGCTGCTGGCAGGTTTTCTTACTCATCTACCGGTGCAAGTGGTGGAAAAGGATCGTCAGCGCCGTATTCCCGTCATTTCAGCGCCTGCGGGCACGGCTTTGATTAAACAAACCGTGGGCAGCTCGGGTGTTCGACGCTGTCAGTTTTTCAGTTTTGCGCAAATCGCTACAGACGTGGACCGATTGCACGCGGCACTGGGATTGACAGCCTGTGATGCAGCCCTGGCACCTCTGAGTGTGGCGCATTCCTTCGGTCTCACGACCACGGTATTGCAAACACTGCTGCATGGCCTGCCAACTCACTGGCTGCCCACGCCTTTTCCCGTAGGCATGAAAGAAGCGTTGGCAGATAAAAAGAGGGTCTTTCTTCCCGGTGTCCCCGCCATGTGGAAGGCCTGGCTTATCGCTGGACTCGATCTTAGCCGTGTTCAATTGGCCGTTTCGGCAGGATCCATGCTCACGCTCGAGCTAGAATCTCGTGTGCGAGAATCTTCAGGCCTGAAGCTACACAATCTTTATGGCACCAGCGAATGCGGGGCAATCAGCTATGACTCGACGTCGTCGCTGCGCTGCCTAGCTTCTGATTTAGGTACGCTTCTGCCAGGAGTCAGCGGTCATTTGAGCCGCGAAGATCGCCTTATGGTGCAGAGCGACGCTGTCGGACTCGGCTACGATGAAACTCTGTCTGGCGAGCTATTTACCCCACCTAATCTCCTCACCTCAGATGTGATTCGTCTTGATGGTGACCGACTGCATTATCAGCATTGCCTGGGGAAAGGGATCAATGTCGCGAGCCGGAAGCTCAGCCCTAGTGAAATCGCCGCTAAGATCAGTCAAAGTATCGGTGGGCTTAGTGTCGATGTCTCCGGGGCTCCCTGTCGTGACCCTGAGCGTGTGCAAGACATCGTCTGTCATCTGCCTCTGCCACCGGAAAAACTGACCCAAGATTTCAAAGCCAATATCTGTGCTGCACTGGCCCCTTGGGAAGTCCCAAGGCGCTGGATAGCTCTATCGGATGATTCAGCCTCAGCCTAATCGAGTCCCAATTTCCAGTGGATGTCCCCGCAAGAAATCGGCTGCAAGCAGGCGCTTCCCTCCCTCAGCCTGCACTTCTTCCAGTCGCAGGAAACCATGGCCACAATTCACGATAAGACCCAATTTTGGATCGGCCGAAATGAGCGTGCCTGGCAGCGGGCAGGCATCAGCAGCTTCGACGATGCTGGCCCTATGCACTTTGAGCGGTTTTCCATCTGGCAAGAGACAACTCGTGCCTGGCCAAGGATTGTAAGCTGAGATCAGGCGCTCCAATTCCACGGCCTGGCGCGACCAATCCAAGCGTCCGTCCTCACGCTTCAGCTTTCCGCAGTGAGACGACAGTGCATGCTCTTGGACTCGGCGTGGTGGATTGCCTGCGGCAATGAGATCCAGCGCCTTCTCCAGACTGGCGGGTGCTGCGACGGCTAATTTATCATGCAGGATGCCACCCGTATCCGATGGCAAAATAGGCATCACGTCCATTAGCAAAATATCGCCAGTATCCAAGCCCTCATCCATGAACATGATCGTCACGCCCGTCTCGGTATCCCCAGATCGGATCGCCGCCTGAATCGGCGAAGCACCGCGATATTTTGGCAGCAGAGACGCATGAATGTTTAAGCAAGCGAGACGGGGGACATCCAGAACACTGCGGGGTAAAAGTTGACCGTAGGCCACCACGACCGCCACATCTGCGTTAAAGGCCTTTAACTCATCCACAATGAGCCGGATCTTCGGAGGCTGCAGCACTGTCAGACCTGCTGTCAGTGCTCGCACTTTCACCTCGGGCGGAGTCAGTACTAGCTTACGTCCCGCCGGTTTATCCGGCTGAGTGACCACACCCACGACCTCATGCTTGGGCGTGTTTAAAAGCCATTCCAATGAAGGAAGCCCGATGTCGCCAGTGCCGATGAAAAGAATACGCATAGTAACGAATAGCTGACAGCAGCGTGATTCACACCTGCTACTTTCGGCCACTTAGATCTTCATTTTTTCAAGATCATGCCAGGCATCCAGTGTCATGATACTGCCCAGAATATCATAGAGCACCTTGGCTGGCGGCTGGCTGGCATCAATGTCCACAATACGGTCATCTGAATAGTATTCCAGAATAGGCTTGGTCTCTGCCTCGTAGGTGGCAAAGCGCTGCTGGATCACCGCTTCATTGGCATCATCAAACCGATTGTCCTTCAGCGCGCGTTTGCGTAGGCGCCGAGCCAGTTCCGTGCGGTCCGGGCAGCTCAAATGAAAGACCTTGAGCACCTCAATGTCCTTCTCCATGTATTTCGCCTGCTCGACATTTCTTGGGATGCCATCAAGCACCAGGAAATCGATCTCTGGCTTGAAGACATGGCCATCCACGCGCTGATTGATGTTAGCGCGCCACAACTGCACTGTCAGATCATCAGGTACCAACTCGCCACGACTCGAGTACTCGACAAATTTTTGACCTAAAGCTGTACGTGTGTCTAGTGAGCGAAAGACATCGCCACAAGCCAGATGATGAAAGCGTGGAATCGATCCTAGCACCTTGCCCTGAGTGCCCTTGCCGCTGCCAGGGGCACCAAGAATCAAGAAAGTACGAAAGCGTGGGAAATCAGACATAAAGGAAAAGTCATAGCACGTCCCTGAGCCTAGGCCAGAAGTAAAACAGCCTCACGAACGGTCTCAAGACTGAGGCCTGCCATCTTACCCTCGGGAGCTTGCAAGATTTGAACCGTCGGCTGTGGCGGCGCCCAGGTGGCAGGATCAGTCGGGCCAAAAAGCAGCAGGCTCGGCACTCCACACGCTGAAGCCAAGTGAGAAATGCCGCTGTCATGGCCCAAAAAGAGACTGCAACGGCCAAGGCGAGTTGCCAACTCCACCAGTGGCAGCGCATGCCAGCGCTCAATAGTCGGATGAATCTCAGCGGCAGCGACGGTGCCCCGAGCCTCTTCCGCCTCGCCGGTGATGCAGACGATCTGAGTGTCGGGTCGTTTGTCTTGCAGATCCCGAATGAGTTGGCCCCAACGATCCATGGGCCAGTTCTTTGACTCCGATCCACTGCCCAGATGGATGGCGATTTTTGATGCCTTCACACTCGCCGGGAAAATCGGCAAACGCCACTGGGGCTCTTCTAAAAACAAGGCCAGCTTTTGCAAAGGGCGCGCTAACTGCTCGGTGGCATGACCCGCGCCATGAGCCAGCTTTTGCGGCATATCAATCAATGCCTTGACGCCAAGACGCTCTAGATTGCTGCGCAAAATCGCATCAGGATCATAGAGGTAGCTCACGATCAAATTGAAGCTGGTGAAGTAAGCAGCGAGTTCAGTATCCATCGTAGCCCCACGAGCAAACAGCAGAGCCATGCGCGGATTATTCAGAGATCTCGTGCCATCGGCCAGACCGGCTGAAACAGCCAAATCAACAATGCCCGGATAACCCAGAACCTCGAGATGACAGGACGCTAGATTTTCCCTCAGTAACCGAATCGCTGGAAGTGTCAGAATAAAGTCGCCAATGGCGCCGCCACGAATGACGAGAACTCGTGGCTGAGTGTGACTCATGACAAACGCCCAGCTTTGGCTAGTAAGTCAACAGCGCCAGCACCAGCAGTGCCAGACCATAGCCAATGCCACTGAACACTGCCAGATTCCACCGGCTCTCTTTAGCCAGCAGCCAAGTAATCCCGTCACGCATCAGATAGGGCATGCCGACAAAAAACATGCCTGAAATGATCCAGGCATAGGCTAGAATCGGCAGCAATAAACGTGTCATCTGCGGCTGGAGGAAAGCCGAGGCCAAAACGGGTCCAGACACCAGTAGCATTAGGCTTCCCAAAGCACGCACGGAAAGAAACTCCTTCACATAAGTCAGCACCAGGAAAAAACCAATCGGCACCAAAGTCAGGAACCACTTTCGCAGGAAGAAAAATTCACCCATATCCATATTGTCCAGCACCAGCATGGCCCAGGCAAAGTCGATGGTTAGGATCAGCGCACCCCAGCCATAATGACGTGGGAAAGCCCGCAGAAACGCCTTGGTTTTGTCGCCATTCTTCAAAGCCCAAAGGTGTGCGCCGAGCAAAGCCACCCCCAACAGGATGCCAACAGGCTTCATCGGCAATCCACCCGTGGGAGCCAGGTGGTAAAGGTAATCGTGGAAATCTTTAAACATGCGTTTGGGGACAGAAGAGCGCCCAGATTGGCGCAGAGCCTTGTCTTGCGCAAGCTCACGTTAGTTTGCGATTCGCTTACCTGATCGGACTGTCGAACAACCCTGAGAGTCCGTTGATTTTGAAAGCTCCTTCCTTCATAAATCCACCCGCAGCATGAATTCGTCGTAATTTTTGCGTTGTTGAGACCACCAGCCGGCAACGGCGGAAGGGTTGCTGAATTGCGGGACTTCACCGCCGCCAGGAATTAACCAAGCTTGGACTTCCCGCAGAATGCGGGCGCTGCGGGCGGGTTCGGTGGTTTTGAGCATTTGATTGATCATGGACTCAAAAAGAGCGCGTCCGGGTTGACGACCCATTTCACTAAAGACCTCCTCCATGACTTGCGGGCTGCCTTTGGCTAAAGCTTCACCATACACCATTGCGCGATTCTCCTCGGGATGGGGTGCGAGTAGGCTCCAGGTCATTTCACGGACGTCGGATTGGTCATTGATCGATGAGGCGCGATAAACCTCGCAGGCCTCGAGAGGCGTGAGCGAGGCAGAATACTCCACCGCAGAAACGCGCAGCTTTACATCAGGATCGCGCAGGGCATCGACCAGCATGGCTGGATTCCGTGCATGGCCCAGGGCCATGAAGTGGCTTATGATATCGGCGCGTTCCTCGGAGGTTTTGGCGGCGCGCAGTCTATCCACAGGATCGCCTTTAGGGTAGCTGGGAGTATCTTGTACAGGCGTAGTCTTTGTCGGGGAAGGGGACTTAGCTTGACTAACGGCAACACCGCTACCACCGGCTAAACGCCAAGCCGCTGTCGCCAGCAAGAGGGCTAAGACAACGATGGATAGGAAGATATAGGTGAGCTTACGGGGTGCCATGAGAGAGGTTACAACAGACAGCTCCAGAGGCAATCGTCCAAGATGATTGAATCTGGCCTCACTTTCTGCTTCCCCAAAGCCGATTCCCGCGCCATCTCTCTGCCGTTCGAAAATCGAGCATCCATGGAAGCCGTAAATATACAGTTTGCCCCTGAAACAGGGACCGAGGAAGAATGGAACGAGGCGTACGCACGCCTCGCTGATTACTTTCGTTCTTACCAACTCCACAACCGTATCCGCCGCACGCAGCTGATCCTAGAGACACTGCGGCGCGCAGCAGCTGCTCACAAGCTGGATACGAAAAAGACACCCACAGCGCACAGCATCGAGCAGGCGCGCTTCATGCTGAAGGAGTGGCTGGGCGCAATCTATAGCGACATGAATCTCAACGAATCTCAGCTGGAAGCAGGCGGCAGACTGGGCTTTCACCTCAGTGGAGGACCGGCACGCTGGCCAAACTTTTTCTTGGATAAGGAAAATCTGCCTCAGGATATGATCGAGGCCATGCGCAGCGCGGTGCGCGCCTCAGGTCCTGGTATGCAGGTCAGTAAAATGACTCCGCGTGACATTGATCTAGGTCGTGTCTCCGAAGTGGCTGAAGACACCTTTGATACCTTGGGTCGCCATCCGATCCTACGTTATTCCATTCTCATTGGCATCGTGGGTGCCGTCTTAACCTACCTTTATCTTCTCTTCCGATGAGCATGCCTGCAGCCCCAGCGGCCACGACTCCGATCAGCACTGGCATGCCGCCCCAGCGCATCGCCCGTATGAGACGGGCCACGTTTTTTTCTTTTGTCGGACTGGGAACCATCGTGGGCACTTGGCTCATGTATGTTTACCTTTCAGAGCGCGGGATGCGCTGGTCTGAGTGGGGGCTGTTAGCCGTCTTTACGCCCCTGTATTACCAGCTGAATGTCGGCTTCTGGACCGCACTGTTCGGCCTTTGGCTGATGAACCGCCCTGGTCATGATGCGCTAGATCTTTGGCGCACGCTGAAGCCGGAGGATCACGAAGAGGAGATCACCGCCAGCACAGCCATCATCATGCCGGTCTTCAATGAAGATGTGACGCGTGTCTTTGAGGGCTTGCGTTCCATCTATCTTTCACTGGAGCAAACGGGCCATTCGAAAAACTTCGACTTTTTCATCCTTAGCGACTCCAATCAAACCAGCCAATGGATCGAGGAAGAAGCTGCATGGTTAGAGCTCTGTCGTCAGCTGAATGCCTTTGGTCGTATCTTTTACCGCAAACGCCGGAAGCCGATTAACCGGAAGAGCGGTAATGTCAGTGACTTCTGCCGCCGCTGGGGTAAGCGCTACCGCTACATGCTGGTGCTGGATGCTGACAGCCTCATGTCTGGTGGACTGATTACCAGCATGACCCGCATCATGGAAAAGAATACCGGCATTGGTATTCTGCAAACATTCCCCAAGCAGATCGGTGCTGAGACCTTGCTAGGTCGCGTGATGCAGTTTGCTCAGGCTCTCTATGGCCCACCATTCATGGCTGGCCTGGATTATTGGCAGTGTGGTGAGGCTAATTTCTGGGGACACAATGCCATCATCCGCCTGGAGCCCTTCATCAAGTTCTGCGCACTTCCAGCCTTGCCAGGCAAAGAACCTTTTGGCGGCCACATTCTGAGTCATGACTTTGTGGAAGCTGCACTCATGCGCAAAGCTGGCTGGGCGGTCCGCCTGCTGCCAACCAATCGTGGCAGCTACGAAGAAGGGCCACCGACGCTGGTGGACATGCTGAAACGTGATCGCCGCTGGTGTCAGGGGAACATGCAGCATTTCTGGCTCGTCTTTGCCAAGGGCTGGCATCCCATGAGCCGAGTCAATTTCGTTCACGGCATTCTTAGTTATGCCAGCAGTCTGCTCTGGTTCTTCTTCCTGCTGTTTACCACCTTTTTAGCAGCCACGCCTGTGCCGCAGCTTGATCCGCAAGCCATACAGGCGCAGCAGATCCTGTTGGGCCTCACCGCCACACTCATCTTCCTGCCAAAGACCGCCACACTATTGGACGAGGTCTTCACTGGACGCCTTTTTAAACCTCTTAAAATGCGACTGCTCACCTTCATGAGTAGCATGGCAGATACCGTGGTCTTTACGCTCATGGCTCCTGTGTTGATGATCTTTCACTCGCAGTTCGTTGTTTATACCGTCCTCGGCAAAGGTGTGCGCTGGGTGACGCAGCGCCGCAAAGCCGAAGGTGTGGACTGGGCAGAGGTCTTCTTCACCTTTTGGGTCGTCAGTCTCATCGGCATCGTCTGGGCCATTCTTGGATGGTTCGTTTCTCACGCGTTCTTGCTGTGGATCAGTCCGATTCTCATCGCTCTTTTCCTCGCTATCCCCATGGCCATCGTCGTCTCAGGCCGGCGTTCAGGTCACCGCTTTGGCTTTTTCCTAACCACGGAAGAAACGGAGCCTCCGAGCGTGCTAGCCACGATGAATGATAACTTGGCTGAAATCAAAGGCCGTATCCATTTGCCACCTGAGTTAGAAAAACATCATGGTCTCATGCAGGTCTGTTTGGACCCGTATGTGAATGGGCTGCACGTCAGCCTGCTGCGCCGTCGCAAGAGCATCGACGTCTCCCGCTCCTACCTCAACGAGATCGCTCAGCGCATGATTCAATTAGGGCCTCAATCGCTCAATGCCCAAGAGATTAAGGCCATGATTCATGATACAGAAACTGTGACCGATCTGCATTACCGCCTCTGGTCCGCCCGTGATCATGAGCTGGCTCCTTTCTGGGCCACTGCCATCCGCCAATACAATTTGGCTGCCAGCAGTCCCTTCACGCACACTTTGGCTCAGAGAGAATTGGCTTTGTGAAAATAAGCTCAGTTTTCTGTTAGTCAGCGCCTCTGAAAGGCGTTCACTGTTTTTGTCATGATTTCACGTCGTCATTTCCTCTCCACTAGCTTAGCTGCACTGAGTGCCACCACTCTTCCTGGCATTGAGCCCATCAGCCGTGCTGGCAAAAGCCGGATGCAGCTCGGTGTCGCCGCTTACAGCTTCCGCGAGCACTTTCAGTGGATGCGGGATAAGGAGCAGAAGCCCAAAGGTGACCAGAAGCCTTGGAGTATTCTCGATTTCATCGACTGGTGCGCTGACAACAACGTCCCTGGCGCTGAGGTCACCAGCTACTTCTTCCCGCCTGATGTGGATGAGAAATTCCTGCTCGAGGTCAAACGTCACGCCTATCTGCGCGGTGTGCAGTTAGCTGGCACTGCCATCGGAAACAACTTTGCTCTGCCTAAAGGTGAAAAGTTGGATGAACAGATCGCCTACACCAAGAAATGGATCGACTACGCAGCGCTGATGAATGCACCGCACATTCGAGTGTTTGCTGGTCCGCAGCCCAAGGGCCTCAGTGAGGAACAAGCCGTCGCCAATTGTCTGGAAGCCTATCAGGAGTGCCTAGACTACGCCGCCAAAAAAGGCGTGTTCCTTGGCCTCGAAAATCATGGGGGCATCGTCGCCGAGCCTGACAACCTGATCAAGATGGTCAAAGCCGCCAATAGCCCCTGGGCAGGCATCAACTGGGACAGCGGTAACTTCCACACCGAAGATCCCTATGGTGATCTCGCCAAGATCGCACCCTACGCCATCAATGTTCAGCTCAAGATGGAAATGAGCCCCAAAGGTAGCAAAAAAGGCGAAGGCCAGCCCGCCGACGTCCCGCGCCTGTTGAAGATCCTGCGTGACGCCAATTACCAAGGTTGGTTCACCCTCGAATACGAAGTCGCCGCTGATCCCTTTGGTGAAGTGCCGAAGATTCTGGAGATGCTCCGGCCTCTGCTGGGATAAATGGGTGAGGGAGCCGTTTACTGTCGTTTACAGTGGTTGACGATTGTTTACGATAGTTGGCTGATTCCTTTGCAGCTAAGCAGTTACCGCGAAACCATCGTAAACCGCTCACGTGAAGTAACCATAAAGTCTATGAGAAAGCAGTTCCCGTTTGAGAAGCTTGAAGTCTGGCAGGAGGCTCGAAAACTGGTCGTAGAAGTTTACCAATGCACCCGGAGATTCCCCAATGAAGAACAATTTGGTTTAACAAGTCAGCTGACTCGTGCGGCAGTCTCAGTGGCAAACAACTTGGCTGAAGGCTCTGGAAGATCGAGTCTGAAAGATCAGGCTTATTTCACCAATCTCGCTCACGGATCTTTGATGGAAACTGCTTCAGACTTGATTATCGCAACCGATCTTGAGTTTATTAACGCCCAAGAAACCGATCCCATTCTTCATCAAGCTTATGATCTCGCCGTCCGTATTCACAACCTCCGTGACTCCCAAATCCGTCGTGCGCAGGAACTCTAAAAACCACTGTCAACAACCGTAAACAATTGTAAACAACTGCAAACCCTTCTGTAACTCCCCATGCCCACACCCAAATTCACCACAACCACTTGGCTGATCATCGTCATCGCCAGCATCGGCTTTCTTTTCGATACCTATGAGCTGCTAATGACACCGTTGGTCGCAGCACCAGCGATTGCGGAGCTTTTGAAAGTGCCACTGAACAATCCGATGGTCACGGATTGGGTGGGTAAGCTGCTCTGGATCGCAGCGCTTTGTGGCGGCGTGTTTGGTCTGCTGGGCGGTTGGCTCGTGGACCGTTTTGGTCGGAAGAAGATCATGGCAGCTAGTATCTTCATGTACTCGCTTTCGCCTTTCTGCGCAGCCTTTGCCACCACGCTGCCGATGTTCATCTTCTTCCGCAGCACTACCTTCATTGGTGTGTGTGTCGAGTTCGTAGCCGCGATCACTTGGCTGGCCGAAGTTTTCCAGGATAAAAAAGAGAAAGAAAAATGGCTTGGCATCACTCAGGCCTTTGCCTCATTGGGTGGTCTGCTTGTCACGGGTGTAAGTGTCTGGATCAGCTCCCATGGTGCCGACCTGCCGCATTGGGGACTGCCGATCAGTCTTGGCGCGACCGACCCAGGCTCCTGGCGTTATTTGCTGATGACCGGCATTCTGCCAGCCATCCCGATTGCTCTGCTGCTGCCGTTTGTGCCTGAGAGCCAAGTCTGGATTGATCGCCGTGCCGCTGGCTCGCTGAAACGCCCCAGCTTTGGAGCTCTCTTTTCCCCAGAGCTTCGGAGGGTCACTCTCGTTACCGCCGCCCTTTCTGCCTGCGCTTATGGCATCGCTTTTGGGGCGCTGCAGGTCACGGTGGCACGTGTTACGCCTGGTCTGCCTGAGCTGAGAGCCGAGTCCAAAGAGTTGGCTCCATTGCGTAAAGAAGCCGAAGGCCTGAATCTGGAACTCAATAAACTGGCACCAACCGATCCAGTGCGAAAAGAACTCATTGGCAAAATCAAAGAGAACTTTGTGAAGTCCAAGCCACTGAACGAAAAGATCAAAAGCATGGGCGACAAAGTGCAGCTCCATCAAGAGTTAGGTGGCCTTGTCGGTCGCATTATTCTCGCTGTGCTGCTCATCTGGGGCATCAGCCGAGTCAAACTGCTGAAAATTTTCCAGATCCCGGCCCTGGTGTTGCTGCCGCTGACGTACTTCAAATTATTCGAACAAGGCGGCCCCGCTTTTCTCTGGGCTTATGGGATTTGCGGATTACTCACTGTGGCACAGTTCAGCTACTTTGGTGAATACCTGCCTAAAGTCTTCCCGATGCATTTACGCGGCACCGGCGGCAGCTTTGCCACCAATGTCGGTGGACGTATGATCGGGACTAGCATGGCCTTCGTCACCACCAGTTTCGTGGCCCCGATGCTCGCAGGCAAAGGTCCGCTTCTCCCCTCCCACGTCGCTATGGCTGCTGGTTATGTCGGTACGGCCATCGCCCTGATCAGCTTCATCGTCGGTTTCCTGCTGCCAGAGCCCAAAACTGAGGAGTAACGCATTTCCTTGTATCGTCTCAGATTGTTGCAGAGTCGCATCAGGTGAAATGATTGTCTCACCGCTGAATCCATATGGATTCCGTGTTACTCTGTGGCGTTCGTGGTCTCTGCGGACTGCGCCTGTTTCGCGGGAAAGAAGAGCTGAACGGCGCGGCGGAGTTCTGAAGAGTGGCGGCTGGCGCTGTAGATTGCATTGGGGACACCTCGGTTTTTGGCAAACAGATGGTAGGCACCGAGGGCCTCAAAGCCGGCATTGAGAGAGCCGTTCATGGGCAGGTAGCCGCTGCAATTGACGGGTACGGTTTCTACCATGCCCCAAGGGGGAAAGAGTTTGGCTTTCTCTAGCCGGCGCAGCAGTGCATAGGTCTTGGGCGGCTCGGTCAGGGCAGCTGACATGAGGATGTAATGGGGATGCAATACGGCCTGATCGGGTAGATCCACTCCGCCCACATAATAGCTATTGCCTGTCGGTCCTTCGCCAGCGGAGAGTCCATAGAGACCTAGCTTTGCAGCCATGCTGCCGGGCCAAGTACGGGTCACATAATCACGCTGAGCGTCTAACATGCGGTGACGTGACATGGCCCACTTAACGCCGTCTAGGGCATCAGGCTCATCACTGTCAAAGTCAGGATAGAAGAGACTCTGCAATTCAGGAATGAAGCCAGAGCCCTGCCAGGCCTGCCCTGGGCGCTCCATCTTATGGCGTGGTGCATTTTCATTGACGATGTTTTGCAGCATCATGACGAGCGCAGTTTCGCCACCCCAGTCCTTCCAGCCATGAGTTAATAACGTGCGTCCATCGTCCTTGATGCCATGACTGATCACCCCGTCGGGCAGGCGCAGTTTATCAAAGTCGATCTGATCCACGGCAGAGACCACTTCATCTTTTAAGGTATGATCCTGCAAGATCTCGGCTCCGAGCATGAGGCTGTGATAAAAGATAGCCGTGTCCACGGTGCTGAATTCTGTGCCGGGATGGATGGCATAGGCCATGGCGGTGCGGCGCACGAAATGCGGCAGCACTCCGAGAGGTCGATCCAGAGCTTTCACGGCCTGATAAATCTTGTTTAGCGTCTTTTGCGCCTGTTCAGGACTGACAATCTCAAGGGGGGGCTGAGAGACTGCCACGGTTGCCAGTGCAAACATGCCCGTCGAGGCTAAGGACTCAAAGGCCCCGTCCTCAAGATGCGCGCGATCTTTGACAAAGCCGGAATCGGCATCAAAGCAGCGCGCCAGCTTAGCATAAGATGTGGCGGTGACATACTCATCAAAGGGGACATCCGGTGCCTCTACGCCGAGGAAGAGGCCATCGACGGTGATTTCAGACCCAGGTTCAGCGATCCAGTTGATCAGTTTTGCCTTGGTGCAGGTCAGCGGTGAGACCGGAAAGATACGGGTGCTGCCTGGAGCGGATGGCACGGTCAGAGAAGCTGACCAGAGCATCTGCTGGTTATCCGATTTGATCTCTAGCCGTATCCGCCCATAGCCATGAGCATCCAGGCGGACACTGGAAATGCGTGTTTGATATTTTGACTGGATCAGGTCTGGCCAAGCAGCGGTGAAATCCAGCGATTTTTGGGGCTCGCGCGCTAGGCCTGCCAAGCTGTGCCACATGCCAGCCCAGGCATCGGGCTCCTGACCTAAATGAGGGAAAACCTCGTCTTTGATCCACTCGATGTCGTGCTCAGCCGGGCCCATGAAACCAAAGTCCGTTCCCAAGTGTGTGTAGGCCGTGAAAGAGTTCAGGCGTCGAGTGCCAGAGATCGGCATGGCTTCTTTGCCCGGCTCCTGATGAATGAAGTATTCCTGCACAGGCTGCCATATCAGACGCGGCGCGTTCTGACCTGAGCTGGGTAGGAGCATCCCAAAGAGGGCTGCGCTGGCTGGCAAAAGGCGCATTAAAGTGGAGAAAAAGAACTTATCGGAGATACGCCTCCTCTGGCAACCACGTTTATGTTTGTTTGCCAATTCACGGCAGATACCATCACCAGCCGCGCGGCCCATTTTCCACAGGATCAGGGTTTGGCGGCGGGGGACCCAGGTCGGGCCTCTTTAAAATCGTGGCAAATTCAAAGTCGATGAGACAAAAGCGTCCCTGCTTGGAATCGTAGGTGACATTGCGAGTGTAGGGGTCTTCATGGCGCACGCCATATTGCTCCAGTTCAGCGTAGATCTGCCGGAGTTTATCTTCCGTGAGCCGGTCCACGCGTTGGCCACAATTGCTAGTCACCAGGTAAAGTTTCTCATCATCGGTCTCCAGCACGCGCGGCACGAACTTGCAGCCTTGTTTTTCCAGATATTTCAGAACGCGTACCTCGTGCTCAAATCGCTCTTTGGCCAGACTGCCACGAAAGGTTTTATAGACGCGACCATCGTAGCCTAGTCGGACGAGAGATCTGGCGGTGTTTTTGGCTTCTTGCATCTTAACTCGACCATCCGCCCAGACCGCCAGCGGGGCAAGCCACGAAAACAATGACTCCGATGACAGCTTTAGACTGGCATTACGTTCTGTTTGTCTCAAAATAACACGTCTTAAATCAATTCACCCATGACCATGTCCACTACTCGCCGTTCCTTTTTGCGCCAGACAGCTCTGGCCACGACTGCCCTTTCCGCTAGCCGCGTGATGGGTGCCAATGATAAAATCCGCATTGCAGGTATCGGTCTGGGAGGTCAGGGCACGGGTAACATCGGACGCATGGCCAAAGTGCCAGGGGTGGAAATCGCTTACCTCTGTGACGCGGATACGGTTGCGCTGGATCGCCTGAAAAAGAAATACCCGACAGCTAAGACGACTCAGGATCTTCGGAAAGTCATGGAGGACCCAAGCATTGACGCTGTTGTCGTTTCCACGGGGAATCATTGGCATGTGCTGGCTAGTATCTGGGCCATCCAGGCCGGGAAAGATGTTTATGTCGAAAAGCCCATCTCCCACAATATCTGGGAAGGTCGTCAGCTCGTCAAAGCGGCTCGCAAATACAATCGCATCGTTCAAGGTGGCACACAGCAGCGCAGTGACCCTTTTCATGATGAACTGAAGGCTTATCTCGATTCGGGCACGCTGGGTAAAATCAAGTATGTGCGCTGCAATCACTACGGAATGAGGGCCAGTATCGGCAAGATGGATAAGCCGATCACGCCGCCGACAACCGTCGATTACAATCTCTGGTTGGGCCCAGCGCAGGACATTCCGATCCTACGGAAAAGATTCCATTATGACTGGCACTGGAATTGGAACACCGGCAATGGGGAGCTGGGTAACTGGGGACCTCACATCCTCGATGACCTGCGCAGCGTCGTCTTCCGCGACAAGCTCGCCCTACCGAAGCGTGTGATCGCGGGTGGTGGCCGCTTTGGCTGGGATGATGCAGGTGAGACGCCGAACACGCATTTCATGTACATTGATACCGGAGATGTGCCTGTCATCATGGACGTGCACAATCTTCCCCGTGTTAAAGGCATGAAAGCCGGAGACGTCTATCGCCGCCGCCGCACGAGCGCTTTCATGGTGATCGAATGCGAAGGAGGCTATTACGAAGGCGGCCGCGGTGGCGGTTCTGCTCATGATGCAGCCGGGAAAGTCATCCAGAAATTCAAAGGCGACGGCGGAGCTACTCATGCCGCAAACTTCATCGCCGCGATCCGCAGCCGTAAGAGCGAGGATCTGAAGGGCGAGATCGAAAAAATCCATTATTCCAGCGCCTGGTGCCATCTTGGCAACATGTCCTGGCGTCTTGGGCAAGCGGGCGACTACGATTTGGCCAAAGCTCAACTCAAGGACTTCCAGCCCTGGCAGGAAGTCATCGAAGATACGCCAGCCCACCTCAGCGCCAACGAAATCACCCTTAAATCAGGTGAATTGCGTGTTGGCACGATGCTGGAGATTGACTCTGAAAAAGAAACCCTCGTCGGCCCCACCGCCACGCCTGAGGCCCTGGCGATGCTTAAACGTGAGTATCGCGCAGGTTTCGAGGTGCCGGAAATGGTCTAAGCGGCGTAATGATCCTGGGTGCAGAGAAGAAATTCTTTTGCACCCAGGCTGCATCGCCAGCATAGCTTCACCTTTCCAATCCCCCATTTGATCCGATCACGCCATGCCTACCTACGACTACGAATGCCAGACCTGCGGTCACCACTTCGAAGCCAAGCAGTCCATGAAGGACCCACATCTGACCGATTGCCCTAAAGAAGAGTGCGTCGGTCCCGTCAAGCGTCTCATTGGTCTAGGATCGGGCTTTATTTTCAAAGGCAACGGTTTTTACATCACGGACTACCGTAGCGACTCTTACAAAGCCGCCGCCAAAAAAGACTCTGATAGCTCTTCTGCGGCCAGCACGCCTGCTCCAGCCAAGCCTGCCGCCCCCAGCCCCGCGGCTACACCTTGAGTGGGTTCAGTTAACTCTCCCGGCAAAGTCTAGCCTGACCTTTATCGTTGCCCCTTGGGCTACCACGTTGTTACGTCAGCGACATGAAGTTTTCTGAAACGCCAGCTTGGTATGTCATCCATTCGCGACCGAAGTGCGAGCACATCGCGGCGGGGCTGATGCAGGGATTGCCTGACGTGGAGACTTATTGCCCACGCATTAAATTTCAGCGCAATACCAAGCGTGGGAAAGTTTGGTTCATTGAGGCTCTGTTTCCGAGTTACTTTTTCGCCCGGTTTATTCCAGCGAACTCGATCCGAGCCGTCAATCACTCGCAAAGTGTGATCCGTATCGTGGATTTTGGCGGTCAGATGACTCCGGTGGCAGATGACATCATTCAGGCCATTCGCGATGAGATGGATGGCCAGGTGATTCGCGAAATCACTGTTGGTCTGAAGGTGGGTGACACAGTGGAACTCACCGAGGGGGCGATGAAAGGCCTCAAAGGCATTGTGAATAGCATTCACAGTGGTGAAGAGCGCGTGAAGATCCTGATGGAATTCCTAGGTAGAGAAAGCCTGATCGAAGTGAATGCCTCCAAGTTGCTTAGCGACTATTCAGCGCGCGAAGTTTTGGCAGGTACGGCCCGTTAGACATCAACGCTTGGGTCCAGCGGTATCCCAGGCATCTTCGTTGTCGAGATGTTGACGCTTCATGTCCTCACGCAGCAAAGATTCAAGATTCTGGATGTGCTGGCGGGCAATGGAAATGTAGGCGGATTGATCGCCATCATAATGTTTGGCCAGTTCCCGCACGCTTTCCTCTTCGTAGCATTTAAAGGTCTGCACGGTGCGTAAAGCTCGATGCGCTCGGTAGCCCAAAGCACGCAAGATGTCGGACCCGAGATCCACGGCGCTGCCCAATGTGTCGCGCCGAAAGTCCATAACGCCTCGTTTGATCAGCTCATAAGCATGACTGCGACTGACAGCACGGGCTAGGATGCGCAGATGCGGAAACTCCTGCTGCACGAGGTCGATGACTTCCAGAGACTTCTCTTCGCTATCGATGGCACAGACAAAAAGCTTGGCCTTCGCCGCGCCCGCTGAGGCGAGAAGATCGGCTCGGGAAGCATCGCCATAAAAAGCCTTCATGCCAAAACGTCCGAGCAACTCGACCTGATCAGGATCATTGTCCAGAACAGTCACACCAAAACCACTGTTCTCGAGCAAACGCCCAATGATGTGACCAAAGCGGCCGAAGCCAGCGAGGATGACCGGATGATCATGAGACTCTACGGCATCATGTTCACGCTCCGATTTCAGTTTGGCGAAGCGCGGCTGGATGACACGATCATTCAAAATCAGCATCAGCGGAGTTAAGGCCATGCTGAGTGCAATCGCCGCACTCAGCGGCCCGGCAGTATCATTCGACATCAAACCCTGCTGACTTGCCATGCCAAGTAGGACAAAACAAAACTCGCCCCCCTGAGCCAAGGCGCAGGCAAAGAGAAAAGAGGATCCCCAACCCAAGCGGAAGGCCATGCCGATACCCAGGAGGATAACAAACTTCAAGCCAATGAGTCCAATCGTTAGTGCTGCGATCAAACCGGGTTGCGCTAAGACTAGGCTGAGATTTAAGCCCGCCCCGACTGCGATGAAAAACAGCCCGAGCAGCAGCCCTTTGAAAGGCTCCACGTCTGCTTCCAACTGATGCCGGTATTCACTCTCAGCCAAAACCACACCCGCGATGAAGGTGCCTAGGGCCGCAGAGAGTCCGACGAGCTGCATTACATACGCCACGCCTGCGACCACGAGTAAAGCGACGGCTGTGAAGAGTTCACGCAGCTTGGCTGCTGCCACATAGCGGAAAACATAGCGCAGGAAATAATGCGCTACGATGACCACTGCCACCACCGCACCCAGTGTGATCAGGCTTTGTGCCCAATACGGGAAATGCGCTAATTCTGACTCATGACCATGCCCTGCTGGCTGGCTTAACTGGGAACCGTTTGCCCGTGCCAACCAAGGCAGCAGTGCTAAGATCGGAATCACGGCGATGTCCTGAAAAAGCAGCACCGAAAAGCAGGCCTGGCCACCACGCGTGTTGAGTACATTCCGCTCCGCTAAAGACTGGATCACAATCGCCGTCGAAGACATGGCCAAAGTCAGGCCGATGGTCACAGCGACCGGCCAAGTTTGGCCACACATCAGCGCCACACCACTGGCCGCTGCTGCCGTTAATATCACCTGAGCGCTGCCAGTGCCGAGAATCGGGCCTCGCAGACGCCAAAGCAAACTGGGCCGCAATTCCAAACCCACCACAAAGAGCATCATCACGACGCCAAACTCAGCAAAGTGCTGTACATCTTCCACCTGCCCAACGAGATTGAAAAGACTGGGGCCGATCACCACGCCTGCGATCAGATAACCGAGCACGGAACCTAGCCCAAGGCGCTTGGCCACCGGGACCGCAACCACTGCGGCCAGGAGATAAATGACGGCTTGAAAGAGAAAATGGGAAGTCATTTTGAGCTGCGCTCCAAAAGTAATGGATTGGGTTACATCAGCGCAAGAATACGCTCTCGATATCGCTGTGCTGCGGCTTCGATCTCATGCTTGGTGTAGCGATTGACCGCATGAAGAATGAAGGGCTCCAGATAAGTCATGCCGCATAGGTGCGCCGTTTGATCAAAGGGTGCCAGCAGCTCGCGCATGGTGAATCGATTTTGCCCATCCTGTTGATAGGCTTCTTCTGGACCACCTGTGGTCAGGGCGCTTAGCAGCTTCTTGCCATGGAGAGTCTTTCCCTCATCACCGTAGGCAAAGCCGTACTCAAGCACCACATCCTGCCATTCCTTCATCAAAGCCGGCGCTGAATACCAGTAAAAGGGATGCTGCCAGACGATCACTTCATGCTCGAGTAGCAGCTTTTGCTCAGCATCCACTTCGATGTGATAATCAGGATATTCTTCGTAGAGATCGTGAAAGGTCACACTCGGCAGGTCCTGAACAGCCTCCATCATGGCTGCATTCATTCGGGATCGATGCAGCGCCGGATGCGCAAAGAGGATCAAAACACGGTTTGTCATGGGCTAAGCAAACTTACTCATGCCAGGTTCGTGCCACACGCTCGATTTTTTGGGCTTTTCCTGTGGCGGGGTCCAGTGTCACCAGCGTCCCATTGATCCGCACGGCGCCACGGCCAACTCCAAACTTGGTGGGTAAGGCCGTATAAAAACGATTTAAAACAGGCTCGATCTGACTGCCGATCACCGAGTCCATGGGGCCGCACATGCCCGCGTCGCTTTGGAAAGCCGTACCTTTTGGCAAAATGCGTTCATCCGCCGTGGGCACATGGGTGTGGGTGCCGACGACAGCAGACACGAGACCATCGAGATGCCAGCCCATGGCCACTTTTTCACTCGTGGCTTCGGCATGGAAATCGACAAAAATGACCGGCGTTTCTTCGCGCATCTCGGTCACGCATTTGAGCACGGCAGGGAAGGGGTTCTCCATGCCCTCTTTCATGAAGGTGCGTCCTTGCAGATTGATCACGCCGACTTTGCACTTTTTGGTCTTTAAAACCAGGGTGCCCTGTCCAGGCGCGCCGTCTGGATAGTTGATCGGCCGCAGCAGTCTTGGCTCTTCCTGCATAAATGGAACGATCTCTTTCTGATCCCAAATATGATCTCCCGTGGTGATGACCGCCGCACCAGCACGCATCAGGCTGATCGCGATCTTCGGGGTGATGCCGCGACCACCCGCGGCGTTTTCGCCATTCACGATGATGAAATCCACCTGCAATTCCTCTTTTAACAAAGGCAAAAGAGTCGTCACAGCCTTACGGCCCGGCTCACCCACCACATCCCCCAGGAAAAGGATACGAAAAGTTTCAGGAATGGGTTCCGCTGCGTCATCGGGAGTCATTTTTTAATCTGGCAGAAGGCAGCCCAGAGGCAAGTCACTCCTTGGTGGATGATCACCGGCTTCAGCCGTTACCGAAAAGCGACCTTTCTCGCGGGTTGCTTTCCCTTTGCTCTGTGCTTGGATGGAATTCTCTTAAACGCTCATCATGTCTGCACATTCCCCCCATTCCGAATCCTCTGACAAGTCCATCTGGTCGGTCCTGAACATCTTCATTGCCATTGCTGTGGCCGGTTTTGCACTCTTCTGGAGTTCTGCCTTTATTCTTGGCAGCTACAATCAAAGCTCTGGCGCAGCCAAAGCCGAAGCTGCTGCTCCAGCGGCAGCCGCCGCTCCTGAGTCAGCGCCTGTAGCATCCGCTCCTGCCCCAGCGGCCACCGCTGCTCCTGCGGCCGCTCCAGCAGCACCTGCTGCTGCGCTCGAAATCACCATCAAGCCTGACCTCGCTAACCCACTGGCCTACGACACCAAGGAATTCAAAGTCAAAGCTGGTCAAAAAGTGAAGCTCACTTTCAATAACACCCACCCAGCTGTCCCACAGCCGCACAACATCGTTATCGCCAAGCCAGGCACCAAAGACAAGCTACTCGGTCTTGCCATGGCCATGGCCGCTGCTCCAGATGGCATGGCCAAAGGCTTCATTCCAGACTCGACTGACATTTTATTCAAGACAAAGCTGCTCCAGCCAAACACGAGTGAAGTCATTGAGTTCACCGCTCCTGCCGCTGGTGACTACCCTTACCTCTGCACTTTCCCCGGTCATGGCATGCTTATGAACGGCATCATGAAGGTCGAGTAATTGGATCTAAATCCGTTTCATTGAAGCCCGAGGATTTATTTCCTCGGGTTTTTTTGTGAGCTAAACAAAATCCAAGCCAAGATCCAAGGCCCGAGAGGAATGTGTGAGGGCACCCACCGAGATGGCATTGACGCCCGTCGCTGCCACATCACGGATCGTCTCCAGCGTGATGCCGCCGCTCGCTTCCAGCCAGAGTTTGCCGGCATTCATCTGCACCGCTTCACGCAACTTCTCACAGCCCATGTTATCCAGTAGTAGCATGTCCACTCCCCGCAGTTTAAGGAAACGCTTCATTTGCTCCAGCGTATCACATTCTAGTTGAATCCGGGTGCCCGGCCGCTCGCTGCGCACTCGATCAATCGCAGATTGCAATTCCTCCGAGGAGCCGTTGGCCGCGATGTGATTGTCCTTCACCATGACATGATCATAGAGCCCCATGCGATGATTCGTGCCTCCACCAGCCTTTACTGCGGCCTTCTCCAGCAACCGCCAACCTGGAGTCGTCTTTCGAGTATCCCAGATCTGCACCGGATGCGGTTTGACTGCTTCGACATATCTCCGCGTCTGTGCCGCCACGCCACAGAGCCGTTGAAGAAAATTCAGTGCCGTGCGCTCGCCAGTCAAAATGCCGCGAGTCGGCCCGCTGATTTCTAAAACCACCTCCCCTTTGCTGAACGGCTCGCCGTCCTGCTTCAGCGCACGCGTTACCAGTCGCTCATCCACCAGCCCAAACACCCGCTGAGCGATCTCCATGCCAGCCATGACACCGGGTTCACGCGCTACAATAACGGCTTTTGATCTCGAGTCCGCCGGCACGAAATAAGTCGCCGTGACATCGCCAGGACCAACGTCTTCGGCGAGTGCGGCTTGGATGAGTGTTTCAGTGGTGGGTTCCATAAGGCGTGAGGTTAGAAGCTCGAAATTGATGCATCAACGAGATCTGAATTCGTGGAGAAGATCCTACAAGTCAATGTAGCAAGTGCCCACATCCGAGCTGATTTTTTGTGCTTTCTGTCGGTCTAATCAAAGGATACGGCTTAAGATACCCTTTTGTTAAAGCTCTCGCATCCGAGGTTACGGAGAAATAGTGATTCATGCTTTCCAAATTTGAAACACATTCTAGTTTGTTTGCCTAACCCTTGGTTAAGTCACGAATATGAAATGCTCTTCAGTTCAAGTTCTTGCAGCCCTATTGAGCCTATTGTCGGCTTACACCCACGCGGCTCCTACGATCAATACAAGCCCTTCCTCCGCGACTCCTACGCTGGGCAGTACTGCGACTCTCGCGGCCAGTGTCACGGCTGAGCCGAGTGCGACCTATGTTTGGACGCGCGATGGCACGACGATCATCAATGGCGGGCGCTACTCCGGGGCCACGACGGCTACGCTGAGCATCTCTGGAGCAAACGCTGCTGACAACGGCAGCTACACCCTCACTGTCTCGGATGGCTCAGGCACCTCTGCCACCTTACCGGCCAGCATCACCGTTACGCAGATGGCATCGAGCCTGGATCCGGCCTACAACGGGGCAGGGGCAAACGGTAGCAATGCAGCCGTTTACACCAACACCGCTCTGCATCTGCCAGATGGGCGCACCTTGCTGGCAGTCAAAAACCAGTTCAACGGCGTCACCGGCACGGCAACGAGTAATCTGGTCGTCATGTCTGCGTCCGGTGCTGTCAGCCATCCGGGCGCTGCGGGATTCGTTGGGGGCAGCAACGGAGGCGAT
Source organism: Verrucomicrobiaceae bacterium (assembly GCA_027489965.1). Taxonomy (GTDB): domain Bacteria; phylum Verrucomicrobiota; class Verrucomicrobiia; order Verrucomicrobiales; family Verrucomicrobiaceae; genus Prosthecobacter. The sequence continues at coordinate 49,059 of JAIXZA010000173.1, forward strand.
GTCCGTAGTATCTTCCGCATGGGAGATGGCAAAATTCTCATTGCCGGAGACTTCACCACGCACCGCACGGATTCGGTCGTGAATACTGCCCGCAATCGAGTTGCCCGCTTGAATGCCAATTTCACACTCGACACCACCTTTGTAGCGACTGGCCTCAGTGCTGTCCCCCAGCTGGTCTTTGCGGACAGCTATGGTCGTGTTTACCTCGGTGGTGGTTTCATCGGTTACGACGGACTCTCAGGCTACAATTACCTCGTCCGCTTGAATAATGACGCCACCCTGGATCAGAGCTTCAAGCCAGTGCTTAATGGCGCCGTCACGGATGCTGTTCTGCAAAAAGACGGCCGCTTCATCATCATTGGCAGTTTCACAGAACATCGTGCCTCTGGTGTCCCTGTCGTCACTGGGCGCATCATGCGGTTTGATGCCTCGGGCGTTCCTGATCCGACCTTTACTAGCAGCCTCGTGCGTCTGAATCATCCTCCTTCTGCCATTGCCATGAGCGAAGATGATCATTTCTATGTCACGGAGCCTAGTGTCGTTCAGCGCTACCTGCCGGATGGCACGAGGGATACAGCCTTCGACTACACAAATACTGCTCTCGCCACACCGACAGCCATCGACACGATGACTTCGGGTAGGGTGCTGGTCGGGGGAGATTTTACCAGCCCCTCTAACAGAATCGCTGCCATCGGCCCCGACGGAGCGGTGGATACTAGTTTTTCTGTCGGCACCGGGTTGAATAGCGTTTCAGGAACAGCATTCATTCAAAGTATCAAAAAGGATGCCTTGGGCCGAATGTGGGTGCTTGGCAGCAACTTTTCCACTTACAACGGCAGCACGGCAAACCGTTTCGCGGTCATTCAGGGCAGTGGCGGTCCCTCGCTAGCCTTCGTGGCCCAGCCCACGGGCAGCATCGTGAATCAGGGCAGCTCAGTGACAATGACGGCCCATGCGACTGGAAACAATGGCTTCACTCAGCTCTGGCACAAAAATGGTAGCCCACTAAGCAATGGCGGAAGATTCTCGGGTGTCGATACGAACAGCCTTACCATCACCGCTATCGAGGAGGGCGATGAAGCCAGTTACACCCTCGTCGTTAGCAGTCCGGGAGTCACTTCTGTCACCAGCCGTGTGGCAAACATTGACGTGCTCGGTGCGCCGGAGATCACGCAGGACCCAGTGGCCCAAACTGTTGATTTTGGCGGCACGGCCACATTTACCGGCACAGCTTCAGGGGCTACACCGCTGACTTATCAGTGGTATTACGGCACCACACCACTCGCCAACGGCACCGGTGTGAGCGGTGCCAGCAGCGCCACACTAACACTGACAAATATCGACTTCAATGATGCCGGACAATACAGTCTGAAAGCCAGCAACGGACTAGGCGATGACACGAGTGCATCCGTTGCGCTCACCGTGCAGAAGCGACCTGGTGGAATCGCTGGCAGTGCGAATCCTCTGCCCATGTTTAATGGTGAGGTGAATGCCATTGCCCTGCTGCCTGACGGTTCATATGTCGTTGGGGGTGGTTTCCAGAGCGTCTCGATGAATGGTGGAACATCTTATACCAACCGATTTGCCCTGGTGCGCATTTTGGCAAACGGCACCCTGGATACCAATTTCCCCACAGCTGGCACTTCGGTGCACTGTGTGGAGGTCGATAGCGCGGGCCGGATCTTCATCGGCGGCACTTTCAACACGGTGACGTCTGGCAGTTTGACGTCGAATCGTATCCGCGTAGCCCGTTTGATTGCTTCTGGGAGCTCCTACGTCCTCGATACTGCCTTTGACACCAGCGCCGCGGGCCCGGATGACATTGTTTACAGCATGGCACCCGTCGGAGATGGCTCCGTGTACATCGCGGGGAATTTCAGTAAAGTCGGTGCCACGTTGGATACCTTCAAAGGGGATGACAAAACGGCCCGTCTCGGTCCCAACGGAGCACTCGCCACGAGCTACACCTCGGGGGCTGCGAACACGACCTATGCCCTGCTTCGCAATGCGAATGGCAGTCTTTACGTGGGCGGTTCCACCAATACCTGGAATGAGGCCACCCTATTTCCTGGCACTCCATGGAGGCGGCTAATCCTTGTTAGTGCAGCTGGAGCCAGGACGGCCAGCTTCGTCCCGCCTGGAACCTTTCCGATCTACCCCGTCGTGCATACCTTGCTGAGGCTAGCCGATGGTTCCCTGCTCGTGGGTTGCAATGCCGGCAGTGGCAATCCCTACGTCCTAAAAGTCAACGCCACCACGGGGGCGACCAGTCCCTTCACCACGAATCACACCATCACGGTGGGTGCCCTCGCTCAGCAGCCAGATGGTAAGGTGCTCATCGGCAGCACACTCGGTAACTTCACTCGTAACTCGCCCGTGGATGGCACTCTGGATACTTCCTTCGACATCGGCACCGGTTTCAATAGCGGCATCAACGACATCAAGGTGGACAGCAATGGACGCATCTTCGTCGTGGGAAACTTCACCACCTACAACGGCGTCACCCGTAATCGTTTCGTCATCCTTAATGGCGGTGATCTCGACTCCCGCACGGAGCCGAAGCCTGGGCAGACCATCACCTTCGCCGACATCGCCGACCGTGCTTTTGTGCCAGCCAACACCACGGCGAATACGGTGACGATCACGCTGCCAACATCTTCTTCAGGATTGCCGGTGACCACGCTCGTTACCAGCGGTCCAGCTACTCTGGCAGGGAATAAGCTCACCTTCACCGGTGCTGGCACAGTCGTGCTCACGGCCTCCCAAGCTGGGAATGACAACTTCAGCGCTGCCTCCGTCAGTCAGACGATTGAGATCTCAAAAGCTGCCCAGACACTCACCTTTGCTCCGCTGATCGACCGTCCGACGGGCACGGTGCCATTCCTGCTGAGTGGCTCTGCCAGTTCGGGGCTTCCAATCAGTTATCAGGTGCTCAATGGCCCTGCCACCGTCAGCGGCAATGTGCTGACACTCACAGGCGGCACCGGAGAAGTCACCATCCGTGCCAGCCAGGCTGGAAATGCCGACTTCACCGCCGCAGCAGATGTGGAGCAGAGCTTTGATGTCTTTGAAGGCACACCTGCGAAGCTGTCACAAACCATCCTTTTCAACCCGCTGCCGGGTCGGTCCTTGAGCCAGCCTCTGACCTTCGCGCTCAATGCCAGCTCTAGTTCGGGTCTGGCTTTGACTTACACCTTCACCGGCCCCGTCACGAGTATCGTGAATGGCATCGTGACGCTAAGTGGGGTCACCGGCACGGTTGCCATCACGGCGAAACAGGCTGGCAATGCCAGTTTCCTGCCTGCCATGGACGTGAAGCAAACCTTCGCCGTCACCGCAGCCGCCACCACATTGACGCTGACGAATCTCGTCCAGACCTACGACGGCACTCAGAAATCCATCGGTGTCGTCGGCGGCACGGCGGATACGATTTTCTACACGGTGAACAAGATCAAAGGCACCACGCCACCCACAGCGGCGGGCAGTTACCCGGTCGAAGCGGTCTCCGGCACTGGAGCTTCAGCGATCAAAAAAACCGGCACGCTCGTCATCAACAAAGCGCCGCTCCTCGTCGTCGCCGATGACAAACGGAAGTACATCGGCCAGGTCAACCCGCTGCTCACCTTCGCCTACTCCGGCTTCTTCGGCAGTGACAACGCGGGCAATGCTTTGAGCAAAGCTCCCACCGTCACCACCACGGCCACCACCACCAGCACGGGCGGAAATTACCCCATCAAGCCCGCTGGCGGCACCTCGGCGAACTACAATTTTGTCTATGTGAACGGCAACATGAAGATCGAAAGCTGGGCCGGGCAGTATGAGACACTATTGGTTGACTCAAACAACGTGCCCTCGGCCAAAGTCGAGTTTACCGTCGCAGCAGGCAGCCGTATTCTGACAGGCAAGATCACGACCGCGAAACAGTCCGCCGCAGTGCCTTTCAATGGCCAGCTCGGGCTCGATTTCGGCTCTGAATACGGTAATACAATAATCATCGTCGGCGTTGGTTCTGGCGATAAAGCTGTATCTTATAGCTTACAAATCGACATTCCCCTGAATGCTGATTTTTCTGTCACTGCCTACCGGACTCCAAACTTGGGCTCTTCGCAGCTTTTGGGGATCAGTGCCTCTGGGAAAAAACTAATGCTTAACTCCGGCAAGCCATCCGTAACTTATGCCGGCGCATACACACTCCTTTTTGCCCCAGACGTCAGCCTGCAGGGGCTTCCAAAGCCCACCGGTTCAGGTTTCGCTACAGCAGCTATCGACGCCAAAGGAAAAATGAACTTCGCTGGAGCCCTGGCGGACGGCACGAAGATCACCTCCAGTCTCCTGCCGGATGCGAATGCTGGCTACCGCCTCTACCTGATGCCTTACACGGGCCGTCTGAACAGCTATTGCGCGGCTTGGATTGAACCTCAGGAGCACCTAGATTCAGCTCTCGCAGGCCGTGGCCTCATCACCCTGGCGGATAACCTTTCCCTCTACTGGGCCAAAGCCGCCCCCGAGCCTGCCTCGAAGGACACGAATTATCGTGGTGGTATCCCTTCCTCGAAATGTTCCATCACCATGGACCCCTGGCTGCCACCGACGACAAAGGCCCCGATCTTCACCGTGCCACAGCGTCTCGTATTGAATGGCACGGGCGACTTCATACCCTTGTTTGAAAGCGGAGTTAGTAGCCTTACACCTAGCATCCCCACACTGTTACGTATGGACAGCAAAGGTGGCGTAAGCGTGAATCTTCCTGTAGTGACTCCTGCCAACCCGAGTGGTTATAAAATCACTGTCACCCCTGCCACAGGAGCCTTCTCCGGCAGCTTCAATCTGACGGATGGCAGCGTAAAGCGCCTCGTGAACTTCAGCGGCGTCATGCGCCAGCCGCCATTGGCAGAGGTCACGCCAGTCGTCATCGGGGCTGGGCTCGGCATCGTGCCGCAACTCTCTGGTTCGTTAGCAGGTACCACGGGCACGAGCATCATCTTTGAGCGGCCTGCGCCTCCTTCAAACTGAAATCTTTATACAGCAGCACCGATTCCCGCCGCTTGGAAAAAGCGGCGGTTTCTTCTTCCCACGACTTGTTGATCGCCCGCCAGTCTTTGCCTGTGCGGATCTGCTCCAGCAGTTTGTTGTGATTCAGCAGCGTGTTCACTTTTTCCAGAGCGAACTCCTTCGGGTAAAGTCGATGCAATGTCGCTGCGATGGCAATGCCTGTCGCTACAGATGCTAAAGCCGCGCGATCCGTAATAATGAGGCGCACGCCGTGACAGAGTTCGTTTTTGAAAACACTGGACGTGGGCTTAAATCGTACGGGCAAGAAACGCAGGCCGGGCAGTCCTAGTTTGTTCAGCTCGTAGTTCAATCGAAGGTCATCCATGTAGGGCGCACCAAGAATCTGAAATGGACTGTCCGTGCCGCGTCCGACACTGATGCTGAACTCCAATAAACCCACGCCCGGATAAAGTAAGGCAGCTTCCAGTGAACGCATATTTGGGGACGGATTCTGCCAGGGAAGACCCGTCTGATCAAAGAGCAATTCACGCCGCCAGCCTTCCACGGGGATGATTTGTAGGTCTGCGCCGATCTTTCGCTCCTGATTCATCATCATTGCCAGTTCACCGACGGTCATCCCATGGCGTATTGGGATCGTGTGAGTCGCTGTAAACGTCTCTTTATCGAGGACACTGGGACCTTCCACTTGGATTCCCCCTATCGGATTGACCCGATCCAGAATGATGAATTTTTTACCCGCCTTGGCCGCAGCTTCCAGGCATAAGCGCAGGGTTGAAATATAGGTGTAAAAACGGCAGCCGATGTCCTGAATATCAAAAACCAGTGCATCAATTTCAGTTAACTGCTCAGGTTTCGGCGAACGTGACTCACCGTATAAACTAATAACAGGTAAGCCCGTTTTAGCGTCTTTGCTGTCTGAGATTTTCTCCTGATCCTGTTCACCACGGATGCCATGCTCGGGGCTGAAGAGGGCGCGCAATTGCAGGACTTTCGATTCATGAAGAAGATCAATCGTGTTGCGTCGCTCAGCATTCATGCCCGTGTGATTCGTGATCAGTCCGACTCGCAATCCTTTCAGAGAAGCAAAACTCTCTTGCTGTAGTATATCGATGCCATTGAGGACCGTTGGCACTTCATTCGTTTCGCGCTTGGCTAAAGCGCCATTCACGTGCTGAAAATCAAATCCAGGAATGCATTTGCCGGCGGCTGTTCCGACAAGATCATAAAGATCACGAACGCTGCCTCTGCCGTCAGGATGCAGGCGAGAACTGAGAAAAATCACAAAACTCTGAGAGGCTGGATCAATCCATAAACTCGTGCCCGTGAATCCTGTGTGGCCGAACGAACCCAGTGGGAAAAGACTGCCGCGCGGACGACTGTAAGTTGAGTCGATATCCCAGCCTAGTCCGCGTCTTTCCAGCACCGTTGCGGCCGACTGCACCTGACTCATGAGCTTTATGGTTTCAGCTTTTAGCACACGTGCCCCGCCTAGTTCACCGCCGCCCAGAATCATGCGTGCATATTGTGCCAAATCTGCGGCAGTAGTGAACAGGCCTGCATGTCCCGTGACTCCACCCATGCGGCGCGAAGTGGGATCATGAACCACGCCTTGCAGCATTGCCCCAAGTTCATCACGTTCGGTAGCCGCAATGCGGGATCGCCAATCGACTGGGGGCGTGAAGCGCGTCGAAGTCATTTTAAGTGGCAGGAAAACATGCTTATGCGCAAAAACATCCAACGTCTCGCCACTCACTCGGCGGACGATCTCACCGAGTAGGATGAAATTGATGTCGCTATAACGAAAGAAACTATCCGGCACTGCCTGTGGGACACTTGTGACCGCACGGCGAATGCCTTCCTGATAACCCACCCAAGTCGGCAAACTGGGAATTCCAGGACTCAACCCGGAAGTGTGGGTGAGCAGATGACGCAGACGGATCAGCTCGCGACCCTCTCCCTCAAATTCCGGTAAATACTGTGATACTGGTGCCTCTAGTTTCAGCTTCCCTTGATCCATCAGCACCAGGATGGATGGAGTCGTCGCGATGACCTTAGTTAGTGAAGCTGCATCAAAGAGAGTATCCAGTAACATGGCTTCCCGCACCGGGATCAGTTCACGATCGCCTTTGACCTGCGTGTGAGACTGACCTTGGTGCTCCAGCCAGACGACAGCGCCCGGCGGATTTTTTTTCGCGACCGCCTGCTCGATGACTTGTTCCAATTCTTTTAATCCAGCTGGATCAAAAGCCGTCTGCGCTGCTAGCGAAGCATTCAAGCTGAGAAAAATGAGAACTCGTAGCATAGGCGATACCTAACGAGCAGAGCCACTAGGCTGCAACCTCCGGTTTATGGGAGTGATGGATTCTGTCATCCATGAGCTTTTGGCTAACCTAAACCAGGAATCTGCCAGCCATCGCGATAAGGGCGCTTCACCAACTGATTGGCCGCTTCGTGATTGCTGATCTGGCAGGCTTCCCGGTCAAACTCCAGCCACTGACCCGGAAAGCGGTCAGTGAGAGTGCCTACAAGCACGGATTCCGTGAGCGGGCCGCCGTGGCTAAAGTCGGCACAGCTTTTTTCACCATTGAGGATGGCATTCACCCAATCATGATAGTGATCCTGGCCTTTGAGGCCTTTCGGGTATTTTTCTGCTGGGAAATCTTCCTCGGGTAAAACGAAGGGACGCAGGCCATAAGGTTTAAAAATAGCCCCTTCCGTGCCGAGGAAGAAAGTGCCAGAGGCTGGAAATTTAGTCAGTGCTTTAGGCATCTTCACTTTGCTCATGTCAGGTTCAGCGCCGCCATCATTCCAGGTGATGCGCACCTGATCTTCGGCGGTGAATTCGCTGCCAGGGAAGTCTAATTCGACGATACGACGATCCCCCCAAAGCGCACCACTGCTGCCGCCATGGGTCAATCGCGCGCGGGTCGGCGCGGTGAGTTTTAGTGCGTCAAAGGTCGTGTCAAAATGATGGCAGCCCATGTCTCCCATCTCGCCACAGCCAAAATCAAACCAAGCGCGCCAACTCTGTGGATGATAGGTGTCTGCTAGGTAAGGGACTGGACTGCGTACGCCACACCAGAGGTCCCAGTCGAGCCCTTCTGGCAAAGCATCGGCCTGCGGGCGAAGCGTGGTGTTTTTAGGCCACCAATTCAGCGGTTTATTTTCCCACATGATCACCTCTTTCACTTTGCCGATGGCACCACTGCGGAGAATCTCCACAGTCATGCGGGCTTCAATGCTGGAGCGGCCCTGATTGCCTAACTGGGTGACGACGCCCGCTTTTTTAGCTTCCTCTGTGATTACTCGGCATTCATGCAGAGTTGGTGCCATGGGCTTTTGAAGATAGACATGCTTTTTCGCCCGCAATGCCGTGACACATGGCCCCGCGTGGCTGTGATCAGGAGTGCCGATGGTGATCGCATCAAAGCTGTCCCCATGCTTTGCCAGTAGCTCCCGCCAGTCCCGGTGTTGACTTGCTTCAGGGAAATCCTTCGCCGCCATCGCCATGTGTTTGGCATCGACATCGCAGAGCGCGACGATCTTTACCTTGGGGTGCGAAGCGACGCTGCGTAGTGTATTGCCACCCATGCGCGCGACGCCGACCGAGGCAACTTGCAGCATCGAGTTTGGCGAGGCGCTGCGGAGAATGGCAGGAAAGCCAAGGCTGGCGGTGGACGTTTGCAGGAAGTGGCGGCGTTTCATGGCACGGTGTTCAACGCTGACGCGAAGAGGCTCTATCAAATGGACAAGAATTGAACTTATGCTCGCCAGAGCCTCCAACACCGTGTCATTTGAACCCGTCTATGTCGAAACCCCTCATTGCCGTCACCATGGGCGACCCCGCTGGGGTTGGTCCTGAAATCTGCCTGCAACTTCTTGCCAACGAGAGTGTCACCGCCGTCTGCACTCCAGTCGTCTTTGGCGATGCTCGACTGCTTTCCCGTTGCGCTCGCCAAACAGGCCTGCCAGCGCCCAAGCGTATCTTGTCAGAGATTGAGTGGGCTGATCAATGCAGCGCACTCACTGAGCCTGCTGTTTTAGATCTGTTCGGGTTTGACGCCGATGACTTCTCGCCTGGCATCGTCAGTGCCAGGACCGGTGCTGCTGGCTTTCGTTATGTCGAAAAAAGCATTGCTGCTGCCTTAGCTCATCAAGTGGCCGCCGTCGCCACCGCCCCACTCAATAAAGAAGCTCTCCATGCCGCAGGGATCATGTATCCTGGTCACACGGAGATGTTTGCTGAAAAGATGGCCGCTGAGCGTTCCTGCATGACCTTCTTCTCAGAGGTCATGATTTGCAGCCTCGTCACTGTGCACATTGGCTATCAGGATGTCGTTCCCGCCCTAACGAAAGAACGGATCTTGGATGTCATCGAACTCACCGCCGAGGCTGTGCAGCGGGTGCGTGGTAAAAAGCCTCACATCGCTGTCTGTGGCCTGAATCCCCATGCGGGTGAGCATGGCCTCTTTGGCCGTGGTGAAGAAGAAAGCATCATTCAGCCAGCCATCGCCGCCGCCCGAGCCAAAGGTCACCTCGTGGAAGGTCCGTTGCCCCCTGATACGGCCTTTATTCCTTCAAAAAGAAAAAGCGTCGATGCCTACATCTGCCTCTATCACGATCAGGCTCTCATCCCGCTGAAAGCCCTGGCCTTTGACACAGCCGTTAATACGACCCTCGGCCTGCCCGTGCCCCGCACCAGCGTCGATCACGGCACCGCCTGCGATATCGCCTGGCAGGGCAAAGCCAACGGCCAAAGCCTCGTTGAGGCGGTTTTGTTAGCCGCGAAAATGGCTCCAAGATGATTGTAAAAGGCATCTTGAAGCATCCCAATTTCCCGCTAACGTCACCCCTTCTAGAAAACAAGCACCCGTAGCTCAGTGGATAGAGCAGTGGATTTCTAATCCTCTGGTCGCAGGTTCGATCCCTGCCGGGTGCGCTTTTTCTCACTTTCTGGCTGAGGTCAGGCGCAGGCCAGACTTGCCATCTGGGCCAAGGGATTCCACTATCGGCACTCCTACGCCTATCATGCCCAAGTACATCGTCACCATCGGACTCGAAGTTCACGCGCAACTCACCACCCAGAGCAAGATGTTCTGCGCCTGTCCACGGGAGTTTGGCGCAGAGCCCAATACACACACTTGCCCGACCTGCCTAGGATTGCCTGGAGCGCTGCCGGTTCTCAACGAAGCGGCCATCGAGAAGACGATCCTCACAGGCATGATGCTGGGCTGCGAAACCCCACCCATCGTGAAGTGGGATCGCAAAAACTATTTCTACCCGGACATGCCCAAAAATTATCAGATCACGCAGTTTGATCTGCCTCTGTGCATCGGTGGTGGCGTTCCGCTTTATGATTTGGCTTACCCGAAAGATGTCCAAAAGAGCATCGCCAATCCTGGGAAGGTCGTGAAACTCACACGCATCCATTTGGAAGAAGACGTGGCCAAGAGTACGCATCATGACAAGTTTACCACCATTGATTTCAATCGCGCGGGCACTCCGCTGATGGAGATCGTCAGTGATCCTGATATCGACAGCGCCGAGGAGGCCTTTGCCTACCTGACCAGCCTGCGCCAAATTTTGATCTATGGCGGCGTCAGTGATGCCGACATGGAAAAAGGCAATCTACGCTGCGATGTGAATATCAGCCTGCGGCCAGAAGGTCAGACGGAACTCGGCTCGAAGATTGAGCTGAAGAATCTGAACTCCATGTCCGCCGTGCGTCGTGCCATCAAGTATGAGATCGAGCGCCAGACCGAAGCTCTGGATAAAGGAGAGAAACTCATCCAGAGCACACGCCGCTGGGATGATGATCGTGGGGAAACTAGCCTCATGCGGACCAAGGAAGATGCCCATGATTACCGCTATCTGCCCGATCCTGATCTGATTCCTCTGCGCACCGCAGACATCGTGGCCCGTGTGCGCCCGCTGGTGCCGGAGCTGCCGCACGAAAAGCGGGCGCGTTTCGAAAAAGACTACGGCTGTAGCGCCTATGATGCTGGTGTTTTGGCCAGTGAAAAAGAGCTGGCTACTTGGTATGAAGCTGCCGTTGGCGCTAACACCGCAGTACCGCCGAAAAAGATCGCTAACTGGGTCATCAATGACTTGCTCGGTATTCTCAAAGACAGCGAAGGCGGCATCTCTTCTTGCCCGCTAAAACCAGAAGCCCTCAGTGCACTGGTCGCCGTTGTCGAGGAAGGCAAGATTTCCAACACTCAAGCCAAAGAAGTTTTTGCTGAGATGTTCGAGTCTGGCAAGCCGGCTAATGAAATCATCAAGGCCAAGGGATTTGAACAGGTCAGTGACACCGGTGCGCTGGAAGTCATTGTGGATCAAATCTTGGCAGCCAATCCTGATAAGGTCGCTGAGGTCAAAGGTGGCAATGAAAAAGCCATGAACTGGTTCACAGGCCAAGCCATGAAAGCCAGCCAAGGCAAAGCCAATCCGAAGATCGTCACCGATATCGTGCGCAAAAAAGTCCTCGGCTAAAGCGCAAAGCTGCTAGTGACAGCGCTTCCATCACGTTGAATCTCTCCTACCATGAAACTAACCACACTGCTACTTCGTAGCGCCCTGCTGTTGTCCCTCACTGCTTCGATGCAGGCTGCGGATGCTCCCAAAAAACTACTCGTCGTCACCGTTACGACAGGATTCCGTCATTCCTCCATTGAGACCGCCGAAAAAGTGCTGGCCGAGCTGGGGCAGAAGTCCGGAGCCTGGACGGTCGATTTTGTCCATCAGCCCGAAGGTCAACCCAAGAACCCGGGTAAGCCACCTGTGAAGCAGCCGAAAGACACAGACGAGACGTTTAAGGCCAAACAAGAGGCTTACAGCACCGCCTTAGCCAGCTACAATGTCGCCAATAAAGTCTGGAATGACAAGATCAAAGCCTACATGGCCGACAAGATGGCCATGGATAAGATCAAGGATTACGATGGCTTTGTCTTTGCCAATACCACCGGTGATTTGCTGTTCCCTGATCGTGATGGCTTCGTTGAACTGATCAAAGGCGGCAAAGCCTTTGTAGCCATGCATTCTGGCTCAGACACCTACCACCCATTCCGGGGTTATGTGGACATGCTCGGCGGTGAATTTGAGACCCATAAATCCCAAGTCGAGATTCAGCCAATCCTGCATGATCCAGCGCATCCTGCCACAAAGCCTATTCCGACAGGCTTCCGCGTCTTCGATGAAATCTATATCATCAAGACCTTTGAAAAAGCCAAGGTGCACGGCCTGATGGGGTTGGATGCACATCCCAACGACAAGACTCCAGGCTACTTCCCAGTTTCCTGGTGCAAGGAGTTTGGTAAAGGCCGTGTCTTTTACACCTCGCTCGGTCATCGTGAAGACGTCTGGGACCCGACCTGGAAAGCAGACACCAAAGACCGCAAAAACACCCCCGAGATTGCCAATATCTACCAGGAACACATTCTTGGTGGTATCAAATGGGCTCTGAAGCTCATCGAGGGTGAGGCAGGTCTTGGAAACATTCAGTAACAATCAGTGCGGAGCTTATGGAGCCCGACCTTGACTGTTTAAATCAAAAGGGCCGCCCGAATGGGCGGCCCTTCATTTTAGAATGGGTGTTTGAAGATTACTTCTTCACCTTTCGCCTCAGGCGCATCCAAGTAGGCACGTCAAGGTCTTCTCCGCCAGCTAGAGCGGGCTCAGTGTTCTTGAAGCGACCGCGGTCTTCGTCGCCGCCAAAGCGGAAGGCGATTTGTTCCTCCTGGGCAGACACAGCCAGTTTCTTGCCAGCGACTGAATTCAGCGGTGGCGCATAGGGAGCTTCTTCTTCAGCAACAGGTGTTGGTTGCGGGGCCGGAGCGCGTGCAACGACACTGGCCAAGTTCGTATTGCTACGAGTCGTGGTGGTCTGAATAAAATCTTCGATGCGTGGACGCACAATAGGCTTCACGGGCTCAGGCTCCGGTTCTGGCTCGGGGGCCACATAGGCTACTGGCTCCTCCTCTTCTTCTGGAGCTGCTTCCTCGAAGAGTAGTTCTTCAATTTGAAGTTCATCCTCAATTACGACTGGTTCGGGCTCAGGAGTGAAGGCTACCTCTTCAAAAATGTCGGGCTGTTCAGCCTCAGCAACTTGCGGCTCTGGTTGGCTTAATTCTTCATTGCCAAAAAGCATCTCCATCGGCTCTGGCGCAGGTGCTGGCTTGGGCTGGGGTGCGGGCTTGGCTGCAACGGTGGAGAGCATTGATGGCATGGTGCGCTCTTTCAGAGGTAGCATTTCTGACGGTGGCGCTGCGGCTGCGAGGGTATTCAACTGGGTAAGACCCAGTGAACTGATCAGAGTCACCGAAATGGAATCTCCCAGTTTTTGATCGACAGCGACGCCGAAGAGGATGTGGGTTTGATCCGGCACATTTTTACCCAGCTGCTTCATGATCGAGTCCACTTCAATGAGCGTGAGCGAGTCACCGCCAGCGATGTGGACGAGCAAAGTCTTTGTTTGATGTAAAAGGCGGCCTTGATCGATAAGCGGAGATTTGAGGGCGCGTTTGAGGGCCTCACTGCCGCGGTTTTGACCCCGAGCTTCACCGAAGCCAAAGAGACAGCGACCATTGGAAGTGCTGAGTGCTGAAGTCAGATCATCAAGTCCCAGCTTCACAAGGCCAGGTGTGGTGACAATGGTGGACACAGCGCGCAGGCTTTGGGCGATGAGTTGGTCAGCCTGAACAAAAGCTTTTTGAATGCCGTCCTTGGGCAGGGTGAGCTCGCCCATGCGATTGTTCTCAAACAGGATCAGAGCGTCTGTGCGGTTCTGTAATTGTTTCAGGGAATCTTCAGCTTGAGACAGGCGGCGTTTCCCCTCAAAGCTGAATGGCATGGTGGCCGTCAGGAAAACCAGAGCACCAGTGTTTTTGGCAATCTCTGCGACGACTGGTGCTGCACCAGAGCCTGTGCCACCACCGAGACCCACGCAGATGAAAATAATGTCGTGACCTTCAATCGCTGTGCGAATTTGCTCACGGGAATACATGGCTGCTTCGCGACCTAATTCAGGGTCGCCACCAGCGCCGACGCCGCGCATGAGTTCGACTCCAAGTTGAATCTTCACTGGAGACATGGAGTGACTCAGCACACGGATGTCTGTATGCATGCTCACGAGAGTCGCGTCGACCGTGCGATCCATGGTGATGCGATCAAGCACACTGCCACCAGCACCGCCGATGCCGACGATGCAAGTTTTTAACTGCGACGAACTCGTTAGCTCAGTCAGTGGGTTGCGATGGTATTCGACCATAGGGATGCGGGTAGTTGGGTTGCGCTAACTAATTGGAAAATCAAAGAACAATGACGGAGAGGAGGTCGGCCATCTTTCGCCCAAGACGCTTGAGCGGTGACATAAAGGGCTTTTCCTGGTCGAGAATCTGAGCATAACGGATGAGGCCAATTGGCGCGGAGAACTGCGGGTTCTCGAAAGTGGCTGTGACACCACTCACGGGAGCTGAGCCTGCGCGTGTTACCTTCCTTTCAAACACGTCTTGGGCCACTACGTCAATACCTTTCATCAGGCTTGTGCCGCCAGTTAGGTAAACACCTGCGGCTAAACGGCCAATGTGATCTTGGCAGCGGTCTTTCACCTGTTCCAAAATTTCCCGTGTGCGCAGATAAATCACTTCATTTAAAAAGGCGCGTTCAACCTCGCCTAACACAAAACCATTGTCATCTTCGATCCGCAGCATCTCATCAGGTGGGATGTCATCAAAGAGGCAGCTGCCCTCAGTGACTTTCACGTCTTCAGCTCGGTGATGTGGGATCTGTAGAGCCATGGCGATGTCTTGCGTGATGTGGTCGCCGCCCAAAGGCACACAGCCAGAGGCAGCGATCATGCCATCTTCATAAAGTACGTAGTCTGCCGTGCCGCCGCCGATGTCGATCATCAGACTGCCCTGCGCTTTGGCATCACGGTTCAGCACCACCTGAGCGGCAGCGATTGCTGTAAAGACAACGTCCTCTACCTCCAAAGGAATCTCTCTCACACACTTGACCGCATTTTGAATCCGACCGCGAAGACCATGGATGATGTGGTAATCAGCCTCCAAGATGCGGCCTTCACGTCCGATTGGGTGGCGCACACCCTCTTGACCATCGACGATGTATTGCCGCGTCACGCTGTGCAGGAAAACATTATCCTGGGAGATCGGCACATTGCGGGCGATCTCTTTGGACTCTTCCACATCATCTTCTGTGATTTCACTTTGATCCTCCGGTAGACGCCAGGCACCACGACTGTTCATGCTTTCGATATGACCGCCACTGACGCCGAGAAAAACGGTGCGGATCATCACATCACTAGGCTCCTCAGCTCTCACGAGAGCGTCATTTAAGCAGGTCTGTACTTTGGCAAAGTCAATGATCTCACCTTTCCGCACGCCGCGAGATGGGGCCGTGCCGACACCGAGAATTTTGATCGTGCCGTCACGCTTTGCCTCACCGATGACGACGCAAATTTTGCTCGTACCGATTTCTAGTCCTGCGTAGATGGTGCTCTTTGCCATGGCTCTTTAGCGAGTTGTCGTTTTGTTTTTCGTCGGGGAGTTAACAGCCGCCGTGATCGGATCGTCCAAGAGATCCTTTAAATCAGGCGCGTCCCGGAAAGTGACCGGTACATTCTGTTTGACCAAAAGATTGAGCGTCGCGATCCGCCAATTACGGTGTCTAGCCTCCAGCCGGATACGATCCAGCCGCGTCAACTGTTCACCCAGATCATGAACGCCGAAGATGATTTGTGCCTGATCCGCAAAGAAGGCTGTCATGGCATAGGCCTTCTGGATGTCGATGCTGCGCAGCTCTTCCGCGCCTTGCTCAAAGCGATCTTGAAGTTCTTTAAGCAGACTCAGCGCCGATTTGATGGGTAGATCAGTCACTGCCACACCAGGGATGTTTTGGGCCATCGTCTCATATTTGATCACAGGTAATGCCAGATAGGCAGGCGTGACCACTTCACAGGGAAAGGTCACACCTTCTGTATCGATGAAGCAGCCGACATCTGGACGACCTGCTAGCAAGCCCAATTTAGCGCACTCCAGCCAGGCCACTGGTTGACGCTGATCCACCTCGAGAGTCAGACGGCCTTCATAGTCGCGCTTGATCTTCACGGCCTTTACCTGAGGTAATTGCATCAGTCTGCGCTGCAGTTCGTGCATGTTCACCGTCAGTAGATTCGTTCCTGTGGTGAGGGCACTCGTGCGCACGATTTTTTGAGCTGTCAGAGATCCCTCTGTCTTCACGATTACCTGTTTAAGACTGAACTGTGGATTGTTCAGGAAGGATTCCCGCACCGTGATTTTCAGCAGAACCGCCAGACAAATCAGAATGATTAGAGCGGCGCCCCATTTAAAACCACGTCGCTTAAGTTCCACCTTCTCCATCTTGCGGATCTTTGGCGACTCTACTTTCAGATCCACCTCCAGCGTCACCCCGCCCACCTTCTTCGCCTTCCTCGGGGAAGCCTTGGATTTGATGGAGTTTGGCGGTGTAGCGGACATAAAAAGGATAAATTATCAGGTTGGGCTCACCCAACTTAAATATCAATCAATCTTAAATATCAGAAAATCTCTCTCATTGCCATGACTTTTCTAGAAAAAATTGTCGATCTAACAGAAAGGCTGTTCATAAAAGCAGTTGTGAGTGCTTCCTCAGGGTTGCTTGACCAGGACTCGATGGATCGAAAATTTTCTTTTAGTCTGACCTGATTTGAGAGTGATCGAGTCCTTGGCGAACTCTACAATCTTAATGCGGAAATCAGCGAGCAGACCAATCTCGCAGCCCAGCATCCCGACATCGTCGCCGAGCTCCAGGCCCTCGCCACGGCGAATGAATCTGGTATTGGCAAACAGCCCAAATCACGTCGTCCTGCCGAGGAAGTGGGTGATCCGCAAACGCTCGATCCCACTACTGGCGGCCCATGCGGCAAGAAAAAGGATAGATCTAAAACCCCTGAACTGCGCAAGAAAAGGCAATGAGAGCTGCGTTTACTCTGCCTTCACTGAATTGATTATGAGAACCGCCTTCACGACACTCTTCCTTGCCCTCACCATCTCTGCCTTGGCTGAAACCGTGCCGCTTTTTGACGGAAAGACTTTTGCAGGTTGGGAGGGTGATGTTGGCAGCGTTTGGCGAATCGAAGATGGAGCGTTTGTGGCAGGCTCGTTGGAAAAAAAGCAGGAGAAGAACAATTTTTTGGCGACGACGAAGAAGTATGGCGACTTCGAACTCACACTGAAATGGAAGCTTGAAGGCACGGAGGGTTTTGTGAATGGCGGTGTTCAGTTCCGCACGAAGCGCATCCCGAATCATTATGAGGTCTCCGGCTACCAAGCCGATCTCGGTAAAGGCTACGATGGCGCCTTGTATGACGAAAGCCGCCGGAAGAAGATGATGGCTCAACCGACGCCTGAAGTGCTGGCTAAAGCGCAGAAACCACTCGGCGAATGGAATGAGTATCGCATCCGTGCTGAAGGGAATCGAATTCAAATCTGGCTCAATGGCGTGCAGACGGTGGATTACACTGAGGCGGAAGCGGGCATAGATACCACAGGCATCATCGCTGTGCAGATTCACGGCGGCGCGACTTCCATCGTTCGTTACAAAGACCTCATGATTGAGGAGCTGAAGTAGCCTAGGCTTTGTAGCCAGTGTCCATCCAACCGAACGCATAGCCAAGAAAGGTTATGCTACTGACAAACCGCCCATGAAACTCGTCTCCACGACTCTCCTTTTTTTACTCAGCGTCCTCTCTCAAGCGCAGTCCTTCGAACTTAAGCCGAACGATGTCATCGCGCTTACCGGCGGCTCGAACATGGAACGCACGCGGTTCAATGGCTACCTGCAAACCAGCCTCATCGCGTCCAAGCCTGAGCTGAAGCTCAAAGTGCGCAATTTCGGCTGGGAAGGTGACACAGTCTTCGAGCAGTGGCGTGATGGCGGCAATTATCAGAATCTCGATCCGAAACGTGCTCAAGCCGAGAAACGCATCAGCGCTGAAACCGGCACGGATAGCTGGCGTCAGCAGCGCGATTGGAAACAGCAACTCGGTGAAGTCGGCGCAACGGTAGTGATCGCTCAATTTGGGCAAATGGAGTCACTGAAAGGCGTCGAGAAGTTGCCGCAGTTTATTGAGGCGTATGAGAAACTCATTGCTGAGTTTGCGGATGAAGGTCGGCGTGTGGTGCTAGTGGCTCCAGTGCCGTTTGAGCGCAGTGTGGCTCTCGGAGAGTATTCGGAAGCGGTTCGGGCGCTCGCACAAAAGCTCAGCCTGCCATTTATAGGACCTATCGGACCAATTGGACCTATTTTAGATGATCAGGGGCAACGTACCATGGCTGAGCAGATTGTGAATGCCCTCGGCCTGACTCCCGTCACCAACGAATCTATCCGCACCCAAGTCCTCGAATTTGAGCGCCTTTGGTTCGATTACTGGCGGCCCATGAATTGGGCCTTCCTCACCGGAGATCGCACCAACGTGCCTTATTCAAAGGATTGGAAAGACGCGTCAAAGCGCATCTTTCCCCAGGAGATGGAGGACTTCCGTCCGCTGCTGAAACAGGCTGAGGATAACATCTGGGCAGCCATCGAAGGCAAAGCGGTAACCCCCGTCGGTGTCCGTTCATCAATCCCCGTTGAGCCACCGACGGCAAAACCTCAATCCCCCGAAGAAGAATTGGCATCGTTTCAGATCATGGATGGTTTTGCGGTGAATCTCTTTGCCAGCGAGGCTGATGGCATCGTGAAGCCGATTCAGATGCGTTGGGATGAACGCGGTCGCTTGTGGGTGGCGTGTGCCGTGAGCTATCCACAGATCAAACCGGGTGAAAAAGCCAACGACTACGTGCTCGTCTGCGAAGACACCGATGGCGATGGCAAGGCTGACAAATTCCACAAGTTTGTCGAAGGACTCTTCATGCCTGCGGGTATCGAGCTGGGTGATGGCGGCCTCTATGTGGCCCAGGGCACCGAGTTACTGCATTTTAAGGACACGAATGGCGACGATAAGGCAGACACAAAGCGCATCGTGCTTGGCGGTTTCGGCACGGCGGACTCGCATCAGATGATCAACTGCATCAACTGGGGCTTTGGCGGCGAGCTTTGGTTCACGCAGGGACATCACATCTACTCGCGTGTGGAGACGCCGTATGGTGTCGAGACGCTGAATCGCGCGGGTGTTTGGCGCTACCGACCACGCACGGGGCATCTCGATCCTTTTTTCCAATGGTCATCCGCTGGCGCAAACTGCTGGGGTGTTACGACCACGGAATACGGTCAGGCCTTCCACAAAAGCGGTGCGAACATCGGCAGCTGGTTCACCACGCCTGGCATGGTGCGCTCTGATCTCGCGGTGAATGCACAGGCGCTGAATCTCTGCCTTGCACCGATCAAACAGGTCGGACAGGAGTTCCTGCACAGCAGCATGTTTCCAAAGGAAATGCAGGGTCGGATTCTCATCGGTGGTTATTACGCCAATCTGTTGGAGTGGCATGAACTGAAGTGCGAAAACGGAATGTTCAGCACCACACACTTGCCGAACATCATCGAGACCAAGAACAACGTCTTTCGTCCTATCGAGGTGCGCATGGGCCCGGATGGCGGCATTTATGTCGCCGATTGGTATAATCCGATCATTGGCCATTATCAGGCGAGTTATCGTCACCCAGATCGTGACAAGCAGCATGGTCGTGTGTGGCGTGTGACATGGAAAGCGGGTCAGAAGGTCAAGCCTGTCGAACTTGCCAAAGCGAGCGTGGAGGAATTGCTGGAGCAGCTTGATTCCAAAGAACGCTGGTCATGGTATCAGGCGAAGCGCTTGCTGATCGAGCGAGATACCAAGGAAGTCCTCAGCGCTCTCGAAAGCTGGACGCCAAAGCAAAACGACTATCGCCAACTTCAGGCGCTATCTCTTTACGAAGCTCACGAGACACCGCGCCCCAAGTTGCTCAAAGCACTGCTACGCAACGCAGATGCCCGCATCCGCGCCTATGCCACACGCACCCTCAGTACTTGGGCGCGTGATGGTCATCTGCCGGATGCTTTGACACTGCTGGAGGCTCAAGTGGCCGACGATGATGCTCTCGTGCGATTGGAGGCCATCGTGGCAGCCAGTTACATCCCAGAGGCACGATCTGCTGCGATCGCCGCGCGGGCGTTAGACAAGGAATTCAATGACTATCATCTCCATGCACTGACCAAAACACTGCATGTATTGAATCCCCTATGGGCCTCGCAACCGGCTTTTGAAAAAGACGAGCATCTCATCTTCGCGCTGCAAAACGGCTGGGTGGAAAATAACCCCAATGACCTGAAAAACCTCAGTGGTGCAGCCATCGCCTACCAGCCCAACGCGAACGCCAAAGCCGCTGCCATCATGCGAGATAAAATCGCAAAGCTCGAAGGCAATGTCGAACGCCAAACAACGTGGCTCAAGGCTCTCGCTGCTGTCGCTAGTGTCGATGATTTGCCATTCATCTTTGAGCGCGGTGGCAAAAATGCCGCTGTTTTGGCCGCGCTGAGAACCTCTGCACCTGCCAATGCGACGGAACTGCTGACGCCACTCTTTGATTCAAAAGTACCCGCAATTCGTAACCAAGGTCTGCGGCTCGCGGGGGCCTGGAAGGTCAGCTCATTTGCCGATCGTATCCGTAAGTTAGCTCTGGAGGAAAACATGCCGCAGGCACTCGATGCCTTCATCAGTCTCAGGCCAGATGAAGTCGTCGCCCACACGCTGAAGGGCCTTCAAATCGCCGAAAACGCCACGCCGATGCTCGCCGCACTTGTATCACGCAGTGAAGGTCATGCGGCGCTGATGCGTGCTTTGCAGAAGCCTGAGGCGCTTTCTGTCTCAGCGGCTAAGGCAGCTCTTCAAGCTCTTAATGGTATCGGTAAGAACGACTCGAAACTCTCGCCACTGCTCATGAAGCTCGCTGGCATCAATTCAGCGCTGCCAGCCTACACCAAGGAATACATCGCTAACATCGTCAAAGGCGCGAACACCTTTGGCAATGCTGCTGAGGGCAAAAAGATCTACGAAGCCGCCGGTTGCATCGCCTGTCACATCCCAGGAGCCGCGCAAAGCAAGATCGGGCCTGATCTTAGCGCCATCGCTCGTGGATTGCCCATCGACATGATCGTCACCGAGGTCGTGTGGCCTGCGCTAAACGTCAAAGAAGGCTTTGAAGCAGCCACCATCACGATGAAGGACGGAACGGTCATCACTGGCTTCAAGCAGACCGACACCGCCGACACGCTCTCCATCCGCGACCTCACTGGAGTCATCAAGCCGATCAAAAAAGCCGATACCCAAAAGATCCAAACCGGCGGCACCTTGATGCCTGATGGTCTGACCGCCACGATGAACGAGCAACAGCTCGCTCATCTTGTGAAGTATCTGAGTGAGCTGGGAAAGTGAGCAGCGCTGGTGAAAATGACGAATGACGAAGCACCCAATGACGAAGTAATGACGAATTTCTAATGACGAAAATGGCGCGTTTATCAGCCTAGAGTGGTGATTCTAGCCACTTTAGACATTATTTCATCATTGAGCGGCTGTCTCTGTGGCGGCGCAGGTTACTTCGACTGCAACCCAGCCGTGTTTACAGCGATCACTCGGTACTCGTGTTTTTTGCCAGCTTCCGCCTTCTTGTCAGTAAAGGTCATCTTCACCAGCGGATAGGCTGGCGTGTCACTGTATTGCAGGCCCTGGAAGATCGGGCGGCCAAAGGGATTGGCTGGCTTCTCGGGCACGGTGGCGATCTGCTGGCCATCACGCAGGATGATGAAGTGAGCGATGCCACCTTCCAGATCGGCAAAGGCTTTCCAGGTGAGTTCGTTGCCTTTGATTTGAAGGTGCACTGGTGCAGGTGGCGGCGTGCTATCTGTCACCGCGCTATCTTTCACATACTGCATCCAAGCCTTGGCCATGACTTCATTGGGCAACCATACAGCCTTGGTCTTGTCTCCAGAAAACTTCGCCGCAGGTGTGGCCTCACTGCCGAGCAATGGAGCAAGCCAGACGTCATCGAAGAACATGGGCCTGAGCGGAGCTCCGAGCTCTTTTGGAAGTCGGGCATTGAGGCAGGCATCTAGCCACGGGATGGCAAGGTAACGTTGATTGCCGCATTCGTGAGCCGTCAGAGGATCGACGGCGACGCCGATGAGTCCGCCTTGAGCGCGCACAGCGGTGAAGAACGCTTCGTTTGCAGGCCAGACTCCAGCGAAGCGGCCATCCTTTACTGTGACACCTTCCTTCGTGCCTGGATTGCACATCATGGGGACACTAAGAGCGGCTTCAGGAATGGTGTGTATCTTGATGGTGGCTCGATCAGGGTTGGCTTCGAGTAAAGGCACGCCGGAGCGCAACCAGACCGCTGCGACGCGCTCAGGATGCAGCAGGGTCATGCCCCCCGCCCAATGTCCGCCACCGCTGTGGCCCCAGAGCGCCCATGGCACCTTCGATAGTTCTGGATGACCGCATTGGGCACCGAGATCGACGAGGCATTTTTGAAACGCTGCATCAGAGCCATTGCGCGGATCACACCACATCTGGCATTCCGCTTTGTCTGGCTGTTCATAGGATGGGGACAGCAGTGCACAGCTATGCTTTGCCGCCAGCGCCTGCCAATGCAGATCATAGGCCCCTGTGAGCCCTGATTTGCAGGAGCCCTCACCGCAACCATGCTGATGCACGATCACGCCTCGAAGCGTCTTCACGTCATTGGGCACCCAGAGCGTGTAGTTCACCGGATAAATCAGCTCCCCCGGCTTTGTCGAGGCCTCATAGCGTACTCGGTAGTAGTCCGGTGCCTCCGCAGGCGGAAACACATCATAGGGAGCTTTTTGGGCGTGCAGGGCAGGGGAAAGGATCAGGAAAAGAAGGGCAATGGAACGCATGGTTAGAGTAGGTAACGTGTTAGAAATAAGGTTTTATTCAGAGCTTCGCAGCAAGACGATTCCTCACGGAAAGGAGCTTGCACAGAGCCCTGTCGCTTCTACCATCACTGCCCCCTTTTATACTCAACAATGGAACAACCTCTCCCTGGACAACGCTGGGTCAGCGATAGCGAGCCTGAACTCGGACTCGGTGTCGTCATGAAGGCCGAATTTGGCCGACTTGAAATTTTCTTCCCCGCAGCTGGGGAGCACCGCCAATACGCCCTCAAATCCGCGCCTCTGCGCCGGGTGCATTTCATCGCTGGTGACTCGATCAAAACGCACGATGGCAAAACCCTGGACGTGGAAAGCGTGGAAGAGCGTAAAGGCATCCTCTTTTACTTGGGCGACGGACGTGAGGTCAGTGAGGCAGAGCTTTCAGATACGATCAGCTTCAGCAAGCCTGAAGATCGGCTCATGGCTGTGCAGATCGACGATCTGCGCACCTTTGATCTGCGGGTCGAGGCGCTGAAACGCCGTGCTGAGATCCGCCAATCGCCCGTGCGTGGCTTCATGGGGGGGCGTGTGGACTTGTTACCGCATCAAATGTACATTGCTAGCGAGGTCGCCAGCCGACTGGTTCCCCGCGTGTTGTTGGCCGATGAAGTGGGACTTGGTAAAACCATCGAAGCCAGTCTGATCCTGCACCGCCTGCACCTCACTGGCCGTGCTGAGCGTGTTCTTGTGCTGGTTCCAGATGCCTTGGTGCATCAGTGGTTTGTGGAGCTGTATCGCCGCTTTCATCTGACCTTTTCCATTTATGACGAGGTCCGCTGCGATGTGTTGGAGACTGAGGAAGAGGGTGTGAATCCTTTTTTGGAAAGTCAGCTCGTCATTTGCAGCACCAGCTTTCTGGCCAACTCCAGTTCACGTGCCAAGCAGGCTCTTGAAGCAGGCTGGGATCTGCTTGTCGTCGATGAGGCTCATCATCTGGAATGGAGCACCGCCGCAGCTAGTCCTGCCTATACCCTCGTCGAGACACTCACAGCTAAAATCCCAGGACTGCTCTTGCTCACTGCCACGCCGCAGCAGCTCGGCCCTGAGGGCCACTTTGCCCGACTCCGCCTGCTGGATGCCAATCGCTATGCGGATCTGGCTCAGTTCATGGCTGAGTCAGAGCACTATGAAGAAGTGGCCAGTGCCGTGAATCGCGTGCTTTCTGGCAAGACCCTCACCGCTGCTGACCAGAAGCTCTTTGCCAAAAAGTCACCCCATGTGCAGGATCATCTCGCTGCGATGAAGGCCGGCACAGAAGGCGCTCGAGAGAAGCTTGTCATTGCTCTGCTCGATGAGTTTGGCACTGGGCGTGTCATGTTCCGCAATACCCGTGCTGCGCTGACTGGATTCCCTGAGCGTGAGGCTCTGCTAGCGCCGCTGAAGGCTGGAGATGATCCATTGGAAACCAAGGTCAAATGGCTGGCTACGCTGCTGAAAAAATTGGGCGAAGAAAAAGTCCTGCTCATTTGCCGCACTCGGAAGTTGGCTGAAGAAGTCCACGAGCGCTTGCTCCGTGAGGTTAATGTCACAGCGACTCTTTTCCATGAAGGTTTAACGCTCATGCAGAGGGATCGCCAAGCGGCGTTCTTTGCGGATGAGGAAGGCGCGCGTATTCTTCTTTGTTCAGAGATCGGCAGTGAAGGACGGAACTTCCAGTTCGCGCATCACCTCGTGCTTTTTGATCTGCCGCCTGATCCAGAACTATTGGAGCAGCGCATCGGACGTTTGGACCGCATTGGCCAGACGACCACCATTCACATCCATGTGCCCTATGTGAAAGGCACGGATGAGGAGGTGCTGGCCCGCTGGTATCATGACGGCCTGAATGCGATCGAAAAAAACCTGCACGGTGCCACCGAGATTGCGGAAGGCTTGAAGGATTCGCTGACTCCGCTATTGGAGAAATATGAGGCCAAAAAGCTCACTGCTTTTCTCAAGAAAACACAGGAACTGCGCAAACAAGTCACGGAAAAACTTGAGCGTGGCCATGACCGCTTGCTGGAGCTGAATTCCTGCAAACCTGAACGTGCCGAAGCCGTCATCCAGGCCATCCGCACTCAAGAGTCTGATGTCGATTTTGAAGAGTTCTTTATTAAGCTTGTCGATCACTTCGGCCTGCATGTCGAGGAGCATGGGAATCGAAGTTATGTACTCATGCCGGCCCATCTGACCACGGATAAATTCCCCGCACTGCCAGACGAGGGCTTGTTGGCCACCTTTGACCGTACTCGCGCGCTATCGCGTGAAAACATGGCTTTCCTCACCGCTGATCATCCCATGGTGCGCGGTGCGCTGGATCTGATGTTAGGCAGTGAGAGTGGCAATAGCAGCTTTGGCATGTGGCGTGGCGCAGGCAGTGAAGGCCTTCTTTTAGAGACGCATTTTGTCGTCGAATGCATCGCTCCAGCAGCTCTCCATGTGGATCGCTTCCTTACTGCGGCACCTTTGAGGATCGTCGTCGATCACGCCAATAAAGACCGCCGTGAAGACGCCGCCTTTGCAGCAGCCAAGATTGAAAAAGGCAACCCTGTGAAGCTGCTGGAAAAGCCTGCCGTGAAGCGCAAGCTCTTCCCCGACATGATGTCCGCCTCGCGCAAGCTAGCGGAAGCTTCCATGCAGCAGCTCATCGCCAGCGCGACTGAGGAGATGCGCCAGCAACTGCAAAGTGAGATCAACCGTCTGGAAGACCTGCGCCAGCTCAATGACCACGTTCGCCCTGAAGAGATCGAAGGCATGAAGTCCCAAATGACCGCCCTTGAAGAAGCCCTCAGCAGTTCTCGCCTACGCTTGGATTCTCTACGGCTCGTGCTTCAGGTGGCGTGAAGTCACTCTCTTATTGATTTCGGCTTTCCCTTTGTCCTGCTTTTGTGCCATCGGTGAAGTTGTAACCTTATTCTCATTATGCAGATCATTTCCGGAACCGTTGTCGCTGAAAAAGTCCTTGAAGAATGTCGTCGTGACATCGCTGCTCTGGCGGCGGTGGGTAAGAAACCTGGGCTTGCGGTGGTCCTGGTCGGAGATGATCCGGCTTCTCGGGCCTATGTGCGGTCAAAGGATAAAAAGTGTCGTGATTTAGGTCTGCATTCGGTAAAGCTGGAACTGCCAGTGACAACGACACAGGCGGAGTTGCTGGCGCATGTGGAGGCTCTCAATCAAGATCCAGCGATTCATGGCATCCTGGTGCAGAGCCCGCCTCCGCCGCACATTGATGAGGCAGCCATTGTCCGGGCCATTGATCCAGCAAAGGATGTGGACGGTTTTCACCCAGTCAATGTGGCGAAGCTGGCGCTGGAAGATCCGACAGGTTTCGTGCCATGCACGCCTTTGGGTTGTCAGCGTCTTTTGATCGAGGCTGGAATCGAGACGAAAGGAGCCAATGCCGTGGTCGTGGGCCGCAGCATGATCGTGGGTAAGCCGATGGCACTTTTACTCATGGCCAAAGGTCCCGGCGGTGACGCAACGGTGACGGTGGCCCATTCCCGTACGCGTGATCTGCCAGCGATTACGCGGCAGGCTGACATCATCATTGCGGCGATTGGACGTCCGCATTTTATCACGGCTGAGCATGTCAAAGAAGGGGCCGTTGTGATCGATGTCGGCATAAATCGGGTCGAGGCACCTGGCTCGGAGAAAGGTTATAAGTTGGTCGGTGATGTGGCCTACGATGAGGTGGCACCGAAATGCCGCGCTATCACACCTGTGCCTGGTGGTGTGGGTCCGATGACGATTGCCATGCTCATGGCCAACACGATCAAAGCCTGCCAGCAGGCCTGATGTAGCATGGATGCCGACGCTGCTTCCCGACTCTGCACGGCCTGCGGGCTCTGTTGCAGCGGGGTTTTGTTTGAGATTGTGAAACTCCAGCCAGAGGACCCGATCCGCGATCTGGAAAAGCTGGGCATGCAGATCAATCGGAAGAAGACAGAGCCTTATTTTAAGCAGCCCTGCCGTTTTTTAAACGACTGCACCTGCACGATTTATCAGTATCGACCGACCCGCTGCCGCCGATTTGAGTGTTTTCAGCTGAAGTTGCTAGCAGCTGGAGAGATCGATGAAACCGAGGCCCAATCCAAGATCGACGAGGCGCGCCGCCAGGTAGCCGTAATCCAGTCACGGCTAGAAGAAGCGGGTGATACCCAAACTGAGGATTCTCTCACCGAGCGTGTCGAAAGAACTCTCAGTCGTCTGCCTGATGACGCCATGAAGAAGGAGATGCAGGCGCTGAAGATCTATCTCGGGCGGCACTTCCGCACTTTGACCTGATCTACCCATTGCGAATCACCGTGGAAACGCCATGCTCTGGCTATGAAAACGAGGATGTTTGAGTTTCGTCTGCCTCAGACGCAGGGATTGCCTAGAGTCTTGGTCCTCGGACTGCTGCTTGTCTTGGCTGTCGCTGTGATCTCCTTGGTGATCATGGTGGGGGTGGCGGTGGCGGTTGTGGGTCTATCTGTTTCTGCCGCCGCAGCTCTCTGGTATGCGGTGCGTCGTGGCCTGAATTTAGCGGAGTCCAAGCCTCTGCAAAAACCTGTCGAAACGCCTGCCGAATGGTCATCAGGTCAGGTCCACGATGTCGAAGTGGAAGTCTTACCCATCGAAGAATTACGCAGACATTAAGCATTAAAGGGCGGGTTAGTTTGACCTCTGTCTTGCACCCTGAGCTTGGCTCGTTTTGATGGAGTTTCCCCCATGCCTATTGCCCCTGCTTTTGCTCCTCGTCATATCGGTCCTTCGGTGTCAGAAACGTCAGCCATGCTCAAGTCGCTTGGTCTTTCCAGTCTGGAGGAGTTGGCAGATCAGGTGGTGCCAGAAGAGATTCGTCTGCGTGGCGATCTAAGTTTGCCTGAACCACTGACTGAGGAACAGGCCCTGAAGAGGCTGCGGCAGCTGATGGATCGGAATAAGGTACTGCGCTCCTTCATCGGTCTAGGGTATCATGACACCTTCACACCACCCGTGATTCAGCGGAATATTCTGGAAAATCCAGGTTGGTATACAGCCTACACGCCGTATCAGCCAGAGATCAGTCAGGGACGACTTGAGGCGCTGATCAATTTCCAAACCATGATCTGTGAACTCACAGGCCTGGATGTTTCTAATGCTTCGCTTTTGGATGAAGGCAGCGCTTGTGCGGAAGCTCTCACGTTGGCTGCCGCACAGGTTAGTGGCGCACGGCGAGTGTTTGTTTCCCATCAATGTCATCCGCAGACCATTGCGGTGGTGAAAACTCGGTTGCAGGCCCTGAGACTCACAGTCGTCGTCGGTGATACGCTAGGCTGGCAAAAGCAGGCGGGAGCTGATGGTTACGCAGCGGTTCTGGTTCAGTATCCCGATACTCTGGGCGTGATCCATGACTACTCAGAGCTGGCCAAGGAGGTGCATGCAGCGGGCGCGCTGCTCGTCGTTGCCGCGGATCTTCTGGCACTGACTTTACTGAAAGCGCCGGGCGAGTTTGGTGCTGACATTTGTGTCGGTAATAGTCAGCGCTTTGGTGTACCATTTGGCTTTGGTGGGCCCCACGCTGCTTTCATGGCAGTTAAAGATTCGCTAAAAAGACGGATGCCCGGACGCCTGATCGGTGTCTCCAAGGATGCTGAGGGAAATCCCGCCTACAGGCTGTCTTTGCAGACACGTGAACAGCATATCCGCCGGGAAAAAGCCACCAGCAACATTTGCACGGCTCAGGTGCTGCTTGCCGTCATGGCCAGCATGTATGCCGTTTATCATGGCCCTGAAGGACTGAAAAAAATGGCGCTGCGAGTACATGGGGCTGCGGTTTGGCTAGCACGGGAGGTCATCTGGGCCGGGTTGGATGTGGCCAGTGATGACTTCTTTGATACCCTCACGGTGACTGTTCATAATGCTGATGATGTGATTCGGTCGGCACTGCTCTTTGGGATTAATCTCCGGCGTGTCGATGATACGCATGTCGGGATCGCTTTGGATGAACGCATCACCCATGAAGAATTGCTAAATTTGACCGCTGCCCTCGGAATCAAAAAAGCCCGCTATGTCCCTGATTTAGATGAAGAGGTCGAGCCGCATTTCTCTGGCTCGTATCAGCGTGAATCCGCCTTTCTGACGCATCCGGTTTTTAATCGGTATCACTCCGAGACTGAGATGATGCGCTACCTGCATCGTTTGGAGGCCAAAGACATCGCCCTGAATCGCAGCATGATCCCGCTAGGCTCTTGTACGATGAAGCTGAACGCAGCTGCTGAAATGATGCCTCTGAGCTGGCCTGAAGTGAATGCTATCCACCCCTTTGCCCCAGCGGATCAGACGGAAGGTTACCGCGCCATGTTTGCTGAGCTGGAAACATGGCTGGCAGAATGCACCGGGTTTGACGCCGTCTCCCTTCAGCCAAATGCAGGCTCCCAAGGCGAATATGCAGGGCTGCTAGCGATCAAACGCTTTCATGAAGCTCGCGGTGAAGGTGACCGGAATGTCTGTCTGATCCCGACCAGCGCGCACGGCACCAATCCTGCCAGTGCGGTCATGTGTGCTTTTCAAGTCGTGGCCGTGGCCTGTGATGATGAGGGCAATATCTCTGTCGCCGACCTAAAGTCCAAGCTTGAGGCCCATGCCGGTAAAGTCGCAGCTCTCATGGTTACCTATCCGTCCACGCATGGTGTCTTTGAAGAAAGCATCAGTGAAATCTGCCAGCTCGTGCATGAACATGGCGGACAGGTTTATATGGATGGTGCCAATATGAACGCCCAAGTGGGGCTTACATCCCCCGGTAAAATCGGCGCGGATGTGTGCCATTTGAACCTGCATAAAACCTTCTGTATCCCCCACGGCGGTGGTGGTCCAGGCGTCGGTCCCATCGGAGTCGTCGCGCATTTGAAGCCCTATCTGCCCGGTCATATTACGTGGGCAGGAAAGGCCGAGGGAGCCGTCTGTTCCGCGCCTTGGGGTAGTGCTAGCATTTGTACCATTTCCTGGATGTATGTGGCGATGATGGGATCCCAGCTTACTCAGGCTACGAAGATCGCCATTCTCGGCGCTAACTACATCGCCAAAAAGCTTGAGCCCTGCTTCCCAACCCTCTACAAAGGCAAGAAGGGCTTCGTCGCGCACGAGTGCATTCTCGACTTCCGTCATTTCCACCACATCACAGTCGAGGACGTGGCCAAGCGTCTCATGGACTTTGGTTTTCATGCCCCGACCATGAGCTGGCCCGTCGCTGGCACACTCATGATCGAGCCCACGGAAAGTGAAAGCCAGGCAGAAATGGATCGCTTTTGTGAAGCCATGATCTGTATCCACCAGGAGATTCTAGGTGTCGAAAGCGGAATCTTCCACGCTACGGATAACACTCTCAAGCGTGCCCCGCACACTGCCACCTTTGTGACGAAGTCCGAGTGGTCCCACACTTACACCCGCGAAGTCGCCGCTTATCCGTTGAATTGGGTTCGCGATTCTAAATACTGGCCACCAGTCGCACGTGTGGACAACGTCTATGGCGACCGTAATTTGATATGCTCCTGCATCAGTGTGGAAGATGCCGCTCAGGGGTAACCGTTTGAAGGACTACCCCAAACAATCCAGGATTAAGCTCGGTTAGTGTTTAGCAGTTCCCTGCGCTGCCGGAGCTCCACCGCCGGTGTTGGATGGCGCGTATTTGGCAACGAGGAAGGCTCCGCCGACAGCGAGCAGACAGCCAGCAATGAAGGGCAGGGGAAGAGCCTTGAGTCCGCCCTCTGGGGGATGAATGATCATGGCGGTGATCGTGTTGATGACTGGAGCACCCGCAAACACGATTGGCATGACAGCGGCAGCGGCTGCACCTTTATAAATCGGAGCTGCAGCGCCAAGGGCAAGAACAAGGGTTAATGCACCAAGGGCGCCCGCTGTTCCGGCGATCAGGCTCCAGGAGATGCCTGTGTTACTGAAAGTTAGGTTAGAGCCACGAGCCTTTAGTACTAGGGCTGAGACAACTCCGATCAAGGCGTAGGCGATGCAGACAAAAAGGAAAGCTTTAAGACCTGCGTGCGGAGTCTCTGTGCCCATGGGCATGAAACCGCGGCCTTTGTGAAGAAGAACGCCATAAACGCCCCAGGAGAGCACGGTGAGAAGGGCAAAGGTAAGCCAGGTCATGTTGGATTTGGTATGTGGAGGATTCACGTTGGTAAAGGAAAACGTCGGAGGTCGTTGATTTGGTCAGTTAAAATCAGTGGCCTACGTTTTTTTAGGGCTCGGTGTCTGTGGAGGCGTCTGCTTCGGCCTTGGTCATGCGGCGGAAGTTTAGCTGCTGCACGCGGCGTAGATCCGCCTTGGTCGTGGTGATCTCATAACCTTTGACGGTGACTTTTTCACCAACTTTAGGCAGATGGCCCAGGAGATGTGTGACGTAACCGCCGATGGTGGTGACCTCATCACTCTCAATCTCCAGACCTGCGTGCTCGACGAGTTCGTAGAGATTGAGTGTGCCTTCGACATTGAATTCGTCATCGCTCACACGGCGGAACTCACTGGATTCATGATCGAACTCGTCCTGAATGACACCGACGATTTCTTCCAAAACATTGTCGAGTGTGACCACGCCGACGGCGCCGCCGTATTCATCCACGGCTAGAGCTAGATGGGCGTGCTTATCTAGGAAAAAGCGCAGCAGTTTATCAATAGGCATCATCTCTGGCACCATCGGGATGTCACGGCGGATGGTCCGTAAATCAGGTTTCGGCTTACCGACGAGGGCAATGAGATCCTTGATGTGGATCATGCCCAGACTGTGATCTAAATGGCCTTCGACGAGTGGATAGCGGGTATGCTTGGCGTCGATGGCAGCTTTCAGATTGGCTTCGAAGGAATCATCAGCATCTAGTGACACGACTTGATTGCGTGGCGTCATCACGTCCCGCACACAGCGGTCGTTCAGAGCTAGGGCATTCAAAAGAATGTCCTTCTCAGTTTCGGTCACTTCTTTGGACTTTTGACTTTCTGCAACGATGTGGCGAAGTTCTTCTTCTGAGTGTGCTAGTTCACTTTCAGAGACGGGCTCGATTCTGAAAAGAAAGCGCAGGCAGAAATTGGTGCTGGTATTGAGGATGAAGATGGCCGGCCTCAAGACGATGTAGAAGAGATGCAACGGACGGGCAATGAAGAGCGCGGTGGCAAGAGACTTACGGATGGCTAGGACTTTAGGTGTTTGCTCGCCTAGCACGACATGCAGGTAAGTGACCACGGCGTAGGCGATGCCGATGGAGGTCCAGCGAATAGTGGTTTCGTTCACCACACCGAGTTTAAACATCAGCGGCTGAACTACGACGGCGACAAATGGCTCGCCAAAAATACCCAAGGCAATGCTGGTGAGAGTGATGCCCAACTGACCGGCGGAAAGATAGGCGTCGAGATTTCGCGTGACGTGCTGCGCAAACTTGGCGCCTTTCACACCATCCTCGATCGCTGCCTGAAGTTGACTGTCACGCACCTTAACGATGGCAAATTCTGCGGCGACGAAAAATGCGTTCAGCAGAACAATCAGCAGCACAATGACAGCCTGCCAGAAAAACTCATTCGGCGTAAAACTCCACTCGTGAACGAGTTCGGCGGTGGCGTTGGCGAGAGAAAAAGTCATGAGATGGGCGCGGTTACGCGATCACAGTTTCTCGTAGTTTCCATCACAGCGTTTCTCCAGGATGGTAAAGCCCGCCTTTTTGGCATCGGAGACTGAAAGGGGCTTGGTAAGCTTGGGCATGTTAAAGCTGGAAAGCAGCTTCTTAACCGGCTTTTTACACAGCGGACACTGCGTCAGCGGTGCTCTATCCATAGGACGTCTCAGATCAAAGCCACGACGACAAGACGGACAACCGTCTTCTAGGTTTTCAGCAATGTAAGAGTACGTGGGCATAGATCAGTGGAGTCCATGCCTCCCCAAGGAACAAATCCGGGAAGACTTTTCCCGGACGAGGAGAGCAGGGATTACCAGCTCGACTTGGTGACTCCAGGGATAAGGCCGGCGCTAGCCATTTCACGGAACGTGAGACGTGACATCGCGAAGCGGCGCATGAAAGCGCGACGGCGACCGGACACGCGGCAGCGGTTCGTGAGACGCGTAGGGCTGGCGTCACGGGGCAGAAGGGAAAGGCCGACATAATCGCCTTTTGCCTTCAGCTCAGCACGGAGCTTCGCGTATTTTTCAACAGTTTTAGTTTTGCGTTTCTGACGCTCGAGCCAACAAGTTTTTGCCATAGGGGTGGCGAAGGTGCCTGCTTCCCTTCTTTTTGCAACGAGAAATTTCTACTAGCGGTGAGACTCTTTTTCGGTTACTCCCATCGCCTTATGATCGCCGGAATGCTTATCGCTGTCTTTTTCCTTCTTCTTGGTGTGGTTGTTTTCACTATTTTGCAGAAGGCCTGACCCCTTTTCTATCTCGTTTGAGATAAGTTTTAGCGTCATTAATCCTCCCCGTCCGCACGGGAGATGCCTGCATAAAGTTCTGGGAACCGCCGTTCCAGTGACTTTGGTGTCACATACCCGACAAGCTGGGCTTCACTCCAGTCGGCCAATCCCCAATATGTAGTCGGCAGTGCCATGATGACAGCCGTGCAGGTTGGCATTTTAGCGATGTGTTCGCGGGCAAGAATGCGCTCAGCAAACTCGTGCAGACCTGGATTATGGGCAAAAAGAAAGGCATGTTTCCAAGTCTCATCGAAATCGCGGACAACTTCTAAAATCTGAGTTGGCTCAGCTAGATAGAGCCTAGATTCCAGCAGAAGAGATTCGGTTGGCATGCTGAGAACTTCCCGCATGATCTGAGCGGTACCCAGCGCACGCAAGGCTGTGCTGCTGATGAGGCGATCTGGTTTCGGTAAAAGAGCCTGAGCTTCGCCACCGCCTAAATAAGCTTTGTGCAGAAAACTTGCCACGGCAGGTGCCGCGCGCCTTCCTCGCTCGTTCAGGGCACGATCATGGTCCGCAAGACTGGGCTGGTCCCAACTCGATTTAGCGTGACGGATGATGGTGAGATACTTCATCAGGGATGAACGGACGCGTTCCTCGCATGCTGAGCTGAGGGTGTCAATGCAGGAGCTTCACAGATATCTTGCATCTTTGTGAATTAAATGACCCCTTCGGCCTTGCTCGAAGGGGCATCTGATTCTAGATTCTATGACAATCAATGATCCTTTGTCTCGAATCCTCTCTACTTGGTGGTTATCTCTCAAATGAGGTGCCTGGTCTGGTGACCGGCATGCTTCATTTGGCAGGTGTGAGCCAGCCGATGCGGATCGAGTTGGTGGGCAATTTCATGCGTGATATCGCGGGTTGCCGGGTGGATTTTCATAACCCCTTGCCCAATGGTGATCTGGATGATGTAGCCTGGCTGACACAAACGCAGACAGGATTTACAGGTGTCATGACGGCCTCCAATCGTGTGGCCAAGTTGCCGCGCCGAAAGCGCTCGCCGAATCAGTTAATGGCTGATCCTGAGGGGCTTAAGAACCTGCTTTTTTTTGAATGGTTCAACCAGCAAGGCCAACGTATTCTCATTCAGTCCTGGCATCTGCATCTCCGTGTGAGTGCGCCGAGCTGGCAGCTCAGTAGCGAGGAAGAGTCCATGCAACTGCGCCAAGCTCGTGCCCGTAGAAAGCATTTCTTGCTTAGCGAGCGCAGCTCGCCCGAAGATGGTGCGACAGCGCTGCATGCGCCTGGAATGGCCGATCCTTTTGAGCCTTCGGAGGTCACAGGCAATCCTTTTTTAAACCTGGAAGAACCGCAAAAAAAGCCGTCTAAAAAAGAAGAAGGTCTCAAGGATGAGTCGCCCAATCCGATGAAGCGCTCCCTAGCCTTGGCTCAGGAGTTGCGTCGTTTCGAGCGTCTCCTGACCTTTACCAGCGAGGTGAGGAACCGCCCAGCAGTCGTGAGATTGCTCTCCACGGTGGCTGATCTTGCGGCTCATTTGATCCATGTTTTACGCCAGTTTTCTGAACAGAACCGATCTGGCTGGCATTATCTCGTCGTCGATTTAGAACAGTCGCTGCCGCTCTTCAGTGCAGCGCTGAATGCAACAGACAAACTCATGCAGCACGCCACACCTGGCACTGATCAGCAGTGGCTGGGCAATGTGCAGACGAGTTTGCTGAACATTGAGCTGCGGATGCGGGAGTTGCTGACGCAGTTGAGGTGAGCGTTTATTTTGACGCTGGGCTTTGATCTGGCCATCGTTAGGCGTGGTTGCAAAACTGCATCCGCAGCACTGAAACGGGGTGCCCTCAGTTTTTTTCACCTCGACTGAAAATAAATCGGCAAGATCGGGCGACTCATGGAGCATCCTTGTTGAATGACGGAATCAGATCGCCAGCAGCATGACCATTTCCTTCGACTCTTTATGAGTCATGAGGATTCTTTGCGCGTTTTTGTGCGGTCCTTGCTGTTCACCCAAGATGAGGAGCGGGAGGTGATGCAAGAAGTAGCGGTGGTGCTCTGGCGGAAATTTGATGCTGACATGGACAGTGATTCTTTTTGTCGCTGGGCCTTTGGTGTGGCGCGCATGGAGGCGCTTACCTTTAGAAGAAACCGTGCCCGGGATCGACACACGTTTGGCGCAGAGGTCTTTGAATTGCTCTCGAAGACCGTGTTGGAACATTCAGACTCACTCGAAGCTGAGCGGCGCGCCCTCGATACCTGCCTGCAAAAGCTTCCAGATGAACATCGGTATCTGGTGCAGGCTGCATATGCACCAGGCATCAAGATCGACCAACTCGCGACTCAACTAGGACGCACAGCGATGGCTCTCTACAAAACTCTGCACCGCATCCGCCTCACGCTCATGAACTGCACTCATAGGGTGCTCGCTACCGAAGAATTGAGATGAACACAAACGATCCACGCTTTGAACTTATCCGCCGCTGTCGCGATGGTCGGGCCACTATGGAGGAACTCGCCGAGCTAGAAGTCAGCTTGCGCGAAGACGCCGGTTTCCGCGAAGCCTACGTTCGCTACATGAATCTCGATGTAGCCCTGAGTTCCGTGGGGAAGGTGCTGCCCATGCCAATGGCAACCTCGACCCTGCGTCAGCTGAATCGTTGGTTCGCCTGGCGTCCGCTCACGGCGGCAGCGGCGGGGATTGTTTTTGGCATGTTTTGCACGTCAATGGTGTTTGGGTTTGTGGCGCAGCGGGCGGCGGTGAAGAAGATAGCGTTGAGTGTCTTTGATGCTGGTTTGGAAGCTGTGGAGCAGATCCTAAACGATGGCCTGCCGTCTCAAGCTGGGCAATGGGGCATGGATGACGCCAAGGTTGTGCCTGCGGACGGGAACGTGACGCCTTTGGCCGGACAGCATATGCTGCGCTTGGAGCCGATTCCGCGTGAAAAGGACGTGAAGAATCACACCTCGCGTGCCTATCAGGTGCTCGATCTGCGTTCTCTTCCTGCTGCTGCCATGACGACCGATGCCGAGGTGGAAGTGTCGGCTTCATTTAGCGCCACGGACAGCGATGTCAGCTCGCGATACCTAATTCGTGCCATCGCTCTCGATGAAGCGCCCGCACAGGCCACCAAGAACTTTTGGTCCAAAGTGGAAAGTGATGGCGTCGTGTCCGAATCGCAGCGCTTTGACACCGCTCCTGGTTCTTACGGTTGGCAAACCTTCTCGATGACCCTGCGCCTGCCCCCAGGCTCAAAGACCTTGGTGCTCATCTTCGGTGCTGTCCCGCCTGAGGTTCCATCACGGCCTGCTTCCCTGCATTACCTTGATGAGGTGCAGGTCTCACTGCTCTCTTCAGAAACCCCACTTCCCTGATTCAAATCGATGACCTCTACATTCAATCGCCGCTTCTTCCTCCGTTCCACCGGTATCAGCATGGCCCTGCCATTCCTGGAGTCGCTCACAGGCCGTGTTTCTGCCAAAGCTGCTGCGGCATCGTCACCGATGCGGATGGTCTGCATTGGCAATCTGCTCGGCTTTTATCCGCCTGCGTTCTTCCCCACAAAAACAGGCGCGGAATACGAACTGCCGGATTCCGTGCAGGCGCTGAAGCCGCATCAAAAAGACTTCACGCTCTACTCAGGCCTCGATCATGGAGTAAAAGGTGGACACTTTGCCATGAGTTCCTTCCTCAGCGGTGTGCGCACTGCCGATGCGAAAGGTATGCCAGAGGGCAACATCACGCTCGATCAACGAGCTGCCGAGACTTTGGGCGGAGCCACTCGCTTTCCCACGCTTGCGCTGGGTTCGGAGAGCGGCATCCACGGTGGCTGCCTTATGTCCTGGACTCGCAGCGGCACTCGCGTTCCACCCATCTCAACGCCCCGTGAGTTGTTTCGGAAACTCTTTGTCTCCGATGGCGCTGCTGACATCGCTGCTTCGTTGGATCGATTGGACATGAAAGGCTCTATCCTCGACGCCGTGCAGGGCGATGCGAAGTCTCTCCAGCGTCACCTCGTTCAGCGCGACAAAGAAAAGCTCGACGAGTATTTCACCTCGGTCCGCGATGTGGAAAAGCAGATCGAGCTGCGCCGAAAGTGGGCGCATGTGCCGAAGCCAGAGGCGAAGATCGACGAGCCAAACAACAAGGATTTCGTCTCCGATCTGCCCGTGATGTATGATCTGATCGCTCTCGCTTTGCAGACAGATTCAACACGCATCGCCACGCTGGAGATCGGCGGTGATTTTGAGGCTGCTGTCTTCGGTTTGAACGGCGGCTACCACGGTCTCTCCCATCACGGCCAGCGTGAGGACGCCATTAAAGGCCTCATCAAAATGGAGCGCTATCAGGTCGAGCAGTTCGCCAGGTTCTTGGAGAAGCTCAAGTCTATCCAAGACGGTGGAGGCACACTGTTGGATCATTCCATGGTCCTCTTCGGCAGTGGCATGGGCAATGCCAACTCTCACCAGAATACTAACCTGCCCATCATCCTTGCTGGTGGCGGTCTCAAACACGGTGAGCACAAGGCCTATCCAGCGAACGGCTCGGGCAAGCAGCCTTTGTGTAATCTTTATCTGTCGATGCTCCAGCGTTTTGGAGCGGAGGTGGATAAGTTTGGCACCAGCACAGGCACGCTCACAGGTCTCTTATAAGACCTATATGACCTATTGGCCCCATTATCTCTCCGCCATGCTCCTTCGACAAATACACAAATGGGGACAGCTGTTCTCACTGCTCTTCACCGCCCATCTTTTTGCCGGCCCCTCCGAGTTCCTCGCCACCTACTGCAACGACTGCCACGGCGCTGAGAAACAAAAAGGCGACCGCCGTTTTGACCAACTCGCCTTGCCCGTCGCCAAGGTGGATACGCTGATCGATCTCAAAGACATCCTCGATCAAATCAATCTCGGTGAAATGCCGCCGAAGAAGGCCAAGCAGCCCTCCTTTGACGAACTCAAAGCCTTCCTTGAGCAGGCCGCCCTCGCGCTCTCGCAAGGCCGAGAAACGCTTGCCAGCACCGGTGGCAGCACGGTTCTTCGCCGCCTCAACCGCACGGAGTATATCCACACCATCGGCGATCTCTTTTCGCTGAACATGGCCGCTTTTGATCCGACCACCAAATTCCCCCGCGATCAATCCGAAGAGCACATGGAGAACCTCGGTGATGTGCTGCAAACCTCCGGCTATCTCCTCGATCAATACCTTGATGCTGCGGATGCCGTGGTGGAAAAGGTCTTCGCCCAACAAGAAGCACCGAAGGAGCAGGTGTGGCATTTTAATGGCGAGTTCAAAACCAAAACGAAGTCCGAAAAGAAGCGCAACGAATACGACAACAAGCACCTGCTCGTGCTCGAGTGCATGGACTCCGACAAACACACTGGCGGTTATGCCTTCGTCAACGACTTCGAAGATGGCGTGCCTGTCGATGGCTTCTACGAGGTTCAGGTGCTCGTCAAAGCCGCGAACCGCGAGCATCCTTATGATCCCGAGATCTTCGACAGAGACACCCGTCAATCGTTCCGCCTCGGCATCGTTCCTGGAGACGCCAAAGTCGGGCCACTGGACCTGCCGCAAACCTTGCAGCCCATGCTGGCCGAGGTCGCACTCAAGGATGGCGAACCC
The DNA here is from genome assembly GCA_027489965.1 of Verrucomicrobiaceae bacterium. Taxonomy (GTDB): domain Bacteria; phylum Verrucomicrobiota; class Verrucomicrobiia; order Verrucomicrobiales; family Verrucomicrobiaceae; genus Prosthecobacter. The sequence goes on from JAIXZA010000173.1 coordinate 88,009, forward strand.
GAGTGGCGCAGAATGAAGGTCTGGCTCGATGCCGGACAAACACCGCGATTCGTCTTCCCAAACGGCACCGAAGACGCCCGCAGCATCTGGTTCAAAGTCGCCAACTACCACAAAGACCTGTGGGAGCAATTCATGGATGAAGACGACAAGAAGAAGGGCAAAATAGGCATCGTCGCGGCAAAGAAAATCACTCTGCATGTGGCCAAGTTCCCTCACATCCGCATTGATGAAGTGAAGATTCGCGGCCCACTCATTGAAGGATGGCCGCCAGCACCTCAGCAGGCCATTTTGGGTAAGAAGCCCTTCACTGCCGAAAACATGCGCGAAGTGCTGCAAAGCTTCGCCGACCGTGCGTATCGCCGCAAAGCCTCACAAGACGAAATCGACCGTCTGCTCGCCGTGGCAGAAAAACGCATCCAAAGCGGACGCACACCATTGGAAGGCTTCAAATCTGCCTTGAAGACTGCTCTTTGCTCACCGGCCTTCCTTTACCTCTCTCAGGAGACCATGAATGACTCGAAGAAGCTCACGAGCCACGCTCTCGCCTCACGTCTGTCCTACTTCCTCTGGTCCACTCAACCAGATGCAGAGCTGATGAAGCTCGCGGAGCAAAACGAACTCATCAAACCCGAGGTGCTGATCGCTCAAGCTCGCCGTCTTTTGCAAAGCCCACGCTCCGACGCCTTCGTCTCCGGCTTTCTCGATAGCTGGCTGAATCTGCGCAATCTCGGTAGCATGCCGCCGGATCGAAACGAGTTCGAAGAATACTACTCCCAGGGCCTGGAGCAAGCCTTCAAGACCGAGACGCGAATGTTCATGCGCGACCTCATCGAGCGTGATGCCAGCCTCGTGAGCTTCCTCGATAGCGACTACAGTTTCCTCAATCAGGCGCTGTCCATGCACTACGAACTTGGCGATCTAGGCGAGCCTGCTCGCGCCCATGAGTTCCGCAAAGTCAGCTTCAAAAACAACAAACGCGGTGGCCTGCTCGGCATGGGTTCCGTGCTCACGATCACCGCCAACGGCATCGACACCTCACCCGTCACTCGCGGCGTTTTCCTGCTCGAAAACATCCTCGGCACACCGCCACCACCGCCGCCCGATGACGTGCCCGCCATTGATCCAGATGTGCGCGGAGCCAAGTCCATGCGTGAGTTGCTCAGCAAGCATCGCGAATCGCCGAACTGCTACGGCTGCCATCAGAAGATTGATCCGCTCGGCTTCGCCTTGGAGAACTTTGACGCCATCGGCGACTGGCGTCCACGCATCGAGAAGACCAAGATCGACTCCAGCGGCGAACTGCCCAGCGGCGAGAAATTCGAAGACGTGGCCGGATTGAAAAAGATTCTCGTTCAACGCAAAGACCTCTTCGCCCACATGCTCGCCGACCGCCTCCTCACCTATGCCTGCGGTCGCCGCATCGGTGCTCTCGATGAGGCCACGGTGGAGAAGATCGTCGCCGACTTGCCGAAGAAACAATACGGCCTGCGCTCACTGATTGAGGCCGTGGTGTGCAGTGAGCCCTTTTTAACCCGCTGATCTGCTATCGAGATCTCACCAACCTATGAAGACAGCCCGCCGCCACATCCTTAAAGCCCTCCCACTCTTGGTGTGGCAACGTCAGCTCCTTCACGCCGCAGATGCCCAAGCTCCCTACCTCGGCCAAGGCACCATGTGTGGTGAAGTGACCCAGTCCACTGCCATTCTGCAGACGCGGCTGACGACCGCCACGGAACTCAATGCCAACGGTGACCTTCTAGGTGCCAACGGGGTGGCTTGTTTCGAATGGAGCTCAAAGGTGGATTTCAGTGATGCTCAGCGCACGGCGTTTCAGGCTGCGAGTGATGCCAGTGACTTCATTCTCCGCGCTGAACTCACCTCTCTGAAACCGAACACGGCTTACTACTTTCGCCCGGTCTTTGGCAGCTCGGAAGCAAGCGCCAAGCCAGGTCCGGAGTGTTCCTTCAAGACCTTGCCGAGCGGTGAGACCGACACGCCGGTGAAGTTCATCGTGGGCAGTTGCATGAACTACAACAAGTTCATGCTCGGCAAGAAAGGCAAGGCCAGCGGGCCTGAGACAGCCACGACGGAAGACAAGCGACTCGGCTTCCCCTCCTTTGAAACCATGCTGAAGCTGCGACCTGACTTCTTCATTGGCACGGGCGACATCGTCTACTATGACCATCCGCTGCGTGTGGCCAAGACGGTGCCACAACTGCGCAAGTGCTGGCATGAGCAGTTTCGCTTTCCGCGCATGATCGAGTTCTTCCGCCTCGTGCCGACTTACTGGTCAAAGGACGACCACGACTTCCGATACAACGAAGGCGACAACTCCACCATCGAGCTGCCATTGCCCAAAACGGGTATCGACATGTTTCGCGAGCAGTTGCCGGTGCCAAGCCCCAGCTACCGAACCCATCGCGTTGGCAACAACCTGCAAATCTGGCTCACAGAAGGCCGCGACTATCGCTCGCCCAATGAAATGGCCGATGGCCCCGAAAAGTCCCTCTGGGGCACCGAGCAGCGCGAATGGCTCAAAGCCACACTCAAGGCCAGCGATGCGAAGTGGAAGATCATCATTTCGCCCACGCCCATGGTCGGCCCCGACGACAAAAAGAAGATCGACAACCACGCCGACGTCAGGGGCTTCCGTCACGAAGCCGATGCCTTCTTTGCCTGGTTGAAGGAAAACAAGATCGGCAACATCAAGCTCATCTGCGGCGACCGCCACTGGCAATACCACAGCATTCATCCCTCCGGCATCGAGGAGTTCGCCTGTGGCGCCTTGAACGATGAGAACTCGCGCATGGGAGTCGCTCCCGGTGCCAAGAATGGCTCCGATCCAGACGCTCTCATCAAACAGCCTTACACCTCAGTCACCCCGCAAGGTGGCTTCCTCCAAATCATCGCTGCCGCCGACCAGCTCACGCTCGAACATTTCGACTCACGAGGGAACTCTCTGAATCGCGTCACTCGCTAACCTGCCAATCACCATGAAGCTCAAACACCTCATTCTCGCTAGCGCCTTGATGGCATCCGTTGCAGGCGCTCAAACGAGCCCAGACAAGCCCACCAAGCCCTACAACGTCCTCTTCATTGCCGTTGACGACTTGAACGACTGGGTCGGATGCTTTGGCGGCAACTCACAGGTAATCACGCCGAACCTTGACCGGCTCGCCAAAGAGCAGGCGATGGTGATGAACAAAGCCTATTGCGCATCCACGGTCTGCTGCCCGAGCCGCTCAGCCATTCTGACCGGCAAACGCCCTTCCACGACAGGCATTTACGGCAACACTCAAGACCTGAAGAAAGCCCCGAAAGCCAAGGATGTGGTGACTCTTCCCGAATACTTCGCCAAGAACGGCTACCACACGCTTTCCACGGGAAAGATCTTCCACAAGCATCCGACGTCTGATGGGATGGATGAGGGCCAATGGGCGTTCCAAGAGTTCGCTGAAGGTGGAGGACGCAACAAAGGCATGCTCTGGGAAGAATCTCCGTCATCCGCCTCAGGCGAAAAAGCCGACGAAAAGGGCCAGGAGAAAGGTGAGGAAAAGGAAGTGACGAAGTGGGGTGCCTGCAAGGCCGCGGTCGAAGAGACCAAAGACTATGTCGCCTGCCAATGGGCGGCAGATCAGCTCAAACGCGATTTCGATGGCAAGCCATTCTTCATGGCCCTGGGCATCTCGAAACCGCATCTGCCGTGGTTCGTCCCACAGCAGTTTTTTGACCTCTATCCGCTGGAAACCATCAAGCCGGTCGAAATCTTCCGCGACGATCTCGATGACATCGTGGACGCCAATGGAAAACGCCTGTTCAAGGCTTCGATTGGTTCGTTTGACGCGATCGACAAAGCCAACCTGCACAAGCAAGCGCAACGTGCCTACCTCGCCAACATCAGCTACGTGGACCACTGCCTGGGGGTGCTATTCGATGCATTGAAGAAGAGCCAGCATGCCGACAACACGATCCTCATGCTCTGGGGCGACCACGGCTGGCATCTGGGCGAGAAGACGAAATACGGCAAAACCGATCTGTGGGAAGAGTCTGACCGAGTGCCCTTCATGGTCCGCGTGCCCGGTATGACTCCCGCCGACCTCAAGTGCGATGGCGTCGTCAACCTGCTCGATATGTATCCGACGTTGGTCGAGTTGTGCGGTCTCCCTCCCAATGCGGAGAACGAAGGACGCAGCTTTGTGCCCTTGCTAATGGACCCGAAGATGGAGTGGAATCATCCCACCCTCACCACCTACCAGTTCAGCAACCATTCCCTCACCGATGGCCGTTACCGCTACACCTGGTATGGTGGCAAAGCGAATGGCACCGAGGAGCTCTACGACCACAGCACCGACCCGCTGGAACATAAAAACCTGGCCGCCAATCCCGAATCCAAGCCCATCATGGCCAAGTTCAAAGCACTCCTGCCTGCGCACAACGAGCCTGACGCCCCCACCAACAAGGAAGACAAAAAAGCCATGCGCAAGGCCGGTAAGAAAAAGGGCACCGAATAGTCAGGTCCGTGGGGACTCCCTGGGCCGTGTCACTCGCTGAGCCAAGACGCTGACGTTGGCCAGCCATTGTTCTCAATCCAAACTCAAATCCCAATCGTGCTCCATCTTACCTTCCGAACAGCAGCCGGCAAAAACTGGGTGGTAAAAAATCAGAGTGTAGAGGGGCTACCCCCAGGCACGCCGCTAGGCTTGAACAACGATCCGAAGAAGGTCTTCACGGTGATCGAAGAGGAAGGAACACCTTTGCTCAAGATCACAGGCGAAATCTACGGCGGCCTGACCACGCTCAAAGAATACGGCGACTACCATTTTTCTTTTGAGCTGAAGTTCGGCGAAAAGAAGTGGGCACCACGGCTCGACCGAGCACGAGATAGCGGCCAGCTCTACCACTGCACGGGCAAACATGGCGCTTTCTGGAATGTCTGGATGCGAAGCCTCGCAGGCTCAGAGTTCTATTACCGCAACATCCGCCTCCGCCCGATCACGGCATTTCCGGCGGACATCGCTGCGAATGCAGCTCTGCCCCAGTGACCAAGTAGCAGGCCGCCGACGATTCGTTGAAATGTCTAGGCTTCTGCGAATGCGTTTGATAAAACAGCTCCAACTACCAACCCTCTCATGAGCCGTCTTTTGCCAAAATCTAACCTTCGTATCGTGCTTGCGATCCTTGGACTACTGGCCGGTCACGCCGTGGCTGCGCCTGCTCCTCCGGCAAATATTGCACTGACAGCGCCACCATTGGCAGGTCAGGTGAGTTTGACATGGACTGCGGCTACAGGTGCGACCAGCTACAGCGTGAAGCGGGCCACGGTGGCGACTGGCCCGTTCAGCATAGTTGGCTCGCCGACGACCACGAGTTTCACCGATACGACGGCAGTGGCAGGGACTCGTTACTTTTACCGCGTAACGGCGATTGATGGCACAGGCGAGGGTGTGGCCTCGCCGACGATCAGCACGACTCCTTCGATTGTCTTGGACAATACCGCCGCGACTGGCGTGACGATCAGCGCCGGGTGGACGGCGAGCACGGGCCTTGCGGGCTACTTTGGCAGCAACTACCTACAAGATGGCAATACTGGTGGAACAGGTGGTAAGAGCGTGCGGTTCAGGCCTACGCTGCCGTTGGCTGGACGCTACGATGTCTATATGTGGTGGGTCGCCGATTCGATCCGCGCCTCGAACGTCCGAGTGGATGTGAACTCCACTGCTGGGACGATTTTCACCAAAGTGAACCAGCGAGTGAATGGTAGCACTTGGGTGAAAGTGGGCTCGTTTGACTTTGTGGCTGGCACGAGTGGGAATGTGCTTTTGCGCAATGATGGAGCCAATGGGTTTGTCTCGGCAGATGCCGTGCAGTTCGTCCTGAATGAGCAACCCATGCCGGGCTACACGCAGACGACCTTTGCAGATGAGTTCGACGGCACGACTTTCAATCCAGCGGTGTGGTCCGTGTATGATAATCGGCCAAACAACAGCGTGAGCGGCGGGCAACTGCGGCTCACCACCACAGCGAATGGCGCGGATTGGGATACGGGCGGGCTATATACCTCCCAGTTCACGCAGCGCTTCGGCTACTACGAATCCGTTTTTCAAATCGGTAGTAGCGATGGTCTAAACAATGCCTTCTGGCTGTCCACTCCCGCCAACCTCGGTAACGATGTGGACGGGCAGGAGATCGATATCTCCGAGGCTCATGCGCACAATGACAATCATGTGACTTTGCATGACTGGCAGCCTGTGCATGACAACCTGGGAACATCACATTCAGTGCCGGAGATTTATCCTGGCTACCACACAGCGGGACTGGAATGGGCGACAGATGGCAGCATGCGTTGGTATTGGGATGGGCAGCTTGTTTACACGGCCACGGCATCCCAAGTTTCGGCCTATCAGAGCATGCTGCCGCTACAAGTCATGTTTAGCACCAAAGTCATCCCGTGGGCTGGCACAGCTGGCCCGACGATGAATGGCTCCAGCATGAACATCGCCAACGTGAAGGTGTGGATGAAGCCCGGCTGGGAAGGCGCGGAAAGTGGCAACTGGGGCACACCAGCAAACTGGGGGCCAGATGGCGTGCCTGACTCAGGCGATGCGGCGATTTTCAACCGCGCAACGACCCGCACCACAGTCTCTTTGCTCGGAGATAAAAACGTCAAGGAGCTCTACTTCACCACACCAGACTGCCCTGCGATGACGTTGGCATCAGGCTCATTCAGGCTGCTACTGGGCAGGCTTGTCTCTGGGACTGGCGTGGGCGGCATCGTGGTGAATGGCGATGTGACCACCACGCAGACGATCAACACTGCGATCCAAGCGCAAAATGATCTCACCTTTGCCAACAACAGCACCGCATCCACGGCGGCGCTGAACATCAATAGCGTCCTCACCAGCACGGCGACGAATCGCAAAATCACTTTGGCAGGCAATGGACGAGTCAATGTCAGCAGTGTCATCGGTTCATCCTTTGGCGATCTCGTGAAGATCAACACGGGCGCGGCTTGGCTCACCAATACTAATGCTTTCACCGGCGCGTTGGACATCCAAAATGGCGAGATCGTCGTCACGCATAGTGGAGCGCTCGGCACAACGGCAGCAGGCACAACTGTGGCAAGTGGATCGACTCTGGCGCTGGCCGGTGGTGTGAACTTCACCAGCGCGGAAAGCGTGCAGCTCGCGGGCAATGGCGAGACAGGCACCGCTGGTGCGTTGGATGTCGAGGACAGCAGCGCAGTGAGTTTCAGCGGGCTGCTGGTGATGAATGCGGCGGCTCGCATCGGCAGTGGTTCAGGCAGTGGCACGCTCACGCTAGCGAGCAGTCTGGATACCACCGCCAGCGCCTTCGCGCTGACTTTTGACGGCAGCGGCACCACGATCATGAATGGCAGCATCTCAGGTGCGGGTGCTTTAGTGAAAAATGGCTCAGGCACCCTTCAGCTTAATGGTCCCGCCTCACACAGCGGCACCACCACGGTCAATCAAGGCACGCTCAGCACGAATCTCGGCTCGCTGCCAGGAGCCATCGTGAACTTTGGCACCGTGATCTATAACGATACCATCGACCGCACTGTGACGACCAACTGGGGCGGCACCGGCACCTACATCAAGCAAGGCGCGGGAACGCTCACCTTCTCCGGCACGCTCAGCACCGTGGGTTTTCTCGATCTGCGGGCAGGTGCGGTAAAACTCGGTGCCAGTGAGCGATTCACCTCCACGCTCGATCTCATCGTGAACACCGGCGCGACCTTTGATCTGAATGCCTTCAGTGAGACGCTCGGCCCAGTGGAGCTTTTTGGCGGCAGCATCATCAATAGCACCGGGGACTCCACGCAGTTTCTGGCGGGCACGAGCTATGCCTTTCAAAGCGGCACCGTCAGTGCTCGACTCGGCGGCTCGGCGGCTTTGACAAAGACCACAAGTGGCACCGTCACGCTTAGCGGTGCCAATACCTTCACGGGTGGCAGCACCGTTCAGGAAGGTACGCTCGACCTCGCAGGCAGCCTGAATAGCGGCGTCATCATCAATGGCGGAACGCTCACCCTCGGAGCCACCACTGGCCAGCGCAGCGTCGCTGGCGCACTCAATGTAGGCTCCGCAGGCAGCGTACGCTTCCGTATCAATGGAGCCACCGTCGGCACGCAGTTTGATCAGCTCAGACTTACCGGTGGCACCAGCGCCATCACACTCTCCGGCACGCTGGATCTCGTCGCAGCTCCCGCTCTCGCCGCAGGCAGCAGCTACCGCATCATCGACAACACCGGCAGCAGCAGCGCCATCACAGGCACCTTTGCCGGTCTGCCGCAGAACGCCGAGTTCTTCGAGGATGCCCAATGGTGGCGCATCAGCTACACCGGCGGCACAGGGAACGATGTCGTCCTAACCCGCATCACACCCAGCGCTTGGCAGACATGGCTCGGCAGCAGCTTCGGCACGAATGCCAACAATTCCACCATCGCCGCTGAGCTAGCCGATGAAGACAAAGACGGCGTCACGAATCTCCTCGAATATGCCCTCGCCACCAGCACCAGCGCCAGCACCCCCGTGCCCCACAGCTCCGCCCGCATCGGCAGCAATCTCGAATACACCTACACCAAAAATAAATCGGCCACCGATGTGACCTATACCGTCGAGTGGACCGATACTCTCACCGGCCTCTGGAGCAGCACCAGCGTCAGCAGTAGCATCATGAGCGACAACGGCACCACTCAGCAAATCAAGGCCACCGTGCCAGCAGGAAGCAATGGCAGGCGCTTTGTGCGTCTCCGCGTCACGCGCCCATGATCGCCTCACAGACTCTTCATGATGCTCACGAAAATTCTCCTCCTCTTGGTCATTGCCGCCCCCGCGTGGGCATCTGAAATCAAACTCGCAGGCATCTTCACCGATCACACCGTGCTTCAACGCGATAGAGTCTTGCCCGTCTGGGGTTGGGCAAATCCAAACGAGCAAGTCACCGTCACATTTGCAGCCCAGAGCAAGTCCATCACTGCTGACGCCAATGGCAAATGGTCAGTCAAACTCGATCCAATGCCCGCCTCTGCTGAAGGACGTGAGCTTATCATTCAGTCCAAGATCGAGAATCGACAGGCAAAGATCACCGATGTGCTCGTCGGTGATGTCTGGCTCTGCTCTGGCCAGTCGAACATGCACTTTCAGCTGAAAAGCAATGAGAAAGCACCGGAGGAGATCGCTGCGGCCAACAATCCTGCTCTGCGTTTTTTCACGGTGGAGCATCAGTTTCTCCAAAAGCCCACCGACAAGGTGAGCGGTGTCTGGAAACCAATTTCGCCAGAGACAGCAGCCGACTGTTCTGCTGTGGCCTATTTCTTTGGCGCGGCGCTACAGCCGAAGGTGGGCGTGCCGATTGGATTGGTCGTGAGTTCGGTCGGCGGCACACGGATCGAAACTTGGATGCGTTCCGAAACGCTCGCAGCGACTGGTGAGGGCGGTGCCTTGGTCGAAAAGTGGTCCCATGTTTCGCCTGCCGAGTTCGAGACCATTGGCACCACTTATCGTGAGTTTCAGCGTCAGCGAGATGAAGTGCATCCGCAGGCCGTGAAGGAGGCAAAAGCCAAAGGGATGAGCCTTCCACCCGCACCGAAGATGCCGAAACAGCGCTGCCACGACAGCCCCTGTGCCTTGCACAACGGCATGATCGCACCGCTAGAACCGTTCGCCATTCGCGGTGCCATTTGGTATCAAGGTGAGTCGAACTCCGCTCAGCCACGCCCATACGAGAAGCTGCTCCCAGCGATGATCGCCGACTGGCGTCAGGTGTGGGGAAAAGACATGCCCTTTCTCTTCGTGCAGCTCGCCCCTTATCGGGACACGCACCCCGCTTTTCGCGAAGCTCAGCAGCGCATATCGCAAGCGACACCGCACACCGCCATGGTCGTTACCACCGATGTGGGCAACGCCAACAACATCCATCCCACTCGCAAACAACCGGTGGGTGAGAAACTGGCATTGGCCGCCCGCGCTCTGAGTTATGGTGAGCCTATCGAATACTCCGGCCCCGTCTTTAAAAGCATGAGCATCGAGGGCAATCGAGCAGTGATTTCCTTCACGCACATCGGTGAAGGCCTCATGGCCAAAGACGGTGCGCTCAAAGGCTTCACCATCGCTGGCGAGAATGGAAAGTTCGTCCCAGCACACGCCGTCATCGAAGGTGATACGGTCGTTGTCACCTCCGACAAGATCACCGACCCAACGACCGTGCGTTACGGCTGGGCTCAAGTGCCCGAGGTAAATCTCTTCAATCTTGAAGGCCTCCCTGCCGTGCCTTTCACCTCTCAATAACAGCTCCATGAAAAGACTCATCACTGCGGTTCTCATTGCCCTTCATATCACAGTCGCATTCGCTGCTGACTTGAGGATCTATCCGCCTGTTCCGGGCCTTGAAGCATCAGCCCACTATCAGGTCCGCATCCGCACCACTGCGGATGGCGCGGAATGGTATAGCGCGTTTGCTTGGCACACAGAGTGCAAGAAGGAAGAGGCCTACTTTGACACGCTGAAGGGCTGGACGCACACCTACGTGAACTTTGAGACCTCCGGTCCCGTCGAGATCGAAATCTCTCGCGTCAACGGCCAGCCGATCCGCAGCGCTGCGGTGCATCCCAAGCGGCACGCATCCAATTGTTCTGTCAAAGATGGCAAGGCATTCGTGAGGCTGGACAAGCCTTGCCTCGTCGCCGTGGACATCGATGGCCAGATGGATGGTCAGGACACCGGCAAGGGCTATAACGGACCGCCACTGCATACGATCTCGCTCTTTGCCAATCCGCCGCTCGCAGGCAAGCCCAGCCCAGGTTCACCTGGTGTGCGCACGGTGAAGCCCGGCGAAAAACCGCCCACTGATGGCGACTGGAACACTCTCTACTTTCTGCCAGGCGTGCATGACATCGGAGCGGGTTTCCCCGTGAACGCTCATCGCCAGTATTACATCCCTGGCGATGCCATTGTGTATGGCTCGTTCTTCAATAATGAATGGCCTAACGGTCAAGATATCCGCATTTTCGGCCATGGCACGTTGTCCGGTGCACGCATCAAGCATGCGAACGCCTTGAAGAAGCTCTTTTCAGGAAACAAGAACGCGAGTCGCAAACCCATCGAGATTTTCGGTGCCAAAGACACGCGGGTGGAAGGACTCACCATCGCCGATTCCGCCTCGCACTCAGTGATGTTGATCAACGACTACAGCGAAGGACATCCCAACAAAGTCCAATGGACCAAGATCTTCACCTGGCGCGCCAATGGCGACGGCATCAATCCGTTTGGCAACACACTCATCGAAGACTGCTTCATCCGCACCCAGGATGACTCACTCTATGCCAAAGGCCTCGGCATCCGCCGCGTGGTGTTGTGGAATGATGCCAACGGCTCCTCTTTCGTCCTCAGCGGGCTCTCCAATCGCAAACTCATCGTCGAAGACTGTGACGTGATCTATTCCCGCGCCAAATGGCATCATTGGAGTGGTGGCCGCGTCTTCAACATGCGTGGAGAAGGTGAGAACCCGGCAGGTGCGGGAGTCATCTTCCGTAACATCCGCATCTCGGACCCGCGACCCACACTCCAGCAGTTCTTCATCTGCATGACCGTGCCCGAGCCCTATGGCGAGGGCAAACGAGGCCCCGGCGACTTATCGGGCATCCTCTTCCAAAACATCTCCATCGCTGCGCCAAGTGTCATCAACGAGCCCCAACTCCTCTGGGGCCAAAAAGATGCCCGCATCCGTAATCTCATCTTTGAAAACATGACACTAGGCGGCAAACCCGTCACCAGCCCCGACTTTTTCAAAGCGAACGAGTTCGTCGAAAGTCTCAACTTTCAGAAATAGTCACCATGATGTTCCTTTCCAAAGCCCAAACCTCAGCCGTCAGAAAGAATGGAATCCCATTTTTTACCGCTAATCTTTTACCGGCTCTTGTTTTTGCCCTCCATCTTTTTGATAGCTCAGCCAATGCTCTCGAACTCGCCAACGATCGCTCCACAGGTGGCCCCGGCAAATTTGCGGAATCAGAGATCCGCCGCGAGGCCGCAGCCAAGGGAATCACCGCCAACGTCTCTCTTACCGTTGAAAAGAAGGAGAACGCCCCTGCGCAAAGCTACCGCATCGAACGCGAAGGCCAAAACATCACGGTGATCGGCACCGATCCAGCCGGAGCCATGTATGGCGGTCTCGACATCGCCGAAGCCATCCGCATAGGGACATTCGACACGCTCAAGAGCTCAGAAAATAAACCGCACATCGAGAAGCGCGGCATCAAGTTCAACATCCCGCTCGACCTGCGCACGCCGAGTTACACAGACTCCTCCGACGCGGCGCAGGCGAACATCCCCGAGGTATGGGAGCGCGATTTCTGGATCAGCTACCTCGATGCCATGGCGCGGCATCGCTACAACGTGCTCTCGCTTTGGAGCCTGCATCCTTTCCCCTCCATGGTGAAAGTGCCAGAGTTCCCCGAGGTGGCGCTCGACGATGTCTGGCGCACGAAGGCGAAGCTCGACGACAGCTTCAGCTTCTCCGGCAAAGGCTTTGTCCGTGACGAAATGCTCGCCAATTACGAAGTCGTCAAAAAGGTCACCATCGACGAAAAGATCGAGTTCTGGCGCTGGGTCATGCAGCAGGCTGCGGATCGAGGCATCAAGCTCTATGTCTTTACCTGGAACGTCTTCACCTACGGAGCCGATGGCAAACACGGCATCACCGACGATATGGGCAATGACATCACCAAAGCCTACTTCCGTGCCAGCGTCCGCGAGATGGTAAAAACCTACCCACTGCTCGGCGGTATGGGCATCACTGCAGGCGAAGGCATGCCGCATGACATGGAATCGAAGGTGAAAGAAAAGTGGCTCTGGGACACTTACGGCGAAGGCGTGCGCGATGCCTTGAAGCTCGACCCGAAGCGGGACTTTCCCATGATCCATCGCTTCCACTGGACCGCGCAAAGCGAGATCCTTGACGCCTTCAAAGACTACCCATGCACCTTTGACTTCAGCTTCAAATACAGCGTGGCGCACATGTATTCGATCACCAAACCGATCTTCATCCAGCCGCTGCTCGATGGCATCGCCAAAGGCCGACGCACCTGGCTCACTGTTCGTAATGATGACATCTACACCTTCCGTTTTGGCGATCCCGCTTACGCCCGAGAATACATCCTCAACATGCCGCCGCCGGACAAGTTTGCTGGTTTCTACATGGGGCCCGATGGTTACTGCTGGGGCCGCGAATTCCTGGATCGTCATCCCGCTCCAGGCAAGCGCCCGCTCGTGATGGAGAAGCAGTGGTATTCCTTCATGCTCTGGGGTCGCCTCGCCTATGATCCCACGCTGCCCGATTCTCACTTCGAGCGCCTCCTCGCCGCGCGGCATCCCACGGCATCGTCACCCCATCTCTTCAGCGCTCTACAAAGTGCCTCGCAGGTGATGCCGCTTATTACCCGCTTCTTTTGGGGCGATATCGACCTCAAATGGTTCCCCGAGGCCTGCTGGAGTCATCCACATCATAAAGGCAGCGGCGGCTTTTACACCGTTCAAAAGTTTATGGAGGGCAGCGCCATGCCTGGTGCTAACGTCCTCTGCATCCGCGACTGGCGTCATCGTCTCATCAACCGTGAACCCATGACTGAGACCACGCCGATCGAGATTGCCGAAGCACTCGACGGCGCAGCCGCCAATACTTTTGCTTCGCTCGAATCGCTGCGCGAGTCCGCCAAAACCGACCCTGAGCTGCAAAAGAACGTCAACGACTGCGAAGCCCTCGCGCATCTAGGCCGTTACTACGCTGCCAAGATCCGAGGTTCCTGCGCTCTCGCCTTATTTGACTCCAGCAGTGATAAGATCGAGTACACCGCCGCACTGCGCTACCTTAATGATGCCCTCATTCACTGGAAGCAATACGCCTCCATCCGCGATGCCAACTATGTCCCAGCTCTCTACAATCGCCTCGGCTACGTGGACATCACTGGCATCACCAAACAAGTCGCCGCCGACATCGGCATCGCCAAGAACTGGAAACCCGGCAGCCTTAAAGACGACGGCAAACGTGCTGGTCTCGGCAAGAATTTCCGAGAGTAGCCCAAAAGGGGAGACATCTTTGTCATTCCTTCACTCAATGCTGCCGAGAACACGAAGCCAAACATCATTTTGTCCTCCTCGATGACTTGGGTTGGGGACAGTTACAGGGCTACAATCCAACCTCTGTCTTGTGCACGCCAAATCTCGACAAGCTCGCGGGGCTGGGCCAAAATCTTGGGTGCTGTCTGCGGAATCCGACACACCATTTGCTGAGATTTGAGTGAAAGCATTGCGTTTCAGAGGGCGAACCATGAAACCAACCCTTCGTCTTTTAGCAGCTCTGCTATCGGTAACAACAGCCACATTTGCTGCCAAGCCCAACATCCTGCACATTCATGCCGACGATCATCGTGCTGACGGCTTGCATGCACTTGGCAATCCGATGCTCCAGACACCGAATCTCGACTCCCTCGTCGAGCGCGGTATGACTTTCACGCGCTGTTACACGATGGGCTCTATGATTGGGGCTGTCTGCACGCCGAGCCGCACCATGATGCTGACGGGCCGCTCCTGGCAGCGCATTCCTGGTGCTCCTTCAGCCGCCCCAAATGCGAAGGACGTCTCCACCTATATGCCGCGTGTCATGCAAGCGGCTGGCTATCAAACCATGCACATGGGCAAGTATGGCAATGGCTTTCCGGTTGGGCTCAAAGAGTATGAGTCCAGCCTCAAAGACGATGCTCATGGCAAGACCGCCGATGACGACCGAGCGCATGGCAGCCAGCGACTCGCGGACCACGCGATCGAGTTCCTAAAGACAAAGACAGGCAACAGAGAATCCAAGCCCTTCTACATCTACCTCGCGCCGCCCGTGCCTCATGATCCGCGTTCTGCCGAGCCGCGCTTCCACGCGCTCTATGATCCGACCAAAGTCACTCTTTCGTCCGCCTTCATGCCTCAACATCCCTTCGACAATGGTGAGATGACCGTGCGCGATGAAAAGCTCGCCCCATGGCCGCGAACGGAGGCAGATACGAAGCAGCAACTCGCCAATTACTATGCCTGCATCACGGGACTCGATCATCACATTGGTCGTATCTTTGCTGAGCTGAAGGCGAGCGGTCAGTGGGAGAACACCATCATCGTTTACAGCAGTGACAATGGTCTCTCAATGGGCGACCACGGCCTCTTTGGAAAACAGAACCTCTATGAGTTCGGCGGCATGCACGTGCCCTGCATCATCGCGGGCCCGGGTGTTGCCAAAGGAAAAAGTGAAGCTCTGATCTACCTCATGGATCTCTTTTCGACCTTCGCCGAGTTCGCCGGCGCGCCCGTTCCCGAAGGCGTCGAAGGCAAAAGCATCGTCCCGATCCTGAGTGGCAAGCAAAACAAAGTCCGCGACGTGCTCTACACCGGCTATCGTCACTGCCAGCGCTCCATTCGCGACGACCGCTGGAAACTCATCCGCTACCCGCTTGTAGATCGCACACAGCTCTTTGATCTCAGCATTGATGCGCATGAGTTGAACAACCTCGCTGACAAGCCCGAGCATGCGGCAAAAATCACTGAGTTAATGGCCCTGCTGCAAAAGGAAATGACTGCCCACGCCGACGTCTCACCGTTGACGGTGCCCAATCCAGTGCCCGCCGAGTGGACCCCACCCGCCTCAGACAGCGAATCCAGCAAGAAGCCCAAAGTGAAGTCGGCCAAGCGAATCAGAGTCGATAGCTAATTGAGCCGCGAGGAATATGTCGATTCACGCGCGAACTGATTGCCCAACCAAGCCCTCTTTTGAAACCGACCCTCACTCTCTTTGCCGCATTGCTGCTAGCTCCTATCGCTGGATTAGCCGCCGCTCAGACTTCTAAACCCAACATCCTCCTCATCCTTGCCGATGACATGGGATTTTCGGACCTTGGCTGTTATGGCGGTGAGATCGCGACGCCGAATTTGGATCGGCTTGCAGCGGGAGGTCTACGTTTCACTTCCTTCTACAATTCCGCGAAGTGCGAGCCGACACGCGCCTCCCTGATGAGCGGCCAGTATTGGCAGGATTGTGGACTCGGCGTGAAACGCGGACTGACGATGGGCCAGGCGATGAAGTCGGCGGGCTACGACACATTCGCTCTGGGCAAGTGGCACCTTGACGGGAATCCATTTCAGCGTGGCTTCGATCATTACTTTGGGCATCTCGGCGGCGGCAGTGATTACTTCAAAGGTAGCCCGTCGCATCGTCTCGACGACAAGCCATTCAAGCCCGCGAACGATGGCAAGTTTTACACCACCGATGCCAATGCGGATTACGCGATCAAATTCATCGGCGAGGCTCACGCGCAGAATCCCGATAAACCGTTTTTTACCTATCTTGCCTTCAATGCACCGCACGCGTCTCTTCAGGCGTGGCCAGAGGACATCGCCAAGTATCGCGGTAAGTATCGCATCGGCTGGGACAAGCTGCGCGAGCAGCGGTATCAAAGGCAAATCGAGCTTGGTATCACAAAAAAGGAATGGGTGCTCTCGCCGCGACCCGACACGATCCCTGCGTGGGATTCGCTGACGGACGCAGAGAAGGATTTTGAAGACGCACGAATGGCCGTCTTTGCCGCGCAGGTGGACCGGATGGATCAGGCCATCGGCCGCGTGTTGGCGAAGATCCAAGAACTCGGCGAGGAAGAAAACACACTCGTACTCTTCCTCAGTGACAACGGCGCTAGTCCCTATGATCACGGTAAAATCAGTGATCGCCAAATCGAGCCGCTGCTCGATGGCAGCAGCCACCTCGGCTACGGACTCGGGTGGGCCAATGCAAGCGCGACTCCCTTCCGCCACTACAAGCGCAACATGTTCAATGGCGGCAGTATCACGGCTTGCATTGCCGCGTGGCCCGCTGTGGTGAAGCAACGCGGCAGCATCACCGATCAAAGGGCTCACATCATTGATCTCATGGCAACCATCGTGGATGTGGGCGGCGGACCATGGCCAGCTGAGTTCGGAGGGGAGAAGATCGCACCACTGCCGGGCAAGAGCCTTCGCCCGATTCTCCTTGGCGAACAGCAGGTGCCGCACGAGACGCTTTACTTTCAGCTCTTCGATCATCGTGCCGTGATCGCAGGCAACATGAAGCTCGTCTCTGATTGGGGGCGCCCGTGGGAGTTATTCAATCTCGCAGCCGACCGCACCGAACTTCATGATCTCACGAAAACCCAGCCCGATCAGGTTGCTCGTCTTGAGAAGCTCTGGAATACTTGGTCAGAGCAAACAAACACACGGGTCCACAGCGCTGGAGGCGAGCCCATTTACCGACATCAAATGGATGAGCATGAAAAGTTTCGCGGTGGTGGCACAGACACCAGTGATGATGAGATGAAGAAGCCTGGGCGTAGGACGAAGGCCAAAAAAGCGGATGCGCAAACTCCCTCGCCGATGCCAGTCGCTCAGGTTAAGCCCATCCGCGCTCGCATTGACACCACGCTCGTGATTGAAAAACAACAACTCATCATCACCAGCACCGGAGATAATCCAGGATTGACTTTCGACGCGTCGGACATCAAAACCGCCGGCCCCTACACGCTCACGTTTCGCCTTCAAAGCAGCGCCAGTGGCGACGGCGAAATCTATTGGACCACCGACGTGAAAACCGCGCTGCCCAAGGGCGAGCGCCAAACTTTCAAAGTCACGCATGACGGCCAGTGGCACGACATCGTGCTCAATGTCACCGAATCCAAAGTCCTCCACGCCCTGCGCCTCGATCCCTGCGCGGGCAAAGGCATCGTGCGTCTCGATTCACTACGACTCAAAGACTCGACCGGTAAGACCCTGAAACAATGGCCCTAATTTCAGGCTGATCTCATGAAAAACTTCATCACTCTCCTGCTCTCGCTCACTCTTGCCTTTTCCGTCCACGTAACTGAGCAAAGGCCCAACATGATCTTCATTCCTCGTGGCAAAGGCTGAGGCCCTGATGGCCAGCGCCCGGACGGAGAGCGCTGAGTTCCCTTGGCGAATGCGCTCCCTGGCCAAAACCAAGGCCGCAAAGGCCAAGAAGAAGTCCGACAAAAAGAACAGCGCACCCAAAGCCAATTGATCAGTTCGGTCACACATTCGCATGAAACAGCTCATCCTCACCGCACTCCTCGTCCTTCCCTGTGTCTTCACACAGGCTGCGCCAAAACCAAACTTCGTCGTCATCTTTACCGATGACCAGAACTATCGCGCCATCGGTTACAATAACCCAGTGGTGAAGACCCCGAACCTCGACCGACTGGCCATGGAGGGACTGCGATTGAATCGCGCATTTGTGGCCTCGCCAATCTGCGTGGCGAGTCGGGCGAGCATTTACACGGGCATGTTTCCTCAGCAGCATGGCTCAGTCGCTTTGGCTTCAGCGGGGTTCAAGAAGAGCGTGGTGGAGGAGAAGCGCATCGTGACCTTGCCGATGGTGCTGGGGCAGGTGGGGTATCACACGGCGCTGTTTGGGAAGTCGCATCTGGGGGAACCGACAACGTTTGGCTTTGCCGAAGGTCGTGAGATCAAGGCCGCCAATGACGAAGAGACATTCGACGAAGCGGACAAGTTCTTGAAGCGTGAGTCGAAGTCAGGGCGTCCCTTTTTGCTCTGGCTCACGCCTCACAATCCGCATGTGCCCTACACCGCGCCGCAGCGGTTCAAGGACCTCTACAAAGACAGCGTCATCACGCTCGATCCGAACTGGATGGAGTCGCCGCCGATGCAGAGCTTCTTCAATCAAGCGGCTCCTGGTGCCATCGGCTTTCGTGATGGCACCTTAAGGATTTACAAAGGCGCACCCGCTGGCCAGACCTGCGGACCACCGAGATCGGAGGAGGCCATGAAGGAAGTTATTAAAGCCTACTGCGGTGATGTGAGTCTGCTCGATGAGCAGGTCGGCATGCTCGTGGAGCAAATGAAGGCCGCTGGACTCTACGAGAACACCGTGATGATCTTCCTTTCCGACAACGGCTATCACCTCGGCAATCACGGCCTGGGGAACAAGATCACCATGCACGAGGAATCGGTGCGCGTGCCGATGTTCATCCACTCGCCGCTTCTGCCGGTGAAGAGCGCAAAGAGCGAGGCGCTGGTTTCGTCACTCGATGTGTTTCCGACGATCATCGACTTTGCAGGAGCCTCGGCACCGCCGCAGCTCATGGGCAAGTCCTTGCGTCCGATCATGAATGCACCCGAAGCGACGGTGCGCGATTACGTCATCACGGAATGCGTCGGCCCGCCGGAAAATCGAGTGGGCACCGGCCACCGCATGGTGCGCACGGATCACTTCAAATACATGCTCTCTACCGACGACGACGAAGCCTTCTTCGATCTACGCGCTGACCCCTATGAGATGAACAACCTCATTGCCGAAGGCTCGCTCACCTCTGAGATCCAGCGCCATCGAGCGATGTTGCGCGAGTGGTCCGTCAGCGTAGGTGAGAAGCGACTGCCGCTAGACGAGGCCCAAACGCAGCCACGCAGAGGAAAAGCTAAGCCGAAGAAATAAATCTGAATCCTTTGCGATCTATGAGACTGACTCACGCCTAATTATCTAATCATACATCCGCCTTGCACGCTTAGTTGCCATCCGATCCGAACCAAAATCGAAGAATCAAGAACTCCATGATACAGAAACTTACCCTCACGCTGCTCTTTGCCACTCTCGCATCCCCATTGATAGCCAATGCCAAGGATGGCTTCAAGCCGCTCTTCAATGGCAAAGACCTCAGCGGCTGGGATGGGAATCCGGAGCTTTGGAAGGTGGAAAATGGCGAGATCGTCGGCACGACGACAGGGCCGGAGCAGTTGAAGTACAATCAGTTCCTCATCTGGCGGGGCGGGGTGCTGAAGAATTTCGAGTTGCGGGTGAAGGTGAAGCAGAAGGGCAACAACACGGGCATTCAGTATCGCAGCCGGGAGTTTGCGGAGACCGGTAGGTGGTCGGTGGGTGGGTATCAGTGCGACATTCACTCGGCCGCGCCGAACAATGCGATGGTCTATGGCGAGAAGTGGGTCGGCATTCTGGTGCAGAACGGGCAGAGCATGGTGATCGACCCCGAGGACAAAAAATGGCTCGTGGCGGAGCGTGAGCCCGTGAGTGTGGACATCGCGCAATGGCATGACTACACGATCATCGCGCAGGGGAACCATGTGGTGCACAAGATCGACGGGCAGATGACCATCGATTTGCTCGACTTCGGGGCGAAGACGCAATTGCTCGAAGGTTTGCTCGCGTTTCAGCTTCATCGCGGTCCGGCGATGGTGGTGCAGATCAAGGACGTGATGCTCAAGGAGCTGCCGGAGGCTCCGGTGCCTGCGTTTGACAAAAATGTGATCGCCAACGCGAAGCCGGTGGAAAAGGCGGAAGCGAAGTCGAAGGGCAAAGGCAAGGCGAAGGCCAACTCAAAGGCCGAAACGGCCGCAGCACCGATTCAGGCTTCATCGGAGTGGAAATGGCTCTGGAGCGATTCGCCGGACGCGAAGAGTGCGGCGAGGCTGAGGAAGGAGTTCGATCTCGGCGAAGCGAAGGTGAAGGAGGCGATGCTGCGCGTGAGCTGCGACAATGGCGCGGAGGTTTTTCTCAATGGCGAACGCGTTTTGACGAATCCCGACTGGCAGCGGCCGACGCAGGCGAATGTGACGAAAGCACTGCGCAGCGGCAAAAACGAGCTGCGGGCCGAGGCGACGAACAAAGGCAGCGCAGCGGGTTTTCTCGCGGTGCTGACGCTGAAGCTCGCGGATGGCAGCGAGCGCGTGATCTTCACCGATGCGTCGTGGTCCGCGGCGGCACCGGCGACGGAGGATTGGAAGCCGGCGAAGGTGGTGAACACGTATGGCCTGCGGCCTTACGGCGAGATTTTTGATCGCTCGCGGCAAAAGGAGACGAATCCGACCTCGGATGAAGTCATCGCGCCGAAGGACATCAAGACGTTGCCGGGCTTCAAGGTGGAGATGCTGCACAAGGTCTCGAAAGAGAGCGAAGGTTCATGGGTGGGCCTAACGGTCGATGATCGCGGCCGGTTGCTCGCCACGGATCAGTATGGCGGCCT
Organism: Verrucomicrobiaceae bacterium; assembly: GCA_027489965.1. Lineage (GTDB taxonomy): Bacteria > Verrucomicrobiota > Verrucomicrobiia > Verrucomicrobiales > Verrucomicrobiaceae > Prosthecobacter. The sequence goes on from JAIXZA010000173.1 coordinate 109,100, forward strand.
CTTCCGCATCACGCCGCCGCCGGTGGGCAGTGGTGACAAGGCGCAGGTGGAGAAACTCAGCGCCGAGATCAATGGCGCGCATGGGCTGCTGTATGCCTTCGACAGTCTTTATGCGCTGGTGAATGAGAAGCCGAATGTCGCGGGCCTGTATCGACTGCGCGACACGAAGGGCACGGGCCAGTTCGATGAAAAGACGCTGCTGCGCGAGATCAAAGGCCAGGGCGAGCATGGCAATCACAGCATCACGCTCTCGCCGGACGGCAAGAGTCTCTACATCGCGTGTGGCAACGGCACCGCGCAGCCGCCAATCGAGCACACACGCGGTTCGCGGCCGTTTGCAGATGATCAAGTCGTGCCGCGCACGAGCAAAGGCGCTGAGTTCTCCGACACGGAGCCGCAGGCCTTCACGTGCAAGGTTTCGCCAGATGGAAAACGCTTTGAGATGATCGCCGACGGCCTGCGCAATCATTTTGATACGGCCTTCAACGCACTCGGCGATCTCTTCACCTATGACAGCGACATGGAGTGGGACGCGGGCACGCCGTGGTATCGGCCCACGCGCATCTATCACCTCGTCAGCGGCGGTGATTACGGCTTCCGCGAGTCGTCGGGGAAACTGCTCGGCTACTGCCCGGACATCATCCCGCCGCTCGTCGATGTGGGACCGGGTTGCCCGACCGGCGTCGTCAGCGGACTCGGCGCGGCGTTTCCCGCGAAGTATCAGCACGCGATCTATGCGTGCGACTGGACCTACGGCACGCTTTACGCCGTGGTGCTCACGCCGAAGGGCGCAGGCTACGACGCGAAGCTGGAGGAGTTCGTCTATGGCAAGCCGCTGCCGCTCACCGATGCCGTGATCGGCAAGGACGGCGCGATGTATTTCGCCATCGGCGGACGCCGCACGCAGTCGGCGCTGTATCGCGTCACGTATGAGGGCAAGGAGAGCACGGCGCCTGCCGCCGCGCCCGTCGAGACGCCGGAGCACAAGCTGCGTGTCGAGCTGGAGCGCTTGCATGAGGAAGGCACCGGTCCCGAGGCCATCGACAAAGCATGGCCGCATCTCGGTCATGCGGATCGTCTCGTGCGCTACGCCGCCCGCGTGGCCATCGAGCGCCAACCCGCGAAGCTGTGGGCCTCGCGTGCGTTGAAGCAAAGCGAACCCTGGGCGGTGATCGAGAGCGGTGTCGCGCTCGCTCGCATGGGCGGAAAGGAAAATCAGGCCGCCTTGCTCGCGATGCTCCATGTGCTCGACTTTGCGCAGCTCGATGCCGCGCAGCAGCTCGCGCTCGTGCGTGTGTATCAAATCAGTGTCGCTCGCCATGGCCTGCCGGAAGGTGATTCGCTCGCGAAGACGATCGCACGACTCGATGCGTTGTTTCCTGCGAAGACGAACGACTTGAATCGCGAGCTGTCGCGCACGCTGGCGGCGCTCGGCTCATCGGAAGTCATCGCGGAAACGATCCAGCTCATGCGCACAGCGAAGGACGATCCTGTGTCGTGGCTCTCCGTCGAGCGCATGGCCCGCAACGACCGCTACGGCCCGAACTTCCTCCGCGCTGGCGAAGCACGGCCAAACACGCAGCAGATCGCGTATGCCTACGGCCTGCGCTTTGCCAAGAACGGCTGGACGCCGGAGCTACGTCGCGAGTTCTTCGCGTGGTTTGCCAAAACGGGCCCGTGGCTCGGCGGGAACCAGTTCCGCGGCTTCATCGACACCATCCGCAATGATGCGCTCGCCTCCGTGCCGGACGCGGAGGAGCGCAAGAAGCTCGCCGTGCTCGCCACGCCGAAATTCATCGCCATCAAGCCCGAGGCGATCAAGCCACCGAAAGGCCCCGGAAAGGCCTACACCGTCGATGAAGTCACCGCGTTGGCCTCGAAGGTGCAAAGCGGCCGCAACTTCGACCGCGGACGCGAGCTCTTCATCGCCGCCGCCTGCCAGGCCTGTCATCGACTCGGCAACGAAGGTGGTGGAGTCGGCCCCGATCTCACCGCTGCCGGCAATCGCTACACGCTGCGCGACCTCGTCGAAAACATCGTCGATCCCAGCAAGGTCATCTCCGACCAATACGAGAGCAGCATCCTCACGCTGAAGAACGGCAGCACCGTCATCGGCCGCATCACCGCCGACGAAGGCGGCATCCTGCAAGTCGCCACCAACCCCGCCGCCCCCGGCCAAACCACCGACGTCCGTCACGACGCCCTCCAAAGCCGCCAAGTCTCGCCCACCTCGCTCATGCCTCCCGGTTTGATCAACGCCATGAACCCAGACGAAGTCGCCGATCTGCTCGCCTACATTTTGTCGGGTGGAGACAAGCGTGGGAAAATGTTTCGGAAGTGAGGCGGTTTGCCTGATTCGACTCAGCTCTTGCTGGCATGTTTTGCCGCGTCAGCGGCGTCAGGCAACTTACCGTAGGGTTGTCAGAATAGGCTAGACTCCATCGGCTATTCCTTTTCTCACCATTCCTATTTCCAGGCTTTAGACGCCAGCTTACCATGAGAAACTCTCTCTCACTCATCACTGTATTCCTGCTCACTCTGCTCGCCGGATTGACGGCTGCCGAGCCGACCAAGCCGAACATCATCTTCATTTATGCCGATGACTGGGGCTGGGGCGATCTCGGTTGTCATGAAAACACGTGGTTGAAGACGCCGAACCTCGACAAGCTTGCCAGTGAGGGCACGGACTTTCAGCAGTTCAATGTGCTCAATCCCGTGTGCTCGCCAAGTCGCAGTGCGGTAATGACAGGGATGTATCCGGCCCGGTTTTCTGTGCATCAGCACTTCGCTGAGCCGAAGCAGAATCATGAGCGTGGCATGCCGGATTGGCTGGACCCAAAAGCACCGACTCTGCCGCGTTTCTTGAAGCAGGCAGGCTATCGCACGGCCCACTTTGGCAAATGGCATCTGAGCAATGCGCAGACCGAAGGCGCACCGAAACCAGACGTGTATGGCTACGACGAGGCATGTGTGTTCAATGGCGGTGCAGGCTGGGAATCGACAGATCTTCATGCGACTGCGGCGAATGCGGTGGCCTTTATCAAAGCGAACAAGACACAGCCGTTTTTTATCAACGCCTGGATTCACGAAAGCCACACGCCGCATGTGCCCACCGCTGAATCCATGGCAAAATGGAAGCATCTTGACGAGCAAAAGCAGGTCTATGCCGCCGTCATCACCGATGGAGACAATGCCGTCGGCGCTATCCTTGATGCGTTGAAAACGGAAGGCTTGGAGGACAATACCATTGTCATGTTCAGCAGCGACAACGGTCCTGAATCGACGGCTTCGAAACGATCAGCCAACAAGTTCGATCCCGATGCCAACGTCACTGGCTTCGACACGTTTTACAGCGTCGGCGAAACCGGCGGCATGAGAGGTCGCAAGCGTAGTTTGTTTGAAGGTGGCGTGCGCGTGCCTTTCATCGTGCGCTGGCCGGGTCACACGAAAGCAGGTGCCAAAAATGACAGCACCGCCTTTACTGCCGTCGATCTTTTGCCCACGCTCTGCGCCGCTGCGGGCGTAAAATTACCCGCCGACTATCTGAGCGATGGTGAAAGTTTGCTAGCCGCTTTCAACGGTGAAGCCAAAACCCGCACCCGTCCGATCTTCTGGCAATGGCTGGGCAAAAATGCCGAACCCGACTACTGGCCGCGTCTGGCTGTTCGCGATGGCGATTGGAAACTCGTCATGACCGATGACGCTCGTCGCGTCGAGCTGCATGATCTCACTCAAGATCGGGCTGAGGACAAGGATTGCTCCAGGGATCATCCCGAAATCGTCGCACGTCTTAGCAAGATGGCGCTCGAATGGAAAGCCACACTTCCCACCGCACCGAATCCCGATTGCCTGAGCAAACAGGCCACATCTGAGAAACCAAGTGGACCGAAACCCAGGAATAAAGGTTCCAAGGTCACTCCAGAAGTTCGCGCCAAAGCTTTCATTCGCTGGGATAGCAACAAGGACGACATCCTAACGCTCGACGAATACAAGGCTGGTCTCAATGGACAGTCTGACCTTGAATCACGGCACAAGAGCTTTGATGAAAACGGAGACGGCAAGCTGACGCGCGAAGAGTTTGTGGGGAATTAGCACGGCCAATGCTGGGGCGTGTTTTTCAATCTCAGGCTAGAAAGCCTAGGCCACGACGTTTCAGCGTGGACATGAAACTACTCGCCGTTCTCTTTTGCTTCCTCGCCACCTGCTCGTTGCTCCACGCGGCGCCGCCGAATGTGTTGTGGTTTGTGGTGGATGACATGTCGGCTAATTTTTCATGTTATGGTGAGACGTTGATACAGACGCCGCATGTGGATCGCCTTGCGAAAGAGGGCACACGCTTTGCGAATGCGTTCGTCACCGCGCCAGTGTGCTCGCCGTGTCGGTCCGCGCTGATCACGGGCATGTATCAGACGAGCATCGGCGCGCATCATCATCGCAGCGGCCGCGGAGCGGAGAAGATCGGGCTGCCTGATTGCGTGCTGCCAGTTCCGGCGTTGTTTCAAAAAGCGGGATACTTTACCTGCATCGGCTCAGGTCTGCTCGGTGAGTCTAAACGAGGCAAGAAAGCCGCCAAAGGTGATGGCAAGGCTGGTGGTGGAGGTCTGGGTAAGACAGACTACAATTTCGAGTGGGACCCAAAGATCTACGACTCGCATGATTGGGCCACGAGGAAGCCTGATCAGCCTTTTTTTATGCAAGTGCAACTGGCTGGTGGCAAACTGCGTGGAGGTACCGACGTCTCTGCCACGAAGTTGCTGGCAACAGCGGCCAAGGAGTTCGGGATGTCCATCGATCCTGAAAAGGTCACGCTGCCGCCCTACTACCCGCGTGATCCGGTGCTGCTGCGCGATTGGGCGGCGTTTCTCGACTCTGTGCGTCTCACGGATGCTCATGTCGGCAAGGTCGTCGCTCGTTTGGAGAAGGAAGGGCTACTTGAAAACACCTTCATCATTTTCATGACCGATCACGGCATCAGTCACGCTCGAGGCAAACAGTTTCTCTATAATGAAGGCACCCATATTCCTTTTGTCGTGCGCGGTCCAGGCATCGAGAAAGGAAAGGTGCGCACGGATTTGATCGAGCACATCGACATGTCCGCCATCTCGCTCGCTGCCGCTGGGATCGAGATTCCGAAAATCATGCAGGCCCAGAATGTCTTCGCGGCTGACTACCAACCACGCACGCACCTCTTCGCGGCACGAGATCGCTGTGATGAAACGATCGAGCGTCTCCGCAGTGTGCGCACGGATCAGTTTCTCTACATTCGCAACTTCTACCCCCAGCGCCCGCATCTCCAGCCGAATGCCTATAAAGACGGTAAATCTATCGTGCAAACACTGCGCAGCCTGCATGAATCGGGGAAACTGGATGCATTAACCGAGAAGCTGCTCTTCAGCCCCACGCGTGCTCCCGAGGAGCTCTACTTATGGACCACCGACAAATGGCAAGTGACCAATCTGGCCGCCGATCCTGAGCACCAATCCACGCTGGAATCGCTGCGAGCACGTCTCGATCAATGGATGAAGGAAACCCATGATCACGGCCCCGAATCTGAGTCACGCTATGACAGCGACATGAAAGTGTATCTTGGCAAAGGAGATCCTGAATTGGAAAAGAACATTGCTATCATGAAGCAATGGGCAAAGGAAGGCAAGTAGTCTCACCGCAGCGACCTAAGGTGAACGTTAGGGGTGTCAGCTTGCAAAGGCTTTCGAGCCATTGATTCAGCTGTCTCCCTGCCACCTTTAGGCACGTGGTTCTCATCCAGCTCCGGCATTCGTTCTCTCAAAAGGATCAATTTTTTTCTTCATCACGGACTCACCATGAAAGGTAAGCGTATTATTGTGATAAAGATACGTCCAACGGTGCGATAACTGAGGCTTCTTATGCGTTTTTTATTCTGTTTCCTTTTTCTCGTCGCTTTCGGAACTACCTCTCTGGTTTTAGCCGCTGAAAAGCCCCTGAAGGCTCTCCTCATCGCCGGTGGCTGCTGCCATGATTATGCGAAGCAGCACGAGGTTATCGCCAAGGGCATCCAAAGCCGCGCGAATGTGCAGGTGGATGTCATTTGGACGGACGACAAGTCCACCAATCCGCCGCTGCCGCTCTATGAAAAGGTGGATTGGGCCAAGGGCTACGACATCATCATTCACGATGAGTGCGCAGCGAGCATGACCAACAAGGAGACGCTCACTCGCATCCTGGATGCTCACAAAACCATCCCGAGCATCCAGCTTCACTGCGCCATGCACAGCTTCCGCACGGGCGAAGATCGCTGGTTCAAGCGCCTCGGCCTGCAATCGAACTCCCACGGCCCGCAGGAGCCTATTGCGATCACCTTTGTCGATAAAGAGCACCCGATCACGAAGACGCTCGGCGACTGGACCACGATCAAAGAGGAACTCTACAACAACGCGAACCTTTTCGACGCCCATCCGCTCGCGATGGGCCGCCAGATGGTCAAAGGCAAGGCCGTGGATGCCGTTGTGGCCTGGACGAATGAAAAAGTCGGTGCCCGCAGCTTCAGCACGACCATCGGGCACAACACGGAGACCGTCGCCGATGCTCGTTATCTCGATCTCATCACGCGCGGCCTGCTTTGGGCCTGTGACAAGCTCACGCCAGATTTTCTCACGCCGTTCAAAGGGCAGAACCAAGTGACCTTTGTGCCTGCGAAGCCTGCTGAGGCTCCGAAGCTGCCGACGGTGCCGAAAGATGCCACGGGCATCAAGACGACCGCGAGCAGCACGCAGCCCGGCAATGACACCTGGAAGTCCATCGATGGCGATGAAGGCACACGCTGGTGCGCCGCGGATGCGTCAAAGCCGCAATCGCTCACGCTGGAGTTGGAAAAACCGCAGGATCTCACTGGCCTCGAAATCGTGTGGGAAAGAAAAGACAAGTCCTACCAGCACAAGATCGAGATCGACGGCAAAATGGTGGCAGACATCTCCATCTCCCCAAGCCATATTTTGGCAGCCAAGCAGGCCAAAAAAATCGTTATCACCTGCACAGGTAATGACCATGGCGGCTGGGCCAGCATCCGCGAGGTGAAGCTCAAAGGCCCCGGCATCAAAGCCATCGCGCCGAAGCTCAGCGCTGAGCAAAAGAAGGAGTATGACAAGGCCAATGATCCGCGCGCCAA
>JAIXZA010000053.1 GCA_027489965.1 Verrucomicrobiaceae bacterium
CAGCTCCAGAACCGCTTCACCACAGCCGGAGCCAAAGCCAACCTGGAGCTCTACACCCGTGATAACACCACCCTGAATTCCCTGCTCAGCGAGATCCAGTGGGGCCAGGACTTTGGCGATACAATGGATACCGGCACCATCCAGAAATTTGGCCGCATCACTGGCGTGCAAGCCATCGTCTTCAGCCGCTTCGACGTCACTACCGGAAATCTCGGAGCCCTGATCGTGCGCGTCAATATGCAGGCTTTTGAAGTGGAAACTGGCCGTACGCTTTGGGGTGCAGAAAAGAAAGCCGAACAAGCCCCCAAGATCACCCCAAAGACAGCCATTGAGGAAGCTAGTGAAGCCGTCAACAGCAGTCGTCCTTATTGGAAAAGCCTCTGCATTGGCATTGTCGCGCTCATCGTCATCCTCTGGTTACTGGCCAAAATCCGCCGCGCCTCACGACCACGCTGATCCTCGTTCAACTAGATTGCTTCAGTCACCACATCATAAATCTGCACTATACCAGAGACTCCTTTACTTACCTTAACAATGACTCTGGCTACTCCCACAATTTTCAGTAGGATTGTTTTAATGTCTGACCAAGACATTTGTACTTCATCGAAATCAAGATGGACGACAGGACCACTTCTTCCAAATTCAAGCACGCACGATTCGGTAACCTTTGCGTTATCAGGTAGTAGCGCACCGTTGAAAAACACTTCTGCGCCAGGCGTTAATCTAATCACTTCCACGCTTGTACTACCTTTTTTTAGACAGGCATGGAGTGGAAGCATGTCGGAATACCACGTCCGATCAAAACGCATTTCGGCCTCTCGCCCAGTGCCTACCGAGATAACACCCCGATTACACAGAATATCTCTAGCTCCGCGACGGATGGCAAATGATTGAATCTTCTTCACACTTGCCGATACCACGAATCCACTCCCTTTGTCAATTTTCACCTCTTTTCACATGGGCCTTTTCAATCACACCTGCGCCAACTGCGGACACTCCGTCTCCAATAAAGCCAAATTCTGTTCGGCCTGTCGTGCCCAGCAGGCAGAGTCGTGGACGACATGCGACAAATGTAGTTCCTCCGTCGGTGCGGATTCTGACTACTGTTGGAAATGCTCAACCAATTTAAAAACCCAAGCCGAGCGCCGTATCTATGACGACCGCTGGATTGCCTCTCCGAATGACTTTGCCATCCGCATGGTCATCCGCACGCCAAAGGCCACGCTGAGGCATGGCGTCGAAGTGGCCAGTGGCACCCTCGGGCTACTCTTTGAAAACGGGCAGCTCAGAGATAAGCTGCTGCCTGGCTATCATGCCCAGGACAGCTTATGGCAACGCCTCACAGGCAGCAGTCAAGGAGACAGCGTGGAAGTCGTGCTCGTCAACACACGCAGCGCCGAGCTAGACTTCAGCATCCACTCCCTGCGGGACAAAGCCATGATCCCCGTGGATGCGCGGCTGCGGCTCGAGTTCGAAGTGGCCAGCGTGGCCGACTTCGTCGATACCGTGGTGAAGCAGCGCTCCACGCTTGATGCGAATGATCTTGTCAGCCTATTTCAGGGCGATGTCGAAGCCTGTCTGCGTGCTGCTGTGGCTGAGTGCGATATCCGAGAGGTAACCGCCGACCTTCGTGCGCGTGACCGAGTCGCCACACCACTCAAGGAAAAGCTGAGCCCCATCCTAGTGCGGCACGGCCTGCGCCTCGCGGATGTAAGACTGGCCCAGTTCGGCGGTCAGGCGCTGGAGGAACTCATCGAGCGTGATGGCATCCTCGCCCAAGCCGCGCTGCGTGCCGACCAAGAGCTGACCATGCGCCGCTTTGATAAGCAGATCGAGATGAACCTCTTTACCAGCGAGCTACAACTCCAGGAAGCCATGCAGTCTATCTCCCATGAGTATGGTTTGAAGCAAGCAGAGCGTGAGCACTGGACTACGCTATGGAAGCGCCAGAAGTCACACGAATTGACTGTGGATGATCTCACCAAAGAACGTGAGATGCGGATGCAGGAGATCGACCGCCGCTTTGACGAAGACCGCAAAGCCCGTGAACTCGAAAGTGAGCAACGCCAGCATGGCCGTGACGAAAGCGTCAAAGATGCCACTCATTTGGTGCAGGTGGACGGCATCCAACACGAGCAGAAGCAAAAGAAGCTAGCCGATGCCATCGATACATGGAAGAAAGTCGAGGATATTAAGGGCAAGCGTGAGATTGACCGCACGAACCTCGATCTAGCAGCCAAAGAAGAGACTGCACGTATTGAGCGAGAAAACAAAATCAAACTCGCTCAAGGTTTCCAAGGCATTGAGACACAAGCCGCCCTCGTGGCCAGCGGAGCTACGGCAGATCAGATCATCGAGTTAGCAAAATTCGCCGGCACTAGAAGAACCATAGTAACTAAGTCATCGACTTCGAATGATGTTACCCCCAAAGAACCGCCATCCGATGAGGGCAACACAACCGATCCAAGGCCGCCTCAAAAACCATCACCAAGCCCAAAAGACCCAAAACCAAAGTCATCAGATAGATCAATCGACCCAAAAATCGTGGCTCAAGTCGAGAGCTGTGTAGCCTTAGTTTATGTTCGTGATCAGGCGAATGGTACCGTTGACATTTCCGGCACTGCTTTCGCTAACGGACCCAATACTTTAGCCACCACGATGCACCAAGTGGAAGAGATTCAGAAAGCCCTGGATGAGGATCGCAAGGTGGAGGCTCAACTGCCGGACCGTGTTTATACCATCAAGGGCACGATCAAACATTCAGCATATAATCTGGACACCAAAGGCCCAGGCGGCGAGATCTTGGTCGTGCCGATGAACGATGTTGGCCTGCTGATCATTGAGGCGGGTGAGTTTTCTTCGCATCTTACGCTAGCGGATGGCAAGACGCTCAAGAGCCTTCATATGGGACAGAAGGTGTTTTATGTGGGATACCCCATCGAAGAAGTCAAGGGAGGTGCCAACATTCGCCGTCCGCAAGCATGGTTCAAAGACGGCACTATTGGCTCCATTACCGACTTCTGGAGCGGTGCCCCTGAGAATGATGCAGACGCACTTCTGATTAATCACAGTTGCCCGACTACTGGCGGTGCTAGCGGCAGCCCACTCTGTAACGAGCGGGGACATGTTATAGGCATCGTCTCCGCGCGAAACCACAGTAACACCTATCAACAAGACTCCCAGGGCCAGATGGAAGTCGGTAAACAAACATCCGCCGTCCAAACCAACTACGCGCAGCGCATCGACCTCCTCCAGGCCCTGATCTGATTTCATCACACCATTCTTCGCTTTCAAACTCCCATGCTCACCATTACCCACCTCTCCGGCTTTGGCCGCGGCAAAAGCAAAACGTATCCGGGCCCGAATGTCATCCTTGGCACTGATCCTAGCTGTGATGTCCGCTTTGACCCCACTTGGGATAAAGAAGTCTCCCCGCACCACGCCCAGATCACGATCCAAAATGGTGAGTGCTGGATCGACGACCTCGGCAGCACGACAGGCGTTTGGGTGGCTGGAAAAAAGATCGTCCGTGAACAGTTGCTCGGTAGCGTGGAGATCAGCCTCGGCCAGAACGGCCAACGTTTGAAACTCGATGTGCCGATAATGGTAAGGCCCGCGTCTGTACCTGCGGCGGCAAGCCACGCGCACGCGCAGTCTCACGCAACGAAGAACAGTTCTAAAGCCGTCCCAATCGTCCTTGGTATCGCTGCCGCTCTCACAGTGGCATTTATCACTATCAAACAACGCGTAAACATTGGGGGCAATGACGTGACTATCACGCTGGGTAGCGGTGACAAAAAGGCCGAGACGAGCGCCGTCACCGCAGAGCAAAAGCCTGAAACTTCGACTCTAGCACAGGCGGCGACTACAGCCCCCGCATCACCTGTTGTTCAACAAGACACGGATACACGGATTCTAACTGCCGCCAAGGGTTACGAGAAGGCTATCGGCCTTGTGGTTCTTGCCAAAGAAGGCAGCGGCGACGGCTGCGGCACAGCATGGGCTGTAGCCGACGATATGTTTGCCACCAATGCGCATGTGGCGATGCCAATCATCCGCACCATGAAGGCGGGTGGCAGTGCGTTTGTGGTCATCAACAAGAACCCAGAGTTACGATACCGTGTGCGCGCCGCAATACCGCATCCACGCTACTTTGAATCCGCTATAAACATGGATGGCAAGTCTCCAGTAGCCTCGCCATATGACCTGGCTGTCCTCATTGTGGAGGGGAAATGTCCGGTCTCCATGAGGCTGGCTGGTCGCCCGAAGCTTGAGACACTCGACTCAGGCCACCGTGTAGCTTTCCTGGGCTTTCCCATGGAAAATCTAATGAACGGAGGTGTGGACATGCACCTGCCGGTTGCCACCATGCAGTCAGGTATTGTGACGGCAAATACCGACTTCTGGTTAGCCAAGGCCCCATTTGAAAATCGCACACTTGTCCAACACAACCTTCCGGCCACAGGTGGCGCTAGTGGCAGTCCCATCTTTGACGCTGACGGTGATGTCGTGGCCATTCTCAGTGCTGGCAATATCACGTTCAGTGTTTCTACCAGCACTTGGGGACAGATGGTTAGTGACATCGAGACCGCTAAGAAGGGCGTCATTGCTAAAGCCAAAGCCCAGATTACGACTCCTGGAATGACAGAGAAAAAGAAGACAGTTCTTATCGAACAAGTTGAGGCAACTCTTGGAGCGCTGAATCAAATTCCATTGCCCGTCATGGCCCTTGCTCGCAGTCCGAGCGCCGCTCAGATTAACTTTGCCCAAAGGATTGATATGCTTGAAGAGCTCATTAGTGAAGTGACGAAGGCGCGAGCTGAGGGAAAACTTTGAGTTTCGCCGCATGGAATCATGGCTCTCAAACCTCACATGCTTCCAGACCGTCGGCGAGCGGCTCTCACTAACCAACTTGCTCACCGGTGATCTGTTTAAAGTGAGTACGGCTCGCAGCACCTACTTTTTCCGCATCACGGAGCCACGTCAGCGGCTGGCAGAGATGTGGAAGCAGGGCACGAATGCAGCGCCGATTCCGGTGCAGATCATGGGATGCACGCTGGGGCTTTCCAGCACGATTGATCCACGCAGTTTGTTCTGCGGGGGTAGTTTGGAGTACACGACGGAGTCAGGCGCGCGCACCCATACTAGCTCCGCCATCAAGGAACTGGCTTCTCATCGTAAGGCGCGGGCATGAAACTCTGTAGGGAACTAATCGCCTGATTTTCAGGGCTTCTCTTTCGCTTTGAAAAGGGTCTCTTCTTCGAGCTTGGGATTCAGGGTGAGGATGTAGCTGACGACGTTTTTCATGGCGGCTTCATCTTCGATAAACAGGGTGGCCATTTGGACCATCTTCGCGCCTTTTTCATCGCCTTTGGCGGCACCGCGATGCAGGTTCTTAAACTTCAGGAGTTGAGCCAAAAGATACCAGCCTTGGCGACCAACAAGAGGCGGACTGCCAAAGGCCATCTCGCCACTGGCATTGTAGCGGTGGCACTCCATGCAGCGTTCATAAAACAACAACTGTCCTGCGGCGACGTCGGCACCTTCGATCTCACGTTTTGCTGGCACGACGAGTGCTAGCTTCTCGACATGCAGCGCCACCGCTTTGATTTGCTCGGGCCGTAGCGCCTTGGCAATGGAGGCCATCAGGGCACCCTGAGGATCGACCTTCCTATCGCTGCCGCGTTTGCCATCGTGAAAATTGGTGACCTGAGTCGTCACATACCACTGCGGCAGATTTGCAATCGAAGGTGCGCGGATGTCCTCCTTGCCTTCTCCCTTGGCACCATGGCACTGAGCACAGACGTTTTGAAACAAAACAGCCCCTTCGTCAGCAACGGCAAACGAAACCAGGAAGGGGATGATGAAGATCAGCCAGCGATAAATCATGACTCACCAAACGCAGCTGCCACGTCGGCTATGACATGGATCACAGGATGAGCGCATCAAACGACAGTCGGCGATTAGACCCGACGCCATTTCTGAAAGCACTCAATGGCTTCGTATTCGGCTAGCCCTAAAGCGTCATAGTTGCGCGCATTTTGACGGTTCGACTCTGGTGAAGCTAGTTCGAGCGATGATAAAGAACCATAGCGTGACAATGCGCGAGCTTTGCGCTCTAGCTGCATCGGACTCAGAGGGATGGCCATGTCGATTTCATGCGGCTCAAGGGCTTTTTCTTTGCCGCGATACAGCCAGATGCTGCAATTCCCTGCCCACTCTTCTGCGGCACAGACTTTCAGGGCTGCGGTGAGCACTTTAAAGCAGAGACCTGACACGCTGCTCGGATCTGCGGCATCGCCTGTGGCATAGATTTGATGCGGCTTATGCTCGCGCAAGAGTTCTACCAGTGCCTCCACATCAACGTCGGTGCTTTTGAATCGACGATAACGTCCCTGTTCATAAAAGGGCAGATCCATGAACACAACACGCTCTGTGGACACGCTGCAGGCATGGGCAGCATCACGCAATTCACCACGCAGGATCAGCGCCTTGAGTTGACGAATCAGCGGTGGATCTTCACCAAATTCACCTTTCTCTTCCAGCAAGCGCAGAGCTTCGCAGGCGTAGGCTGTTTGGGGGCCCCAAGCAGACGGATTTTCCACCACGCCGGCCAGCTCTTGCAAGGTTCCAGCAAACTTGTCAGCTTCACTATCAGAGACACGAAGATTACCAGAAGTCATCGCCACAATGTGCACATCATTGCCCTGCTCACCTAGGCGCTCGATCGTGCTGCCCATGGCGACGACCGCATCCTGTGGCTCAGGACTGAGCACCAGACAGCGCTTGGGATAAGGACTAGCGCGTTCTGGACGGTAGGTGTCATCTTCATTAGGCTTACCACCTGGCCAGCCAGTGATGGTGTGCTGCATCTGGTTAAAGATGCGGATGTTCAGCTGATAAGCGGGGCCTTGCTCAGTGAGAAGATCGCTCAGACCATGTTCGTTGTAGTGCTCATCAATCAGCTTTAAAACGGGGCGCTTGGTTTGGAACGCCTGCCAGCAAACAGCACGGCGTGTCTCACGCGGAGTCCAAGAAACTGGGCCAACTAACCACGGCAGCTTGATGCGCGTCAGCTCGCGAGAGGCCCCGGTGTCGATGTAAAAATGCGCGTCTGCATGTCCCTGCAGGAACGATGCCGAAATAGCCTCTGTCATGGGCCCCTCAACGGCTTTGGCTACCATGTCGGCTTTATTATCGCCCCAAGCCATGAGGACTAATTTCTTACCACGTAAGATCGTGCCTACCCCCATCGTGATGGCAAAGTGCGGCACATTTTCTTCACCCCGGAAGTCCGCCGCAGCGTCCTGCCGTGTCACGCGATCCAGCGTGATACGACGCGTCAGGGAATCCCTGCTGGAGCCCGGTTCATTGAAACCGATGTGGCCTGTGCGCCCGATCCCCAGAATCTGAAGATCAATGCCGCCCAGCGCATCAATCTTTTCCTCATACTCACGGCAATGCGCAAAGACCTGATCGCTGGCCACCTTGCCACTAGGGATATTGATATTCTCTTTGGGGATGTCGATGTGATCAAAGATCTGATCGGCCATGAATCGCGCATAGCTTTCTGGATGGTCAGCACCCAGGCCATAGTATTCATCCAGGTTAAATGTGATGACATTTTTAAAGCTCAGCTTCTCCTCTTTATGAAGACGAATCAGTTCCCGATAAAACGGCACGGGAGTGGATCCCGTCGCCATGCCCAGCACGACATGCTTATTCTGCTTGGCGCGTTCCTCGATAAGCTTGCGCACCTCTGCTGCCAGTTCCTTGGCCGCAGCGCCGGAACTTGGAAAAATGCGGGTGTGGGTCTTTTCGTAGGCTTCAGTGGCAGAGCGGCGGGTCGTGGACATGGTTGGGGGGGATGGTACGCGGATCATTGCCAGATTCACACAAGCCACAAGTGCGGAACAGAATTCGAATGAAGAAGATCTCATTCCAGACAAGGCTTTGAGCTTGGCGTACCTTCTACTCAGACTCCCGCAGACGCACGAGCATAGCCACCACCTCCAGGAGTCTCGATGAGGACTCGATCATTGATCTCGACAAGGAAGCTGGTGCACCCGAGCAAGGCGGTTACGCTGCCGTCGCGCAGCAGGCTTTGTTTTCCAGGGCTGCCAGGAGCAGCACCATGAAGTCCAAATGGGGCCTGATGCCGATGTTGGGTGAGTAGGCTGACGGTCAGTGGCTCCAGGAACTCGAACTCGCGAATGACTCCGTCACCTCCATGCCACTTGCCATCTCCTCCAGATCCTCGGCGAATGGCAAATTGATGCAGACGCACGGGGTAACGCTGCTCAATGATTTCAGGATCTGTGATTGCCGTATTGGTCATGTGCGTATGCAGCGCGGAGGCACCGTGATAGCCGTCTCCTGCGCCTGAGCCGCCAGCGATGGTCTCGTAATAACCAAAACCGGCACCACCAAAAAGAAAGTTATTCATGGTGCCCTGACTGCAGGACTGAAGTCCCAGCGCTTTGATCAGAGTATCCACAAGCCGTTGACTGACCTCGACATTGCCACCGACCACGGCGGGATCTTGCGCGGCATCTCCCGTGAAAGTCGGATTCAAAAAGGAGTTTGGGCAAATGATCAGCACTGGCTCTAACAGGCCTTCATTCAGCGGCAGATCCTGCTGAAGCATCAGCCGCATCACATAAAGCACGGCGCTACGCACGATGGCCTGCGTGGCATTCAGATTCTGTGGATGCACGCCAGAGGTGCCGGTGAAGTCGATGATGAGTCGATCGTCCTCACGTCTCAAGGCAACCGCGATGACACTGCCGTCATCCAACCTTTCCTGGGCCGAAGAAGTCGCTGGCAAATGCTGAATCTGCTGGCGCATCACACCAGCCGAGTGCGCGATGATTTCTGCCATGATCCGGCGCAGAGCCTCTGGCTGTGCCCCTGCCAGCTCGATCAAACGAGCTGCCCCATGAGCGTTGGCCGCTAGCTGAGCATGCAGATCAGCCAAGTTATCTGCCAGATTGCGTGTGGGATACAGGCTACTTGTCAGCAGCTGACTGATTTCATCAAAGCAGGATTCGCCAGCGCGGATCAAGTGTCGCGGTGAGATGACGACGCCCTCTTGAATCAAGCGGGTGGCATTGGCAGGCATGGACCCCGGTGTGATGCCGCCGATCTCGGCATGATGGGCTCGATTGGCAATGTAGCCCAGCAGTGCACCCTGCTGATCATGCACTGGCGTGATGAGGGTGACATCAGGCAGATGGGATCCGCCGAAAGCAGGATGATTGGTGATGATCGTATCCCCCGGTTGCATGATCACAGCTGCGGAGACTTCACGCACGCAAACGCCGAGTGCACCGAGATGAACGGGGATATGTGGCGCGCTGGAAATCAAACGCCCTGCAGGATCCAGCAAGGCACAGGAAAAATCCAGGCGCTCACGGATGTTCGTGGAAATAGCCGTGCGGCACAACAAAGCCCCCATGTCCGTGACGATGGAGTGAAAGCGATGTCGAACGAGATCCCGCTCCAGATGACTGCCTTTTTGCATTGCCTGCTGCTGCCGTAGGACATGACCAAAACCGATCACACGCTCCACTTGCCAGCCGGTCTCGATGACGATGGTGCTAAAGGCATCCTGAATCAGAGCGGGTGGTGGATCCAACTCTTCAACAACGAGAGTTGACGGCACCATGACCTCCTCAGCTTCGCGAAGAATCACTCGCAGACTGACAAGCTCAATCTGACGATTCACAGGTGGCGGATAACCAAAGAGACGCTGATAAGCTTTTTGGTAGGCTGCTGGCAGATCTGTAGGCTGCTGAAACTCCACCTGAATCGGTGCATCCTGCCCCATCAGGCGTAGTTCAGCGATTTGAATGCGCTGCTTTAAGCTGGGAACTTCATCCGCGATTGGCCAAGCTTCCAGAGCCTGCATCAGGGGCATTCTGACTTCCGTTTCATGGATCTCCTCTGGCACAGCCTCCTGCAATCCGACCGCGCTCAAGATGCCGGCATGTTCTGGCACCAAGATCGTTTTGATGCCGAGCTGCGCGGCCACGGCACAGGCATGTTGAGGACCCGCCCCGCCAAAGGCTAAAAGCGCATGCTCTGCTGGATCATAACCTTCACCGATGGAAATCCGGCGTATGGCATCCGTCATGTGCTCAATGGCCAGTCGCAATAGAGACTGCAAGAGCTCCGGCTCGCTCAGCCTGCCATCCGTCTGCTGATGCAGCTCACTAAGCCGTCTCTGCGCGGCTGCCAGATCCAGAGGAATCGGGGCACGAGATGGATCAAATCGGCCCAGCAGTAAATTCACGTCCGTGATCGTCAGAGGCCCACCTTTGCCATAGCAGGCAGGACCAGGGCTGGAGCCTGCGCTTTGGGGCCCGACCGCCAGTCCGTGATGCGTCCACTGACAGATGGACCCACCACCTGCCGCCACGGTCTCGATGTCAATACAGGGCGCTAGGAGCCTCATGCCAGCCACCTCTTGGGTGAAGCGATAACCTGGGCGCGAGTCGATCCGAGCCACGTCTGTGCTAGTGCCACCCATGTCAAAGGTGATGATCTTTTGAATGCCCAATCGGCGCGCGGCATTCGCCGCACCGATGGCACCACCTGCTGGACCACTCAGCAGCATGTCTTTGGGGCGGATGTCTTCCGCTGTCTTCAATCCACCCGCACTCGTCATCACCCGCATGTCCGGCGTCACTTGATGGATCGCATCTAAAAAAGCCCGCACAGGTCCATGCAGATAAGCATCCGCCACGGTGCTTTGAGTTCGCGGCAGAAGCTTGGCAAAGGCAGCCGTCTCATGAGACAGGGTGATGTGCTTAAACCCTGCCTGCCGCAACAGCGCACCGACGCGCTGCTCATGCTGCGGATGCGCATAGGCATGCAACAAAGAGACCGCCGCCGTTTGAATCCCCAGGTCAAGACAGCGCTGAGCTGCAGCCAGTAAAGCAACCTCATCCAAGGCTTCGACGACCTGACCCTGCACGCTAACACGCTCGACCACTTCACAGACTTGCTCATGAAAGATCGTCCTCGGCTCATGCTGGAGCGCAAAGAGATCGCTCCTCCTTTGATCGCCGATCTGAAGCAGATCACCAAACCCGCGCGTGATAAACAAAGCTATGCGGCCGCCCTTTTGTTCAAGCAGTGCATTGGTCGCACGCGTGGTCGCTAGACGCAGACTCAGCGGCGGGAAAGCCTGACCAGGAGGCGTGTTCGTCAGCACGCGTGCGGCCAGCACAGGCGCTTCTTCTCCGGTGCTAAGTTCTAGCAGCGTGCCGGGTTGCCATGAGGCTGGCGGTTTATCACTGAGCGTGATTTCGGAGCTATCACTCTGCCACTGGGTGACCGTGAGGGACCGATCATCTCCCACGGCTTGCACTTTGAAGCCGATTAAAAAGCTTTCTGGAAGCGCAGGCAGTCCAGCGACACTGACGACAAAGCCCATGCGACTGACCAAACTCGCGCGCAAATGACCCGTGGAAAGCACCTTGCAACGGCTCTCGCCGCCTTGCGGATCTAGCGCATGACAATCCGTAAACGTGCCGCCCGTATCAGCGGCAATGCGCCAGGGTGGGAGCTTTTGAGGGCGAGACATGCGACAAGGATGAAATCAGACTTCATGGACTAGCATGAAGCGTTCTACATCGTCAGTTTTTTTAGCCGCTCAGCTTCAGATTTCCGTGCACCCAGGCCAAGAAAGAAGATGATCAGGAAAGCCACCAGCATGGAAGCGCCAAGAAACCAAAAACCACTGGTGAAGGAGCCTGTGCTGGTCTTGAGCTTACCAATGATGGCTGGACCCACCGCTCCACCGAGATTTCCCACCGAATTGATCAGCCCGATGCTGCCAGCGGCTGCCGCTTCAGCGAGGAAAAGACTCGGCAGCGACCAAAAGGCGGGCATGTAAGTCTTGAAGCCCGCAAAGGCGACCATCAGGCAGAGCATGGTCAGCGTCAGCGTTCCCATCGTGGCCGGCGCACAGAGCATCGCTATGGCACCGATCAAGATGGGCAGACAGGCGTGCAAGCGACGCTCTTGGAAGCGATCTGAGCTCCACCCACCTAGAAGTTGTCCCATCAAGGCCAGTAGGGGCGGTAGAACGATTAACCAAGTGAACTCATCTCGACTCAGCGCATACCATTCTTTAATCACACTCGGCATGAAAAGCTCCATGCTGTGACTGCATGTCGTGATGAAGAAATAAGCCGCGCAAAGCAGCAGCACTTTTGGATGCGCAAAGGCCTCCAGGACAGACATGCGTTTGCCTCGGGTCTTGATCTCACGTTCCCGGGCTAGCTCAGCTTCCAGGGCTTCACTTTCCTCAGACGTCAGCCATTTCGCCTGGCGCGGATGATCGGTCAGCAGCCACAGTACGCCGATGCCGAGCACGATGGCGGGGATGGACCAGAAAATGTAAACCCATTGCCAGCCAACCAATCCCATCAAAGGCGGATGCACCAGAGTCTCACCGTTTTTGAGAACCTCCGTCGTGCCAAACTTCAGCAGCCAATTCGAGATCGGACTGAGCATCTGCGCAAACGGCGTCGCGATCAGGAAATACGACAGCGCCTTGGCCCGATCCCGCGAAGTAAACCAATGCGTCAGATACACAATCACGCCTGGAAAGAAGCCCGCCTCTGCCAAACCCAGTAAAAAACGCACACTGTAAAACTGCGTCGGCGTGGTCACAAACGCCGTCAATCCAGCCATCAAACCCCAAGTCACCATGATGCGGCAGATCCACTTCCGCGCGCTCCAGCGCTCGACCATCAGCGTGCCAGGCACCTCTAATAGAAAGTAACCGATGAAAAAAAGCGTGCTACCAAAGCCGATCACCGCGTCTGTGAAATCCGGCATGTCTTTGACCATCGTCAGCTTGGCTACCGCCACGTTCACCCGATCCACATAGGCGATCATGTAGCTAATGAAAAGCACAGGCAGCAGACGCAAAAAGGCTTTGCGGCGAGCACGGTCGAGCGGGGATTTGGTTTCAGAAGGCATGATCAATTCGCGGCGATGCTAGCGGTGAGCTGACGAAACTCCAGATAAATACACCGAACCCAATGGGGATTCACAAAAACAGATGCAGAGTTGACGGCTCTGCTTCTCCCTCCATTCATAGGCTAAGTCATGTCGAATACCAATGACACCAAGCTTTACACTGGCAGTCTGCTACTAGCCGCTCCGTCAATGCGGGACCCCAATTTCTCCCGTACGGTCATCTTCATGGCAGCCCACTCAGCAGAAGAAGGAGCCTTTGGTTATGTGCTGAATCGTCCACTGGAGCAGTGTGTGTCTGACCTGCTGCCTGACGAAGCGCTGGGTGCTCTGGCAGATGTGCCGATCTTTGTCGGTGGTCCCGTGGCCACAGATAAGCTGGCCTTTGCCTCACTGCACTGGAATCGCCAAAAAAGCACGCTGCGCTGCCGGACTCACCTGTCCGTTTCAGATGCCCTGGATGAGCTCAGCCTCGGTCATGAGGTGCGTGGTTTTGTTGGCTACTCCGGCTGGTCAGAAGGCCAACTGGAAAAGGAAGTGGAAGCCCGCTCCTGGATCATCAGTCCCGCCAAAAAGACCATCCTCACCACCAGCCCCCCGACCGCCCTATGGTCAGCCGTGCTCGAGGAAATGGGCCCCGTTTACCAGATCATTGCCCATGTCCCAGAGGATGTGGAGCTGAATTAAGCCTCTCGACTCACTTGCCGTAGAGTGACGCGCTGTTCCGCCCGCCATGGAGCGCAAAAAAATCAGCCTGACGGCAAAAAAAGGAACACCAGATGAGCGTCACTTGGTCCATTTGAAAAATCGAATGCCTCAGATGAGCGTCACCTGGCCCATTTGAAAATAAAATCGGGTCAAAAAAGCGCCAAAAAGCCCTTTTACCCAGAGAAATGGCCAAAACCGCGTCTTTCTTCCTTCATTATTCACCCTTTATATTTCCTCCTTTTCTTTCCGCCGCTTTCCCTTGCCGTCCCGGTTCCCCCTATGGATCAAATCTTTTCCGTGACGAACTCAACCTTTTCAGCTTCGGCTTAACAGCTGTTCGTTGCGTTTAATCCTATCAAATTCAGTCATATTGGTCTTCCCGCACGTGAGCGCTTTGGTGAACTCGTCGTGCGTCAGTCGGCGCTCCTTTCGTAGATGCAGCCGTTGTACGGAGTGATTTCGGTCATCGATTGTGGAACCTTTGATTCAATGAGCAAGTTCTCTTGACGCGAATCATTCACGGACTAAATGAAAAACCTAATTCTCAAGTCATTGACTCGTCGTTGTGAGCATCCACCTGAACATCCCGCACCATTGGAAGCCTGAAGGGCTAGGGCAGATCGCAGCCCTTTCCAAGGAAACCAACAGGCCGATCAGCCGTTGGATCTTGGATGCTGCCCGGCAGGCTCTTCGTGACAAGTCGAAGAACGCTCCAACAACTTTGTCCCAAAAATAATCATCACACTATGAACAGTTTAAAGTATATCACTCCATCGGTATCAAATATTAGCATTTTGGTGGCTGGCTTGTTTTTCGTGTTTTCAGCAATTGGTAAAGCAGCGGATATTTGGGTCGCCACTGACGGTAACGATACCAGCGGAAACGGCACGATTACACTACCTTATGCTACTATCCAAAAAGGTATTCAGGCTGCTAGTAATGGTGATAAGGTGATCGTAAAAAGTGGTGTTTATAGCGGCACGGGCAACAGAATAATCTCCTTCCTAGGCAAAGCGATCCGGGTGTGCAGTCAAAGCGGTCCTGTCTACACCACAATTGATTGCGGCCAGAAGCAAGCCTTTAGAGCTACTTCTGGAGAATCAGTCACCACCATATTGGACGGATTCAAAATCATCAATGGCTTCGTGAGCAGCAGTGCTGACTGGGAAGGTGATGGGATAATTCGCATTTATCATGATGGTGGGACGGAATCCGCCCTAACTATCCGAAACTGCATTTTTACCGGCCATACCGTGACTGCCAATTACGTGACCACCACGGTAGGAATCATCATGAAAAGCATGTCAACAAAACCTGCTGTAGTGGAAAACTGTCTTTTTTATGGCAACACAATCAACGGAGGAGGATGGGCGGGTGGTTCGGGCGGCGGAGGTGGCTTAATCTGTTTCCCAGCCATGAATCATGGCGGTTATAATGTTAGCAACTGCACAATTGCTAATAATACGCTAACCGGAAGCGGTAAAATAATACCCTTAGAAATAGCGTCAGGGAGCATTAAGAACTGCATCACATGGGGCAATTCTGCACCAAATTATCCATTCTCAGTTCTCAACAATCAGGCCTCTATGGTAAGTGGCGGTAGTCCAGTAAACTACTCGCTAGCGAGTGGAGGTGCGATGCTTGCAGGTGGTGTAGGAGTGATTTCTCAAAATCCAATCTTTTCAAATCCGAGCGCCGGAGATTTCACGCTTACAACAGGCTCTCCTGCAGCCAATACAGGTGATCCAACCAGTCAAACAAACCTTGATGGCAGTCGGGCTGATATGGGCTTCAGATTAAATTTAGCGGCAGGACTAAATATACCGCCAACCCTCACTGCACCAAGCAACCAAACCATCTTGGAGAACACAGCGACCAATGTCCTAAACTTCACTGTGGCTGATCAGGAATCGAGCGCCAGTTCGCTCGTGGTAACTGCATCAAGCAGCGACACAACCTTGGTTCCAAATACCAATATTGTTTTGGGCGGTAGTGGCGCTAATCGCACTGTCCGTGTCACTCCGGCGATTGGCCAATCAGGCTCGGCAACCATCACCCTCACTGTGAGCGATGGGGCATCTAACAGTTCACAGAGTTTTCAACTCAACGTGACTCCCGGTAAGCCTCTTTTCACTCTTAATCCAGAAGCCGGAACTACCGTAAATCCAAATAGTTCAATCACTTGCACTGCTAACTACGTCGCCGGATTGGCGCCCTTCACGTATCGCTGGCGCAAGAATGGGACGTTTATTGGTGGAGCCAACGCAAACAGCTACACCATCGCGAGTGCCAAACAGAGTGACGAGGCCAGCTATGACTGTGTGATCACCAATAGCTTCGGTAGTTTCACCACTTCGGCCACCGTCCTGACCGTGAATGATCCGGTGGTGATCGTGGTCCCGCCTCTGACTCAGGCTGCCAACGCTGGTCAGCAAGTGACCTTGACGGTGAATGTCACTGGCACTGAGCCCATCTCGTTCCAATGGCGGAAATATGGTGTCCCTCTTTCTGACCAGAACGCTCCACAACTGGTTTTGGAGGTGGATGCCAACTCCACAGGCTTCTACGATGTGGTGGTAACCAATCCAATTGGCAGTGTCACCACACTCCCTGCGCTTCTCACGGCGCTTGTTCCGCCAGTGATTACGGCACAGCCTTCAAACCAAGAAGATATAGGCATTGGTTCGACAGCCTATTTCACGGTCACTGCGGAAGGAACGAATCTGACCTATCAATGGCGAAGGAATGGTTCCAACATCAGTGGCCAAACCGGCTCCATGCTAATGGTCAGCAATGTCCAGAAGGCCAATGAAGGCGTCTATGATGTGCTGGTGAAGAATAGCTTTGGAGCCGTGCTATCCAATCCTGTCTGGCTGACTCTGCCCCAGTTACTAAGCCTCACCGAACAACCCCAAGATGTGACGGCTGCTCCCGGCGATGCCGCTTCTTTTTCCGTGACTGCTAGTGGTGAAGGCTTGTTAACTTACCAATGGAACAAAGATGGCAAGCCAATCAAGGACGCCAAATCCAGCACCCTAACCGTGCCGGTGAATGATGCGGTCACGTCAGCAGGTGCCTACACCGTAACCGTCAGCAGTGGCAGCCTGAAAGTGACTTCAATACCCGCCTATTTGAGAGTTTCTGAGGCAGGACTGCTGATCTACAAGTTCACGGTCACGGGCAATTATTTTGCAGGCACTCGCAGTTCCCCCATTGCCCAGTCCGGACTGCTGATTTTGGATCGACTTCATCAGCGTGGTGGAATCATCCGTTATGGGAAGAATGGCAAGCTAGATACTTTCATGACTGAAGTGACCGATAAAATGCGCACTCATTCGACTGGTCCCATGACCAACAGCCAAACCGTCGTGAGCGAGGTGTTGCAATCCGGAGATGGCCCCAACGAAGAAGTGTCGGCGCTCTGGCTGCGCGGCACTGATGGCGCGGTAACTTTTTCTGCCAGCGACAAGACCATAGCCCCCAAAACCTTGGCTGGATTCATGACAGAGCTCGTTCTGACCGATGGCACCGAAGTCGAGTCCCTGAGTGTCAACGCCACCCTAGACAACGCCACCTCCCTGCAAGCCCGTCAGGCTGGAGAAACCGTCGAGCAAACCCTCAACCGACTCTCCGCCGGACTGCAACAGAAAGGTTTTATCCGGGAGTGATTCAGGAGACAGGAAAAGATGAAAAAATGCCTGGCAGATAGTCTTCCAATCCGTCAAAGCAGATCCGGTTACCGGCATCCTTAACAACGCCAACCTCTGGACCACCGAAACCATGGGCAATCCCCAATACCCCCTCGAACTCTTCCTGCGTGTCAGCACCGTGAGCCTTAAGACGTCGAAGATCATGGACGGCCTGCCAAAACTGGACATTTGATTCACAACCTTCAAAAAAACCAACCACACCATGGGACTCATCAACGCATTATTCGGCACAGCTTCACAGATCCAACCAAGCGAGCTTCAGGAAGAGTTTGGTCCGATTCTTATTCAAGGCGAAGAGATCACCGGAGCCTTCAAGATCGTGAGAGACTTGGTCGTCTTCACGCAATGCCGCCTCATTCTCGCTGATAAGCAGGGGATCACTGGCAAGAAGGTGTGTTATCACTCGATCCCCTACAAAAACATCACGCAGTTCTCGGTTGAAACAGCCGGTCATTTCGACATGGACGCTGAACTGTTAATCTGGGTATCGGGCGCGCCGCAGCCCATCAAGAAGGAGTTCCGTCGTGGAACCGACATCAAAGGCGTGCAGCAAATGCTGGCTCATTACATTTTGGCCCGTTGAAGCACGGAATGCTAGGCCCCATACTAAATGGCGTGGACTTAAAGGGGTCAGGAAGTGACAAAGCTAAACGCGCCGAGGGAGTGGCGATTGCAGAAGGCGCTCGGCTTTCTCTCTTAACCACCAGGTAGATTGAGCCATGCAGCACATCCATTTAGCAATAAAAGGTCTCTACCAATGACGCTCTACTACGTAGACAAACAAGCCACCATTAAAGCCATCAAGAAGCATGGGCCGGTCGCAGTGCTGTCTAGCCATGCCCAAATGGCGCTCTGTGATCGCTCGTTAATCAATGAGGGGCCAGCGGATGAGCCTATGGGGACACCTAGGCCCACTGGCTTCGCGGAGATGACCTTCACTCTCAAGGGTGAGCTAAACGAGATGCCTGGCAGATAGTCTTCTAGTCCGTCAGCAAAGACAAAGTCCAGGGGCATCCTTAACAACACCAACCTCTGGGCCACCGAAACAATGGGCAACCCCAAATACCCCAGGAGCTGTTCCTGCGTGTCAGCACCGTGAGCCTTAAGACGAGGAAGATTCTGGACGGCCTGCCAAAACTGGACATTGGAGCACGAGCGCGGGCACTCCTGCCCGTTTTTTCCTTCGCTGCGTGAGCGTCCCGCCGTGGTAGGGTTTCACCCCATGGACAGGCCGCAGGCCGAGATCGTAAAGATCGGGGCGATGTTCCCTTTCCCGCAGCCACCCGAACACCCCATCACCGTGCTCCTTGTGGAAGACCATGACACCGTGCGCGAAAAACTGCTGGCATTGCTCGCCTTGGAAAGCGATTTGCGCATTGTCGGCCAAGCTGCGAACGGCCGCCAAGCGGTGGTGCTGGCTTGCAAGCTCACTCCCGATGTGGTGGTCATGGACATCTCCATGCCGCTGCTCAACGGGCTGGAAGCCATGCGGCAAATCCTTCAGGCCCAGCCCACCACCAAGGTGATCATGCTCTCCTCTTACAACGAGGACTTTTTCATCGAACAGGCCAGGGAGCTGGGTGCAGCGGGCTATCTATTCAAGCAAACCAGTGCCCATCTGTGCCCCAGGCCGTCCGTGAAATTTACCGCGGGAAGGCCTTCTTCAATCCCAAGCAAGCCGCTATCACGACTGAATCCTAGAACGGTGGTGGCCGCAGGAGACCGGGTGCAGACTGCAACGGGCTGACGAAAGCTTTCGGCTAAGACGGCTCCTGGTTCCTTGTTCTCAACTGACAGACGATGAGGTCGAACTATCGGCTGACTGAGCCGGAAACACGGCGCTGGATCATGTCGCGGGTTTCATTGAGGCCGAAGATCTTTTCGGGGGCATACCAGCCTTTCAGAGGGCCGCTGTTGTCTGCATTTTTGAGGATCGAAGACATGGTGTCTGCTTCAGCCTGAGCTTTGCGCATCCACTGGTCATAGGCGCTTTTCTGGTTCCTAGCTTTGTAAGCCTCTGCACAGGCTGCGGTGCAAGCGGAGGCGGCAGTCATGAAGCGGGCCTGCATCAGCAGACTTTGAACGAAGAACGGTGCACCTTGCGGTTCGAGCTGGGAAGCCAGCTCGTCGCTGCGCATTGTCACCTTGGCGAATCGCTCCGCTGCCAGTCGATTGCCGGTGAGCACGGCGTCCACCTTTGAGCTGGCCGCGCTATCCGCAGGCACGATGCGATAGTAGCCGATACCCCGATCTCCTAGCAGGTCGGTCTCGGTGACTTCAACGGCCGTGGCGCGCATGAGGTCACGGGCAGCGCGGGCAATTCGCAGATCATGGAAGATGTATTGTCGTGCGAAACCAGGGATGTCCGGCTTCCGCTGCTGCCAGTAGGCATTGAAGAACTCGCGATAAAGCTCGGTCACTTGGGGTCCGTGCCTGGTGCCCCAATAACGCTGACAGAACTCTGCCAGGAAGTGATCGCTGTCATAGGCCTGAAAGTCCCACATCATTCGCGCATGAGCTGCCAGCGAGAGAGGGAACTCGCGCGTATTGCCGGAGTTCACGATGGAAAGCTGGAGATTCGAGCCGGACTCCAGCAGCATTCGGTGATTCTGCTCCATTTTCCACGGGCCTTCGCCATCGGCCAGATGCGAGCCAGTGTTGGTGAACTGAACGTTGAAGTAATAGCCGAGAGGTCGCTCCACTGGCGCACGGTAACGGCGGAGGTCGGGTGCGGGAAAGTGGTCATGCCGTGCCGCGCTGAAGTTCCAGATCAAGTTAGGCAGCTCAGGTGGATGCAGCAGGCCGGCGGCCATGTAGTCCGACGCTTCATCGTAAATCACCGTGCGCATGAGTGGCTGCGGCTGGCCGGTCACTCGCTGCAAGAGAGCGACTTGCTTATGAAGCACCTCCTCGATGACCTTGGCGCGTGAGACATCATCGGGCGGTGCATCCGCAAACGTTTTGTAGAAGCCTTTGTCGCCATCTCCACGCAGGCCGATCATCCAGATCATTTCGACTTTCTCCTTTTGGGCAAGTTTGATGTGGTGCTCCCAAAACTGCTCCAGAAGCGGCATGTCCGCGAGGCGCAGTGGCGGTGGCGCGCTGCGGCCTTGTTTCTTCCAGTAGTCCGCCCAGTCACGCAGCGAGGCTCCGAACGGAGCAAGGTGCGTGGTGGTGACCGCCAGGCCTCGATCCCGCGGCACGCGCAGTTTGCGCAGCGAGTCGTCCGAGAACTCACCGACATCCAGCAGGTTGAGCTTGAGCCTGAGCATGGTTTCGAGCACACGATCCCAGTGCGCGGTGTAGTCTCGCTGAATCCATGGGGAGAGCATATCCGTGTCATTCGGAAACCAGCCCCGCCATCTCACCTGCGGAGCCTTCCAGGTCAGCGCAGTGTCACGAGGAATTTCGATGAAGTCGGCGGTGTGCGGCTTCCAATCAGCCCAAAACCACCACGGCGGCATATCAAGGAAGCGCTCGCTGAAACTGTAGATCGCGTAGATGGCTCCGCGCGTGTCAGCTCCCACCAGCCGGACCGTGTTGCCTTGTCGGAGGATCGTATGTGCCTCAGCGCCGTTGATGCCGGTGTCAGCGGCGGAACTTGAGATGACGATGGCGGCGCTGCCGTCCTCAGGCGGTTTTTCAAGAAGTGGCGAGTGGGATTTCAATACCCATTCCAAATCACGACACAAGTCCTTGGCCGCAGCCCTCACAGGAGGAGATTCCGAAGCATCGACAACCACTGGAACTCCAGGGTGCAACCGGAGGGCTTCTGCTGCTAACACTGTGCCCCACAGTCCACTCGAGGCAAGGATCAGCAGAGCAACGTGATGAACAAGTGGGCGATGGATCATGTTGAGTGCTAAACTGCCGAAGACTCCATCGCAAGAAACACCTCAGAGTCTCTATCCGGGCGGATGCCAAGGCGATTCGACAAGCTGGATGAGCTGATGAATGCGCTCAAGAAAGGTCCGCGAGTCGAGTCGTGACGGCTGAGGGGCAAGACTGGATGACTGAGCCGAGCATCGAGTCGAAGAAGCCTTGTGAAACCAAGCCCTGGCGCAACTCAACGATCTTGCATTCCCGAATCCAGGCTTAGCACTTCTGATGGAAAATTGCCTAACAGAGGGGCGTTTTTGCATCCCTGGACAAGTGGAGCAACACAGGACCGAAGTCTCAACCTTATTCACCATCCGCTGGACGGTCATTTGCGAATGAATCAAAGATTGAATGTCAATTTTTTTTCTGACAGACTCTGAATTGTTTAACAATTTTCACAAAGAATCCGCCGAAATTAACAAATTCCTGTTCCCGATAACAAAACTATCGGCAAACTATGCCTGTTTAACGATTCACTCATGGCATCTGACAAAACCTACCGCCCCGTCGGCTACGCTTGGCTGGCAGTCACTTTCAAAGTGAATGCCATGCCTCACTACGTCGAGTCCTTTGTGGCAGAGCCAGGCGAGCGAAAGACCGTCGAACAGGCAGATGGCCGTTTACGGGAAATTTATCCTTGGACAGCGATAAAGCTCAAATCCGTCTGCGAACACTTGGAGTTTGCCATCAAGCGTGAGGGCCTTCACCTGGAGTTACTTCGCGCGGTTCTACCGCAAGTTCCCGCGGCTGAAGTCACTGCCTTTGTCCGGGCCACACCCACCGGTGCCACAGCCCGCCGCCTCTGGTATCTCTGGGAACGCTTCACCGGCGTGTCACTCGACATCCCTGACATCTCCATCGGCAACTACGTCTCCCTGGCTGATCCCGAGATCTACTATCCAGGGCCAGAGCAGCGCCACCCCCGCTGGCGTATCGTCAACAACCTCATCGGCAACATTCACTTTTCCCCCATGCTCCGCCGCTCGAAACGGCTCCTGGAGTGGGAGCAGGCCGGGCTGGCGGAGAAGTGCAAGCAGGTGCTCGATCAATACCCGGTCAACCTCTACCAGCGTGCCCTCTCCTGGCTTTACTCCAAGGAAACCAAATCCTCCTACGCCATCGAGCAGGAAGTGCCGGACGAGAATCGTACAGGCAAGTTTACCGGCCTCCTTCGTGCCTCTGGTGAACAGGACTACTTCAGCGAAAAAGCCCTCTGCAGTTTACAGCAAGCCATTGTGGACCCGCGCTTCTCTTCCAAAACCTTTCGCACCACACAGAACTTCGTCGGCCAGACTCTGGCTCTCGGCATGGAGGAAGTTTACCTCGTGCCACCGAAACCCGGCAAAAACCTTTCCTTCCTCATGGAACAGTGGGCCAAGGTCTCCGGCGCTCTCGCCACTAGCAGCTACATCCCTTCCGTGCCAGCGGCAGCTATTGTTGCCTATCAATTTGTCTTCTTTCATCCATTCCTCGACGGCAATGGCCGTATCCACCGCTTTCTTATTCACCATGTCCTAACACGGCGGAAGTTCGGCCCTGACGGCATCGTCTTTCCCGTCTCCGCCGTTATGCTAAACCGACCTGCGGACTATGACGCCAGCCTGGAGTCTTTCTCCGTTCCACTGAAGGAGCGCTCGGAGTACACTCTCACCGAGGAGTATGTGATGACCGTGACTAATAAGACGCTCGACCACTTCCGCTACATCGACTGCACAGTCATGGCCGAGGCTCTTTACACCTTCGTCGCCGAGACCATCGACAAAGAATTGCCGAGGGAACTCTCCTTCCTCCGCTGCTACGATGTGGCCCGAGCCGCCATGCGAGAGATCGTGGACCTCCCCGAACCGCACGCCAACCTTTTCCTCAAGCTCGCCCTGCAAAACAAATGCCGTCTCTCCAAGAAAAAGCGCATCATCCCCCAGTTTGAGAAACTCACCGATTCTGAGATCACTGACCTCGAAAACGCCATCCGCACCTCTTATGCCGATCACATGCCCGAGCTCAGCGGCCTCTGATTCCTCCGTCACCCTTCTGCCTTCGACCTTTTTTCAACAGAGAAAAGAAGCCTGGAAGCTGGTCTTTGAACCAACCGCAAACAGCTGACTGGTTTTCGATTCGGAGAAATCGGCCAGACGCCTCTGGCCGATGTCTGGCGAGGACGCCTAAGCTCCATCGAATCCTGTGCGCGGAAAAACGGGGAACGGCTTGCTGCCCTCATCAGAGTCTTAGCGCTTGCGAAAGGGCCGCTTGCGCGGCGTGTTCTCCGGTTTAAAAAGCAGGTATGCCGTCCCCGCAGATCGACATCCACCACATTGCCAAGCTCTCACGCCTAGCCCTCTCTGAGGAGGAGGCGGTGCAGTATCAAGGGCAGCTCAATCGTATCCTGGGTCACATCGACCAGCTCAGTACCTATCAACTGGATGCCGAGCCGAGTGCTCATGCGATGCCCATCTTTGACGTGATCCGCCCAGACATCGCCCGGCCTGGGTTTACTCAGGAGGAAGCGCTCTCCAACGCGCCCCGACGTGCCATGGATCAGTTCCAGATTCCGAAGGTGATGGAATGAGGCGCGCCCAAGCCTGTGTTTTGTCTTGAGTGGTCAGTGTCGTTAGATCGAAAAACACACGAAAGCTCTCAGGATTAAGCACTCAAAACGAAACACTTTTTACTTTTCTCTTCATGTCCCTCGCTAACTCCACCATTGCCACGCTGCGTCAGCGTTTGCTTGCCAAAGAAATCTCCCCGCGTGACATCGTGACCGATGTGGCCAAGGCCATCGATACGCAAAATGCCAGTATCGGAGCTTACCTTTCCTGGGATCTGGAAAAAGCGCTCAAAGAGGCAGATCAGGCAGATGTCTCTCAGCCTCTCGGCGGCGTTCCGATCGGGATCAAAGATAACATGAACGTCATTGGCGAGCCCTGCACCTGTGGATCGCGGATGCTGGCAGAGAACTACACGGCCCCCTATGATGCGGGAGCCATCGTGAAGATGCGCAGCGCAGGTGCCGTGCCTTTTGGCCGCCTGAACATGGACGAATTTGCCATGGGTTCTTCGACCGAAAACTCAGCCCTGGGAGTGACGCGCAATCCTCGGGACCTGGAGCGTATCCCTGGTGGTAGCAGCGGTGGCAGTGCGGCTGCCGTGGCTGGGAATCTGGCCATTGCGACGCTCGGCTCCGATACCGGTGGCTCCATCCGCCAGCCAGCTGCGCTTTGCGGCTGCGTGGGCCTGAAGCCGACTTACGGACGTATTTCCCGTTATGGATTAGTCGCCTTTGCCTCATCGCTGGATCAGATCGGCCCGATCACGAAGACGGTGGAGGATTCCGCCATTTTGCTGAATCATCTCTGTGGCAAAGATGCGCGTGATTCCACCTCCCTGGATGTCGAGGTGCCAGATTTCACGAGTGCCTTGGGTAAGGACATCAAAGGTCTGCGCATTGGTCTGCCGAAGGAGTATTTCATCTCTGGGATTCATGCGGGCGTCTCCGCCGCCGTGAATGCAGCCATCAAGAAACTCGAAGCGCTGGGCGCTATCCCGGTCGAGATCAGTCTGCCGCACACGGATGTCGGCGTGAGCACTTACTACATCATCGCCCCAGCCGAGGCCTCAGCCAATCTGGCGCGCTTTGATGGTGTGCGCTATGGTCACCGTAGCGCCGCCGCGACGGATCTCATGGAGCATTACATGATGTCTCGTGAAGAGGGCTTCGGCCCAGAAGTGAAGCGCCGTATTCTTCTGGGCACCTATGTGCTCAGCAGCGGTTACTATGATGCCTATTACCTGAAAGCCCAGCGCGCGCGCACGCTCATCCGCCAGGACTTTGAGCAGGCTTTTGAAAAGGTGGACGTGATCGTCAGTCCGACCAGTCCGACTCCAGCGCACAAACTGGGTGCTCTGAAGGACAATCCATTAGCGGCCTATCTGGAGGATATTTTCACCATCCCCGTGAATCTTGCCGGACTTCCAGCCATCAGCGTGCCCTGCGGCACGGCCCTGGAAGATGGCAAGTCACTGCCCGTCGGACTTCAGATCATCGGCAAGCCGCTGGATGAAATGACGCTCATTCGCGTGGCGGATGCTTTTGAAAAGGCGTGAGTATCGGGTGACTCAGATATCAAAAGGATTCAGAATCTTCACGCCTGTCTTATTGAAGTCCGCGGTATTCCTCGTGACCACTGTCAATCCATGCCGATGGGCTGTCGCTGCGATCTGACTGTCAAGCGACGGAACGTTGATGCCTGCCTTGTCCCACTTGGCTTTTAGCTGTCCCCAAACATGAGCAGTGCTAATGTTAAAACTGAGGACGCGGCCTTTCATGCAGTCGCAAATGGATTGCAACCATAAGCGCAACTGGGCCTTGCGTTTGCCTTCAGGCAGCCGTTCGATACCGCGGCGTATCTCACCAATGGTGACAGTGCTGATATAAAGTTCACGCTCGTGTTTGCGTAGCCATTCGACGACCCTGGGCTCCGGTTTAGGTTTAACCGGTTCACTGTATATATTAGTATCGACGAGGTAGCTCACAGCGCAGGTGGATCGGAGTCGTCGCGGTCGCGCACGGGGATCTCGAAGGAAGTGGGGCAGGCAAGCAGGAGATCGACCAAGCCATGATTTGCAGGCTGGCTGATACGTCGAAGCGTGATGCTGTCATCGTCTTCGACGAAGACTTCGAAATCGTCGCCAGCCTGAAGATGCAACTGCTGGCGCACAAGGCCAGGGAGCACGACTTGGCCCTTTTGTGATAGCACGGTAGTCATAGTGGAAAAATCCTACATGTAAGGCCAGTTCGAAGCAACCGCCGTTTCACTAGAAAAGGCGTGAACCTATCAGTCTCTGAGGACTCTTCATTGACACTGGGCGTGGCTGAGGCTTTGAAGAGGCATGTCACTCGTCGCTAGTCTCTATCCCGCCCTGAAACCTTGGCTCTTTAAAATGGATGCCGAGCGGGCGCATGAGTGGACGACTCGGATGATGCGGATTGCCAATGGCTTTGGCCTGCTCACCGCAGGACAGGGTAGCCTGCCTCAAACTCCTGTTCAGTGCCTTGGGCTCAACTTCCCAAATGCCCTCGGCCTAGCAGCTGGCATGGATAAATCTGCCTCTGCAGTCACTGCCTGGAGTGCGCTTGGATTCGGCTTTGTCGAAGTCGGCACCCTGACGCCCCGCCCACAACCCGGGAATCCTAAACCACGCCTTTTCCGTCTGCCTGAGCATGAGGCTTTGATCAATCGCATGGGGTTTAATAATGTGGGCATCCACGCTGCGGTGAAGCGCCTGGAAAAGCGCCGATGCAAAGCGGTCGTGGGCGTAAACATCGGCAAAAATTTCGACACGCCAAATGAGGCCGCGGTGAACGATTATCTGTATTGCCTGAAAGTGGCTTACCCCGTGGCGGATTACATCGCCGTGAACATCAGCTCACCCAATACCAAGGGCCTGCGCGATCTGCAGGCAGAGGAGTCGATCCGGCAATTGCTCGGTGCGCTCAAAAAAGAGCAGGCAAATCTTCAAAAAGACACGGGTAAAAAAGTGCCGATGCTCGTGAAAATCGCCCCAGATCTGGAAGCCGCGCAGATTGAGGCTCTAGCACGAGTGTTCAATGAATTGGCGGTCGATGGCGTCATCGCCACGAACACCACCATCAATCGTGCCGCCATCAGTGGCCATTCTTTAGAAAAGGAAGCTGGGGGTCTCAGCGGTGCGCCTGTGAAAGTGCGCTCGACTCAAGTCATCTCAGCCTTCCGTGAACTGCTCCGCGAGCAAACTCCCATCATCGGTGTTGGTGGCATTCTTAGCGGAGCTGATGCCCAGGAAAAACTCCAAGCGGGTGCCGCCCTCGTCCAAGTCTATTCCGGCCTTGTCTATCGAGGACCTGGTCTGGTGAAAGATGTCCTGACGGCGATTGCTTGAGACTCGGCAGCGAAGCCGCAGATCACTTTTGCATCGATTCCAACCACTCGATTCGACGTTGCAACCTCGACTGACGCTCAGGGTTGGGATTGGGGTAGAGAATGGGATACCAGGCTGTCATGACAACAGCACGACCAACTAGGCTATGATGTAGAGCACGCTCATCGACCGAGCCATACGCATCTCGGATGGCGTTCACTGTAGCGTCGTCGTTTTCTAAAAGCTGCGCGTTCCAGATGACCGAGGCGAGGTCCCACTCGACGGGACCAGAAAAGGTGTCCTCCCAATCGGTGAGCAGCAGTCCAGAAGTGGTATTCATGAAGTTTCCCAGATGCGCATCTCCATGCAGCGGCTGATGCGGATACTCACTGAGCACGGTGATGCTTTCAGTGAGATGATCCACCAGCATCTGCTGCGTGGCTTTTGGAAAAAGCTCGCGGTCATCCAAAATGCAAAGGCTCTCCGTGAGAATGGCCAGCTTGGGCAATGGATGGACGAAGTGGCGCATGATCTCATGACAGCGGCGCAGAGTGAGCCCCACCGAGTGCGGGTCTGGATCAGCTGCAATCCGAGTCACGAACTGCCAAAAATTCATCGGATACCCCAAATGTTGATGAGGCCCAGGCGGCAGACTCGGATGCAGTGGAATCACCGGCGCGCCAGCCTGCGTGAGATGCAGCGCGATGGCGTTTTCCCGCTCGAACCATTCAGTGCCCTGACGTGGTCCATCGGTATCCTGTACGACTCGTGCGACCAAGGACTCAGTTAAACGTAAAACCAGCGTGCTGCTATTTTGCAAAATCTCACATCGGTCAGGAATGATGCCGTGAGCCATGGCGGTTTCTGTAGCTGCGCGGATAGGTAGAGAGGGCGATGACATAAAAAGATGTGCCGATGACTTCATCCCACGAAGAGGCAAGAGTTCACACGAGCACCGCCTGCCGTGGCATTCCATTTCACCCGCCAGCCCGCTATCTCGGTGGCATACTCACGCCCCGTATCATCGTGATAGGCCGGCTGCGGTTGTTGGGCCAGTGTTTGATCAATGATGATGCGCACCTCATCAGGCACTGCACTTTCCGTGCCCCAAATCACCGGTAAATGAGGCGGCGGCTCATCGGCAAAACCGCTGCGTGCATCAGGGATAGAGTCAGCAAAACGGACATAGGGCTTGATATCAAAGATCGGTGTCCCATCCACCAGATCCACGCCAGAGACAAAGAGACGCGGTGCTAAATCCCCCTCCCACTCGACACGATCCAACTTCACCACACTCAAGGTTAGCCGATTCGGGCGAAAGGGCGATCTGGTGGCAAACACCCCACGCCGTTCATTGCCACCGAGTCTAGGCGGACGAACGGTCAGTGATGTTGGTTCTTCACTAACAAGATGGAACTGTGTGATCAGCCAAAGATGACTAAAAGTCTCAATCCCACGCACAGCCTCTGCTCGGCGATAGGTCGGCTCAAACTCGACAACCCCCCAGGCACTGGGCACAAGGCCCGATTGACGTGGCACGCCGAACTTGTCTGTGTAGCAAGTCCGCAGTGTGGCGATGACGTTCAATGTAACCATTCAGCAAGTAGGATGAAGCCCTTAATGCATCAAGGTCGGATTTTAAAGACCCAAAGGTTGCTGACTCCTGATCTGCATTCCAAGTCTCTGATCATCCCAAGCTTTCGCAGCAGGCTGAATGAGTTTTCATTTTCTGCGGTCACCCTAGATTTAGAAATCCCTGCAGAAGCTGTGGGTACAGCTCCCTGATATCCAAAAAATCAGGCCTTTTAAAACAACCTCACCAGAAACGGCGATTCACAGCTAAAGCCTCTTCCTTTCTAATTTCCAGAGCCGGCATTAAAGACGTCAAGATCAACAATCACACCGGCAGCAACACTGATAGAACCTTCGATAGCAAAGCCCTCGGAGCCCCCGACAATTGTACTCAAGCGTTGGGCATTGTTAGTATACACAAAAGTCGTGACGCGATTCACTCCTGTGCCTTGGATCTTTGGGGTGACTCGTCCCCCTCCCGAATATTGTCCGAACAAGGACAGTGTATTCCCATCAAAATATGGAACTGTCGCGGTGCCCGGCCCCTTCAGTGCTGAGTTAAATGAGCGTGTTTCCGTGCGGCTTTGTGCACCAACCAAGGGGGTGTTATCAGTCACGACTGTTTTTGCAGAGATCGCCCTTACTCCAGCATTCCAGACAAGCGCGAGATTGATCGGTATCGTTGTCTTGTCTGTATGCCGAGCGACGGTTCCGGTCGCCCTTCCTTCGACATCATAGATCATGTAAATAGACCACCCCGCGACGTATGGGAATCTGCCTTTCTGTTCCAAACTTCCTGATTCAACCAGGAGGCGTATGATCTCCGCATTACCCCATTTGTAAGCGACCCATTTACCGCCCACTTCATTGGTCGATACTGACTTGATCGGGTTCCCATTGGAAAGGGTCGTAACAGTGTAGGTATTGGCAAATGTCAGATCTGCATCGTTACCGGTTAATATTTTACCAAACTCGTCTTTTAGCGGTAGGGTTTGCTGCTCAAACGTCAATGTTAATGATACGGTCGTAAGACCTATAGAACCCCAATTCGTTTGAGCTGAGAGTGAACCCGCAAATGTAAACATGAAGAAAAGACTTAGCAGCAGGAATTGTAATTTCATTTGATGGAACAGGTTTATCATTAAATCATTCTAACTGATGATGAGTTGTTTTTTTAGCAAGCATTGACTACCTTGTCACTCACTTAATCTACCAAAGAATGCCCGCCGAATCGCAACGACAAAGCTCTCTAGCTGCCGGAAGGTGTCGTCATGCCAGCCAATTTTAAAGATTATTACACCACTCTCGGCGTCACCCGTGAAGCCAGCGCAGATGAGATCAAGAAAACGTTTCGAAAGCTTGCGCGCCAATATCATCCCGATACTGCCAAGAACCAAAAGACGGCCGAAGAAAAGTTCAAAGCGATCAACGAAGCTTATGAAGTGCTGGGCGATCCTGAAAAACGCAAGAAGTACGACACGCTAGGTGCTGACTGGGAAAACGCAGCGCAGAATCCTTATCAAGGTGGTAGCGGAGAGGACTTCAGCTTTGGCGGCACGGGCTTCAGTGATTTCTTCGAGCAATACTTTAGCGGAGGCAGCCATTACAATTCAGCTCGCGACTTCAATCCTGGTGGCCCACCCGGTGCCCCTCGGCAGAGACGCCCAAGAAAAGGCCATGACATTGAGGGCGATATCCTCGTCACCTTGGAAGAAGCCATGCTTGGCACGACCCGTCCGATTTCCTTGCAAACCTCCAATCGCCAGACAGGATCTGCGCAGACTCATAGCTTCCAAGTGCGTATTCCGCCCGGAGCTACGGATGGCCGCCGTATCCGTGTCCCTGGCCAGGGTGGTCCTGGCATCAATGGCGGGGCCTCAGGCGATCTTTTCCTGCGTGTGCGCCATGCCGCGCATCCTGACTTCATTACCGAGGAGACAGATGTCATTCACGAAGTTGACATCGCCCCTTGGGAGGCTGTGCTTGGGGCCGAGATCGTGGTGCCTACTTTGGACGGATCCATCAAACTACGCATCCCAGCAGGAGCTGAAAATAACCAAAAACTCCGAGTCCGCGGCCGAGGCCTGCCCAAAGGCAAGTCCGGTGAGCGAGGCGACTTCTTTGTGGCACTGACCATCGTCCTACCCACATTGCTGAGCGATGCTGAACGTGCTCTTTGGGAGCAATTGCGCGATGGCTCTAGCTTTAAGCCACGTGACTTAGCCTGAGATTTCTGAGACTACGAAGCCCCTGCGCCGCGAATCACCGCTGGGAGTGTCAGTGCTAGGATCTTGGCATCAAGCCAGAGTGACCAGTTATCAATGTATTGAAGGTCAAGAGCCACCCATTCTTCAAAATTACGGATCCCATTTCGACCCGTGATCTGCCAGAGGCAGGTGAGGCCGGGCTTGACGCTGAGGCGACGGCGCTGGGCGTGTTTTTCGATCTTTTCGATCTCATAAACAGGCAGTGGACGCGGACCGACGAGGCTCATTTCACCACGCAAGACATTGAGTAACTGAGGCAACTCATCAATGCTCATCTTACGCAGCCAGCGGCCAAAGGCAAAAATGCGTGGGTCGTCAGTGATTTTAAACACAGGACCATCCATCTCATTTAGTGCTTCCAGTTCAGCGCGCTGAGCCTCAGCATTCACATGCATGGTGCGGAACTTCCACATGCGGAATGGCTTACCATAATGCCCCGAGCGCTCCTGCCGGAAAAAGATTGGTCCTTTAGAGCCTAGGCGGATGCCGATGATGGCGATCAACCAAAAGGGCAGAGACAAAGAGAGTAAAACCAAGGCACCAATACGGTCCAAGATGTCCTTAAAGAGCAATTCCCAGGAGACTTGGGGAGTGCTGTGGAACACTAACATGAGGCGGCCCCCCATGACATCAAAGGTCGGACGTGCGATGGCTGTCTGAAAGAAGTCGGCGGCGATCCAGGCTTCGACGCCTTCGGTTTCACAGGCCTGCACGGCTTCCTCGATTTTACTAAAATGTACGTGCTGAGCGGCAAAAAGCACACGAGAGGCCGAGTGATCATGCATGGCCTGAACAAGATCACTGACAGGTTGCTGAGTGATGTCTATCTGCGCCTTTATCTCGGTGATGACGCGTTGATCCGCTGGCATTTGATCGATGAATGCAGCCATATCAGCAGCAGCCCCCGCGATGATCACACGCTCTCTCCCCTTCCCTGTCATGAGGCGGCTGCGCATTTTTTCTCGTTGCACAGACTCACGCAAATACAAAGCAAGGGCTGAAAGAATAACCGCTAGAATAACTACGGAACGGCTTGGCACATTCCATTTCATAAAAACCACCAAAGCACCAATCAAAGTGCCAATGATAAAGAGCGCCTCACCAAGCTGACGCAGGAACTGAGTGGGTGACTTATGGAAAAGATGATTGTAAAATCCGCGATACTCCAGCACCACCGGAGTCAAAGGCACGATGACTGCGATGACCCAATACAACTCTTCAATTGGCGGAATCGTGATCATATCCGGCCAGATATACAGGGCCAGAGTCGAACGCAGAAAATGGGCAAACCAAAGGCAGAACCCAAGAAGGGCGCTGTCTAACAACTCCGTAAGCTGTAAATTGATTTCCTGTCTGCGACCGAGCATAGTGCAATATATTATCTCAAATTAATAAATTTATATTAAAATTATAGCAAACCTAGCCAATGGCACAACTTGTTTCCACGAAAAACCCGCTTTCCTCAACACACCCTCTGACCGTGGGGGTGATTCCTGACTTAAAGACACTGGATCTTTGGTCAGCAATGACTCCCAAAGAGCGTGAAAGCACCTGCGACGTCATCGAACTCCGGCTCGACACGCTGAAC
This sequence comes from Verrucomicrobiaceae bacterium, assembly GCA_027489965.1. Lineage (GTDB taxonomy): Bacteria > Verrucomicrobiota > Verrucomicrobiia > Verrucomicrobiales > Verrucomicrobiaceae > Prosthecobacter. The sequence goes on from JAIXZA010000053.1 coordinate 32,613, forward strand.
CTGCCCGCTGACACGATCCGCACGGCTTTGAATGGCAGCGCGCCCCCCATCCTACTCACCGCACGTCACCCAGCCGAAGGCGGCCAAGGCAGCGTCGATGCGGCTGGCCGCATGGCGTTGATCGCACCGCTGCTCGATCTCGCCGCAATCGTGGACATCGAACTGCGTAGTGCGATGGAAATGAAGCCTTTGATTGATAAAGCCCATGCCCGCAGTGTGCAGGTCATTGGTTCATTTCACGACTTCCAGGCCACGCCCGCAGACGAGATCCTACGCGGCGCCATCAGCTTTGCCCAGCCTGCCGGGCTGGATGGCGTGAAGCTGGCCACTTTTATCAATACCACAGCCGATCTGACCCGCCTTATCACTCTGACCTCAGAACCCCAGCGTCTGCGCCTATCCTGCATGGGCATGGGTCCCTGGGGCAGAGTCTCGCGCTTGGTGCTTGCAAAGTGCGGCAGCCTGCTGAATTACGGCTATATCGGCGAATCAAACGCCCCAGGTCAGTGGCCAGCTGCTCGACTGAAGGAAATGCTCTCCGAACTGTGACATGAAGCTCTCTTTGACCACCTGCAAAAATTACTGCCTCGCCCTTCTCTCACTGACATTGCTGTCAGGGTGTGAAGACCCAGAGCGCGAAGCCAAAATCAAATGGCGTGAGGAAGAAGTTAATGCCAAGGAGGCCAGCATCATCCAGAGAGAAACTCAGATCCAGAAGGACAAACAAATCCTGGAAAGCAACCGTCTGGATCTAATGGCAAAGCTCAAAAGCATCGAGCTGAAAGAAAAACAGGTCAGTGAAGAATTAGAGAAAAACAAACGCCTGAACCGCGAATTCGAGATCAAGAAACTACGGGGCCCTATCCCAAACATCAGCGCAGACCGCGTCATCATTGTTGACCCCGCCTCTGAAGATGTGCTTTTCGAGAAAAATCCAGACAAGCGGGGAGCCATCGCCAGCACAACCAAGCTGCTCACGGCCCTACTCGTCGTCGAAGCCGGAGATCTTGATCAAATCATCACTGTCGAGAAGAGTGACACACAATGTGCACCTGTCCGACTAGGCATCAAGGAAGGCGAACAATATACCCGCCGTCAGCTACTCACCGCCGTGCTAGTCAAAAGCTCCAACGACATCGCCCAGGCTCTGGCCCGTGATAATGCAGGCAGCGTGGAGGCCTTTGTCGCCAAAATGAATGCCAAGTGCGCCGAACTCGGCCTCAAGAACAGCCATTATGTCAATCCTCACGGCCTGCCATCTACCACAGGCGATGATCCATTCAGCACCGCGCGCGAACTCAGCGTCGTGGCCCGCGTTTGTGATAAGCTTCCCGAGATCCGCGAGATCGTGAAACTGCAAAGCTACAAGTTTAAATTTCCAAACGGTAAAGTCACAGATCTGGCCAATACCAATCGTGTCCTAAAAAGCGCCAGCTACTGCGACGGCATGAAAACTGGCTATACGAATGCCGCCGGTTACTGCCTCGTGGCGAGTGGAGAGCGGAATGGCAAACGCCGCATTGTTGTCATTCTTAATGACACCGAAGGCGGCGTCTGGCGTGATGCCCAGGCTTTGCTGGACTGGGCATTGAAGGCTTAGATAGTCCATCTCTTTGGGCCTATCCCCATTTGGCTCCTTTACAAAATCCCAGTTTCTTGATTTATGAAGAAATGCAGGAGCAGCGCTACGAGCTAAAGTACATCGTCCCAGAATCCATCACACACGCAGTTAGGTCGTATGTTTCATCCCACTTGGCGTTGGACGAGTTTGCCTCCCAATCGAAAGATGGCTCCTACAGGATTCACAGCATCTACTTGGACTCAGACGATCTTCACACTTACCACGCAGGCAGACAGGGAGACAGGAACCGATTCAAACTACGCGTCCGATTTTATGACGAAAATCCAGAGTCTCCGACATACCTGGAACTCAAGCGCAGGCATAAAGAAATCATCCAAAAAACCCGCTGCATGGTTTCGAAAGCCGCTTTGATGGATGTTCTGGCTGGAGATACCCGCTCATTAAAAACCAAAGACCTACCCAGTCATGCGAGCTTCTGCCAAATGATGCACCAAATTTCAGCCAGTCCCAGGGCCAAGGTCTCTTATTACAGAGAGGCCTGGCAGAGTCGGGATGACAATTCCGTGCGCGTCACCATCGACCGTGAAGTCTGTGCTGAACCCTGTTTTGATCTTAACATGGTTGTGACCATGATAAATCCGGTGCTGGTTTTTGGCCGGAATGCAGTGATTGAGTTGAAATTCACCAACCGCGCTCCCAATTGGATATTAGAGTTGATTCGAATGTTTAACCTTGTGCAGACAGGTGGCCCGAAATATGCAGGCGGTATCCGATTGATCGGTGAACAACATTTTGCTGGACAGAGAAACTCTGTCAGATTTTCCGAAAATACGCAATAAGTACTGCAAGACTCCATTTCCACCCGATTAAACAACTCACAGTAAAGGTACGACAGATCATCAAATCCTACCGCCTCAGCTAAGACATGTTAGACCAGATTTTTCAAGGCGACCTCACCGCGACCCCGATCGATTACCGTATTGTCTCTCTATCATTGCTCATCGCATTTCTGTGCGGTCACAGCATCGCTTGGCTCTATACGCGCACGCACAGTGGACTCTCCTACTCGCGCTCCTTTGTAAAAGCACTGGTCGTGATGCCAGTGATCGTTGCTTTTGTTTTGATGATTTTATCCAACAGCATCGTCACCGCATTTGGACTCATGGCCGTATTAGCCATTGTGCGCTTCCGCAATGTACTGAGAGACACTCTTGATACGAGTTATCTCCTAGCAGCCATCGTTTTGGGTATGGCCGCAGGCACACAGCGATTCACCACTGCCATCATTGGATGCGTCGTTCTCGGCGCTATTTTTGTGTATCTATATTTCACCTCGTTCGGCACGCGCCAGAGTTACGACTACATCCTGAACCTGAGCTGGAAACGCCCAATCAGTGAATTGCCTGAGCTTTCCAGTTTATTAGCCATTCATACTCAAACGGCCCTGCAGGCCAGTCGCCACAGTTCTATGGCAGGCGGGACTGACTTATCTTATCGCTTGTTGATGCGTGACCCCAGCCGATTCGAAGAACTTGTTCAGGATCTACGTGAACTACCAGGCGTCGAGCGCATCCACACCATCGCTGCTGAGAATGAATCCGAAGTATGAGGCCTGATAAACAACCCATCCCCATTCCGCTAGCACGAAAACTGCAGTTTATGCAGACAAAGATCGTGCCACTCATGGTACTCGGCATGACCGCCATCATGGCTTCCATGCTTTGGAAAGAGGCCATCTCTCCAGCCATGCTCGTGGGAGAAGTCAGCACCCAAAAATCCAACATCAACAGTCCCGTGGCTGCTGAAATTATCCGCATACACTCTCAGCGATTGACCCGAGTGAAAGCTGGTGACGTGATCGCCGAAGTACGCCCCACCGACGTCCGTCAGTCTCTGGATCTGTTGCAGAACGAGCTTAATCTTCTTCGAATTGAGGCCGGTAATCGTGAGGCCAGACGCCGTGAAACCATGGACTTTGAGCGGTTACAGCTCGATTGGATGATCGAAAAGATCAATCTCTCCAAGGCCACCTCAGCCGCTCAAAGCGCCGCCGCAACTCTGCAAATAACCCAAGGCGTGACCACGCCTCCAGCATCCACTGGACGCTACCAGCAAGAAGCCCAGCTAGCCAAAGACGCAGCCGATGCCGAAGTCATCGAACGTCAAACTCTGGTCGCCACACTTGGTAAACGAATCGAAGAACTTCGCCACAGCATGGACCCCAAAACTCAAGACAGCTTTGAGACTTGGAAAACAAAAATCACTCTCATAGAAGAGCGATTCCAAAAAATCGCCATCAGCCAAGAAGCCATTCAACTCCGCGCCCCAATCGACGGCATGATTACCGAAGTGCTCCGCAATGTGGGTGAAAATGTCCTTGCGGGCGAACCGCTACTTCTGCTTACAGCCACAGAGCCTAAAAGCATCACAGGTTATCTGCGTCAGCCATTCCCCCTGGAACCCGCGATTGGACAGAAGGTCGAAGTCCGCACTCATGCCAAAAAACACCTGATTGGTAACGCCACCATCACCCGAGTCGGCGTGCATTTTGAGCCAATCCTCAATCCCGCGCTGCATCCGAGCCCAACACCAGAGGTTGGCCTACCAATTGAAGTTTCTATGCCGCCCAACATCAAACTGAGACCTGGAGAATTAGTAAGCTTAATAATATCCCCCAGCTCAGCCAACGAGCCTGCCCTGTAAACTCGGCCATGCGTCTCAGCCTAGCTCTCATTCTGCTGATCCACAGCGCTACCTTTGCCGTGGAGCCGGAGAGCCCAGCTCCAAGCAAAGCGGTGAGTGAGCGTCAAGGCACACCGATTCCATCGGCCAAGGCAATCGCCACCATGATCCCCAAAAGCGGCAAACTTGGGGAACGAGAACTCACACTTCTAGCCATCGCTAGACGTCCAGATTTAGAAGCGCTGCGTGGCACAGCCAACACGGCCATCGCCCACAAACGTGCCGCACATGACCTCATCAATCCTGAAATGAGGCTGAGCTATGCTGAGGATAACGCTATCAGCAAAGCTGTGCTTTTTCGATTTGCCGTGCCGCATCCATGGGAACGTAAAGCCAGAATCCAAAGGGCCGCAGCTGAGGTGACTTTAGCGGAGGCCCAATACTTTGCAGGAGAAGACGAACTCGTCCGCAAAGTGCGCAGCTTGTTTGATAAATTAGCCATTCTACGATCAAAACTAGAGCTGCAAAAAAGCCGAAAAGCCGGCTTTGAATCTCACCGCGACTGGCTGGAAGAGAGAAAGGTGCCCAGTATCGGCCTCGATCTCGCCGCCGCTCGAGCCAAAGTCTATCAGACCCTGTCTGACATCCGTGACCTAGAGAGCACGAGCACCTCTGTGCGTGATGAATTGGCTATCTTTTGCGGATTAGAGGACCCCAACCGCATCGATACTAGCATTCATTCCCGCCGCATCACTGCTCCTAACTTATTGGACGTCGAGTATCTGACGAGCATCGCCATGCTCTATCGACAGGATGTTTTAAATGATCAGGCTCGACTCGCAGTGGCACGCGCTCAACTCTCAGAAGTCAAAGCACGACGCATCCCCGCCACCACCTTTATCGATCTTGGTTACACCAACTCGGACGACCCACGCCGTAGTAATAACAATGAGGAATGGTTTGCCCGAGTCGGTGTCTCCATACCGCTGTGGGATTGGATCGGGTTTAACAAACAACATCAAGTCCATGAAGCCGCCAGCCAATCCTTGGAGACCAAAATCGAGATGCAGCGTCAAATGATACGCACTGAAGTGAAGCAAGCCGTGAAACTCGTCAGTTCATTGGAAACTCAGCTCGGCAGCCACGACAAAGACAGAGAGGCCATCCAGTCTGACATGGAAAAGTCTCTGCATGACTCTGAAATGGCTGCGACGGGAGTCGATGACTTGATCAAAAGCAGACGCATTCAGCATGAATTTAAGGACCTATCACAGCAAATGGAGATCAGCCGACTATCCGCCCTATCAGCCTACCAAGAAGCGGTCATGACCCTGGAAAAATCTCTTGGCATCCGCATTGAGCGCGCCCTGAGCTTGATCCAAGAACCTTGAAGAGAGTAAGTGTTAAAATCATGAACTCCGCCTCTATTTGCACGGCACTGGCCTTTGCTTCCTTTTCAAACCTGCAAAGCCTAACGGCAAGTCCTTGGCAAATTGAAGCATCCCCACAATCCTGGAGAATCAAAGGTAAAATCGAAGAATCCGAAAGCGTCAGCGGTGCAGCTATGCTCGAGACGCAGAATGGCTTGCTAGTCAGCGATGAAGTCCGTGTGATTCAACCCTTCAAACTAGATCCGACCACCCACACCCTGAGAGTTTCAGAAGCTATTTCGATACTCCCTAGTGATGGCAAAGAACTAGATTTAGAAGCCACCGTCGCCTCCTCGCAAAACCATTGCTACTACGCCACGGGCTCACATGCCGTCTCACGAAAGACGGGCAAAATACAGCCCGACCGTATGCATGTCTTTCAGTTGCCGATCGATCCCAAAACAAGCGTGATCCAGAAGCAGGCCATCCGTGTGGCCAGCCTTGAGTCGATCATCCGGTCAGATAAGATTCTCAGCCCTTCTCTCGGCAAACCATCAGACCAGGATGGTATGGATATCGAAGGTCTTACCGAAAAGGATGGCCAACTGTTCTTTGGCCTGCGTTCGCCGAATCTTAACGGCCACGCTTTCATCCTCGAAGTCAACGCCGATGACTTGTTTAACAAATCGATCAAGCCAGAACATCTGACCCATAAGATCCCTCTTGAATCAGGACTTGGCATTCGCGATCTCGTGAAAATCAAAGATGGCTTTCTGTTTATCGCAGGCCCAACAGGCGGTGATGAACCGAAATCAGGTTATAGCCTTCAACATTGGACTGGTCCTAATGGTAGTGTGACGCCGATTGGCACCATTCCAACACCAGGCGAGGCCAAAGCGGAAGGCCTGCTCATCCTACAAGAAAGCAGTGAAAGACTAGAGCTTCTTGTCTTCTTTGATGGCGCAGAAAACGGTGCCCCCATATGCCTCAAGCTCAGTCGCTCAGCAGGAAATTAAAATCCTTGAGCGTCAGCGCCTGTGCGAAGTTCTCTTCGCCTAAAATGTCATTGGCGATGTCACCTTTTTTCTTCTGCAGTTGGCGGATTTTTTCTTCAATGCTGTCTTTAATCAGCAAGCGATACGCAAACACCGTTTGCTTCTGACCAATGCGGTGCGTTCGGTCGATGGCCTGCGCCTCGACGGCAGGATTCCACCATGGATCAAACAACACCACATAGCTGGCAGCGGTCAAATTTAAGCCAAAGCCGCCTGCTTTGAGACTGATGAGGAAAGTGGCTGGACCGTCGTATTCTTGAAACTCTTTGACCAGTGCACCGCGATCCTCTGTCTGTCCTGTAAGTTTAAAACTATGCCACTGTCGCGCTGAAATCTCTTCTTCGATGATCTCCAGCATCTCTACGAATTGAGAGAAAACCAGCACCTTTTGACCATCCTCAGTTAGCTGCTCGATGAGCTCCATGAGGGCACTGACTTTTGCACTATCTGTCGAGGTCAGCTCTTCACCCGACTTCTTCTTTTTGCTTTTCGCCGGTGTCGCCGTGGCTTCCATTCCCAGCAATCGCGGATGACAGCAAATCTGCCTCAGACGCAGAAGACTCGTCAGAATGTTGAAACGTAGTTTGTCGAGCTGTTGATTCGTCTCCGCTTTGAGAAGCTGGGCTCTGGCGCGCTTGATTTCGGCGTGGTAAAGCTTGGCCTGCGTGCCTTCCATCTCGATAATCAAGTCCTCCTCTACACGATCTGGTAGATCCCTGGCCACTTCCTTTTTGGTTCGGCGCAACAAAAATGGCCGAGTTCTAGCGGCCAAACGCCTGCGGGCTAGTGGATCTTCTTTGCCATCAAAGTTCCGTGTAAAGGACGCTCGATTCCCCAAAACACCCGGCATGGCGAACGCAAAGATGGACCAGAGATCCAGAAGCCGATTTTCTATCGGAGTGCCTGTGAGGGCTAAACGATGATGGGCATTGAGAGCGCAAGCCGCCTTTGTGCTTTGCGCCGTCGGGTTCTTGATGGCCTGAGCTTCATCCAAAATGACCGCACCCCAAGTGATCGCACACAGAGCTTCTTCATGGATTCGAAGTTGTGGATAATGAATCACAAGCAGATCCACATCCCCCTTCAGGCCTGTTTTTCCCGCTGTGTCACGGCTCCAGACGTCCACCTTCAGGCTCGGACAAAAACGCTGCACCTCTGCACGCCAGTTATCCTGAACCGACTTGGGGCAGACGACGAGAATAGGCTCCTTCACCTTTTTCTCCGCGCACAACCAGGCAATCCAGGCCAGCGTTTGTAGGGTCTTGCCAAGTCCCATGTCATCTGCCAGGACACCGCCAAAGTGATTGGCAGTCAGATAAGCTAAAAAGTGAAAGCCTGCCAACTGATAGGGTCGCAACGTGGCCTGGATTGCCTTTGGCAAATCTGGCGTCATTCGAGTCTGAATGTCCTCCACCCGCCGCTGAACCTGCTCTGCGCGCTCAGCAGGCAGTAGGGACGATCCTTTCGTTAGGCCGCCGAGTTGCAAAGCATGCAGCTTCTGTCGAGTGCCATCAAAATCATTCACGGCCAGACCAAGATCGGCCAACTCTTTCTGCTGAGCCTCCGTGAGATCAAACTCCAGCTTGCGCCAGCCTTTGTTGGAGAGCTTCACCCACTTACCTTTGGACTTCAACAGCAGGGCAATCTCATCGGCACTCAGGGTCGTATCGGTCACGTGCAGGGCCACGCTCAAATCAAACCAGTCCATGCCAGTCTTAGACTCTTCCACGTCCAGCCGAACCTGACCAGCCACGCGACCATCTTTAAGACTGGCCAACTCTTTATCCAGAACGACCGTCACATCCCTGGGCCGACGATCCAACCAAGCCAGAAATTGATCTGGCCAATCCTTGCCAGCAATACGCTGCTCAATCCAAATACGATTGTCCGCATGTGAGGCCACTTTCATCGGCATTTGCCGGAGCCAGGCAACCGCCGCCGGCATGGCAGACTTATCCATTTGAATCAAATCGTCGGAGACTTCTTTCATCTGCGAGTTCGATGAATACGCCGCTTGCCAGGCCATGCCATTCCAGTCGCTGGCCTCCTGATATCCACCAAAGGCAGCCTTTCCAGAGACATTCAAATAGTCACTGCTGTTACCAGCATATCGGATCACCTTGCAGCGGACCTCGACCGTCGCCTTCACGTAGCGCACCTTTCCCGCCAACCGCTCAGGCACCGCCACACCTAGCTTCCCTAGCGCACTTACACCTTCACGTGATTCGATCGCATCAGCAGGAATCATGACCGGCCAGATTTGGCGTGCATTGCCAAAAGGCCAATAAGGCAACGTATAGACCAACTCCGAAGTCACATAGCGCAGTGGACTGCCGGGCAAAATGGAGATCGGCGGCGGCGGAGTGATGCCATGATCGTTGACGAGCTTCAGCGCATAATCGCCTGACTTCCCCATTGGTTGTGACAGGTCCCACTGCAGGGCTTCTTGGATAAACTCCAAGCGCTCCCCTTCTGGGCTGCAAACATGAGCATGGAACAGGTCCTCACTACTCGCCAATTGAGCCAAACATTTCGCTAAGCTATCCGACATCGCCTCAATCTCTGTGCTGCGAACACCCCCATAGGTATCCGAAACCGCACGCAGAACCAGACTGGAGCCCGCACTTAGAACAGGCCGCGTCTGACCGTCATGCGGTGCGCTTGGAGAAAGCTCCTTCAGTAGCTTTTGCGTCACTTTACCAAACTCTGACTCACCTGGGTGCCGCACCTGCACAACTGCTGCAGATGGCAGCAGAATCAGTCTGAGCTCCGGCGCTTCCACCTTATCACTGACCATCGTTTCCTGCCATTGAGCAAGTGATTGCCGCCACTGAGCTATCTCTTTCAGCCTCTGCCACTTGGCTTTGATTTCCTTTTGTAACTTTAGATCCACTGTTTCCTCCAACGGTGATGGCATGGACAACTGCGACTTGCGCAAGGCCATCGATAAAAAAACCAAAAAATCATCCGCTGACGTTGGCTTTAGCTCTGCTGGATAAAGATCAATCTGCCCGTAGCCCCAGTAACGCTGGCGACCGCAGAGTTCGTGAAGAATTGACTGTTCGATCACTCGTTTTTCACTCCTCCACAAGGTTTCAGCTCGGTTTAAAAAGCCTGCAGCCATATTTGTCAAAGGCTTGCCCAACTTAGCTGATACAAAACCTGCCAATGTATCCCGATCAGGCAACAACACCGCCGAAGCGGAAGGTTTGGCCGATTTCAACTCCACCGCATGTTTACGTAACTCCAGGATCAGTGCTGCCCCATGCTTGCAATCGTCTCCATAGTCACAATTACATTCTGTTGAGGCTGACTCGTCACCAAAGGTCAGCGTCGTCGTATAAAGCCGAGATCCCTGCACCTTTGCCTCGATTACACGCGAAGGCACCCTCCAGCTCACACTACGAACCGCGCGCTCCCGCATCAGCGCTGCACCACGAGAAACTATGGCAGGCGGCAGATCCTCAATGGCCTCCACTAAAATCGGAAATTGTTCGGAGGTCAGAGCGATGTCTTGAGCATTTGGCATGAAGTGGCCACGACTGTGAAAGGCTCACCCAATCGAACAAGAGAAATCACCCATGCATGAAACAATCAGCGATCACAAGACTCAGGGATACAAATCAGACGCTTTGCGTGATTCTTCAGACAACTTCCAGCTTAGCTCCTTTACCCATGCGAGATGGTTGAAGTTGCAGATGCCAGAGTTTTCGTGAACGCGGCGAAAGACTATCAGTTCACCAATGATTCGTTTGATGTCATCCTTACTAGCTTCATCATTGGCAATCGTGAGCTGTGACGAAACACGCGCACAGAGTTTAGCATGCACCAGGCCTAGTTGCAGGAACTTCACTGGATCCAGAGTCATGGCGACTTGTAACGCAGCAAAGACCTCCAAGCTTCCAATCCACGATGATAGTCTTGACGAAATTTCGAAAACTAATCAGACTCTATGTGCTGTGACACTTGCTGAAGCCGCCCCTCAAAAACTCCACCTATGACGACACTATCCATGAGGAAGACCCACCTTATTTTCTTGGGTATCGTTATCATTGGGATTAGTTGCCTACTTGGCCTTTGGATGGCCGATTCAACGACTCAATCAACGCGTCACACCCAGACTCATCCAAAGACGGCATCCTCTGAAAAGCCATCTCCGCTTTTATCTGATTTGAGCCCAGAGGACTCATCAACCGTCAAGACGATGAACAATAGCAATGATCCTTTAAGCGCTGAGGAAACCGAGATTGCACGCTGCAAAAAGATCGACATCGAGCACATGATCAAGCTTCACCAAGGCATCCTGGCTTATCTCAAAAAACAGGGTCACTATCCCGAACAACTTTCGCAATTGGTTCCTGAATTCGTAAGCGCCGAGATGCTCAAAAGCCCAAGGCAAAAAGTGGATACATCGAACCCTTATTTCTCCATCGAACATGCGGATACTGGAGTAGCCAAGCCTTCCTATGCTTTTGAATTCAGTAACATCGAGTACCGCGATGGACGCACCTTCGCAGAAATCAAAGACGCCCAGCGCAGCGAATGGGGTGATGTAGTGCCGATGCTGCGCTCCTTTGCCTATGATAAAGTGATCAACATCAGCTGTCGTGGCGATGTGTATGAAACTCAACTCAATTGGGAGTGGGACAGTGCCACACTCGACCTCGCAGACCAATACGGCTGGGGCCCTGGCCTAACAGGTGGCGAGATGGTCAAGGTGCGTGTGCTACTACCCGACGGCTCGCCAGCTTCAGGTGCGCAGGTATGGGCTGATGGACGTAACTATTCCTTCGATCTGCCGAATCGTCCGTTCACTGCTGACAGTGATGGCTGGGCCAGCATTCCCGTGGGCACTGACACAGATCGCACTGCGCTAGCTCTTCGGGCTGAGATGCCCGGATATGCTTCCCCGATCAATCGGAGTGATCGCGGAAAGCTTCCACAAGGGGCATCGCTGACTCTGGCACCATCTCAGCGTATTAGCGGCACCGCTGTCTCTAAGGATGGCAAGCCAATGCCCCATGCGCGTGTCTTTTTCCAACAGACACCGGCAGCAGTCAACACAGGGTCCTCTTTACAGCCACCTGTCATGAGCGTCACCACCGACTCCCAAGGCCGCTGGTCCGCTCAGGTGCATCCAAACGAAGTCGCTGGACTCACCGCGACGATTAGCCAGCCTGGCGGAACGCCTTTCAAGCTCGCTCCTTTAGGCACACCTCTAAACGTCAATGCGGCCAAAGCAGGTAACGCCATTGTGACGGTGATCCCTGGGAAGTGAAATCTTCTAGGCTATCTTGGTTCTATGATAATCCTTTCATGCCCGCCCATGATCGAATGAGATTCATCGTTGAGTTGTTTACAGCTCGATTGCTGTATGCACGGATTTGAACGATTTTCTTCTGGGCCGGATGCACTTCAATCGTGGCATAGGATCTTGATCTCATCTCACCAGTTGAGTCAGCAATCAGTCGGCGTACACTGAAGATTGCAGAGGTGCCTTGTCTGCACCGCCCTGCGTAACCCTCCACGCAATGGTTCATGGACTTGCCTTCGGCCTTCAGATCATCCATTGAACAAAGCTCTTCGATGCGCCATGCGGCATTAAGCGGCTCACAGCCGAGCATAGGTTGCCAGTGTGTTGCTGAGAGCCTGGAAAGTTCGGCTTTCTGTGCAGCCAGTTGAATCTGGTCTTCGGTCAACACATGCCCAGTCGTCTGGAGAAGATCCGTGATGAATCTGATGCAGTGCCGAACAAGATAGCGAAGTGGCAATCGCATCAGCTCCTCCACGTGGGTTTCGCCCCGATGCGCCCTAATTGCCGTGAGGCCGTTGGCCACCACTGTGAACTGTGAAGCCTCAACATCAGGGTTCGCAACAAACTTTGCCGCTAGTCGCACCCAAAATCCATGATAGCCAAGCTCACAGATCACTCGACTTGCCATGATTACGCGACTCAAGTCAGCCGATCCACCTAGGCACTGCAATTGGGCAGACCAGATGGCCTTCGACATCGTTGTTTGACCTGATGCCAGTGCTAGATGCAGCACACGATGCGTCACTGTTGAAGGAAGACCCTCAACCATTCGAAGACTGCGCCCATAGCCAAGCGCACACCAGCAGTCGCGGTCAAAATGCTTGAGGCTTCCTTTGGCGAGCCAAGCGCTGTCGAGAGATCTCGGCACCGGATAGTAAGCCAGCAAATGTCTCAAAAAATGAGCCCACTGGCTAGGGGCATCTTCTTCAGCATTGGGCTGCCAGTCCTCCGGCTGCCGTAACCACTGATCTGCATAGGCCCCCAACCGGACAACCGCAGCGACGATGGCCACTTCACTGGGATGAATATCGAGAAACACGCGGCTACGTGTCTCTAGCACTCGGAAAATGCGAGCACAGGTCTGTTTCAGCAAAGCTAAGTCACTTCGGCGGAAGGTTCTGACCAAGGCATGACAATGCTGACGAAGGCAATTATTGCGAAGGCTGCGCGCTGTCCAAGCGCGACCAGCAAGGATCACCGGCATAACCGGCATAACCGGCTCCGATGGGCGTGCACAAGCGCGCCCGTGATGTGGGTTCATGATTCTCTAAAACTAAACTTTAACGGCACTGATCCCTCACGTGCATCACACGCGGGCTTTGTTCCCAAGCATTGTAGCTGGGGACCTCAGAGTTGCGATTGGATCAAGCGAAGGAGAAAAAAATCATGACGAAAAAGCCTAACACAGACATTCCACCTTGCTAGAAAAAGACCGAATTTTCTTTTTCAGCGGCGAAGGTATAAGGCGTTAAAGCGAATGTCAGTGTTCCTTTTCCCCATGAAGGTGACATGGACATGAACTAGCTTGGGAATAGGCAACGTAGCATTGGACCATCGGATGGGGATTTGAAAGCCACTTTGCTGAAGCTCTGCGCTGTAACCTCTGATTGGCTGCTCTTGATCATCCAGAAGGTCAATTTTTAAAATGGCTTCAGGACCGAGCCCGTCAGCGTTGACATAAAAATGAGAGCTGTTTTCTAAGGCGATCGCTTTGGTAACAAACTCACTGGTGATTTCAGGCAACTGATAGTCGCCAGGACCTTTGCCGCTCTCATCGACTCGAAGTGCCGCGAAACGGTCTCGTGGCAACACGGCAATGCCGATACCTCCTCGTGCGACTTCAGGGCCGCCTGTGGCGCGTGGGTCCCAGGAGCCGTAATAGACAAACGTTTGTTCGCCGATGTTTTCAAAGCCTTGGCCCTGCAAGACACCGCCTTGATCCCAAGTGCCATCTTTGCCATGCTTCAGAAAGGTCCATTCGTGTTCGGGTTCGCGGAAGTTCAGCCCGTCATTACTCATCACCAAGCCGAGATCGACACGCACATCTTTCCATTCGGCGGCCCCATGCCAGCGGCCATGGATGCCAAGCAGGATGTTACCGCGATTCCAGACGCTGATGCCTTCATGATTTTGTTCACCTTCTCGACTCCTACCTGCACCGAGGTAGGTATGCTGAGACGTGCGGACAAAGGCAATACTGCTGGTAGGCGACCAGTGTACGAAGTCATTACTGCGATAGGTCCGCACCACACGGCCCTGATAATGATGCACGCCAGGCAAAGCGTTTTGACCATTGATTAAATACTGCCCCTGCCACTGATAGAGCCCGCCACAGGGCTCAAAATGCACGCCCGGGAGGAGCAGATTTTCTTTTTTCAATTCCCCCTTCACTGGCGTCACGTTCTTTACCGGCTTCCAGTTCAATCCATCGGCACTGACGAAAGGCAGCAAAGTGCCCAATCTGGTGTTGTGACGGAAATAGACATGTGTCGTCATTTTGTAGCGGCGCGCTGGATCTGTATCCACGTCATCTCGGATGACTTTCAGATTCACAAAACCCCAGGCCTCGCCTCCCATGTTCAAGAGATTGTTATTTGTGCTCCCGGCAAACTTCACAAGTCCAAGATTGGGTTTCATCCAAGTCACGCCATCGACACTTTCAGCATAAGCAGCGCGCCAGCGGGCGGATGCCACCTTACTCTTCAGCTGATCATCAAAGGCCACATACCAGAGGCGATACTTGCCTGCTTCCTTGAGGATCGATCCATAAAACTGCACGCCATGCGCATCGACCGATCCAGGGGCACCACGCTGGACCACGGGATTGGCCGGATGACGCTGAGGCTGGCACATCTCCAGCTTTAAATTCTGCGTATGAGTAATAGTGCCCTGATCAAAGGCAAACACGGTCGTCCCAGTCGATTCATCAAAGTAGTCGGTAGCACTGAGCGGGCTAGTTCGGAGCAGAGTCCCTATCAAAAGAAAACTCCATGAGTAACACAGACCAAAAGTGCGGTTACTCATGGAGTTCATTGTGTCGGATTAACCGTCGATGGACCAGCCTTCGCGGTACTGTTTGCCCATGAAGACGTTAGCTTCCGGCGTATCAGGGCTGGTGCCTGTTTTCGGATCGTATTGGATCTTTTTACCCACACGATAGGCCACAAGCCCGAGGAGCATTTGCTCAATCATGTTCGAGCTGTAACCAAAGTCACATGCGGTCTTTTTGCTCGGATCACGGCAGGCGTCAAACCACTGCTTCTGGAAGACACCTACTGGAGGCAACAAAGTTTCAGCCGTGCGCGGCTTGTAATAAGTCAGATCGGCTTCATCACCAAAAGGAACAATCATGCGTGAGTCAAAGTCTGCCACAAGGAAACCCTTGGTGCCTTTAAACATCACCCCATGACCGATCTTGGTGAGATCGATGAACGGTTTTGGCGATCGCGGCATGGCACCGCCCTGAAACCAACTCACGGTGATCGGTCCACGCCAGTCATTGGCAGGATGCTCAAAGTGAGACTCGCACTCAACAGGTGTGACGTCTGAGTTCATGGCCTCGCCTTTAGCATCAGCCGAAGTCGGAAGCTCAGCATCAATCGCGTTCCAGAGCAGATCCATCGTGTGGCTGCCCATGTCACCGATCTGACCCGCGCCGAAATCCCAGAACATATTCCAGGACAAACAGTTGGCCCCAGCTGCACCTGAGAAATAGGCTGGATTGTAAGGGTGGTACGGCGATGGGCCCAGCCATAGATCATAGTTAAAGCCTTTGGGCGGAGTGCCTTCTTCAGGGAAATAGCCAGGCTTTGGAAGCTTGCGGTTGCCCCAGGCATAAGTGGACTTCAAATCACCGATAGCACCATCACGCACGAGCTCGCGGACGCGATTGAAATTCTGCTGAGCATGGCGCTGCATGCCGACCTGTGTGGCTAGCTTACCTTTTTTACTCTCCCAGGTTGCACGGACAGTGCGGGCTTCATTCACCGTGATGGCCAGAGGCTTTTCACAATAGACATGCAGATCACGCTTCAGTGCCCAATTGGCAATGAAAGCATGTGTATGGTCAGAGGTGCAGATCACGACTGCATCCAGGCCTTTATGATCCAGGCATTTCCGCCAATCAACATAGGTCGTGGCATTTGGGAAACGCTTCAGAGCATCTGGGAAACGGGCTTCATTGATGTCGCAAAGAGCGACGACATTCTCTTCCGAGATGGCTTCATAATGAGCTAGTCCACGTCCCCAAACACCAATGAGGGCGACATTGAGTTTATGACTCGGCGCATCAGCACCAAAAATAGGGCGTGTGATCATGCTGCCAGCGACGAGACCAGCAGCACCGACAAAACGACGACGTGAGAGAGGTTGTGAATTCATGGGATCGATAGATCGGATTGAAAACATGAGTTCCTGCGCAAAAAATGAGCAATCTTAAAATTCGCGCGATTCATTAAACAAGCTTGGCCTCTCTGCCAAAAAGGACATACTCCGACTTATGGATCTTTATTTGCAGGGACAATCAGTGGCCGTAATAGGCGCAGGAAATGGCATCGGGCGGGCCATAGCGATGGGCTTTGTCGCGGAGGGTTGCGAGGTGTTTGGCTTTGATCGTGATGTCAAAGCAGGCGCTGTCCCAGGCATGAAAGCTCTCGTCACAGGAGATGTGAGCAAGCTGGACGAAGTGCGGGCGTTTGCCGATCAAATAGGAGAAGCCGATCATGTGATCTTTTGTGTCGGTATTGGCTCAGGGAAATTTGGTTTTCCATTCTGGAATCTGGATCCTACGGACTGGATGCGCGTGCTGGAAATAAACTTGGTAGGCGCTGTCAATGTTGCCCATGCGTTTGCCCCAAAACTGATTACTCGAAACAAAGGCTCCATGCTTTTTCTTGTCTCGGTCGCTGGTCAAATCGGCTCACAAACGGACCCGCCCTACAGCGCCTCGAAAGCAGCACTCATCAACTTCACTCAATGCGCCGCCAAGGATTTAGCACCTTATGGCATCCGCGTGAATGCTCTCTCGCCAGGGATGGTGAAGACAGAGCTGAATCAGTCGATCTGGGCCGCTAGTCAAAAAATGCTTCCCGAGGAACAGCAAGTCAGCTTCGACGAATGGGCTGCAGGAAAGATCAAGAAAGTCTCCCATCTCGGGCGCTGGCAAATGCCAGAAGAGTTTGCTTCCATGGCGACCTTTTTGGCCTCAGACCATGCCAAAAACATCACTGGTCAAACCCTCAACATTGACGGTGGTCAGGTCATGCATTCCTAGCCTAAGCTATTCCTCGTACAATCGGAATAGACCAGAGTGATCGAGGTCACCGTGACCTTTTTCATGAACGAAGGTTTCCCATTGTGCGAGCGAGTTTCTCAAGGTGGGTGAATCAAGCCCGACGGAGTCAGCTAGCTCGGACATGAGGCGTACGTCTTTGAGTTGCAGTTCGGCGCGACCTCCAGGCGCAAAGTCACGGCGGACCATGCGATCTCCATGAAGATCTAGGATGCGGCTTTCAGCAAAGCCTCCGAGCAAGGCCTTACGCACGAGCGCTGAATCGACACCAGAGAGTTCAGCAAGCCGTAGCGCCTGAGCGACGGCATCAATGGTCTGAGCAACAATGAGTTGATTGGCCAGCTTGGTGACCTGCCCAGCTCCACTGGCACCTAAATGGGTGATGTTTTTCCCAAGCACCTGAAACAAAGGTAGGGCGCGCTGAAAGTCTGCGTCACTGCCGCCTGCCATAATCGTGAGGGTGGCAGCCTCCGCTCCGACCTGGCCGCCAGAAACGGGGGAATCCACCCAATTCACTCGCTTAGCAAAGGCCTTGGTCTCTGGCACGCCAGTGGTACCGAAGTCGATGATGAGCGCCTCTTTGTGCAGCCCCTCGATTAGGCCACCAGGGCCAAAGACGACCTGTTCGACAACCTGTGTCGTCGTCAAATTGATGCAAATGATGCCACTACCAATCTCGCTAGCTAGCTCTGACAGCGATGCGGCACGCTTCATGCCCATGGCCACAGCAGCGCTAGCGGGGCCGTCACTGCGATTCCAAATGACAACTTCCGCTCCAGCTTCATGCAAATGGCGTGCATTGGCGCGGCCCATGTTACCGAGTCCGACAAATCCGATCTTGTGTCCTTTGAGTGTCTTGTTCATGCTACGACATCACACAACAGGTGGCCACGGCTGGCAATCTACATCCCACTCTACTTTATGAAAATCATCATCACTGGCGGCGGCGGCTTCCTCGGTTCCCAACTCAGCCAAAAACTTCTAGAACGCGGCACCTGGTCCAGCCGGCCAATCACCGAAATCGTCCTGCTAGATGCCTTTTTCCGTGAAGGCCCCAACGATGAAAGGATCAGGCAGGTGACTGGGGATATTGGTGATCGAGCTACGGTTTTTTCGGCTATGGGATCTGCCTTTGACGTGGTGTTTCATCTAGCCTCCATGGTCAGCGGCGAGTGCGAGGAGCGATTTGATGATGCCATGCGAGTGAACTTGGATGGCGGCAGAAATGTCTTTGAAGCAGCACGCGCAGCGACTGGCAGACCACGGGTGATCTTTGCCAGCAGTGTAGCCTGCTATGGAGGTCTGGAAATGTCTCAAATGATGTCGGACATGACGAAACAACTGCCACAAACCACCTACGGCATGACGAAGGCTATTTGTGAAATGCTGGTGAATGACCACAGCCGCAAAGGTCACTTCGACGGACGTAGCGTGCGCCTGCCGACGGTGATTGTGCGCCCCGGAAAGCCTAATGCAGCCGCTTCCAGCTGGGCGAGCGGCATGTTCCGCGAGCCACTCAATGGAGAAACCTGCCTGCTACCGATCCGACGAGATCAGCCGCATCCCATGACGGGCTACCGCACGGTTATCGACTCCTTTATTGCTTTGAGTGAAGTTTCTGAAGACAAGCTCGGCAAAGATCGCGCCTATGTTTTACCTGCCCACCGAGTGACGCCCCAAATGGCAGAGCAGGTGATTCAGGAGGTCGCTGCTGAGCGCGGAATGCAGTTAGGTGCAATCACGGATGCCTTTGATGCTAGAATCCAGGGCATCGTCGATAACTGGCCACAACAGGTGGACGGCGCGCGTGCAGTAGAAATTGGGCTACCCGTGCCGCCGCCGCTGAAACAAATCGTCTCAGAATATTTAGCGGACTTTGGCCCACGCTGAGCTTTTCCTGCATTTCCGCACCGCCTGACCGTTGCGCAGTGGCTCGGGAGCGTTTATCGCTAAAACTGCCGTTTAATTGCCATTTAGAAAACTCCCCCTGACATGTCCGCCAAGCCTATCATCATCTACACGAAGACCGACGAAGCTCCAGCTCTCGCCACTTACTCACTTTTGCCGATCATTCAGGCTTTTACGAAGCACAGCGGAATTGCGGTAGAGACGCGTGACATCTCGGTTGCAGCTCGCATCTTGGCGGTCTTTTCAGACCTGCTTCCAGAATCGCAGCGCGTGAATGATAACCTGGCCGAACTTGGTGCACTGACACTCCTCCCAGAGGCAAACATCATCAAGCTGCCAAACGTCAGCGCCTCGATCCCCCAGCTGAAAGCGGCTATCGCCGAACTTCAGGCTAAGGGTTATGCGCTGCCGGACTTTCCTGAAGTACCTGCCACCGATGCTGAAAAAGATGCGCGCGCGCGCTACTCCAAGGTTCTCGGTTCCGCCGTGAATCCAGTACTGCGCGAAGGCAACTCCGACCGCCGCGCGCCGAAAGCCGTCAAAGATTACGCCAAAAAACATCCGCATGTGAATGCGAAATGGGCTGCTGATTCCAAGACAAACGTGGCCTCTCTGAGCGATGGCGATTTCTTCGGTAACGAAAAGTCGGTCACTGTGCCTGCGGCGACAAACGTGCGTATCGAGCTCGTCAAAGCTGACGGTTCTGTCCAAGTGCTCAAGGACAGCACCCCTTTGAAGGCGGGTGAAATCCTGGATGCTACGGTGATGCGTAAAGCAGCTCTGGTCTCCTTTTATGAAACTCAGATAGCCCGCGCCAAGACTGAAGGCGTGCTGCTTTCTCTCCATCTGAAGGCGACGATGATGAAGGTCTCTGACCCGATTCTCTTTGGCCATGCGGTGAAAGTTTTCTTCAAAGATCTCATCACCAAACACGCTGCAGTGCTTGAGCAGCTAGGCGTCGATTTTAACAATGGCTTCGGGGATCTCGTGGCCAAAATCCAAACTTTGCCAGCGGATCAGAAAGCCGCTATCGAGGCTGACATCCAAGCCGCTTATGCCAATGGCCCAGGCCTTTCCTATGTGAATTCGGATAAAGGCATCACTAATCTGCATGTGCCGAGTGACGTGATCGTGGATGCCTCTGTGCCAGCCCTCATCCGCGCTGGCGGTAAGGTCTATGACACGGAAGGTAAACTGGGAGATACGCTCGCGCTGATCCCTGACCGCAGCTACGCCTCAGTCTATCAGACGACCTTTGACTTCTGCCGCAAAAACGGCGCACTCGATCCAAAAACCATCGGTAGTGTGCCCAACGTCGGCCTCATGGCCCAGGCGGCGGAAGAATACGGCTCACATAACAAGACCTTTGAAATCACGGCTGCTGGAACCGTCCGCATTGTGGATGCTTCCGGTGCCACTCTGTTGGAGCACAGCGTCGAGGTCGGTGATATCTGGCGCGCCTGCCAGGCCAAAGACGCACCGATACAGGATTGGGTGAAGCTTGCCGTCAAACGCGCACGCCTTAGCAACACGCCCGCTGTTTTCTGGCTAGACGAAGCTCGTGCTCACGACGCGCAAATCATTGCCAAAGTGAACACTTATCTGAAGGATCACGACCTCACAGGTCTCGACATCCGCATTCTGCCACCCGCTGCGGCCACGCAGTTCACATTGGAGCGTCTCGTCGCAGGACTGGACACCATCTCCGTCACAGGCAACGTGCTGCGCGACTACCTCACCGATCTGTTCCCGATTCTGGAAGTCGGCACCAGTGCCAAGATGCTTTCAATCGTCCCGCTCATGAATGGCGGCGGCCTCTTTGAAACCGGTGCCGGTGGCTCTGCTCCGAAGCATGTCCAACAGTTCACAGAAGAAAATTTCCTGCGCTGGGATAGCCTGGGCGAGTTCTTTGCGCTTGCCGCTTCCTTTGAGCACCTGAGCGAAACGCTGCAAAACGCCAAGGCCAAAGTCCTGGCTGAAACGCTGGACGAAGCCAACGGCAAGTTCCTGGAAAACGACAAATCACCTGCCCGCAAAGTCGGTGCCGGCATCGACAATCGCGGAAGCCACTTCTACCTGGCTCTGTATTGGGCACAGGCACTCGCTGCACAAAATAGCGATGCGGAACTGAAAGCACAGTTTACCCCAATCGCCGAAGAGCTCACCAGCAGCGAATCCAAGATCGTCGAAGAACTCATCGCCGTTCAAGGCAAGCCCACCGACATCGGCGGTTACTACCAGCCGGATGACGCCAAAGCTAGCGCAGCCTTGCGCCCCAGCGCTACGTTTAACGCGATCTTAGCCAAGCTGTAAGAATCCCAGCCAGCTTTTAAAACAGAAAGCGCCTCGGACAAAAGCCGAGGCGCTTTGGGTACCCACCTGTGCCGTCCGATCTGAGGGCCTCGTATCCCAGGGAGACGAGGTGGGGGCTCATGAACAAGGGCGCTGTCTTCCAGTAAAGGCATGACAAGACATCCCAGGTCGCAAACCGCCGGTGTCATAAAAACGGGCCGGGCCACTAACAGCTCGACAACGAACACTGCAGGAAAGTCGGTGGAAGGAAGAATAGATCTCCCGAACCACGAAAAATTGTCAAAGAACAGATCGCCAGTCTCTGGCGGATCATCGATCCTAGAGCATAGTAACGGCCAAGTCTTGGATCAAGATCGAAGATTTGAGCATTCGACTGAAGCAAAATAATAGTGAGAAGTCTTTGATTATTAGTCTAACTTTGATAATTTTACACAATTATTATAATTTGAAACCCCTGCCTCTCAGTCTCCAGCGCTACAGCCAGACCGCCAAATCGGCGGTTCTGACTCTTTGCGGCCTGACATGGATGGCTCAGCATCAAAAGGATACTACAGGAGCGGTGCTGACTTTTCATGGCCTGCGAGAGGATCATTCAGCGGCTGAGGCATTGGATGCCAGCCTTCATCAGCCCATCGGGACCTTCCACCGGATCTGCGAGTTTTTGGCCAAAAATTACCAGGTCATGCCTCTTTCTGAGATGGTGCGGATGAATCAGCAGGCAAAAAAGCTGCCTGCACGAGCTGTGGCAATCACTTTCGATGATGGCTATGCATCGAATTACGAATTAGGCTTTCCCGTGCTGCGCGAGTTGGGATTACCAGCCACCATTTTTCTCTCCACAGGCTTCCTGGATGGCACTCACGCGCTTTGGTTTCAGGAGATGGATCTTGCCTATCAGGCCTTGGGCCGGAGTAGCACTGAGCTGTCCAGTGCCTTGGCTGAGCTGAAAAAACTAACCAACACTGAGATGCTTAAGGAGGTCAAACGTGTGGTGTCCTCCAGCCAAGCCACCCCAAAACAACCTCGTGTCATGCGACCGATGAGCTGGGATAATGCGCGGACACTTCAGCAAAGTGGGTTGATCGAGCTTGGTGGACACACGCACACACATCCCATCTTGGCACGCTGCACGCTTGAAGAGCAGATGGATGAGATCAAAACCTGCCACGGTCGGATGACTGCCGAACTGGGCCCAGCTCCACGACTTTTCGCTTACACGAATGGTGGCCCGACAGACTTCACCGCAGACACTCAGCGCATCTTGGCTGAATGCAACTTTGAGGCGGCTTTCACGATGATGGGTGGACGATACAGCTCTGCATCTGCCAGCCACGCCTTACCGCGTTATGGTTCACCTGAAACAGTTTTAGAGGCCAATGCCATGGCGTCAGGTGCCTTTGAGCTCCTTAAAAAATGGCGGGGAGGTGCTGCATGAAAATGGTCACTCCAACATGGGCGGGATTCAGCGCTGGCTGCTATGACTTCGGCAATCAGTGCCGGGCACTCATGCCAAAGTTGAGGCTATTCTCCAAACAGGAGACGGTTTCTACGCCTAAAGTTACGGAGCAATCCAAGTCTCTGACAGACTCACTGTGCCAGGCGCGAACGATCGTTCATTTTATATCGACTCCTGGCGGTGGTGGCGCTGAGGCGATGCTGCTGAATCTGGTTTCTGCCATGGATCAAGAGGCCTGGAAGACAGTGGTCATCGTCGTCGATGGACGAGCCTGGCCTGAGTCGATGACCAAACTGCGTGAGGCAGGTGCCGTGGTGCACGATCTAGAATGCAGCGGATTCCTGCGCAAAACGACGCTGGTCAAGCTGGTGAAACTGCTCCGTCAGATCCGTCCCGCTGTGATGCAATCCTGGATGCATCACGCTGATTTTGTCGGTGGCTGGTGTGCCAGACTTGCGGGTGTGCGCCATGTGGTTTGGGGCATTCATTGTCGGGAAATTCACCGCATCCCTGGAGAGTCTGATTTCCGTGCAACCGTCTTCCGCAAGCTGATTGGTGCTTCATCCAATGTTGTACCGACGAAGATCATCTCCTGCTCGGCCGCTGCCATGGATGATCATGTGCCGCTCGGCTATCCGCGTGCAGCCATGGTCTGGGTGCCCAATGGCATCGACACAAAGCGCTTCTTGCCCGATGACCAGGCACGTGAGACGATCAGGAATGAACTGCGCGTGCCAGCTGAGGCTCCGCTCATAGGCTTTATCGGTCGTTTTCACGAGATGAAGGACCTGTCCACTTGGTTGCGTGCAGCCGCACTCCTGCAATTAAAGAAACCTGAAACACACTTTTGGTTGTGCGGTGGAGGTGAGCACGAACTTGGGAACTGCGCGCGTGCGGCACTTTCGGTGATGCCTATGCGGTCACAGATCCATTTCACGCCCTTCCGCCCAGACCCAGAGCGTGCCTACACGGCTTTAGACATTTTCTCTCTTTCTTCACGCACAGAGGCCTGCCCGATGACGATCATGGAGGCAATCTCCTGTGGGGTTGCCTGCGTTACGACCGATGTCGGTGACTGTGCACGGCTTATGAAAGGAGCCGGACGGATCGTGCCTGCCCGCGATCCAGAAGCACTTGCGCTCGCATGGGAAGAGACTCTTTTTGCAAAGCCTTCGGCTGAAAAATTGCGCCGCCACGCTCAAGAAAATTTTGATATTTCCGTCGCAGCTCGTGGCTATGAGAACGTTTATGCGGAGGTGCTGAAAGCGTGAAATTCCTGCCGATCTTTTGGTTAATCCTGTCCGTAGCGCAGGCAGAGCTGCACCTAACTCAGGTGGATGCCATGACGCGTGTCTTGCGCACAGAAGCCGTCAAGGATGCCGAAGTCGTGATGGAGGCAGCCCGCGGTGAGTGGGAATCCATGCAAATCATTGCTACCGGGACGGCGGAAGAAATTCAGGGTATCACACTGGAAGCGACTGCGATGTTTGGAGAAAAATCCTCCAAAATTCTAGCTCCAGTAATTTTGCGTGAGCACTACGTCCGCGTCGTCAAATCGACTCCGATGTCGCCACTGCCGCCTGGAGACTATCCTGACGC
This sequence comes from Verrucomicrobiaceae bacterium, assembly GCA_027489965.1. Lineage (GTDB taxonomy): Bacteria > Verrucomicrobiota > Verrucomicrobiia > Verrucomicrobiales > Verrucomicrobiaceae > Prosthecobacter. The sequence goes on from JAIXZA010000053.1 coordinate 57,182, forward strand.
GCTCATTCCCCAAGATTTCCCCTGGCAAAAGCTTCCAGAGGAAAAGAGCATCAATCAGCCTTTTTGGGTGGACGTCTTCGTGCCTTACAGCACCAAACCGGGCCTCTACAGCAGTGACGTTGTTTTAAAAGATGCCAACGGCAGTGAAAGGCAGCAGACCAAGATCTCACTGCGTGTTTTGGCCTTTGATCTACCTGTCTTACCCAGGCTCAAATCTTCCATCATGACAAGCTGGCGGCGGATGTTGGAAGTGCATGGGTTTGATCGTGAAAAAGACCCACCAGAGCCAGAGGGGATTACCATCATCGAGAAATACTATGACCTCATGGTGCAGCACCGTCTCTCCTATGACCAGAGTCGCCAAACCTACCCGAGTCCGATCACAGGTAAGCTGGATGAGGAGCAGGTGGAAAAAGCCATGCGGAAACATCTCTTGCATCGCCATACAGGCATGATTTGCCTGCCACTTTGGCCGACTTGGCCTTTTGCTGATCCGCTGGAGAAAGACCGTGAAGAGGCCATGCGCTATGTGGCTGACTGGATGAAAATCCTGCGCAAAGTCCACTGCGAGTCCCGAGGCTACATGAACGATGGAGATCTGGATGAACCCAATAGCGCTGAGGCCTACGCCTACGTTCGCCGCTGGGGTGATTTCTACAACGAAGTCGAGGCACGATATGGTGTGCGCATCCCACTTGTTGTGACAGAACAACCCACACCTGACTCCATGTGGTGGGGGAACCTGGATAGTTTTGTGGATATCTGGGCACCGCATTTTGGCAGCGTCTGGGAGGACATGGAAGGCCCGAAGGGTAAGCGTGACATCGCACGCCGCCTGAAGGCTGGAGATGAAGTCTGGTGCTATGCAGCGCTGGTACAAATGCCCAATGATTGGGAGGCTGCACACGACAAGCCTGCTACAATTAAAGAGAGTAACCCTCCAGTCTGGTGCCTGGATTTCCCGCCGATGAATCATCGTATTCTCAGTTGGGTCATGCCACGTCATGGCATCACTGGTATTTGCTATTGGGATACCCTGTATGTCCATCCAGGCGTCGATATCTGGGCTCAAGCAGACACGTTTCACAGTGACGTGACTGACGAAGTCTTTAATGGGGACGGTAGCTTCGTTTATCCCGGCACCAAAAAGCGTCATGGGAGAGACACCCCCGTGGCTAGCATACGATTAAAATGGCTGCGTGAGATGTCTGAGGATTACGATTATCTCATGCTGGCAAAGGATCTGGGATTAGAACGTGAAGCTATGGCAAAAGCTGCTAGCTTTGCGCGTGGTTTTGGTGATTGGAATGACGATATGACAAAGCTTTATACAGCTCGCCGCGCTATCGCAGCGATGATTGTTAAAAAAGGAGGTGGTCAATGAAGCTGGAAATCATCCGTGATGAAGCTGGTTATCTGGCTTTAGAGCCTGCTTGGGATAAGCTCCTGGCCAAATCATTCACTCATAGCCCATTCCAGACTTGGGAGTACGTGAATCTCTGGTGGCAGGAATGCCGAGATTCATTTCAACTCTGCATCGGAGTCGTTCGTGACCATGAAGGACAGGTGCAGGGAATTGCCCCGCTGGTGATAGGTCCTGGATCTCATAAGTCTCGGCGACACCTCAAGCACCTTGGCTTTATGAATGGTAAAGGCCCACTGCAAGGCGAGCGACTGGACTTCATCGTGCCTGAAGGTCGTGAAAGTGAAGTCACTTCCGTTTTGGTAACAATAGTTTCTGAATCACGTCAGCTTTGGGATGTGGTGAGACTGAATAAGATCCCCACCGAGTCCATGAACTATGCGCATATCATGTCTGAACTCCGGTGGGCTGGCAGCGGCATGGGAGTGCTCAATATGACTGAGTGCCGGTGGACTAAATTACCCGAAGACTGGAATGAATACGCGATGCTTCACTCAGGCAATTGGCGGCGAAAAATGAGAAAGCGCTGGGAGCAATTGACTGAGGGTCATACGCTACGAAAGATCTTGGCAGGGAAGGACATTCCTGTTCAGGTCGCAATCAACCGATTCTTCGAACTGCATGGCATGGTGTATCCAGAAGGCGTTAGCAGCTTCTTACGTGAAGAATGCCAGAGAGTGCACCGCAAGCTCCTGACCACTTGGATTTCAGATGGTCGTGCCAGCCTTCCCATGATTGAACTCGATGGTGTGATCATTGCGGGTATTTATTGCCTGCACTCGCAGAACGAAACGCTCCAATACCAGCTTGGCAGAGATCCTCAATACTCACGATTTGGGCTGGGCAATCTAGCCATGCAATGGAGCTTTGAGTGCGCGATGAATTCAGGGTCAAGCATTTATGATCTTTTGCCCGGCGACTATCCCTATAAAAAAGAGTGGTGTGATCGTGTACGTTTCGTATCCGACATTGAATGTTTCAACCCACTCAGCTTAAAGGGCATCATCTTCCGCATTCTCCGCACTCTCAAAAGGCTTTGGACATGTCCGGCTGCGCCCATGGCTCCAGCAAAAGCGGATGAACCCGAGCCTACCTAAACACCTTCAAACTTAAACAATCACTGCATCTTGCCCAGAGGCTAAGGATGCATGATACTCCGCCCTTGATTCACACCATGGCCTACCGCCTAGCACTTGAACCCACGCCGACGAACCCGCTTTTACCGAGCGCGGTAACGGGTTCGCGCGCCTTGGTGCCAATTGCTCCGTCATCGTTGGGAATGCCGTCACCTCTTTCACAGGTGGATCATAGCCCATACCTCTCCACGCCTGCGCCACAGTTCAGTGAATCAATCATCAGTATTACCGATCTATTTGGTTATCTGAAAAAGCACTGGTTTAAAGGACTTTGTGCGGGCGTTCCAGCCGCAATGCTGATCTTTTATGCTCTTGGTATGGGGGCTAAAGTCTATGAGGCGGAGGCTAAATTAAGACTGCGACTGCAAAACAGCAGTGTCGCCACCTTTGGGGAATCTCAAAAAGGTTTCTCAGAACTCAGCGCTCCGCAGTTGATCAACAACCATCTCACAGAGATGATGTCACATCGCTTTGCCGATTACTTGTATGATCACTTTGACCCAGTGAAACGTGCAAAGTACGTGGATGATGTCAGCAAGAGACTTGGCAGGAAAGATCAGCTACTCAGCGCCATCGGGCTGTATAAACCAGGGAAGCCTACTCCTGAACGCGAAGTTTTTGTCAATGCAGTCGCAGGAGCTGCTCGAGTCGAGCCTCAAAAGGAATCCCATATTCTTCGTCTTTTAGTGCGTGACCTAGATCCTCAAATGGCCGCCGACATCGCCAACAGCATGTCAGAGCTCTACATGCGTTTTTATGGAGAAAGTGAGTCCAATCTGACGGAAAGTGATCGCACTTACCTCAAACAACAGGCAGAAGTGCTCAGGAAACGTTTGGAAGACAGCGAGCGTGAACTCACCGCCTACAGTAAAAGTCAAAACCTCTTCCAGCAAGGCGACAACAGAGATGTGGACGGAGAAAGAGTGCGCCAGTTCAATGTAGCACTGACAGAAGCTCAGCTTAAATTGGCCCGAGCGAAAAACGAATTACAAAGCATTAGGACAACACAACAAGCAGGACGCGACCTCCGCGAAGTGCGCAGCATTGCAGACAATGCAGATGTGGCTTTTAATCGCAAAGAACTCGAGGCTAAAGTTCTCGATCGTCGTGCCCTTGAGGCGCAATGCGGCCGTCGCCACCCAAACATGATTGCCCTTGCCAGCGAAATTGAGACCTTAAAAAATGCGTTAGACGCATCCGTTAACTCCGTCGTCACTATGGCTGAGACAGAAGTGACCAACCTGGAGCGCCAGATTGCTGACTATGAAAAACAGCTAGGTAACGCCAGAGGCGCAGCGATTGATCAGAGCGGTAAAACCGTGCAGCAGAGACTCTTGTCCGATCAAGTCAACACAGACAGAGAGAGCTATCAGAAAATTGTCAAAAGTCTGAACCAAGCAGAAATCAGCGGCCAATTCAAAGACGTCGGTGCCCTTAGCCTTTCTGATGTGGCGACTCCTCCTGAAAAACCAGTCAAGCCAAACAAACCAATTGCAGCTGTCGCCAGTTTGATGATTTTTGGCATCCTTCTGATCGGACTGCCCGTTGGCTGGGGCTTGTTTGATGATCACGTCATGAAGCTGATCCGCCAAGGTGGCTCACCCTCAATCAATATCCCTTCAGCCAACCAGGTACCGCACATTCCAATCGGCCAAGCCGCATCTATGCAGGCACAGCCTACTCCGTCTCAAGCTCTAGCGGTCCCGTCACTATCTAGTATCAGACCGCAGCATCCGCCTTTAACGATTCCAGGCATGAATCAGGCTCCGGTCTTGGCCAAGCTTCCACTCATTGGTTCAGCCAATCCAGAAGCGATGTTAGGGCAGCTGCTCAAGCCTGAGCCCATGGGAGCGGCTGGAGCGCTCCATCAAATCACCACTAATTTAGAAATGCAGGCCCTCAAGCGCAGTGGTCTAGGTGGCATCATTCTCATCACCAGCGCCGACGCAGGCGAAGGGAAAACGGTCTCCGCTGCTGCCTTAGCCGCAGCCTTCTGTCATCAGGGCCGGAGCGTCTTCATGATGGAATGCAATTCCGTCTCTCCCACACTGCATCAATGGTTCCCGCAGGCCTACAATCACAGCTCATGGGCTAATGATTTGGAGTCTCTGCGTTATGGCAATACTCACCTCTTTCTTCTGCCCGCCCACGATTTACCAGCCTACGCGACCAATGAATTGCTAGATGGGTACCGTGCCTGGATCGACCGCGCCCGGCAGCATGTGGACTGGATCATTTTAGACGGTGGTCCAGTTCTCAGGAATTTTGCTGATGTCGCCCCTCTAGCTCCTTTGGCCACAGACGTTCTTCTGGTGAATAATCCCAGCATTTCCAGTCCCGCCAAACTTCGTGCCGCGCTAAATCTGCTCCAGCCCATGATGTCCAGCAGCGCATTCCGAGGCTTGATCGTTCATGGAGGCTGATCCACTGCATGGCATGACCTCCGAATGCCCAGCAGATTTTCTTTCCAGCCTCGAAACGATGGCTGCGCCCAACGTAGACCAAAGAATCGAGCTGCCGAAGGTGATACTCAAAGAATTGCGTCCGCTAGGGCATGAAATTTCGCTTTGGGCCAATGAAGCCCAGCAATTGGCACTACGTGTCAGCAAAGTTCGCTATCCCGCCGATTTAAAGGCCTTCCTAAAGCTCTGGCTACCCGCATTGCCTATCAGTCCGCCCACAGAGGCGTTTCACCTCCTGCTCAGCCAGTCTGACAAGGGCTACCAGATCTCTGGCAGCTCATTGCCATGGATGCATGATCCGACCTGGGCTGCACTGCTCCAAATTCCCGCTCTGCGATCTAGCTGGATCAGTAGCCTACGCGCCAGTCACTTTGATCACCTCTTGCGCCTTCTGCCTGCTTCATGGCTCATGGACCCCGCGCCATTGCCACCTGGCTGCGTGATTCCTGGAATAGAAATCGCCACATGGGCAGATCTAGTCACACTCCGCGATCATGGGCGCAGTTTTAAAATTCATTCTGCGCAATCAGCTTCGACTCTTTCCGATCTTCAATCGCTCTCCGAATGGCAAACCATACTGGGAAACCCAGCCCTGGCAGTTTTAGTCGAACAGCCCCACTCAAAAGCATGGATCTTAGCCCGTTATGAGCAGGATGCAGGTAAAATTCAGCTAGCAGGCGCTTGGCTCGCAGAAAACGGCCAGCTTTTCGCAGCCCAATAAAATCGCACTAACCGAAAGATGAAAAAACCGTCTTGCTGCAAATCGGCGGCGTGGCATCGTAAATGCTGCTGACTGTGGCAGCACCGCTATGAAAACACCCCTTTCTAATCTCCGTCTTAATTCACGTCGGCTGACCCACGGCGGAGCAGCACCCATTATCATCATTGTGCTAGCGCTCATCATCAGCGCGCTTGTTTTCTTCTTCTACACCCGCCCAAAGCTCGAAAAGAAAGATGAGCTGACCAGTGCCGAACTTATCCAGACGCCAGAAGTCAGCTCAGCTAAGCCAGCAGCAATGACACCCCCACCGGTTACACCCGCAGTGCCACCGGTTACTCCTCCTCCCACCCCAGCTCCCAGCTTTGGCTTTGCCCGTCCGCTAGATCTGGCCAAAGAAATGGCACGGAGTTTAGCAACAGGTGATTTCTCCCGCGTCGGCAGCATGGCTGCTGCGGCTGATCCAGCACAGGCGACCTCCGCAGCCGCCATGCTTGAGAAACTCATGAAAACCATGGGTGCCAAAGTCGGCCCAGAAGATCAGGTGGAACTCCTCGGCATGGTGGAAAACAAAACACGGGTCGCCATTCCATTCACTCTGCCAGGACAACCCGAGACATTGAGACTGCAAATGGATCTAGAGCGTGACGAACGCATGGGCTGGAAGATCACTCGTCTGGAATTGCCGAAGGAGGTAGCCTCCATCCTTCCCGCCGCTGCACCACCAGCCATGGCCGCCAATTCAACGCAGGGCGGGCCTGCTGTCCCTCCTGCAGATACTGCAATGACGGTAAAGCCAAAGTCTTTGTTTGCCGTTGCGGAGGGGGTCGATGCTCTCACTTTTGGCAGCGACTTCGTCCGGGCTCTGCTCACGCATGATTTCGCCACAGCTCGGAAAATGGTGGATGAGAAAAAAGTGCCTGCCGAGCGCCTCGCCGGTCTTTGCATCGTCTTTGAGGAAGGCCAGTATGAGTTTAAACCCACCAAGCCTCTCATCATCACCGTCGCCAATCCAGAAGTCTCCTGGGTCGTCGCCCAAGTGCAATCTCAGGTGCTTCAACAGACGACTGAATTTGGGCTGGAACTTCAGCGGCCTAACGTGGATCAGCCTTGGCGTGTCGTCGGACTGAATCTCTCAGAAATTTTAGGCTCCTTTGCAGCCTCTGCCTCGAAAATGGGTGTTCCCTACACTCCCATCATCACGAACCCAACTGGCGGCGAGTCCCTAGCGCTCTATTTTGAATACGATCAGGCAACGCTGCATCCTCGCGCTCAAAAGCAGTTGGACATCGTTGCTGGGCTCTTAAAATCAGATCCCAACAAAAAGCTCAAAATCGCTGGTCACACGGACGATAAAGGCACCGATGACTACAATCTAAATCTGTCTCGTGCGCGTGCAGAAACCGTCAAGGTCCAGTTAGTGGCACTCGGTGTCCCTGAAGCTCAAGTGATCACCACTGCCTTGGGTAAAGCTCAGCCTCTGAGCCCCAACCAAAAGGCCGATGGCACTGACGATCCGAGTGGTCGATCTAAAAATCGCCGCGCAGAGATCTTCCTAGATTTCTAATTGGGAGAGAATCGCAAGCAGCCAATTACTGCGCACTATCCTTCGCCTGCTGCTGACTCGCGGCATCCAGCTTGCTCATCGCATAGGGAACCTCTTGTGCGTTGGCGGGCATGCGAAGGATGACGTTTTCACCTTCCAGGCGCACAAAACCAGCCTTGATCTTTTTGCCCTCAAAATTGGTCCAAGTCATAATCGGCGGCAGATCTTTTTTGGCCAAGCCCGCTGTCGGAGTCATTTTGGGAGCATCCTTGGTTAAGCCAGCCCCCTCAGTGATCCACTCGCGCATTGTTTCGATTTCACGACTGGAAAGATTGTCCTTCGGCGGCATATGCGCCTCATGCTCTGCGTCTGCCACGACGATAAAGAGATGACTTTCAGCAGGATTCCCAGGCACGATGGCCCCTTTTGGATTGATGTCTTTTTGAAACGTCTCTAGATCATCAAAGACATAACCAGCCTTCTTTTTTCCCGCCTTTTCACTGTGACATTCATAGCAATGCTTTTCCAAAATAGGTTGGATGTCTTTTTTGAAATCAGCCGCTAAAGTGCTGCTGGTAATGATAAGAAGAGCTGTGAAAACTTTCATGAGGAGTGTCAATCAAACGTGCAAGTCACCATGAGCTTAGATTTTGTCTTTTTCACATCCTTCTTTGCGCCCGGTCCAGCATAGCCCAATATCCCTACCGTGCTAGACGCCATCGACAGCTTCATCCTACACCTCGCTACCGAACGAGGCCTGTCCACCAATTACCAGATCCTGGTCCGTGGTGTTTTAGAGGCTTTTGCCTCTTGGAGTAAAGAAGATCAAAAGCTCGAAGACGTGGCCGCCGTGACAACTCAAACGCTCTCAGACTACCTCGCCCGCCGGAAGCGTGACGGCATTGCAGCCTCCAGCGCTCGCATTGAGCTGGTGGCCCTGAAGATTTTCTTCCGCTGGTTAGCCGCCCGCGGCAAGCGTGTCGGTGATCCTGCTGAACCCATCCTCCCTCCGCGCCAAGAAAAGCATCTGCCTGATACGCTGAACGAGCAGGATGCACGGACGCTTGTTGAGTCGATCACTGGAAACAGCGCCCTAGATCGCCGTGACAGAGCCATTTTAGAGCTCTTTTATGCTAGCGGCCTGCGCCTTTCTGAACTCGTTAATGCGCGATTAGAAAATCTCAGTCTCGAAGAAGGCTGGATCAGAGTAACAGGGAAAGGGAATAAAACAAGACTTTCACCCGTCGGCGGTGCAGCTCGCGACGCCCTGCAAGCTTATCTGGGTCATGGCCGGCCTGAATTGGTCGGCAAAAAGACTCAAAGTCACATCTTTCTCTCCATCCGCGGCACCGCGCTGACTCGGATGCGCGTTTATCAAATCGTTCAGGAGCGCGCCAAAACAGCCGGACTTGAGAATCGCGTGCACCCACATCTACTCAGGCACAGCTTTGCGACCCATCTGCTGAACAATGGCGCTGATCTGCGTGTGATCCAAGAAATGCTAGGGCACGCCGACATCTCGACGACCCAAATTTACACGCATGTGGATCAGAAGCGGCTGAAACAGGTCCATCGCCAGTTTCATCCGCGCGCTTAGTGTAATTTTTTTCAAATGATTGAACAACTCATCAACTGACGTTGACTGAGAGTTCGTTATGTTTGCTCGACTTACCCACTTCCTCATGGTTCTGCTTATGGCAGTCCCCATGTGCTTGTGTGGCGTAGCTCAGGCAAAAGAGGAAACAGGGTCATGCATGGCCTGTCACAAGTTCCTGCTTCCTGAGGACAAACCTGCGGATCAGCCGACGCATCAATCTGACATGCCCTGCTGCCAGGGCACGCTCGAACGAAATCTTTCCCCTGACACGACTGCCACACCCCGACTGGTCTTGGTCGATTTACAGCCATGGCTGTGGCAGCGTGCCGAGGAGAGCTTCTTACCTGAAACAGGACACGAACTGAGCCTAAGCCAGTTCATTAAAGATCACGGACCGCCGCGTTTGCAGGTCCCCCTATATTACCTTCACAGCGCTCTGCTCATTTGAGTCGGACAGGCGAACTGCCTTGGCTATCAGCGACGAAATTGTCCGTGCGAAAGAGCACCTCAGTCCGCCGTTCTGGCGCGTCTCTCCCCAGACCGATGGGCAGGCCAATCCCTTCATGTTAAATGGCTTAAAGTAACGAAACTCAATTCAAATTCAAAACATCAAAGACTATGAAAACGATCCTATCTATCCTCACTCTTGCTGCCCTTTCCACCTCAGCTTTCTCAGGTGAAGCCTGTAGCAAGTGCTGCTCTGACAAAGGCAAATCCTGCGCAGAGTGCTGCAAAGATGCTGGCAAGACCTGCGGCAAAGATTGCTGCAAAGAGAAGAAGTAAGCAGCCCATCGAGCGCCTCAGCGCTTGAAAACAATTACCGCCGTCATCTGAATCTCAGGTGGCGGCGGTTTTGTTTAGTATCTATGCAGAATCTACCGACTTAGCTCCAGCATTCTTAAAATCGGCTTTTCAGCACGGGCACGCAGATCTTCTGGCATCTCCACCTGCGGCGTCAGATCTCTGAGTGCATCGCGCAGCTTTTGCAGGGTATTCAGCTTCATGTAACGGCAGTCCGCGCAGGCGCAGTGACCCGTCGGACCTGGGATGAATCGCTTGTTTGGCACCTCCCGCTCCAGTCGATGCAGCATTCCGCTTTCCGTCACGATGATGAAGGTGTTTGAGTCGCTGTTTTTGCAATAACCCACCATCTTTTCGGTCGAACAAACTTCATCTGCCAACATCCGCACCGCATAAGTGCACTCTGGATGAGCCACGACTTTTGCATCAGGATACTCGTCTTTAATCGCCTGAATGCTATCACGGGTGAACTCCACATGGACATAGCAAGAGCCCTTCCAAAGATCCATCTTGCGGCCTGTCTGCTCCATCACCCATGAACCCAGATTCTGATCCGGCACAAAAAGGATCGGACGATCTTTCGGGGCGGCTTCCACGATTTTGACCGCATTGCCACTCGTGCAGATGCAGTCGCTTAGCGCCTTCACATGACCGCTGCAATTGATGTAAGCGATCACATAATAATTCTTCTCTGCATTCGCCTTCAGGAAAGACTCCAGCTGCGGCCCAGGGCAGCTTTGCTCCAAGGAACAACCCGCGTCCCGATCTGGCAAAATCACCGTCTTCGTCGGATTGACGATTTTTGCTGTTTCCGCCATGAAATGCACACCGCAAAAAGCAATCACATCCGCATTCGTCTCTTTGGCTTTGTAAGCCAGCCCCAGAGAATCCCCCACAAAGTCAGCGATTTCCTGAATGTCCCGAGTTTGGTAGTTGTGCGCGAGAATGAGAGCATTGCGCTCCTGTTTCAGGCGGCGGATATCTTCAATAAGGCTGGGTGTGGCGGTTGCGACCATCGGGAAGCTTTAGCGGAGAGTTGCGCCCCCTCAAGAGACAATACGCTGCACATTTTATCACTTGTCGATGAACAACCCTGCCCTGACTCTCGTCTGAATCACGGTCCGCACTTTAAATCAATATGAAAACAAGCCACTACCTCCAGCTCGCGAGCGCCTTAGCCCTAGGCCTATCCGCTTGTAAACCAGCTGCCAATACTGCCGCTGATGATGAAGCACGTCGGCAGATGGAGGCAACTCGTGCTGCATATGAGAAGCAGGCTGCCGACATGCAAAGCCGTAGTGAAGCCCTGCAAAAGCAGCTCGCCGACTTGGAGCTCAGCATCAAGGACAAGGAAAATGCGGACCTCAGGGCAAAGCTGGATGCGATTGCTGCTGAAAACCAAAAACTCATGACCGATGCAGCCTCGGCACGCAAAAAAAGTGAAGACCTGCGCGATCAACTGGCCAACAACCGCTACACGCCACCCGCCGTCAGCCAGCCCTATCAGCCACCTTACGTGCCGCCACAGATCTCGCCCTCTGTCCCCTCCCGTCCGTGGGTGGACCCGTCTGCCGACTACTCCATGTTTTATGATTCCCTCAATCCTCATGGGCGCTGGCTGAACGTGGATGGCTACGGCTACGCCTTCAGCCCCAGAATTGGTTCCCGTTCTTCATGGCGGCCTTACGTCGATGGACGCTGGGTCTCTACCGCTCAGGGTTGGGCTTGGGATTCCAACGAACCCTTTGGCTGGGCCTGCTATCACTACGGCCGCTGGACCCGCCTTGCCCGTCACGGATGGGTTTGGATTCCCGGTCGTCAATGGGCGCCCTCATGGGTTTCTTGGCGCTACGGTAGTGATTCCGTCGGCTGGGCTCCCCTGCCCCCTAGCGTCGGTTATGGCAGCATCGGCCACGATTGTGATGCCCGTTACGGCATTGCCCCCACCAGCTATACCTTCATCCGTGCGACTAATTTTGGACGTTCTAGCTACGTCAATGTAAGCCTCTCCATCACCAACATCACCCAGATTTTCCATCAAACGATCAACGTCACCAACATCGTTCAAGTTCGCCAACAGCAGAATAATCTCTTCATCCAGCGTGGTGGCCCTGCCTTGGACTGGGTCGAAAAACGCTGCGGTGAACGCATCGAGCGGGCACCGATTCAAGTCGTCCACACCTTAGAGCGGCCAGGAGAACGCCGCCCCGGCCACAGCGATCATGGTTTCATCGCAGCCCCGTTGCCATCAGGACGCGCCAATCGCCCGACTGAACTCCCTCGCAATGCAGAACGTGTCATAGCACCGACCGTTGTCGATGCCTGGACTGAAGTGCCAGCCGATCAACGCGACGACCTACGTAAAGCCATCACTGAACAAGCCACCGAAGCTCAACCAAAGCCCGTTCTCGCCGTCACCGACCCGATCATTGTGGAACCAGTGCGTGAATCACCCGCACAGCCAACCATCCCAGCACCAACTGTGGCCGAATTGCCAGGTCGCGGCCCAGGCCGTAATCGCGGCAAAGGAGACGCCCCAGCCATGCCACAGTTAGAGATTGCTCAAGACGCGGCCAACAAAGCTGACCTAGCCCGCCGAGATGCAGAGCGCCAGATGCAAGAAGCTCAAGCAGAGCGCGAAAAGCAGCTAGCTGAACAAAAAGCTGCTGAAAGTGCCATGGTAGCCCAACAAGAAAATCTTGCCAAAAAGCAGGCCGAAGCCATCGCCATGCAGGAGCAGCTAGCCGAGCAAGCTAAGAAAGACGCTGCCATGCGTGAAAAGCAGGCCAGTGAGATGAGCGACAAAGAAGCCGCTGCACTCAAAGAAAAACAAGCCTCCGACATGGCGGCTCAACAGGAAGAGCTCGCCAAAAAGCAGGCTGAAGCTGTAGCCATGCAGCAGCAGATCGCCGAGCAGGAAAAAAAAGCCCTGGCCATGCGTGAAGAACAAGCCGCCATCATGAAGCAGCAAGAGGCCGAGGCAGAAAAGGCCAAGGAACTTGCAATGATGGCAGCCCAGCAAGAAGCCGAAGCCCGCAAACAAGCTGAAGCAGCTTCCATGGCACAGCAAGAAGCCGCCATGCAGGCCGATGCTCTGAAACAACAACAAATGCAAACGGCGCAACAGGAAGCAGAACAACGTAAACTCGCCGAGATGGAAGCCGGCAAAGCCCGCGAAAATGCCATGGCAGCCCAACAAGCCGCTCAGGAAGAACAAGCACGCCGCCAAGCCGAAGCTGCAGCCATGGAAGCTCAACGCGAAGCCAACATGCAGGCCCAACAGGAAGCCGCCGAACGCCAGCGCCTAGCCGCCATGGAAGCTCAACGCGAAGCCGCGATGCAGGCGCAACAAGAAGCCGCCGAACGTCAGCGCCAAGCCGCCATGGAAGCTCAGCGTGAAGCTGCCATGCAAGCCCAACAAGAAGCAGCCGAACGCCAGCGCCTAGCCGCCATGGAAGCTCAACGTGAGGCCGCTATGCAGGCCCAACAGGAAGCCGCCGAACGTCAGCGCCAAGCCGCCATGGAAGCTCAACGTGAAGCTGCGATGCGTGCACAGCAGGAAGCTCAAGAAGCAATGCGCCAACAGCAACAAGAAGCTGCCCGTCGTGCCCAAGAAGAAGCCATGCGAGCCCAGCAAGAAGCTGCCCAGCGCGCTGCCGCCGAAGAAGCGGCACGACGCGCTGCCCAGCAGCCACCGCCAGGACAATAACCGCCCCTAATTGCACAGGTGAGGCGCATTCCTCTGAGTTGCCCAAGCATCAGGGTAACTCAGACTTGACTCATCATGCGCTTTCTCTTTCTTTTAACAGTGACAGTCCTTTCGGCCTGTACTTCTAGTGAATCAGAGAGCGAGACACGACCCACGGGCCGAAATGTCCTCGACGACACAACTTTAAAATCAGCTGCTTCGGGGAACATCAGTTTCACCGAGCATGTGAAGCCCATTCTTGAGGCCAAGTGCGCCATGTGTCACAACCAAAACGGGCTTCCTGGTCGCCTCGGTTTCGCCAGCCGAGAAGCAGCCGTCAAAACTGGCACTCTCGGTATCTTCATCGTTCCTGGACATCCCGAAAGTAGCAGGCTCCTCACGCATCTAACCAGCGCTCATTCTTCCGTGAATGCCATGCCTCCTGTCGGTGAAACACTGACTTCAGAAGAAACAGCTCTTTTGAGTCGCTGGATCAGCCAAGGTGCCATTTGGCCAGCCGGAGAGGCTGGCAAGCTGATCACAGAACGCTGATTATCGGCGCAAAGCAGACGTTATTGGATCGTGGAGACAATGATCGAGAGATGGTCGTGCATCACCACAATCGCACTGATTTAATGCTGCATTCATCAGCCTAGACCCAAAGCCAGCGAAACTTCTTGAAATAGGGACCCATTCCGCGCTCTTTGTCCGAGCACACGCGGTGCCACCGTGTTCCCCATGATGTTGCTGGGCTTTCATCAGACCGCCGTTGGGATCTATATTTTTATTGTTTATCTCTGGTCCACCTTCATTCATGCAAACATCGGCTGGCGTCTCAAGTGGATGGAAAAGCTACTGGTCACACCGCGCTTCCACCACTGGCATCATGGCATCGAAAAGGAAGCCATCGATGTGAATTTCTCGATTCACTTTTCACTGCTCGACAAGATCTTTGGCACTTATCACATGCCCGAAGAACGCTGGCCTGAAGGTTACGGCATCGGTAGACATCCTGTTCCCAAAGGGTACCTTCAGCAATTGCTGCATCCGTTTCGGGAAAAGTGAGCTATGCCTGCGATGAACGCAGAATCTCCGTGCTCGAAGTTGCCATCTCATCAGAGACAGCGAGAGTTCGGCGACTCACTATTCTTCTCTGTGTCTGCTCTTCTTCGCGTTCCTGCATCCATCCTTTGTGCCATCAGTCTAGCGGCCTGTGCACCCGAAAAACCGCGTGCAGATCTGATCTTCATCCAGAGTGCTGAACCAGAGACCATCGACCCTGCACTCGCTTCGGATCAGGTTTCGATGCGCATTGCGACCTCCCTTTTTGAAGGGCTCTGCCGTGTGACGGCTGAAGGCAAACCCGAGCCAGGCATGGCAGAGCGCTGGGACATTTCAGCGGATAAGAAAACCTACACCTTCCATCTCCGCACAGGCACTGCCTGGACAGATGGCACGCCTGTTTCTGCTCAGGATTTCGTGGAATCTTGGCAGCGAGTCTTGACTCCCGAGACTGGCGCTGACTACGCCAACCTCATGTTCATCATCCGAGGTGCTCGCGCATTCTCTGAAGGGCAAGAGAAGGACTTCTCTAAAGTGGGCGTCACAGCTCTGAATGAAAAAACGCTACGGATCGAACTGGAAAACCCCACACCTTATTTTATCGACCTGTGTTCGTTTGTAACGCTTTCACCGGTTTCTCTAAAAAGCATTCGGCAACATAACACAGCCTGGATCAAGCCACAGAACATCGTCACCAATGGTGCTTATCTTTTGGAAGACTGGAAGTTAGACGATCACATACGTTTGAAGAAAAACCCGCACTATTGGGATGCCGCGAATGTGAAGATGCAGTCCGTCGAGGTGAAGCCTGTACAGGACGCCAATACAGCGCTGAGCTACTTTCACACCGGCCAATGCGATCTCATGATGGACAAGGGCATGGTGCCGCCATCCCTGACTCAAAAGCTCAAACAACAGCCTTGGTTTCATACCGGACCATTTCTTGGCACTTGGTTCATCCGCATCAATGTCACGCGTCCACCGTTTAATGATCCGCGGGTCAGGCAGGCATTTGCTTTAGCTGTCGATAAGCGGCGGATCGTGGATAAAATCACCCAACTTGGCGAACCGGTGGCCAATAGCATGACGCCCCCTGGCGCTGGTCAAAATTACCAGCCACCCGCTGGGTTAACTTACGATATTAAAAAAGCGCGTGAGCTACTGAGCGAAGCAGGCTTCCCCGGCGGCAAAGGCTTTCCCCGAATCGAGTATCTCTACATCCCCTTACCGATCGAGCGCAGCATCGCCATCGAGCTACAGAGCATGTGGCAGGAGACTCTTGGAGTGACCGTGAACCTGACCAAGCAAGAGCAAAAAGTCTGGCTGAAATCCATGCGCGAACTGGACTACCACCTCTGCCGCAGCAGTTGGGTAGGAGACTACAATGATCCCAGCACTTTCCTGGATCTCTTCACTCAGGGAAATGGTCAAAACCGCACCGGCTATGCCAGCAGCGCCTATGATGAATTCATTGCCGCCGCTGCCTCAGAAGCTGACACTCAGCGCCGGAACGGTCTTTTTCAGCAAGCCGAGACTCTACTCACCACCACAGATGCGGCGGTCATTCCCGTGTATTTCTATGTCGGTGTGCAGTTCTATCACAGCGACCGCCTCAGCGGCGTACAGGGGAATCTCATCGATGACCACCCCTTCCGCTGCATGAACTGGAAGTAACAAGCTTGGCAGCTTTGACATTGCCTCATCCAACGCCACTCTGAAAGGCATGTCAGACACTTCTCTTCTCCGCACTCCCTTATATGAAAGCCATGTCGCGATAGGCGGCAAAATCATCCCTTTTGCTGGTTGGGAGATGCCGGTGCAGTACACAGGCATCGTTCAGGAACATCAGGCCGTGCGGAATGCTGTGGGTGTGTTTGACATCTCTCACATGGGGCAGTTCACCGTCAGCGGCAGTGGTGCATTGGCTTTCCTGAATCGTGCCCTGACCAATGATGTATCGAAGCTCGAAATCGGGCAGGGACAATACACGATCCTGCTGAATGAAAGGGGTGGTGTGATCGACGATCTCATCCTTTACCGCAGCAGCGCGGTGGAGTTCTTCTTGGTCGTCAATGCCAGCAAAATCAGCGAAGACTGGGCACAATTCCAAAACCTGCTCACGGAAGCCGATGAAGTGCAGATGGCAAACCTGAGTGACACGACCGCAGGCCTTGCGATCCAGGGACCCAAAAGCCGCGCTGTCTTTGATCGTGTATTCGGTAGCCAGGCCACTTTTCCCTCCCATAACAGCCTTTTTATCTCCTCTAGCGGTGCTGGCTTGATGTGGCTATGCGGCACGGGGTACACGGGCGAAGAAGGCTTTGAGTTCTTCATGCCTGCGACCACGGCTACATCCTGGTGGGATAAAATCGTAGCTGCCGTCCGTGAAGAAGGTGGTCAGCCCTGTGGACTCGGAGCGCGCGATACTTTGCGTTTGGAAATGGGCTACCCACTCAATGGCAACGACCTTTTCCCAGACAAAACCCCACTTCAGGCCGGCCTGGGTTTCTTCGTGGCCATGGACAAAGGTGACTTCGTTGGCAAAGCAGCGCTTGAGGCACAAAAGGCAGCCGGTCTGCCCAGCAAGCTGGCCGCTTTTAAAATGATCGGCAGCGCGCCACCACCACGCCCGCATTACCCTGTGGCTTTTCAGGATCAGATCGTAGGCGAAGTGGCAAGTGGAACGCAGTCTCCGAGCCTCAGCACTGGGATTGGCATGGCTTATCTACCACTCGATGCAGCCAAAGAGGGAACGCAGATCGAGATCGAAATTCGCGGACGCAAATTCCTAGCCGAAGTGGTGAAAAAGCCCTTCTATCGGAAATCAGTCTAACTTTCTATGATCTTGCGGCATCCAGAGTGGCTAGCGCTGTTACCCATCCTGCTACTTGCGGGCTGGTTACTACCACGTTTTAATCTTTGGCGGCCCTTACGACTGATCTTACTAGCGCTCATCACCCTCACCCTGGCTCAGCCACAATGGCGGAGATTGGCGGATGGCATCGATCTCTGGGTTCTCCTAGACAGCTCCATCTCCGCCGAAAAACCCATGGCCAAAGGTCTGCCCGAGTGGGAAAAGCTGCTGGATCAAAGCAAAGGACGCGACGACCGCATCCATTACCTGAACTACGCCACCGAGGTCATGCGACGCGGGGCAGAAGGCGCAGAGCTTTATGAAAGAAATCGCCAATCTACCCAAACCGGATTAGCCATCGCGCAGGCGCTGACTTTTGCCCAACGTGAAAGCAAAAACCGCCCAGCGCGTTTGCTAGTCCTCAGCGATGGCTACTCGACGGAACCCCTCACTGGCATTGCTGAAAAACTGACACGCCAAGGCGTGGAACTGGATTACCGAATCGTGCGAGATCCAGAGCCAACAGACTATCGCATTTCAGCTCTGAACGTTCCAACCCGATCCCAACTCGGCGAGCCTTTCCTTATCGAGATCCAAGTGCGAGGCACACGAGACGGCACCTTTCCACTGATCGTGCTGCGTGATGGCCGTGAGCTCAAAACCACCGACGTGGAAGTTCATCTCGGCAAAGGACTCGTGCGCTTTACAGATCGATTGGGAACCGCAGGAGTTACCCATTACAAAGCCATCATCCAACCCAAGGTGGACGCACATCCAGGCAACAACATCCACGAAGCCATGATCGAAATCGCAGGTGGTCCGAGGGTTCTTCTTTTGACCTCCTACTTGAATGACCCCGTCGCCCAGACCCTGCAAAGACAGGGCTTCACAGTCGAAACAGTGACCGATCTACGAGGTCTGCGTCCGGGTCAGATGGCAGGGGCAAAATGCGTCATTTTAAACAACGTGCCGGCCTTTGAATTACCCGCAGACTTCCTCCGCGCTCTCGACTTCTATGTCCGTGAGCAGGGTGGCAGTCTGCTGATGGCGGGTGGTAAGAAAAGCTTCGCAGCTGGAGGTTACTTCGAGTCCGCGATTGACCCGCTTCTGCCAGTCTCCATGGAACTGAAGCAAGAACACCGCAAACTCATGGTCGCCATGGCCATCGTTATGGACCGCAGTGGCTCCATGGGCATGACGGTGAAAAATGGGTTCACGAAAATGTCTTTGGCTGATGAGGGCGCTGCCAATGCAATCCGATTCCTTTCCCCACAAGATCTACTGACAGTGTTTGCCGTGGACAGCAGCGCTCATGAAATGGTGCCGCTCCAGGAGGTAGGTCCGAATCGAGAAAAAATGGAAAGCGCTGTGCGCCGCATCGAAAGCACTGGAGGCGGAATCTTTGTCTATGAGGGCCTCAAAGCCGCTTGGGATAAGCTCAAAACAGCGCCCGCAGGTCAGCGCCACATCATCCTCTTTTCAGATGCTGCCGATTCAGAAGAACCCGGCGACTACGTCCGCCTCATCGACGAGATTGTGGCCAACAGCGGCACCATCAGCGTGATCGCTCTGGGCGAACGCAGTGATACGGATGCGTGGCTACTGGAAGACATCGCGAAGCGTGGTAAGGGCCGTCTCTTTTTTACCGATAAAGCCGAAGAACTGCCCAGCATCTTCAGTCAAGAAACCGTCGCAGTAGCACGCAGCGCTTTCATCGTTGATCCGGTGAAGACGCAAAGCTCGGGAGGTTGGTTCGAGATCAGCGGTCAGAAGCTGGACTGGTTAGCTGAGGCCGATGGCTACAATCTCAGCTACCTACGTGATTGGGCCAGTCAGGCAATCCTAACGAATGATGAGTACAAAGCGCCACTTGTTTCCTTTGGCCAGCGCGGCATCGGGCGTACCGCCGCCATCTGCTTTCCACTCGGCGGTGAGCATTCAGACAAAGTGCGCGCTTGGCCAAAGTATGGGGACTTTCTGCAAACCCTCGTTCGCTGGCTCATGGGCGAGCAACTGCCACCTGGCATCGGATTAAATCATCGCATCGACGGAGATACCTTAACGCTAAATCTCATGCATGACGCCGAGTGGGAACCCAAGCTACAAGCCAAGCCCCCACGCATTTTAGTCGCCCACGGCACCCGTGCTGAAAGCAGCGAAGAATTAGCCTGGGAGCGCCTCTCGCCAGGTCATTATCAGGCTAGCGTCCGCATGAAGGAAGGCGAGATGCTTCGAGGTGCCGTGCAGCTCGGTGGCGCAGCATTGAACTTCGGTCCCACCCTGCTCGGCAGCAGCACAGAATGGGCCTTTGATGAATCACGCGCCGAAGAACTCCGCCAAGCTTCCAAAAGCAGCGGAGGCCGCGAACTGCTCGACATGAGTCAGGCCTGGCGCAGTCCGCAGACACCGCGTTTCACAGACATGCAAAACGGGCTTTTGCTCACCACTCTGATCCTGATGATCCTAGACGCTCTCATCACTCGCACCAGTTGGCAGCTTCCCGTCTGGGCATTTGCCGGATGGAAACCCAAGTCCACAAGCCCACTGAATAAAGCCGTGATCAAGCACCAAAAGCGCTTGCTTGAGCCAGTGCCAGGAATCCTGCCAGCTCCCTCAATTGCCTCAACTCCTGCTGTAGATTTACTGCCCGAAGACCGGCAAAGGAGGTTTGATCGAGCCAAAAGGAGATGATTTCAATTTGCAGGAATAGGGTAATAAGTTATAATTACCATAATGCGTTCTTTGCTGCCACTCATGTTGAGTTTCCTAGCGACTGCACTTGGCACCACATCCGTGCTAGGGCAGAAGAACCTGCGTTCAGCAGATCATCAGACTCAAGAAACCCAGCGCGAATCCCTTTCCGTCGATCAACGGCAGGAGCATGACGACCACCAAGCTGCGGCCCGCTATTGGTATGAAAGCCGCAATCCAAAGAATCTACCCGCCATGGATGAAGCTCTGGCAAAAGTCATGCCGATTGCGTTGCGTCAGTCTGATTGGGTAACCGAGCCGCCCACTTGGGAAAAAGCCCATCATACTCAGGCCTACCATGATGCTGGGGCAATCCTTTTGGCCAAGTGCTACACCCTTCTTTATTATGGTGATGTCAAGGAAGCCCAGGAGAGCCTACGGCTAGTGCACGAAAAGTTTCCACATTCGCTTCTGCTGTACCCCAGCAGGATGGTCGTCCTTGTCCGCAAAAACATCCGCTACCACCTTCATGCCTGCATGCTTTATCATGCCATCTCGACACGCAAGATGGATCAGTTTGAATTCCCTCCAGAACTCGATGAATACGACGGCTGGGCGCAGCCACGAGCCGCTGAGGACATGGCCATGCTCAGACTAAGAGAGGGTGATTTTGAATCGCTCGACCACTTGGCCGCGCAGGCCCGAAAAAGACAATTAAAGACCGTCAGCGGACAATGGGTCTCAGACTATGTGTACAGCGGCATGCATCCGCCCGAAAACGAACGCTGGGCAGCCACCGCCTGGGATGAAATGGGTGAACGCATCCAACAATGGCGGAAAAAAAAACCCGACTCAGCCGATGCACGCATCGGCGAGCTCATCTACACCCTTTACCGTATGAGAGGCATGGTGGACGAACCTGAAAAACTCAAACTAGCCAAATTCAGCGTGGAACAGATGATCCAGGAGATCGGCCCAATCTGTCCACAAGTCTCTTTCATCAAGCTTCTCGTAAACATTTATGATGAGAAGAGCTTTAAATCAACGGCCAACATTTTTCATGAAGCCAACAAAAGATATCCAGATTACCCCAACCTCTCCTTCTTCATGCTCGTGCGACTTGCCGATGAAAAAGATGGGCTAGTCCTCTGCGGAGCCACGCTAAATTTCATCGGTGAATCCAAGCACAACGAGCAGTTGGCCTTGAGTCTGTTGCCTGTCTCCACTTCATTTAAAGCGATCAAAGACATCACGCAAAATGTCAAAATAGCCAACCTCAGAAACAGCATTTACCGTGCCTTAGAAATGTACCCGCACAGTCTATCTCTGCGCAATCGACTAGGCATGATAGCCCTCTATGCAGGGCAGGATGATGTAGCCATGGACATCATGTCCAAAGTAGGCCGCAAATGGGATAAAGAACTCTGGAAAAACCAAGAATCCGAAGCCATCCGCCTCACTGAGAAACGCCATGTCTCCAAGGCTCCGGCGGTCAAAATGACCAGAATTTAAGCAGCGCCACCCGCACCAATCGTGATGCGTTTCTGGGGAATGGGAGACTCAATGATGCCTTCGGCGGTTTCTTGCTTCAAGCGGAGCTGACCGCAGGCAGCGGCGATGTCGTGGCCTTTTTCACGGCGCAGTGTCGCAGTGACACCAGCAGCGACGAGGACATCACGGAAGGCGTCTTGCTGGGCTTCGCTTGGGCGAGTCCAGGGCAGGCCATCGACGGTGTTGTATGGGATCAGATTGACTTTAGCATGGACAGCTCGGGCGCGCTTGGCCAGCATCCGAGCCTGATCCAGCATGTCGTTGACGCCTTCGATGAGGATGTATTCCAAAGTGATGTGTTGCTTACTCTTGGAGCGCCAATATTGCAGAGCGTCGAAAAGCTCGGCCAAGTTGTGCTTTTCATTCACCGGCATGATCTTACTCCGCACCTCATCACTGGCTCCGTGTAGTGAGATGGCGAGACGAATTTGCAGCGGGAAATCGGCCAGCTTCATGATCTGTGGCGCTAAGCCACTGGTGCTGACGGTCATGTGCCGTGCACCAATGCCAATGCCCCATTCAGCATTGAGGATCTCAATGGCTTTAATGAGGTTCGAGTAATTTGCCAAAGGCTCGCCCATGCCCATGAAGACGAGGTTATCGACACGCTCACCAGCATGGGCTTCGACCTGGACGATCTGCTCCACGATCTCAGCGGCGGTGAGGTTACGAGTGAATCCCGCTAGGCCACTGGCACAAAATTTACAGTCATAGGCGCAGCCGACTTGGCTGGAAACGCAGAGCGTGCGGCGATCTGATTTGCCGCCATACAGCGCGGGATTGGCAGGGATGAGGACGGTCTCCACGTAGCGCCCATCGTGCAGTTTAAGCAGATATTTCCGTGTCGTATCCGCAGAACCGGTGACATCGACAATGACCATGCTGCGGGCGACGTAGCGCTCCGTCAGGGCCTGGCGCATCGGCTTGGACAAGCTGGACATGGCCTCGATCGTGGTGGCACGCTTGGCATAGGTCCACTCGATGAGTTGCTTGGCGCGGAAGCCAGGCTCACCGAGCTGCGTGACGACCTCTGTGAGTTCTTGTGGCGTAGTGCCGAGTAGAGCAGTCAGAGGTTTAGCTGGAGTCGTGACCGGCGCTGTCATTTCGGTGCATGAAAGGACTTCACGACCTCTTTGACATGCGGCACATTTTTAGCATCGCGCTCAAAGATGATCTTCCGCTCATGATAGGCTTTGGCGCTACCTTGAGGCAGTGAATAGAGCCACTCGGCATCATTGTTCCGGCGCTCAAAAGGTACGCCGAGATAATCAAAGACCTGCTTCCCATCCATCCCTGGGCGGATACGTGCGAAATGATCCGCACTGTATTTCATGGAATAACGAGTGCTGGACTTGAGGAAGTGGCTCACTGCCTCGACCGCCTCATTTACCGGATAACCGTAAGCGAGGATATAAAATCCCAGCAGGAATGCGGGGAGGCCAACAATGGCAAGCGGTGTGAAAAGGTACCAGTTCTTTTTGAGCATAAGGATGAGAAGGGGGGGAGATCTGATCCTCGGCAGACTGGGGACTCTGGCAAGGATCAAATGTGACCAACTCTGTGAGCCACCAAAAGCACTTCTCAGTGCGATTCCGAAAATACATTGTCAGGAAATGCCCAAAACAATCAAAGAGTGCATGCTGCACTGATTGTCCAGCCGCTGACATGCCTTTTCTAACCTGCCAACAATCATGAAGCTCTTCAAAATCACTCGCTGCCGCCTACTCTTGGCTATGCTGATCTGCCTGGGGGCGGGGTCAAGCTCTGGGCAGACGGCGATCACTCTGGAAGCAAACCAGAAGATGCTCTCATCAGGTATGCGCATTGAGTTCGGCAGCATCGATATTGGTGGGTATAAGACGCAGAATTTCACTGTCACGAACGCTAGCCTCTCCCCGGTCACAGGGCTGACCTGCACGCTGGATGGCGCGAATGCAGCGGACTTTGTGCTGAGCACACCGACACTGGCAGATCTTGCCGTGGGAGCGGCGGTCAGCTTCTCGGTGACTTATGTGCCGGAGCTAGAGGGCAAAACCTCAGTCGCTGCGCTGCATGTGCGCAGTTCTGGAGGCAGCTCCTATGAGCTGCCACTGACGGCCACGGGCGGCAATCTGAACCCGACTGTGCTGGTGGAGGAGGTCGGCGGAGCTGTGGTGACCAGCCTCAGCCGACCTCTGGATTTCGGCAGCCCGATGATCGGCCAAAGTACCAGCAAGACTTTCCGCATCACCAACACCGGCACAGCTCCGCTGCGGGAGGTGAGTGTGGCGCGGGATGATCCTTGGAACTACAGGAACTTCTGGTCTATTGGCATTTATCCCACTTACACTTACCAATACGAGAGTGGCTTCACCGTCACTGGCGACATCACCAGCGTCATCCCCCCTGGCGAAAGCCGTAGCATCACCGTCACGTGGAAGCCCTATGAAACGGTGCAGAAGACTCGCAACATCACACTTTCCTGGGCCATACGCTACCCACCGCCGCCACCGACAACCTATGATTTAACAAGTGACCCAAACCTTCTTTTCGCAGGTCAGGCCACCAGCATCATTATCGAAGGCATTTACCTCAGCCCACGCCCCTACATCCCGCCTGTCCGCTTCAGCATCCCTGTTACCGGAGCTGCTGTGCCGTATGTTGTGACTCCCACACCGCTGAGTGGTCTGCAGTATCATCTGGGCAATGAAAACTCCACTGGCCAACTCCTCCCTAACCAAGCAGGCGCGCCCCCAGCTGATCCCAGGCTAGGCCCTGTGACTTCTTCTGTTCCTGACGGCGCAGGCCTGCTCACCGACACGCTGATACGCTGGAAACCAGCCGCCGCACCTTACAACAGCCTCACCTACTACAATAGCAACGTTGATTGGCGCAACTACGCGCAGATGCAGCTCAGGCTAATCCCGATCACCGTGCCGGACATTGAAGCCACCCAAAAGCTAGGAGTGACTGTCGTTAAAAGTCCCAGGTCCGTCTTCGTCACGGGCACAGGCAGTGCAGCGGAGGCGCTGGGTAGCCGTATGGCGGTTGCCTTTACCGGTGGCACTCGGCTCAGTCATTCGGATATGCAGCTGCCTGCTGGAGACAATGTAGGCATGGAGCTATGGTTCAAGCCTGCAAGCCTCTCGGGCACTCAGTGCGTAGCCTTCATGGGAGCAACAGCGGACGCTGGCTTTGGCCTATGGCTGACTGATGGCGTGCTGCAAGGCCGTGCTGGCAGCCTCTCCATCCTAGCTAGCACACCGGCGCTGGCGGTGGAGGAGTGGCATCACGTCGCCTTGATCGTGCAAAGTGGTAGCGCCAAACTCTACGTCGATGGTGAATTCGCAGGCAGTGCCGCGAGCGTGACCTTACCAGAAACTGTAAAGGGGCTCTCCATCGGTGCGATGCACGATGGCAGCAGCGGCTACGAAGGGCAGGTCGATGAGCTGCGTTTGTTTGAAATTCCCGCCAATGACTTCGATGTTACCCGCCACCTGCTCGCCAATGCGCGGCCATCGGCTTCACTAGATCAGACGGCACTCGACTATGGCCAAGTGCTGCCGGCGGCCATTTCGCGCCGCAGCGCTATCTTGGCAAATATTGGCCCAGGCTGGCTACGGGTGCTTTCCATGGAACTCATGGGCGATGGTGCTAGCGATTACAGCGTGTCAGCGCTGGGGCCATACAACAGCTCCATACCCATCCAGCCGAATGCCACACCAGCTCCAGTTTATCCTACGTATAACTGGGGATTGACGACTGTGGGTAGTCTGTTTTTTCTCGATGGCAACAGCGTGCCCGCCAACGAAGGCGTCGGCACGAAGATCGCTTACCGAGTGGCTGTCGCACCGCAGACAAAGCTGGAGGCGGTCGTCACCCACACGGCGGGCGCGCTAGGGACACGCCCAGCTACGCTGCGGATCACCACGAACGACCCAGCGCATCCTGTTTATGAGATCGCGCTGAATGCGACCGTGGCGGCTCCCGTGCCCCAGTCGAAGATCGAAGTCAGTTCTGATGATGCTTGGGATTGGGGCAGCCTACTAACGAATGGTCAGAGCAATCGCACCTACACCGTACGCACGGTGGGTTCTTTACCAATGGCTAGTTTCGGCGTGGAAATCATTGGCCCAAACGCAGAAGACATCACGCTCGACACGCAAAACAACCCGATAAACAACGGGCGAGTGAGCTTTTCCGACAACGGCTCGGCCTCTATCAGAATCGATGTCCGCCCTCGTTCTAGCGGTGCGCGCTACGCGGTGCTGCGAATCACCAGTGCCGACCCTGTGCGGCCAGAAATCATCATCCCGCTCTATGGCCGTGGCGTGCAGGCCGTGCCAGAGATCGCAGTAACGGTACATGACAGCGGCGACACCCGTAGGACTTCAGTAGCAGATGGCGGCAGCGCTGTGTTTAAAGCTACGCTCTCAGGCGGGCATCACTCCTTGATGAACTGCATCGTGCATAGTATCGGCACGGGGACGCTAGAAGGTGTCAGCGCCAACATCGACGGGGCAGACGCTGCCGATTTCGCCATCGTGGGCGAGCTGCCGGCCACTCTGCCGAGTCCTCACTACTCATATTATCATCACAACGCTGGGATCAATCTGCGCTTTACTCCTAGCCGAGTTGGCAGCCATCGTGCGGTCTTGCACATCCTCAGCAACGACGCCGACGAGAGCCCCTATGACATCACGCTCACAGGTGAAGGACTAGCACCCGCCCCGATCATGCAGGTGATCGACCGAGACACAGTCATCGAGTCCGGCACAGGCTTCACCCGCATGGGAAATGCCGTCATCGGCGCGGCATCTGTCACCCAGACACTGCGTCTGCGAAATGCCGGCACTGCACCGCTGACGGGCTTCACGGCCAGCTTTAGCGGACCGAACGCCAGCGAATTCAGCGCCACGCTGCCCAGCCATATCGCCGCAGGAACGGCGGGAGATGTCATCATCGCTTTTACCCCGGAGGACATCGGCCCGCGCAGTGCTGTGCTGACGCTGACTAGCAATGCCCCAAACAACCGCACCTACCGCATGAGCCTGGGTGGCACAGGAGCTTATGGGGTGAGGTCAAATCTCGCGCCACCGGCCATCCCAGGCTGGGTCGGCACGACGATGGCTGAGCTGCCAGATGGCAGCATCGTCATGGCTGGCTACGTGGCAGCTGGCGCAGGTGAGACAGCACCAGCAGTGCCGACGAGCAGGCTGCGCATTATTGGCAAGGATGGCAGCGAGCGAAAGCGGGCACGGCTCCAACACGTGACGATTTCAGGCATCGTCAAAAGTATTTGCGTTCGGGCTGATGGCAGCCTGCTGCTGGCAGGCGATTTTACACGACTCTGGGGTTCCCTAAGGCCTTCAAATGTTACGACTGGTTGGATGCCACCTCCAGGTTACGATACGAGACCCTTCATTGACTGCCAAGGAGTGGCTTTGATACTCTCAGATACTGCATGGATGCCCGCTCAAATAAGTGACGTTCTTTTAACAATGAGCTCAGACGGTCAAGGCCAAGCCTACCCCTTGGCATGGAGCACCAGCTTCGCTCCACCCACGGGAACCTTCAGCGGCCGCTCTGTGGTTGCTTTACCTGATGGCAAAGTGCTCGTCGGCGGCAGTGGTAGCCTGGGTGGCAGGGCCAACCTCTTACGCCTCAATGCCAATGGCACGATCGATCCCACCTTCACTCTGCCCGAGCCGAATGGCCCCGTGAATGCGCTGGCCATGCAGGATGATGGCAAAGTGATTGTCGGGGGAGAGTTCACCAATCTTGGTCATGACAAACTCCCCAACGAAACGACAGCCAGCACGACCATTCCTTCCACCACAACCCCACGCAGTGGTTTATGCCGGCTCAATGCCGATGGCAGCGATGATGCCACCTTTGCCAATCGCGGATTTCGCCAAGTCATGTCCCTCGCTGTGCGTGGGGATAGCATCGCTGTCGGTGGAAAGGGACCGCAATATACAGCCATGATCGCCGGCCCTACGACTAACTTCATCACGCCCCCACCTAACTATGTCGAGATCGATCAAGCCGTGGCGAGACTACTTGGTCGTAATGGTGCGATCCTAGCGACTCAAACCGTTATAGAACCCCCGCAAGCTGTGGCCCTGCAGCCAGGCAATCGAATGCTCTTCTCCTCACGCTTCCTGAGCTTCAACGACACCATCACGTATCCTGATATCGCCATGCTCCAGCCAGACTCAGCGCCGAAGGAATGGTTTGGCATCAAAATCACTGCTGACGTGATGCCTACCAGCAGCGTGGAGCCCTTTCTGATCAAATACCAGCAACTTCTCGGCGCGAGCGGAGTGCCTCTCGCGATCAACGCCCTGATTGCACAAGCCGATGGCAAAGTGCTCACGGCGGGTAATTTCACCAGGGCCAAAGTAGGACTCGATCGGCGTGGGTACCGTTCTGAGGGTGATCAGCGCCTGCCCCAGCCCACTCCCTTGCTGCCAGTGCTGGACAATTCCCCACTGCCAGCCGAGAAGCAACTGGCAGGCTTTGCGCAGCTGGATGTCGATGGGTTTTATCATGCGAGTCCTGAGGTTTATGCAGGTAGTGGTATTCATTGGGTAGGTGCCCCCTATGAAACGGACGAGACTACAATGTCCGATGGTCTGCGACGCCTCGACTTAGGCACCTTTCATGGGAACTTGGGAGCCATTGATCAATGGCTGATTGTTCCAACCTCAAGCGCCGCCAATCCCGATGCGATTACAATCGATGGAGATGATGCTGCCGACTTTGGCTTCATACCTGCGAGTGAAGGTTCCAATCATCTGTGGCTACATTTCACCCCCAGCCATTCAGGCAAACACCAGGCAAGGCTTCACGTCCGTGAGGATGGTCTCGTCAACAGTTTCGACATTGCCCTTGAAGCTACAGCGACCGGCCGTTTGCCCGATCAAGTGAGGCTCGCGGATACGACGGGCCGAGTGTACCAGAGCACCGAGACGCGGGACCTCGGTAGCGTTAAACTCGGCAGCTCGACCACGCTAGATTTGCGGCTCTTCAATGATGGGTTAGTCGAAAACAGCACGCCTTTTGAGCTTAGTCTTTCAGGCATTAAGGCCAGTGACTTCAAGGTATCTCCAACAGCGATTACCAGCATCCCAGGCTCCTCGCGCAATGGTACTGGCAGTGTGCCGATCACTGTCACTTTCACTCCCAATGACTCAGGCCCAAGCACAGCGGTACTGAATCTCGTCACGATTTCGCGTGGCCGAAATGGCGACACACGAAGCATTCCCTTCACCCTCACGCTGACAGGCGCTGGTGTCGTAGAGTCGCCTTTCTTTATCTCACATCCGCAGGATGTAATCGTGATGAAGGGCACGCCATTCAACCTGAGCTTTGAAGCCATTCATAATTATAGAGGCTTTGAATTTGAATGGCGTCAGCAACGAGGCAGTAGGGATGTGATCATACGTCAACAAATCAGCGTCACTCGTGGCACCGCAGGCAATGCCATCCACAAAACCAGCGACACCCTCGCCGTGGCCAAAGCCGACGCGACCTCCGCAGGCTACTATCATGTGGTGATCCGAAATGAAGACGGCACGGCTAACTCCCGCCGCGCTAGAGTCGGCGTCGTCGAGGTGGTGAACCGTGAATTCACCACAACGATTGGCGGAGACGCCGCTTTCGGCGTCTCCGTGAGCGGTCCGCCAATGCCGCCTGGAAGCAACGCTTTTGATTACCAATGGCTGTTCAAGGGAGAGCCACTGACCAACTCAGCAAACGTCAATGGTACTAATGGCCCGAACATTCGTTTCACCCAAGTCACGGCTGACCAAGAGGGTGCCTATACCTGCCAAATCGCCCTGGGCACAAAAACTCTGACCACTCCACCGATCCAACTACACGTCGTCAGCAAGCCGCAAATCGCCAGCATTCCAGACATGAACTGGCAGGTAGGCAGACCAGTGGATTTCCAAATCCAGGCTATGCAAAAGAACCTTCGTTTCAGCATCAAAGGTCTGCCGCCAGGCGTGATCGTGAATGCGCTGACGGGTCAACTCAGCGGCAGGCCCACGAGAGCGGGTAACTACACCCTACGCATTCAGGTGGAAAATGCGGCGGGTTCCAGCAGCAGCACATCCCGCGTCGTCGTCCTACCTTTACCTGAAGACGTCTTCGGCAGCTTTTTTGGCAACATTTATCGGAATCCCGAATTCAATGACGGCCTGGGCGGCACGTGGAGTTTGACCGTCACAACGACGGGTGCCTACTCGGCCAAACTGAATCTGGCTACCAGCGAACTGAGCAGGAAGAAGAAAGGGAAAATGAAGACTCTCACGCTCTCTGGGATCATCTTGCCAAAGGGAGACTTGGCTGAGACGATGCCGGTCTCGCTGCCGCATCCCACAGGCGGTGCGGCGCTGCAGGTGAGCTTCCGGCTCACGGCTAAGACGGTCGTCAATGGCGAAGATCAGCACACGGCGGCCATTCTTTTTCTGAAAGAGAATCATCGCGATCAATCGAATGGGGCAGCTTTCGGTCGTGAAAAAACACCCAGAGCAGCCGTCGGCCGGTTCAGCAGTGGTTCTGATCAGAAATTGGATCTTTGGGTTTCCCCCAGTGGCGCTAGCATTTGGACAGCCAAGATTCAGACAGATTCAGGCCCACACACCGTGACCGGATCGGCACCCTTTATCACTTGGGGCCCGTCCTTATTTCTGCATCAAATCCTACCTCACCCGACACAGCCTTCATCCATCGTCGGTTTAGTGCAGTGGTTTGGCATTGATACTTGGTCAGGCGAAACCGATCTGCGCAGGCCAGAGGCGGTCACGACTGAAGAAACGAATGGGATTCTGATCCCCAGGGATTCAATTCAGGCCAAGCGTGTCAAGCCGCCAGCCCCTGCCCTGCCCACTCTAGGACCTGCCCCAAAACGATTTTAGATGATCAGATCCAAGTCGTGTAACCTAACGCCTTCAGCAAGGTGCGCAGGCTCAGACAGATCACCAGCACACCGACAACAACCATCATGGGGCGCTGTGGGAGCTTTTTCGTCAAATAGGCTCCGAACGGGGCGGCGATGACGCCACCAAGTGCCAACCCTGCGATGACCTGCCAGTGACCGAGGCCAATACTCAGGAAAAAGGTGATGGAGGCGGAAAGCGTCACAAAGAACTCCACGGCATTCACGCTGCCGACGGTCTCGCGAAAGGCATTGCCACGGACGATCAGATTGGTGGCCACGATCGGACCCCATCCGCCACCGCCGACAGCATCCAGAAAGGAGCCGATCAGTGCTAACGGTGTCAGTTTGGTCGTCACCTCACGTGGGGGAAAAGGCAGAAAGGCCTTGGTGATGATGATCACTCCCATGATCATGAGGTAGCCGGAAATATAGGGCTTGATGATGTCGCCATTGATAGAGCTGAGGACATAAGCCCCCACCGCTGCACCAATGATCCCAGGGATGAGCAATCGGCGAAAAAGGTCCCGGCTAATGTTCCCAAACGCATGATGCGAGATGGCTGAGGCACCCGTCGTAAAACACTCGGCAGCATGAACCGTGCTACTCACCACCGCTGGCGGCACACCCCAGCCCATGAGCAGGCTGGACGCCGTGACGCCATAGGCCATGCCCAGCGCGCCATCGATGATTTGAGCCAGAAAACCAGCGATGATGTAAACGAGAAAATTATGATCCATGAAGAGCCTGAAAGTGATCCGAGAAATCTCGGGAGTGGAACTAATGCATGGACAAAGACCCATGTTCAAGCTAAAAGTTGACTATTCCCGTAGGGTAAGTCTAGAGTGATCTATTTTACCCCTTTTCTCCCTCAATGCCCCTGCTTGCCAGCTCGCAATCGCGGCCTAATTTCCCCACTTTCTCATGACCCACGCCGTTCTAAGCCTCCTCAAAGAAAACCGCCACCCCATCCGCATCGATCTCATCGGAGTTGCGGGCTCGGGAATGAGTGGGTTAGCCCTGCTGCTTCTGGCGCTCGGTCACAAGGTCAGCGGATCCGATAAGGCCACGACAGTAGAGACGGAGCGCCTGCAAAAGCTGGGACTGCAATTTTTCCACGGGCACACAGAGCGTGAGGTCGAAGACTGTGACATGGTCATTTACTCCAGCGCCATCAAACCAGGCAATGTGGCCTATGAATCGGCTTATAAACAAGGCATCCCGCTGGTGCGCCGTGCCGAGGCTCTGGCTGCGGTGATGGCAAATAAAAAAGGCGTGGTCGTCGGTGGAACCCATGGAAAAACAACGACCTCAGCACTCACCGCCCACGTTTTAAGGCAAGGCGGCATGAAACCGAGTCACTATGTGGGCGCGGAGATTCCGATTCTGGGCTCAAACGCGCACTGGGATACCGAAGGCGAGCTGTTTGTGGCCGAGGGAGATGAGAGCGACGGCACGCTTGTAAACTTCCACCCGCAGCACTCGATCATTCTCAACATTGAGCCCGAGCACCTGGATTTCTATGATGGGATCGAGGCGATAAAGGTCGTCTTCCGCCAGTTGCTCAGCCAGACGCCAGGTTACTGGGTGTATTGCGCCGAAGATCCCGTCGCACATGAAGTCTGCGGCGGCACGGAGCATTCCGTGAGTTATGGCTGGAGCCGCGACCATGATTTTTCAGCTACCATTTTAGAGATGAAGCCGGACCACTCTGACTTTGAGGTGTATCACAAAGACCAGCTTCTCGGCGTGGCCACGCTTGGCATTCCGGGCAAGCACAACGTCTCGAATGCTCTCGCTGCGATTGCTCTAGCCACGAAGGTCGGGGTCACGTTTGAGAGTATCCAACACGCGCTCAAGACCTTTCGCGGAGCCAAGCGCCGCTTTGAAATCCGGCACAGTGGCGAGCGCTTTACCGTGGTGGACGATTATGGCCATCACCCGAGTGAAATCGCAGCAACACTGGCCACGGCCAAGGGGCTCCAGCCCAAGCGGATCGTCTGCGTTTTCCAGCCTCATCGCTACAGCCGCACGCAACTTTTGAAAAAGGAGTTCGGCGCTTCCTTTGATGACGTGGATGAGCTTTTTGTCACCGACATCTACGCAGCCAGTGAAAAGCCTCTGCCTGGAGTCACTGGAAACACCATCGTGGAAGAAGTCCGTGAGCATGACCAAGCACGCGGTGTGATCCGCCCGGCTGCCAGCTTTCAATTCACGCCTACGATGCTCATTTCTCGAGACAAAGTCGGCAATGCCCTGCGTCCAGGAGATCTACTGATCACCCTTGGAGCCGGCAACGTCCATGAAGTAGGCCGCTGCATCTCCCGTGATCTGCCTGTGCTGGAAAAGCTCTGGGAACTCCTCGAAGCCAACGGCGGCGGCAGCGCCAAGCTGTATGAACCCATGAACCGCCACACGACCTTCCTCATCGGTGGGCCAGCGCAGTATTGGATCGAACCGCGCAGCGTTTCTGGCTTTGCGGAGATCGTGCGCTACCTGCGCTCAGCCAGCGTGCCAATCCGAGTCATCGGTCGCGGTTCCAATCTACTCGTCAAAGATGGCGGCATTCGCGGTGCGGTGATTCATCCTAGCAAAGGCGACTTTGAAGAAGTGCGGCACGAAAACGGCCAGCTAATTTGCGGAGTTGGTGCCCGCTTAAAAAAGATCGCCAGTGCCGCACGCAATGCCGGCATCGGCGGCATGGAGTGGATGGAAGGCGTGCCCGGCAACCTCGGCGGAGCGATCCGCATGAACGCCGGAGCCATGGGCGTCGAAATGGCGGATAACTTAGTCAGCGTGCGCTTCATCGCCGCCGATGGCAGCATTCAGGAGAAGCCGCTGAGCGAGATCCAGCATCAGTATCGCAGCATCGCCGAGTTTGAAGATCACTACATCGTCAGCGCCGTGCTGAAAGGCCATCCAGCGCCCATCGCTGACATTGATGCAGGCCTGGAAGCCAGCCGAATCAAACGCCGCAACAGCCAGCCCATCGGTGCCAGTGCAGGCTGCATGTTTAAAAACCCCGAACTCTGCGGCGCTGGTAAGCTTGTGGATGACCTCGGACTTAAAGGCAAGCGCGTCGGCCAAGTGGTTGTCTCCCAGGTGCATGGTAATTTCTTCGTCAATGAAGGCGGAGCCACTGCACGGGAGGTGCTGGATCTCGTCACCGAAATCAAAGAAGTGGCTCAGCGCGAGCGCGGAGTTCAACTTGAAATGGAGGTCAAAGTGATCGGTGAAGATCAACCTCTGGTGCTGTGAGCTGCAAAAGCGGCGTCCTGACCATGAAAATCATAAGAACTCGATAAAAAGATCCAAAAAAGAATCATTAGATCACAAAAAAGAAGATTCGTTCTTGCCAGACTGGGGTCTAATTGGCTAAAACTATAAATCCGCATGAAAAATCGTATCGTCCTTTCCATCCTCGCCCTCTGCGCTCTATGCACAGCAGCAGTGGCAGACATCCAGTCGCCTCCTGGCCACCACTTCAACTGGAGCCGCAAGCTCAGCCGTGGTCTCGGAAACATCATGTACGGCTTCACAGAGCCCTTCAGTGTCTGGCAGCGCACCAACCGCAGTGACGGTGCCAATGCTGCCGCTGCCGATTTCTTTGTTGAAGGCATCAAGCGCACCATCGTCCGTGCTGGCTACGGCGTTTATGAAATCGCCACCTTCCCGCAACCGACTTGGAAGAACACTTATCGCCCACCTTACTACCGCAAAGAAAAAATCGATCCATGGTGGGGTTACACCGAGTTCGCTCCAGATCTCGGAGCAGGTGCCCATGCTGATTACAGCCGAAGTGTTAGCTGGTAATTCAATTTGATTAAATCAGGGCGCAGG
Source organism: Verrucomicrobiaceae bacterium (assembly GCA_027489965.1). Lineage (GTDB taxonomy): Bacteria > Verrucomicrobiota > Verrucomicrobiia > Verrucomicrobiales > Verrucomicrobiaceae > Prosthecobacter. The sequence continues at coordinate 91,477 of JAIXZA010000053.1, forward strand.
TCGAAAGACCTGCGCCTTTTTTTGTTTTAGCTCATCAATCCGGTCCACCTGACTGCTTGACGAATCCTGCCAGATGCTGAATATTTGTATATATTATAAATGTGATAAAATCAAAGCGCGACTATTTGGCCTATCTTGAAGCCGATCGTCAAGCCCTCGGCCGCCAAGGCAGAGGGCCGCTTTTTCTTATTCAGGACCCCATTTGGTATTTTCAGCGTCTGCTTAGAAAGTTAGAGTTCTACCACAACTGCCGTTCTTCCACCTTCTGGTGGCCACTGCGGATGTGGGTAAAGTACCGCTACAAAAGCGCCCGTTTACTTCTGGGGATTAATATTCCGCCCAATGTGATCGGACCTGGTCTGCTCCTAGCTCATGAAGGTCCAATCCTCATCCATGACGATGCGCGGATCGGTAGCCACTTTGCCACAAATATTGGCGTGGTCATCGGCATCGGCAGAGAAGAAAAAGACGTGCCTGTCATCGGTAATCATGTCCTCGTCGAACCGGGTGCCAAAATCTTTGGGGGCATCACCATCGCCGACTGGACCCACATCGGAGCCAATGCCGTGGTGAATAAATCAGTCACTGAGGTGGGGATGATCGTCGCAGGTGTGCCGGCGCGGATAATCAAGCCCAGCCCGCTTTACCTGGAGGCAAAGGCATCAGGCTTAGCTTAAATCAGCTTGGATCTTCCCCTGAATCTGCCGCAGAACATAGAGGCAGGCCATTCCTGCTGAAAGCATCTGCACCAGCACACTAGAAAGCGCAATCCCGGCAGCCCCCATGTTCTGCATCAAAATCCAATTTAGCGACGCATTCGCGATCAAGCCAATCGCCGAAAGAACCAAGATAAATCGAGTGGCTTGCAGAGCCACCACGACACGGGAAGCTAGGCCACCCAAAATGTAAAAGGGAATCTGAAGCGCTGCAAAACGCAGCACATGCGCCACACGTTCCGTATCCGATGCTGAGAATGTCCCACGCTCGAAAAGCAGCTGAATCACTACTGGTGCTAACCAACAGAGAAGCAAAGCCGCCGGCAGCGCAAAGCTCAGGATGATCCCTGCACTACTGAAAAGCTGGCGCCTAATCCCGTGCCAATCTCGGCGCGCCACCTTATCGGCAAAGTAAGGAAACAGCACATCGCAGGCAGGAGAGGCAGTGAGTGCGAGAATGATGCCACAAACCTTATCCGTATAACCAAGCACAGCCACACTGCCCGGCTCCAGCCAGGCGGCCATCGTCTGATCCACGACGACGACGCTGGTAAAAATGGCTCCCGCAAAAACAAAAGGAACCGCATTTTTCATCACGTGCTGCATTTCCGGCTCCCATCGGAAGAGGCAATGCCATAAAAAACTCAAGCTTGGCTTAAACGCACGCCAGAGCACCAGCGTGAGCGTAAGCATGTGCAAGAGCGTGCCCAACAGGCTTCCATATAGTAGAGTCTGCAAATTGGATTCTGCGCCATCTTTGAAAAAGAAAATCAAGATGACCAAAGGGACAAGGACTGGCGCGGCTGTGGCAATAGTGAAAAATTTGTCCGCTCGTAACCAGGCGCTCAGCTGAAAGCTCATCCCATAGCACATCATCAACGGCATGAGCTGGCGCATCATTTCCACTGCCAGCTGCTTCTTTCCAGCCGTAAACCCAGTGGCGATCCAGCCAACATAAAAGGGGGACGCAAAATAAAGAACACTGCCGATAAAAATCAGTACAAGCGCATGAACCATGCAACTCTGAACTGCCAGACGATACGCCCGTCCCTCACTCTGCTGATAACGCATCTCGGCATACATTGGTAAGAACGACTCAGGGATGCCACCCCCCACAAGGGCCGCCAGAAAGGCCAGAAAGCCGAATGAAAACATGAAAGCATCCAGCGAATCACTGGTACCAAACTGACGCGCGACCACCGCATCCTTCACGAACGACAAGGCTTTTGACCCCAAAGTCAGCAATGCCACCAACACAAATCCCGACGCCATGCGGGAGGCTAAACCACGCTGGAATAGACTTTTGAAAGAGGTGGTTAACTTCTGAATGAGGTGCGTCAAGTGTCCAAATACTATAAAGCCTCTCCCCGTGGCGGCAAATACTGTCACGACGAAGGTCGAACAAAGTTGGAGACAAGCCCGCAGATGCATCCCATACTAGCCGCCCCTATTCTGGCCATGAGCGATAACGAAGTGACTTCTGCTGATACACCCGCACCGAAACCGTCGGTCGCGGTGGACCTTTCCGATTTTAAAATGATGCCCGGCTGGGTTTCCGGCATCGGCAGCGCACCTGCGAACCTAAGCCGCTTTGAAGAGCGTGAAGATCGTGGACCACGCCGTGATGGCGATCGCCGTGGCGGACCTCCTGGCCGTGGTGCCGGAGGAGGCCAAGGCCGTGACCGCGGAGACTCGCGTCCACCACGCCGTGATGGACCTCCAGGTCAAGGCGGCGGCCCGCGCCGTGATGGGCCCCCAGGACAAAGTGGCGGACCGCGCCGTGATGGCGGTGATCGCAATGGTCCACGCAGATTCAGTGATCGTGACGGCCCACGTCAGCCGCAGCGTGACTGGGTGGAAATCCCACGCGACGTCCAAGTCGTCATCGAGCCGGAAGACAAATCCGCCGAAGCTCTGGCCAATCACATTCGCAACAGCGGCCACGCTTTCAGCATGTTTGATGCGGCACGTCTCGTCCTCGCAGAGGGAGATCGCTTCCAGGCACGCTACACCTGTGCCTCAGAGCGCACCTCGGGCTTGTTCGTGACGCCAGCTGATGGCGGTCTCTTTTTAACTCGTGATGAGGCCACCCAGCACGTGCTGCGTAGCGCTGCATTGGAAACCTACTACCGTACGGAAGAGATCGAACTCGAAGAACCCAAGGGTGACTTCAAAAGTGTCGGAGTCTGCGGCATGAGCGGAGAACTCATCGCCCCACCGAGCCATCACAGCTTCCAGACAGCCATCATCCGCCTGCACCGTGAGCGCTTTTCCAACATGCCGCTGGAGGATTACAAGCGCCGCGTGCGTGTTGAGTCTGATCCAGAACTCGTCACCAAATGGAAAGAGCAGCAGAAAAAAGGCATGCGCTGGATCTGGCTCAAAGATCAGCCTGCGGAAGGTGCCGAGCCTACCACATTAAGCACGCGGGCAGAAATGGAGTCCCACTTCCGCCGTATGCATGGTGAAGATGCCGTCCGCGAAGTGCGTGAGGCCATTGTTCATGGCAATGTCGATAAACAAAAGCTTTCTCACGTCCTCTTCATCCTCCTCCGCGGAGCCGTGGACACAGCGCGGAAGCACCTCTTCGAGATGTCCCAAAAACTCGGCGGAGGTTTCGAGCGCCGCAGCCTGAAGCTGTTCAAGCGCCGCGCAGGAAAGCTTTTCGTCTGCCGAGTCAAACCCAAAGCCATCGACCCAGGCGTCGTCTTTTCGACTCGTGTATCAAACATTGTGGAAGTACTTAAAGGCAAGTCTGGCATCATGCTGCATGACTTGGTCGAAGCCATCTGCCCATCTAATGTCGTAGCCGAACCTGTCGAAGGCGAAACCCAAGCTTCCAAAGTCCCCGCAGCCCCAACTGAAGAACAAATCTCCGTGATCAAAGACATTCGTTGGCTCGCCAATGAAGGTTATGTCATCGAATACAGTGACGGCATGGTCTTCCTCGGTGTCCAAGGTGAAGTACAGCCAGCCAAAGCTCCTAAAGCAGCCTCAAAAGCTGAGTCCCTCGAAACTTTAGAAGTCAAGGCTGAGGAAACGAATACTCCTACTGACCCAGAGGAAACGATTGAGACTCCTGAATCTTCAGGAACAGAAAATTCAAGCCAAGAAGTAGAGCCTGATCCTTCTCTAATAGCTGAGGTTGATGCTATGGCTGAATCCGGTCAAAAAGCCGAAGACCCAGCAGATATCGCCGAGACAAAGGAAGATTAGTCAGAATCAAGATTCTACATTCTGGGCAAAGGCAATTCCACAACCGACGATGGGAGTCACTCGATCGTAGATTGAGCATGCTTGGCGAGGGAAAATCATGCATGCATGAAAACATCATCCCCAGCCTTCCCTGACTTTCTTTGAAGGCACACACACCACCTAGCCTCCGACACCATACTCCAGGCACGGATCTCGGCCATTGGGATAGGGAGCGTCTTCCTCCCGTTTCTCTGCCGCTCAGCCTACCCACACTGCTGGTAAGTACGTCATTCCAGCGGTCCCACTTCTGATTCCTTCATAGAGCTAGAGAACGCTAGGTTTATCCCGAGTCAGAGTCTTACGAGCCAACGCTCTCAAAATCATACCATTATGGCGCATTTACAGGATACTCGAAAAATACCAATTTACATAAATATTATATAAACCATATTATTTAACATTCCCCTTCACGAGGCAAGGATGTCTCTTTATATCACACCGACTACTTCTGTTATGAATTCTAGCTCCACTCTTGTCGAACGCGTCGAACGCGAGCGCTACTCTCATACCGTGAAAGATGTGATGGCAGAACACAACAAGCTTAAAGGCCGCTTCCCGCACAATGACACTTATCCGTCCACCGTCAGGCTGAGTGATCTTTATCAGGACTACATGCGAAATCTCGACGGCCTGACAATTCTAGATTATGGCTGCGGACGTGGTGATATGGCTCTGCAATATCTGAATAACGGAGCAACCAAGATCCATGGGATCGACATTTCGGATGTCTATGTAGCCCACGCAGACGAGCAGGCACGGAAGCACGGCTTTTCTCCAGATCGCTTTGACTTTCAAGTCATGGATGCCCATAAACTGAGCTTCCCTGACAATAGTTTTGATATCGTAGCAGGATGGAGCATTTTACATCACCTCGATGCGGAAACGGCCATGAATGAAGTTTACCGTGTGCTTAAACCCGGTGGACGCGTGCTGTTCTGGGAGCCTCTGGCAGACCATCCAATGCTGAAAGTTTTCCGCTGGTTGACTCCCCAAGCGCGCACTGTGGATGAGGCCCCATTCACTGGCACAGCCTTGAAACGTATCGTGGAGCAAAACAACTGGCGTTCTGAATTGGCCTACTGTGGTCTCATTGAAGGACCTGTGGCTATGCTGACATCCGTGCTAATTCCAAATCATCCAGATAATTTCCTTCTTCGAATCGCTGATAAAATCGAACGCTGGACGCATGAGAAAAAAATCCTCACTTCGTGGAATCAACGAGTGCTTTTCAACTTGGTCAAGCAAGTCTGATCAAACAGAAAACACGAAACCTGGCATCTTTTTTGCCGCGTTTCTAACCTACTTCCCGACTTGAGCAAAATCTGCCTCAGGCACGAGCATCCGCCATCTATAGATGCATGAGTTGCTCACGGACAGTGGTTTGCGAGGTGCTAAGCACAAGTGACTTCATCAGGCACTTCAAGGGGCCGTTTTCCCAACCGCAGAGCCAACGCAAGTTCGTTTCGGATTTCAGGCGGTCAATAATCGAGCAGCAGTTTCATCGTTGAGTCGTCGGTCGCAATTCAATGAAGGTTAATGGATGCAAGCAAGGTCTGAAGAAAGAATAAGTATATACAGTGCCCCATCGAAGCTACCCATTCCTCATGAAGCCAACCCTTCTCCTCACCCTCCTTACGCTCGCCATCGTTCCTATCTCGCATGGTCAGCAACCGCCGCTCGTTGGCGGATTCAGCCAAACGGCGACCACCGATGCCGAAGTGCTCAAGGCAGCGCAATTTGCCGTCAAAGCCCACGATGTGAAACTCACGCTGCAAAGCGTCAATGCCGCCGAGCAGCAGGTCGTCGCAGGCATCAACTACAAGCTCCGGCTGGCCACTTCCGACGGTCGCAAGGCCGATGCCGTCGTCTGGCGCAAGCTTGATGGCAGCCACAAACTCACCTACTGGCAATCGATCTCTGTCGATCCCGCGATCCTCAAAACCGAATACATCTACAACACTGGCCCTTACCCACAGATCCACGCCACCACGATCGTCGAAACGCCCACGGGGCTTGTTTCTGCTTGGTTTGGCGGCACCGCCGAAAGGAATCCTGATGTGTGCATCTGGGTGTCGCGTCAGCTTCCCGATGGCAAATGGACCGAGGGCGTCGAAACGGCCAATGGTGTGCAAGCAGATGGCTCGCGGCATCCCACATGGAATCCTGTGCTGTTTCAGCCAAAAGATTCGCCGCTGATGCTCTTCTACAAGGTCGGCCCATCGCCAAGCACCTGGTGGGGTGAACTCAAAACCTCGACCAATGGGGGCAAAACATGGTCAGCAGCTCAAAAGCTGCCAAAAGGCATCTTTGGCCCCATCAAGAACAAGCCCGTGCAACTCGCGAATGGCGATATCCTTTGCCCGACAAGCAACGAGACCGACACCAAGCCAAGCGCCTGGGCCATCTACTTCGAGCGCACCGCCGATCTCGGCAAAACCTGGACGCGCACGGAGCTGTTGCACGATGGTTTGAAAATCGGAGCCATCCAGCCTAGTATTCTTTTTCTCGGTGGCGATAAACTCCAAGCCGTGGGCCGCACGAAACAGGGTAAAGTCTTCCACATCACCTCCGACGATGCCGGCAAGACCTGGGGCGAGATTTCACTCACCGAACTGCCAAACCCGAACTCCGGCACCGACGCCGTCACGCTTGCCGATGGTCGTCATCTGCTCATCTACAACCACACCGCCAAAGGTCGCAGCCCGCTGAACCTCGCCGTGAGCAAGGATGGCAAGACCTGGGAAGCTGCCTTGATGCTTGAGGACGCGCCAAAAAAAGAATTTAGCTATCCCGCTATCATTCAAACCAAGGACGGCCTCATACACATCACCTACACTTGGCAGCGCCAGAAGGTGAAACATGTCGTGCTTGATCCTGCGAAACTTATGACAAAGCCCATTCTCGGTAGTCAGTGGCCGCAGTAGCGTCGATTGAAGTGGCGATTGAATTCGAATCACCCAAACTGATTCGATTTCAATCGCATCTACGACTCAAGAATACGCTCTCCATCCTTCTCCTGCTAGCATGTCTCACTTTGCAATTGCACGCTCAAGAAATGCCCGCAGAGACCTTTGAGGTCGCCGGACACTCCGCCTACGTGCGCGGCTCGCCAGCCAGCACGGCGAAGTTCACGCTGTTTTAAAACGAGATGATCAAGCGTGGCTATTCCCCGAAGCCGATCCTGCTCGGCCAAAGTCGAGGCGGCATGATGACTCTGGCGTGGGCATTTCGAAATCCCGATAAGGTGAAGGTCTGGGTTGGAATCTACCCCGTCTGCAATCTCGCGAGTTGGCCGCTCCAGCCCGCCGAGGCCTCGACACTAGCCGACTACGGCATGAAGAAGGAGGAACTCGTCGCCAAACTCAGTGAGTTCAATCCTATCGACAATCTCGCCGGACTCGCGGCAAACAAGGTTCCCATATTCGCCGTCCATGGCGATAGCGATGTGGTGGTGCCGTATGATTTGAACACGCAGACCCTCAAGGAGCGCTATCAGGCTGCAGGAGGCTCTTTCAACGTGAAGATGGTCCACTCTGAAGGTCATAAGGTTGGCCCTTCATTCTTCAAATGCCGAGAGCTGGTCGATTTTGTCCTGAAACACGCTAAATAACATAGCCCCATGAAAACACTGCTCGCCACCCTCTCACTTCTTTTCGCTTTCCAAGTACACGCTGAGGATCATCCGAGTCTCGCAGCAGTCCAAGCGGCTGATAAAGCCCGCATCGCAGCAATGCAATCCGGCGACCGAGAAAAGCTCGACGCGATCTTCTCCGTCGATCTTCGCTACGCGCACTCGAACGGCATCGTGGACACGAAAACGTCATTTATTGATATTCTTAGCGCCGGGAAGACGAAGTATGTCGGCTATGACTACGAGGAGCAAAACTTCACCTTCCCCGCGCCAGGCATCGCGCTGATGACGGGGCATGCGCATATCAAAGCGGAGGCGGACGGTAAGGTGATGGATGCGGTGCTGAGCTTCCTAGCTGTGTGGCGCGAGGAAAAAGGCCAGTGGCGCTTTTTGGCGTGGCAGTCGTGCAAACTACCGCCGGCGACGAAGTAGCTTCAACCTAAAACCAATTTCATGTTTCAAGTTCACGGTTTTCAAGCCCTGAAACCCAAAGCCTTGCGACCGAAGTGTTCCACATTTTTTTGAGGGTCATGCCTGGTAACAGCCTGATTCAGAAAACTTTGAACGTGAATCCCGAAACTTGAATTTAGCTTAAAGTGTCACTCGAAGACGAACGCCCGAGCACCCTCGATTACTGATCGAAACCGCAGGTAAATCAGAGGCTAGAAAACCAGCGCCGAAGCCGTTTACATGGGTCCAGATAACGAATGATATCCCTGATTGTCGGCCTTTTTGTCCTTTTACTTGTCTCGCTTGCCGAGTGGATTCATGGACGGCGCATTCGGGTGGCGGCGCGGCTGGCTTTTGGCACACAGGGCGCAAAGGCCTGGACACATCTGGTGCCGTGGCTGCGGGTCGCAAGTCTGACGGCGTTTGCGTGGGGCGTGACGACGTTGCTAATCCTCAAGCTTGAGATGCCCGAAGATACCTCGGCCAAGGAGCGCCAGGATGCAGAGGCGACGCGGCTGGTATTTGTCGCGGATTTGTCGCCGAGCATGTTTTTAAAGGACTCGGGGCCGGATGGCACGCTGACACGTCATGCGCGGATGCGCGAGGTGGTGGAGGGCATTCTCCAGCGCGTGAGCGGGAACCTGCGCTTTGGCGTGATCGGGTTTTATACGGACTCATTGCCAGTGGTGATGGAGGCGCGCGATCCTGAGTTGGTGCGGAACGTCTTCAATGGTCTGCCGCTTACTTATGCAATGCCTGTCGGTCAGACGGATCTCGGCACGGCAATCAATCGCACCTTGGAAATCGTGGAGGACTTTCCCAAAAGCAGCACACGCATGATCATCCTCACGGATGGCGACTCCATCCCGCTCGCGCCGATCAATCCGCGACCAGCATCGGTGCGGGAGCTGCTGGTGCTCGGCGTCGGCAATCCGCGCAAGGGCAGCTTCATCGACGGGCATCAATCGCGCCAGGAGTCCGATACATTGCAACGGGTCGCGATCTCGCTGCTTGGTGTTTATCATGATGTGAATGACAAGCATCTCGCGACCGAGGCATTGGGCGACCTCGTCGTGCCGCTGGCCCTGCCGCATCAGGGGCTCACGCTCGCGCAATGGGCTGTGCTGGCGATGGCGCTCGGCGCTTTCATTTATGCGCTGATTCCCGTAACGCTCGAATACTTCGGAACCGATTGGAAGGTGCGCAGCGTCAGGAAGGAGGTGGCCTCCGCACGATGAGAAAGTTCTTCACCTTGCTCTGGCTGCTGTGTCCGGTGGCGGCGTTGTATTACCACTTCAATGAAGGTCAAAACGAGCTGGCCCGCATCCAGGCGCGCAAGCACGTCGAGCAAATCCGCGAGCTGGAGCGCATGAAGGAGCCGGATTGGGCGGTCATCATTGAGGAATATGACAAGCTCAGCGCTGAGCTGCCGAAGACCGAAGCCCCGCTCGTGCATCATCAGATTCGTCTGGCGAAATCCAAGGCGCAGTTGGAGTTGCTCGATGTCGCGGGCAGCATCGAAGAACTGACCAATCTATTGCGTGAGGCGGCACAGACACATGGCGAGGACGCAAAAATCACCCGCGCCGTGCGCGAGATGCTCGGCAAGGCGCACTATTACGCGACTTATCTTTTGAAGACCAACGGTGCAGCCGAGGAAGAATGGCGGCCCTTCGCCGAACGCACGCGGCAGATCTTCCGCTTCCTCGCGGAGCATCAGGAACCCGGCGCGCTCGCGAAGTATGAAGACCGCGTCGCGGCAGAATTTGAGAAGACGACCAGCAAATGAAAACACTGAAGTTCATCATCCTCTCATCACTCATGGCGGGCAGCGCCATGGCCCAGGAAAAATCTGCTATGGATGCGATCAATGGCGTCAAAGGCGTGAAGCAGGAAGCCGTGCAAAGCATTAAGAAGATCGCGCCACCAACGGTTGTGCCCGTGTCTCCGCCGCCACCAACGAGAGTGACTCAACCCATCCCTCCTCCACCGCCCACGGGTGTCGCGCAGCCACCGCCACCACCACCTCCTGCCGCACAAGGCGTCAACAAAGTGGATGGCATTCAAGCAACGTCGCCGAACACCGTGAAGGGCATCCCGCCTCCGCCCGCTGCGACTATCAGCACTATCCGCGCGGTGCAAGGCGTGCAGGGAATCATCGCGCCGAAGCAGATGAATCTTGAAGCCGCGCTGCTTATCAAAGAAGACGCCAAAGGCGTTCCTGCTGCCAGAGGTACAGAAGGCGGCAAAGGTAAAGCTGCCGCTGCTGCCTTACTGAACGGTCCAAAGGGACTCACCCCCGCGCCACCCGTCCCGAACGGCGATGGACGCGCGGGACTACAAGAGTTCGAGAAGCTCGACAAGCCCGGATCATAATCATACTCCATGAACCCAATTCATCTCTGCGCCGCACTCGCGCTCGTCATCCTCACGGCTGTGCAAGCCCAACAACCAGCGGCTCCCGTCCCCACTCTACTACCTGGGCCTGATCCAAAGCTCATCAAGGAATACGAGTCGATCCTGAAACAGAAGTTCACCCGCGACCCTGGCGAGCTGTTGCGTCACCTTGAACGCGTCGGCACCGCTGATCCCGCGACCTTACCGGCGAATGAGCGCTTCCTCATGCGCTTCGTCACCGGGGATTGGGCCAAGGTGGGTCAGGAACTGAAGCTGATGCCGCCCGAGCTTGCGGTGCAGATTTATAACAAGATGCTCGCTGATCTCACAGAGAATCGGAAGCCCGTGGTGCGCCTCGATGACATCATCGCGCTCTCCGATGTCTCACCGACGGAGCTCAACAACGACAACATCCGCCGACTCGGCCAACTCCTCGGTATCGCCGTGCCGATGAGTGAGATCTTCTGGCTAACCGACCGTTTTCAAAAAGGCACGAGCAAGTTTGGCGGCACCGATCCGACAAAACGATTGCTTGCGGCGCGTGTGCTCATCGCGGGCAATTTCCGCGATCTCGCACGCTCTTATTTGCCAGGGAACGATCAGATCGCAGAGATCGCCGATGAAGGCGTGCGTAATGAATTGATGAACTTCGTCGCCACGCAGGAGCAACGCGAGAGCACGCAGCGAAGTGAGGTGCAACGCATCTGGGATGAGAACATCCGCGAACTGCTCGCGCCTTCGACCGGAAAAAATAGAAACTCGGAACATCAGAGAGCCATCAGCAACCTTTCGAAGGTCATCACCCAAGTGCCGCCCGGCACCTTGGCCCCTGTCTTCACGGAACTCGTCAAAGACCATCCCGACACCGCGATGAAGCTGCTCACCGCGCTCGCTCGCAAAGTTCAATACGATCGTAATGGTGAAGTGCTGACCCGCACGTCGAACATCACCGTGCAGGCGAATGTCGCGACCTTGCTCTGCGATCTCGTGAAGCCAGGCGAGCAGCCGTGGACGCAAGTCATCGAGCTGATGGCCGATGTTTGGGCCAGCGAAGCGGAGAACACGTTCACGCAAAAATCCGCCACGAGTAACCAGCAGAAGTTTATCCTGCCCGAAGACCTCATGCCGCACGCGCCAACGGGCAAATGGGCCGCTGTTCTCACTGCCAGTTCGCGTGATCGCATGGATGTCGCCATGTCTCGCCTCATCCTCACGGGAGCCAATTTTGATCAAGCCGCTGAACGCATCGTCGAGATCGGCAAACGTAGCGCGCGCGCCGGAGCCGCGTTGGCGGAGGATTTCCTCGGTGTCTGGGCGAAGACGCACAACCCGCAGATCCCCGAACCCCTGCGCCGCAAGTTCGGCCTGCCCGACGATGCACGCATCCCCGTCACGCCGATCATGATGGAGAAGAACATCGAGAGCCTCTCGCGCATGATGGCGCTGTTTCGTCAGGCCGGCATCGCACCAGCGGATTACAGCAAGGTCGTCGAGGCCTTCGATCTCGCTTACAGCAATGCGGAGACGTATCGCACCACGCACATCGAGAAAGTCTTCGGTCAGATGGACAAGATGGATGAGCCTTTGTTCTTCCTCATCCTTTCGCGCATGAGTAAGAACCTTGGCGAACGCTGGCGCAAAATGGACGTGCAAACAGCCGGTATGACGCAGCGCGATGAACAGCAGACGCTCGATCTTGTGCGCGAAGGCTACAGCACCGCGCTGAAGCTCATCGACGGCTGGATCGCAGGCCATGGCGACAGCTCGCGAGCGCTCACGCTCGCAGGCACGCTGCTCGTTGAGTGGGGCGATTTTGAATACTTCCAGGAACTCGTCGCTGGTGACAGCAAGATGCGTCTGCTAGGCTACAAAGAGAAGAATCTGCAAGCCCAGGACTACTTCAATCGCGGAGCCGTCGCCTATGGCAAGCAAGTCGCCAAACTCGCACCTGACGATTACAGCGTGGATGCCTACCTTGGCTGGTTCAATGGACTGCTCGGCATCAGCTCGAACGGCCAGATCAATCTCAGCAAAGCCATGAATCGCGCCGCTTTGACACGCATCCGCGAGCATCTCGTCGCGCTGCCCGGCAAGGCAGCGAAGACGCACATCAGTATGTTTGCCAAGATCGTGAATGACCGTCTTGCGGATGAAAAAGACCCGCTGCACGAGGATTTGAAATACCGCTACCTCGCCAGCTCGCTCGTCATCACCAAGGACGATCCCTTCACGCTCGGCGCACAAAAACAGGTCGCGTATCTCGATGAATTGCTCAGTGAAGTGCGGCTGCAAACTCGCGTCGATGGACCGAACACCGTGGGTCGCGATCAAGACTTCGGCATCATCGTTAGCATCGTCCACACCGAGGCCATGGGCCGCGCAGCTCACTTCGGCCAATACCTCACGAACGACGCCAATGCCGGACTCGTGAAGCAGCAGAGAAAGCCATCCGCACTCGTGAAGAAGATGCGCGCCGCGCAAGGCCCCCGCGATGAACTCGAACTCAACATCACCGAAGCACTCGCACCCTTCTTTGACATCAAGAGCATCACCTTCGCCACGCCCGACATCAAGCCACGCCCCACCGCACAAGCGGGTTGGGACGAGACCGTGCTCGCCTACCTGCATGTGCGCGCGAAGGACGCCAGCGTTGATAAGATCCCGCCGGTGCAGCTTGAACTTAAGTTCGTCGATCTCAGTGGCCCCATCACCATCCCCGCCGAGTCTGCCGAGACCGTCATCAAGGTCGCCACGGACAAGATCGAACCACGCCCAGCGAATAACATCGAGATCACGCAAACGCTCGACAACCGCCAACTCAACATCAACGGCGGCCTCACGCTCGAAGTGAAAGCCACCGCGAGCGGACTCGTGCCCGAGCTTGAGCAACTGCTCGACATGAAAGCCGCGAACGCCATCGCGGTGAAGAATGTGAACCCGCACGAAGGCCTGCAAATCACCGAGCTGAACACCTGGGCCGATCAAGTCGCGCCGAAGTCCGAGCGCGTCTGGACGATCTCATTGGATGGCGATCAAGTTCGCGCCTCCGAGACGCCCATCACGTTCAGCTTTCCTCAACCCAAGGCCAAGGATGCGAAGGTCGTGAACGAAAGCTACACCGACATGAACCTCACCACCTTGAAGGAGCCCGCGGTGCAAGTTGGCCGCACCATGACTGCCAAGGAGGTCGCCATCGTCGCCGCGAAGAGTCCGTATCTTTGGCCATCCATCATCGGCGGCGCGGTTTTGGCACTGGCATTGATCCTCTGGCTCGCACTACGCGGCAAGGGCAAAACAGAGCGCCCAGTGCGTGCCCGCGATGTCTTCACGATGCCCAAGGAAGTCGATGGCTTCGCCGTCGTCGCCCTGCTGCGACGCTTGTGTTCGAGTCCGCTCGTGAAACTGAAGGAAACGCAGCAGAGCGAACTACAAACCGACCTCAAGCGCGTGGAAGCCGCCTGCTTCGGCTCCAGCGCAGGCGCGATGTCCGAAACTGATTTGCGCGCCATCGCCTCGAAGTGGCTCCGCAGCGCTACGTAAGCCCAACCTTTCCCAAAACACTTCATGTCCACTACCACCACTTATCCTCAGAGTCCGCAGCAGTTCGTCGCCGGAGTTCGCGAGCGTGTCGCGAAGATCGTCGTCGGCCAGGATGTCGTCGTCGAGCGCGTGATGATCGCCTTGCTCACGGGCGGGCATTTGCTCCTGCAGGGCCTACCCGGCCTCGCGAAGACGTTGCTCGTCAACACCATCGCCAAGGCCATTAACCTCGACTTCAAGCGCATCCAGTTCACCATCGACATGCTGCCGTCCGACATCATCGGATCGGAGATCATCGAGCAAAAAAGCGGCGAGTTCCGCATCCATCGCGGCCCGGTGTTCACGAACCTGCTGCTCGCCGATGAAATTAACCGCGCGGCTCCGAAGGTGCAGGGCGCGATGCTCGAAGCGATGCAGGAACGCAAGGTGACCATCGGCGGCCAGAACCTCAAACTGCCCACGCCTTTCCTCGTCATCGCCACGCAAAACCCGGTCGAACAATCAGGCACCTTCGATCTCCCCGAGGCACAACTCGACCGCTTCATGCTGCTGCATCGCCTCGGTTATCCGACACGTGATGAAGAACAGATGATCCTGCAACGCCAGCTCGGCATGGGTTTGCGAAAGGAAGACGGCGGCGCGGTCCCACGCTCTGCCTTCGACATGATCGAAGATAGCCCAGGGGCATCCGTCGCTGATCTCGTCACCTCCATGGAGGCGGTGCAGGCCGTGCACGTCAGCGAAGTCTTCGTGAAGCATTGCGTCGAACTCGTGCGCCGCACGCGCGACAATCCGCTACTCGACTTCGGTTGCAGCCCGCGCGCCGGACTCGCGCTCATCAACTCCGCCCGCGCACGCGCCATCATGCATGATCGCGATTACGTCACGCCCGAGGATCTCTTCGATCTCGCCGAAGACGTCATCCTACACCGCATCCGCGTCAGCTACGAAGCGTCCGCGGCCGGTCACACTGGTAAACAAATGCTCGAAGGCATCCTCGCAGGCTTGGGCTGATTCGCATTGTCATGAAAGGCCAATTCCAGCTCAATCCCGATCCTGTCGATGCGCGGCAGTTCGAGGTCACGGTCAAGCAACTGGCCAACAGCCTCAACTTCGGCCAGGAGGAGTCCGTCTTCCACGGTGGCGGGCTGGAGTATGCGCAGTCGCGGCTCTATGTGGCGGGCGATCCAGTGAAGTTTATTGATTGGAAAGTCTCCGCGCGTGTCGGCAAGCTCTTCATCAAAGAGTATCAGGAGCCGAAGCAAATCCCGCTCTACCTGCTGCTCGATACGTCCGCGTCGATGTGCTTAAGCTCGCAAATGCTGAGCAAGTATGCCTGGGCCGTGCGCATCGCCACGGGCATCGCGCTCGCGGCGCAGACGAGCATGACGCCTGTGGGCTTGCTCGGATGCGGCGCGCGTGAGCTGCATGTGCGGCCCACGCTCTCGCGGAATCTCGTCATGGAATGGTCGCACAAATTGCGCCTGCACGACTTCCTGGAAGAAACTTCGCTCGCCAAACGCGCCCGCGAAGTCGCGCCTTCATTAAAGCGCCGCACTACTGTCATTGTGCTCAGCGATCTGCATGACCCGGATGCCTTCGCTGCGCTGCAAGTCATGTCGCAAGAGCATGATTGTCTGGTGCTGCATCTCCAAGATCCTGCCGAGTTGAACATCAAAGGCGCGGGCATCTTTCGCGGCAGTGAAGCTGAGTCTGGTCGCAGCTTCGTCGGCCATGGACGCCGTGCCTTCATCAAGAGCGAGGAATGGAAAAGCGAACTCACACGCTTCGGCATCGATTACATGCACTTGCGCACCGACCAACCCATCCTTGGCAAGTTGCGTCACTTTTTAAACCGTCGCGGCTTCGGAGGTAGCTCAGGACGATGAAACGCAAACACCTCATTCTGCTCACCGCAGTCCTCGTCATCGCGGGCATCATCGCCTTTGTGGTCACGCGCAGGAAAGACGATGGACTGCGCGTGCCGCTCGGGGTCGAGCAAGCCGCCATCGTCACCTACAGCGGGCCGTTGCTCGCGGTTGCGCCTTACAAGTGGGGTGTGGCGGTGAATGTGCGCATCGCTGAGGTCACGGAGAAGCCGGACCGTCGAGTGTATGACCTGCGCTACATCGTCAATCGTGCGGGCACCTTTGATCTCAAGGACTACCTCGTCGCCGATGACGGCAGCACGCTGGAAGGTCTGCCCGCGTTCAAGTTCGAAGGCGATCCCAAGCTCTCGAAGAACCTCGACACACGCATCCAGGAGACCGAAGAGATCCGTGTCGATGTCGGTGGCCACTACTATGAGCGGATGGCCTTGTTCACGCTGCTGTGGATCGGTTGGTTGTTCCTGCTCATCTTCTGGAAGCGTCCGAAACCGCCTGCCGAGACGGATGCTGGACCACCGCCACCCACACTCGCCGAGATGATGCGCAGCTTCCTCGCCCAACTCGAAGCGGGCACTCTCAACGCCGACGCAAAGGCCAAAATGGAAATGGTCATGCTGCAATGCTGGCGCAACGAACTCGCCTTGGGCAATGAACCGATGGAAAGCGTGCTTGCTCACATAGCCAGCAATGGCAAGACCAGCGAGGCTTTGAAGAAGCTGCAGCATTGGTTGCATCACCCGAGTTCATCCGTTCCCAGCGCTGACATAGCTGCTGTGATCAAGCCCTATACCCTGGAGGCTGCGTCATGATCTTCCAGCATCCCCAGTTCTTAGGCCTGCTCGCGCTACCCGTCATCCTCGCCTTTTGGGAATGGACACGGCGGGGACAACCCATCGCCATGCCCTTCGATCATGGGCATCAGGGGCGTGGACGTATTTTGCAGTTTTTCGTGCTCACCGCGAACTGCCTGCCCGCCGCACTGCTCGCGATGGCGATCATCTTTCTCGCTCATCCAATGACCTACACACCGCCGGAAGTGGAGCGGAAGCTCAACAACGTGCAGTTCGTGCTCGATACCTCCGGCAGCATGGCCGAGGACCATGGTTCACAAGCAAAGGGTCGGCATCGGCGCTTCGATTCGGCGATGGATGCGATCGAGCAGTTCATCACCTATCGCCAAGGCGATGCCTTCGGGCTTACCATCTTCTCCCGTAGCTTCATCCACTGGCTGCCGCTCACTCTCGATACTCAGTCGATCCCACTTTCCAAGCGCTTCATCGAGCCGAACAACCCCAAGCTTGATCCTCCTTCCATGGGCCGCCACGGCCTGCCCGATGAACTTTGGGGTGGAACCTTCATCGGCAAAGCCCTGCACGGCGCTGCCGATTTGCTCGACCAACGCCCCGAGGGTGATCGCATGATCATCCTCATGACCGATGGCGAAAGCGATGACATCAAGCCGCCCCTTGACGCTGCCGTCATTGAGCACTTGCGGGCCAAGAAGATTACTGTTTTCAGCATCATGCTCACGGGCGATAAGATCTCGGAACCTCTCATCAACATCACCCGCGCCACTGGCGGCGAAGTCTTCAATGCCGTTACACCTGAGGCATTAGCGAGCGTCTTCAAGAGCATCGACGAAATGAAAAAAGTCATCGTGCTGGAGAAGCGCCCGCGCGTCATCGACTTCTACGATCCGTTTTTCATCCCCTCGATCAGCTTGCTGGGAGTGAGCGTGCTGGCATTATTCGGCCTACGGTTCACCCCCTGGTAAAATGGGCATGAGCAACACCAAGTCCTCAGTGGCTCCGATTTAGCGAGGCTGGCGAAGCGGCAAAACGTCATCATGACGCATCGACGGAAGTGGTTCATCCTTGGGATGATTCAGAAACGCGACTAGATGTCGAGTCTGTGCCGTTCATCTGGATCAACCCAACGCATCTTCATGAAAAATCTCCTCCTGATGTTATTTGGCGGCTTATCCGTCGTTACCATGGCCGCCGCTCAAACCGACATGAATCACACCACCGCCCTCACAGCCTACGTTGAGGCTCTCAACACGCATTCGAGGGAACAGATCGCGCCCTGTGTCACCGAAGATGCCGCGTTCATTTTCACAGAAGACACATTTATCGGCAAACTAGCGGCGAAGGCGGCTTTCGAGAAGACCTTTAAGCTGATCGAAAACGAGGTTTTCAGCCTTCACGACATCGTCTGGACCGTCATCTGCGAAGACGTGGCCACCTGTCACTACGAGTTTCGCTGGAAGGGCTTCATCATTGGCCAAGAATCCTCCGGTGGTGGTCGTGGCACCAGCATTCTGCGCAAGGTCGATGACCGCTGGTTCATCGCGCATGAGCATCTCGGGCCTTATCCACGCAAGTGATGCCTCTCTATTGGCGTTATCACTTCTGGCTCCCAAACCTGATTTCCCACTCGATTCCTGAACCATGAAAAAACCTGAAACATCCCCTCCATCATCCCGCCGCGGATTCGTCAAACAATCGGTCGCCGCAGGATTCGGCTTCACGTTTCTGCCAGCCTATCTGACCAGCGCACGCGCGGCAGACAATCCGAAGCTGCCGCCGAGCCGACGCATCAATCTAGGCTGCATCGGTATCGGTGGACGTGCGGGCAGTGTCATTCCGGGGCTCACCGCGGGTGGCATCGCCACGCCGGTGGCCTTTACAGATGTCGATTTCGTTACAGCCAAGAGCGTGGAGAAGAACCTGAAGGCCTTCCCTGATGTGAGGCGCTTTAACGACTTCCGTGAGATGCTGGATAAAATGGGCAAAGACATCGACGCCGTGAGCGTGGTGACGCCAGATCACACGCATTTCACCGCCGCGATCAGCGCCATGGCCCTGGGTAAGCATGTGTATGTGGAGAAGCCTTTAACGCACACTTTTGAAGAAGCCGAGATCCTCATGCGGGCGGAAAAGAAGTTCAAAGTGGTCACGCAGATGGGCAACCAAGGCCACACCTCGGCTGGCGCAGAGCAGTTCAAGCAAATGCTCGCTGCAGGCATCGTAGATGACATCGTGAAGATCCAAGCATGGAAATCGCCCTCGCTTTGGTTCATGAACGCTGCCGAACGCATTCAAGGCTATCCAGCAGCAGAGCCGATGCCTGAGTCGCTGAAGAGCTGGGATCTCTGGTGTGGACCGCAGGAGGTCAAACCGTTCAGCAAGATGTATCACGCCTTCAACTGGCGCGGTTTCCACCTCTACGGCGGCGGTATGTTTGGCGACTGGGGTGCACATATCATCGACTTTGCCCATCACCATCTGAAGCTCGGCTTGCCCACGCGCATCACACCGCTAGCGCTCGCCGATTACAATCAGATCAGCTACCCGCTCAGTTCAGACATCCGCTTCGAGTTCCCAGCTCGCGGCGAAAAACTGCCCGCTCTGGAGCTTCATTGGAAAGCCGGTGGCGACATCAAGTTCGACATCGAAGAGAAATACGGTGATCCAGGCCCCGATGGCAAAATCGTGATCCCAAATCCCGGCGGTGCTGGATCACTCCTGCATCGCAAACAAGGCGACTACCTCGTGCAGCGCGGCTCACATGATCGTCACTCGCTCCTGTATCCACGCGCGAAGATGGTAGAATTCAAAGACGCCATGGGTCTTCATCCCTTGAAGCGCACTCACTTCGATAGCTTCATCAACGCCTGCATGGGCGAAGGCAAGACGGAGTCACCCTTCAGTGTCTCCGGCCTGCTGACGCAGGTCCTGAACCTCGGCACCATAGCCGAGTATCTCAATGTTGATCTCCAATTCGATCCGGCCACGAAGCGCTTCATCGGCAACGACGAAGCCAACGCCCGTCTGGCAGGACCAGCTCCGCGTGCTGAATGGGCTGACTGCTACAAGCTAGCATAGCTCCTGCGATTTGTAGCCGCTTGGAAACGCAGAGAGCCAATAGGTGGATTAAAATCACCTTTTGCGCTCTCTGAGTTCCATTCCTGAAAAGCACCATCCTGACTTAAACATCTGGCCAGTTCCCTGCACGATCAACAGGTCGCAAAAAGCTGAGTCACTGTGTGCTGACCAAGTGATTCTGCATAGACGGAGATTCTCACCAGCGTTAAAGGAATAGCCCGCCATGCAAATCCGTCCTTTCATCGTTTCCCTCATCCTCGCTCTTCCAGCCTTCGCGGAGACGCAAATCCCCCCTAACGCACGAGTCGCCATCATCGGTGACTCGATCACGGAACAGAAGTTGTACTCGCGGTTCATCGAAACGTATCTTCTCGGCTGCACCGGACGCAAAGACATCAGGTGTTTCCAATTCGGCTGGAGTGGTGAAACGGCACAGGGATTCAGTAGCCGATTGGAAAATGATCTGAGTGTCTTCAATCCTACGGTCGCAACCACATGCTACGGCATGAACGACGGACGCTACGTTCCCTATGATCCAAGCATTGGCGCGAGCTATGAAAAATGGATGCGCCTCGTGCTCGAAGGTCTGAAGAAGGTTGGCGTAACCCACATCGTCGCGGGTTCGCCCGGTGCGGTGGATACGCGTTGGTTTGTGAAGTCAGGCGCAACAGCGGATCAATACAACGACACCCTCGCTCACCTGCGTGACATCGACAAAAAGCTCGCCGCTGAATATCACACAGCCTTCGCTGACGTGCATGATGAGATGATTCACGCCATGGCCGCCGCCAAAGCCAAGCTTGGAACAGACTACGATGTCGGCGGTCGCGATGGCGTGCATCCGGGGGCAAACGGTCATCTGCTCATGGCGGCTGCGTTTCTCAAAGGCTTGGGTCTCGACGGTAACATCGGCGACATTACCATCGACTTGAAAGGCGCAAGCTCTGGCAACGAAGGTCATACAGTGACTGGAAGCAACGGCATTGCCGAGATCGAGAGCGTTAAACTGCCCTTTTTTCTGGAGCCTGAGATGCGCAAGATCACGTCGTTTTGCCACTTCAACGAAGAGCTGAATCGCTACACGCTGCGCGTGAAAAACGTTACCACAGCCAGAGCCAAAGTCACTTGGGGCACTGAGGCCAAAGAGTTCACCAAGGAGCAACTCACTGCGGGCATCAATCTCGCCGTCGAGTTCGACAAGTCGCCGCTCGACAATGCTTTCATCCAGCTGGTCATCGCTGTGAATGCGAAGCAGGCCTATGAAACACCGATGATCAAAGGCATGATCACCAACTTCCGTAACTTCGCTAACGACGCCAAGGCAGATCCCGAACTCGCCGCCGCACTGAACACGTTGAAGCAAAAGATGATCGACAAGCAGGAAAAACTGGATGCCGCAGCTCACGCAAAGCTAGTCCCCGTGAAACATACGATCAAAGTTGAAGCCTTGAATTAAGTCGTGCAGTAGCGCCAGCAGTGAATGCCATAGCTCTTGCGGATGAGTATCAATCGTTGGAGCCAATCCATTTCATCTCTCAAAGAATCCGCACATCAATGTTCATGAACCGCACCTTACTCGCTCTCGTTTTGGCAGTTTCTTTAACCTCTGAAGCTGCCGACTTGAAGCTTACTTCGAGCGGCATTGAAATCCGTGCAGGCAGCCTTGGTACTTACACGCTGTCTTACCCTGAGTTTAGCAATCAGGCGAGTGCGATCGTCCATAAGATCATTGAAGTGAAAGCTGGCCCAAACGCCGCCACAGTGCGCTATGAAGGCGGGGCAGAGTGTGCTGTATCGATCAATGGCGGCGAAATCAACACGACCTTTAAGACTGTTCCGGCAAATGTGAAATCTTGGAAAATGAGCACCCTAATTGACATCAACTTCTCCAAGGGTGGCACTTGGAAAATCGGTGATCAAAGTGGGTCTTTCCCTATCGATAAGCCCAAGGTTCCACAGCTGGCCAGCCTCAGTGCCACGTCTTTTACACTAAAGAATGCGCAGGGACAGAGCCTCACTTTCACCACACCTGATTATACCTTTCAACAACTCACTGATAACCGCGAGTGGAACTGGGCCATCTTTAACTGGCAGTTCATTTTGCC
This sequence comes from Verrucomicrobiaceae bacterium, assembly GCA_027489965.1. Lineage (GTDB taxonomy): Bacteria > Verrucomicrobiota > Verrucomicrobiia > Verrucomicrobiales > Verrucomicrobiaceae > Prosthecobacter. The sequence goes on from JAIXZA010000053.1 coordinate 113,347, forward strand.
TTTTAATGCCAACAGTCCGACGGCGAAAGTTCGCGTCTCATCAGATCTCGCCGCGAGCGCCAAATTGATCGACACTTTTGGCCAGTCCATCTCTGCAACTTTCCCAAACAAACTCGGCAGCGTGGAAGAGCTGAAATCAGACCTCGCTTCGGAGCAGGCCTACTTTGATGCTATCCAGACTCCGAGCTTGGATCGCTTCGGAGGACTGTCTGAATCTTCGCTGAGCCTGAAAAAAACTGGCTACTTTCACATCGAACAGCAGCAGGGGAAATCATGGCTCGTGGACCCAGATGGCCACCTCTTCTTTCATCTCGGTGTCTGTGGTTTTGCTCCTAGCGATGACTACACCTATGTTAAGGGGCGTGAAGACATTTATGAATGGCTTCCCAAAGCCGAAAGCGAATTTGCCTCCGCCTTCCGAGCTGGCGATGACAATGCGCACTTTTCCTTTTATTTGGCAAACACGATCCGCAAATTTGGCCAGCCATTTACGCTGGATCGCTTTGCAGAGCGAATGATCCAGCGTGTCCGCAAATGGGGCTTTAACTCCATCGGTGCCTTTAGCCCCACGCCCCCGACAGCCCATGTGAATGCCAATTTTCCTTATGTGGCGAGTCTGCCAATCAATGAATGGGAAGGTATTCCACGTATCGCAGGCGCTCACGAAGTCTGGGATCCCTATGATGCTGAGACAGAAAAAAAGATCGCAGACAACCTCGCTAAAGAACTCCCTGCAAAAGCGAATGATCCGCTGCTGATTGGTTACTTTATCGTCAATGAACCACGCTATGATGAGCTGCCCCGCGTGATCCCATCCTTAAACGGAAAACAAGCCTGCAAGCTTCGTTTAGTGGACAGCCTCAGGATCAAATACACAGACATCGCCTCATACAACGCCGCTTGGCAGGCGAACGCCAAATCCTTTGATGAACTCATCGACACAGGTCTCGCCGTTTCCACAGACACGGCAAAGGCCGACGTGAAGGATTTCGTGGGCGATTTCATGGAGGCCTATTTTAACCAGATCGAGACACTCTTTCGAAAGCACGATCCGCATCATTTGCTCCTAGGCTCGCGCTTGCAGCCAATCACGATCGAGGACGAGCAACTCTGCCGAATCATGGGTAAGCATGTGGATGTTGTCTCCTACAACTACTACACCTACGGCGTGGATACTGAGTCGCTCAAACGCATTCATGACTGGTGCGGTAAGAAACCCATAATGCTCAGTGAATTCTTCTGGGCCTCTAGCAAGGACAGCGGCCTCATCGGCGGACGAGAAGTCAGCAGTCAGAAGCAGCGAGGCCTGGCCTATCGCAACTATGTCGAGCAAAGCGCCGCACTTGGCTTTGTGGTCGGCATCGAATGGTTCACGCTCATCGACCAAGCCACCACAGGGCGCTGGTTCAGCAAATACAATGGCGAAAGCTATAACACAGGCCTCGTCAGCGTGGCAGATCGCCCGTGGAAAGACATGCTCGCTGAGATGATGAAAACGAATCACAGCATCTATGACGTGCTGCTTGGCAAGCGCCCTCCCTTTGTTTGGGATGATTCAAGGTTCCAGATTCAGAAAACCAAGCCATGACTTGCAGCATTCGAATGGCCTCATGAAAGCGCTCCTCTTCTTTTTTGGCTTTGCTGGTCTGCTCTCGGCGACAGACCTTTATGTCGGTAAAAATCTGCCCACCATCCAACAGGCGATCAAAGCCGCGCAACCTGGTGACACGATTCATCTTCAGCCAAAGGTCTATCATGACTACGCTGGATTTTACGCCAAAAAAGGCGAGCCAACCAAACCCATCACACTGGATGGTCATGGGGCGATCTTAGAAGGCAGTGATCCGATTGATCCAGCGAAATGGACTGAGGTTTCTCCTGGCCTCTTTCAAAATGACGCACTGCTTCCCTTCCTCAACGACGCCATAACCAGTCGCTGGTTCTTTTTATTCAACAACAAGATGCAGCTCATGAAACGCACCTCGAAAGGTCGAAGTGCGCCCTATAAAAAGGCTGAAGAACTGCAGCCCGGAGAGTGGACCTTCATCAAAGGCACAGCCCGCCTTAATGCAAAACCACAGCAAACCTTTGGGACCTTTTACATCAAAATCGAGGCAGGAGAGAAGCTCGCAGATGCTAACATTAGCTATCCCATTCGTAGTGCAGGTGTTCAGTTCAGCGGTGACAATGCCCACCTCATCATCAAGAACCTCGCTGTAACCCATCCTTACAACGATGGTTTCAACATCCATGGCGACTGCCGCAACTGCGTTTTTGAAAACATCCAGGCCATCGAATGCGGAGATGATGGCATCAGCGCCCATGAATCTGCGCAGTATCGAGTGGATGGCTTTGTCAGCATCGGCAATAGCACTGGCATTTGCGACACAGGAACTGCGCAAACGAGTTACAACCATGTTTTCATCGCCAATTGTGTTGGCTTTGATCTCTACTTTCTAGACCAAGGCCGTTACTCACTAAGCAACTCAGTCATCCTCTCTTCCGCTCAAAATCCACTCGCCATCACCGGCCGCGACAAAGGAAACTGTCGCATGACCATGGACAATGTCCTCTTCCGTCGCCTCACTGAGCCACGCCTCGGAAACGTAGCCTTGCATGCCGCGCTTGAGGCTAAAAACTGCACCTTTGAGAATCTCGAAGTTAAAGTCACTGGCACAGCCACTTGGCATAACTGCCTCATCAATCACAAGCCCATGCCAGAGGGCAGTCAAGCCAACGGCGCGAAGGTGGGCGAACTGTTGAAGCTCATTCCAAAAGACGACCAACCATGAAACACCTCCTCACGCTCCTTTTCATCACCTCGTCCTTTGGTGCCGAACCAATCACCAACTCCATCGGCATGAAGTTCGCGCCGATTTTGCCAGGCAGCTTCATCATGGGCCAAGATGGACCCGCAGCGGATTACCAGGTAAAGAAACACGCGGAGAAATTTGATGACGCAGACTGGGACGAAAAACCAGCGCACCGTGTGACGATGACACAACTGTTTCATCTCGGGACAACGGAGGTCACTGTGGCGCAATACCGGCAGTTTGCAGCAAAGCATCCTGGCCAAAACGATAACGACGCAGTGACGAATGTGAGCTGGAACGATGCGGTGAAGTTCTGCGATTGGCTGTCAAAGAAAGAGGACAAAACCTATCGCTTACCCACCGAGGCAGAGTGGGAGTTCGCCTGCCGCGCCGGCACCACCACGTTGTTTCACACAGGAGATGCCGTGCCAGCAGGCTTTCACTCCTGGCCGACAGACAGTGGGCAGAGGGATCGCTTTTTTCCCGATGAACAACTACCGCCGGAGTATCAGCCAAAGCCCACGAAGCTCTCGCTAAAAATCGCGCAAAGATCAGGGAATGCCTGGGGTCTTCATGACATGCACGGCAATGTCTCCGAGTGGTGCGCGGATTGCTATGGACCGTATGAGGCAGGTGAACAGAGTGATCCGATGGGACGCGTGCAGGGAGATTTCCGCGTGATTCGTGGAGGCAGTCATTCCGTGCAAACTCGGCTGCTGAGATCGGCCAATCGCAGCTCCTGGTTGCCTGCGGCAGTGAATGACCGCATTGGATTTCGCGTGGCGCTCGGAGATTGGCCAAAGGGTGAAAAACTGCCATTGCCGAAGCCTGAATTGCATGCGCAGAAGGTATCGCAATTCACGGCCAAGATGGAGTCACTGAAGGAAGAAGCACCCTTTTTCGATGGCCCCAAGCCTTTCGTCATCATCCCACCGAACTCCTCCGGCCCTTTGTATTCCTGGCACAATCACAGTCCGGCCATCGCCGAGTGCCCAAATGGTGATCTTCTTGCGGTCTGGTATTCCTGCGTCGATGAAGCAGGAACAGAGCTCAACAACCTCGCCAGCCGTCTTCGGCACGGAGCATCCGAGTGGGAGCCTGCATCGCTGTTCTGGGATGGTGCCGATGTGAACGATCATGCGCCTAAACTCTGGTGGGATGGTGACAAGACGCTCTTCCATTTCGCTCGTGGCCATCGCGAAAACATCGTGCGTCACAGCATCGATAACGGTGCGACTTGGAGCCAAGCCCAGATCATCCAGCCATGGAGTGAGATAGGCAATCAGCTCTTTCGTACGCGTGCTGGCACGATCTTGATGACACAGGACGCCACCACCACCAGCCTCACCCAAAGCACCGATGGTGGTAAGACGTGGTCCTCCGAAGTCATCACTAACAAAAAGCTCGCGCATCGCAATGGCAGCGCGGCACGGCATGCAGGCATCCACGCGCCCATCGTCGAATTGAAGGACGGTCGTCTCATGAGTTTTGGCCGAATCAACGACGATTCCGATCAAGAAAAGTTTCATTTTAAAACACCCGCCAGCTTCTCTAGCGATGGCGGCAAGACCTGGACCCACGAGCCCACCGAATTCCCCGCCATCAGCAGCGTGCAGCGTCAGGTGCTCATTCGCCTGCAAGAAGGTCCCCTGCTCTTCTGTTCCTTCACCGATCTATCTGCGAATGCGAAAAACCCAAAAGGTATGACCTTCCAAAGCAAGGCCGGCGAATTCAATGGTGCAGGTCTGTTTGCTGCGATCTCTTTTGATGATGGCAAAACTTGGTCCCACAAACGTCTTGTCACTCCAGGTGGCCCAGAGCGCATCGTCAACGGCATTGACCGCAATCAGTTCCCTCTCAGCGATACCCGTGCCGAGCACAATGGCTACCTTGCCGCCATCCAATCCCGCGACGGTCGAATCCAGCTCATCAGTAGCAAGAATCACTACGTCTTCAATCTGGCTTGGCTGAAGGCTTTGCCGGAGAAGCCAATTTCTAAATGATTCGATAACTCATCCAATCTAAACGCAAGCATCCGGCTCAGGGGACGTTCTCTCTTCTTCATGATTCGATCTTTCTGCCTCGCTTTCGCTCTCGCCCTTTTTGTCACTCGTTCTGATGCTGAAGACTGGGGAGCTTACCAAATTGTGTCCGTCAGCGCCCCTGAGTTTGTCTTAGAAGCTGTCGGCGGCACGAATGAAGGCGATGTCGTTTCAGTCAATCAACCGAACAACGCAGCGAATCAGAAATGGATCATTCAGCCCAAGGGAGAGGGTTGGTTCTGGCTGATGCCTTCTTCGCAGCCGACGCTCGCGCTCACAGTGACGAATGGTGAGACAAAAACGGGCGCAAAGATCACCATCGAAAAGGACAACAAATCCGACGCGCAGCTCTGGTCGCTCAAGAGGCAGGACAACGGCAGCTATGCGCTGGAACCAAAGCACGCGCCGGGTATGGGGCTCGATCACCTTGGCGGCAAAAAGCAAGTCGGGGCCAAAGTCGATCTTTGGCAGAACAAACCGGGCGATCAGCATTTGCAGTGGTTCATCAAGCCACTCGCAGGTAGTGGGCCAGCCGTAGCGAAGAAGGTTGAATCGCCGACTTACACACCACCCGCCATCCAGCCCGAGGCCGTCCTTCCTGGTCGCACCGAGACCTTTCAATTCAACCAAAGCAAAGTCTTCCCCGGCACTGTGCGGGAAGTGACGGTCTTCATCCCAGCACAATACGATGCCAGCAAGCCCGCCTGCGTTTATGTGAAGACCGATGGCTTCAATCCACGCGAGAAAACGAACCTCGAACTCGCCATCGCCACCCAGGAAATGCCGGTGACTGTGGGCGTCTTTGTGAGACCCGGTGAAGTTCCTGCGCCCATGAAAGGCACCGCTGGACGGCGTAATCGTGACTTTGAATACGACGGCATCAGCGACCACAACCTGCGCTTCTTTGACGAGGAACTTCTGCCTTTCGTCGCAAAGCAGTATCAGCTCAGTCTTAGCACCGATGGCAATGATCGCTGCATCGTCGGTGGCAGCAGCGGCGGCATCGCAGCTTTCACGGCGGCCTGGCACAAGCCTGAGGCCTTCAGCCGAGTCTATGCCGCCAGTGGCAGTTGGGTGGCGTTTCGCGGTGGGCATGAGTTTCCCACGATGGTACGCAAGTTTGAAGCACGCCCGATCCGCTCGTATCTCACCACCGCCACGCACGACATGGAAAACGCGGCAGGCGACTGGTTCCTCGTCGATCAGGAGATGGACAAAGCACTCAAGTTTTCTGGCTACGACTATCAGTTCCGCATCATCGAAGGCAAACACGTCGCGGGCTATAGCGAGAACTGGCAAGAGGCGATGGCTTACCTTTGGAAAAACTGGCCTGCGAAGGTCAAAGCAGGCCCCAGTGCTCCACGAGCTCAAGAAATCATCCTCCCTGGCGAGGACTGGAAACTCGTCGCCGAAGGCTTCAAAAGCACTCGAGGAGCCTCCACCGCCGCGAATGGCGAAGTCTTCTTCGCCGACACCTCCGCCGACAAAATCCACCGCATCGGTCTCGACGACCAAGTCAGCGTTTTCGCCGAAAAAACCGGCAATGCGCACTGCGTCAGCGTTGGAGCCGATGGATCGCTTTACACCATCTCCGAGAAATCCGGCCAGCTCCTGCGCTACGACGCCTCGGGCAAGTCCAGCGTCGTTTTGGACGGCATACTCGGTCACAGCATCCTCGCGCATCCGAACGGCAGCCTCTACGTCACCGATAACGACGCGAAGAAGCCCAACAATGGAGGCAGTGTCTGGCTCATCAAGGACGGCCAGAAGAAGCAGGTTGATGCTGGCATCAAATTCGCCACTGGCATGGCCTTCCGCCCCGATCAATGGCTCCTCAGCGTCGCCGAAGGCCACTCGAAGTGGGCCTACAGTTATCAGATAGCTGATGACGGCTCGCTCATTAACAAAGAGCGCTTCTTCCACCTCCACGTCCAGGATTGGGACGACGACGCCGGTGCGGAATGCCTCTGCTACTCGCAGGAAGGCCGTCAATTCATCGCCACCAAGAGCGGCATCCAAATCAGCGCCGACGACGGCCCCACCCAGGTCATCCTCACCGTCCCTGATCGCGGCCGCGTCACCTCCGTCGCCATTGGTGGCAAGGACCAAGACACGCTCTACGCCTTCTGCGGCAACAAGATCTGGAAACGCAAAATCCAGCAGCATGCGCTCGGTGCATGGAGTCCATGGACGAAGGTGGTGCCGAACAAGCTGTAGCGTCCATTGGCAATATAAGCTGTGAGAAGCACAAATACGACACCCATAGGCTCCTGTTGTCAAAAGCAGCGGTTAGGCCATCTTGTTCGGCAAAAAAGCTGCCATCAAAGTCCGCGCTGCCGGAGCCTAATGCCTGCAATTCTTCAATCATAAGCGCAAAGAGATATCCCAAGATCTCGCCGACTAATCCCTCATGAAACCACTGCTTCTCATCCTCAGCCTTCTCCTGTCCATCCACCCCCTCGCCGCGCGACCTGAGGCATGGATGGAACCCTTTCCACCTCACAAGATCGCTGGAAATCTCTACTATGTCGGCTCGAAGGACCTTGCGTCCTATCTCATCGCCACGCCAGAGGGCCACGTCCTCATCAACAGCAGCTTCGAGGAGTCCGTGCCACTTATTCGCGCCAGCATCGAGAAACTGGGCTTCAAATTCACTGACGTGAAAATCCTGCTTATCAGCCATGCGCACTCGGATCACTGCGCAGGCAGTGCGGAGATCATCAAAGAGACAAAGGCTCAATACTTCGTCATGGAGCAGGATGCCGATGCCGTGGAGAACGGCGGCGCGAAAAAATCCCGCATCAAAGCCGACCACACGCAGTTCACGCCCGCCAAAGTGGATCGCCGGCTTCAAGACGGCGACGAGGTGAAGCTCGGCGGCAGCACGCTTGTCGCTCGCCTCACAGCTGGCCACACCCGTGGCTGCACGACATGGACGATGCAGATCGCTGGCCTCAATGCCATCATCATTGGCAGTCCAAACGTGAACCCTGGCTACATCCTCGTGAATAACCAGGACTACCCCAACATCGCCACCGACTACGAGCGCACCTTCCAATTTCTCAAAGAAAAGCCCATCGATCTCTTCCTCGGGGCCCACGGCAGCTACTACAACATGAACGCGAAGTACGCCCGCCTAGGCATCAACAACACCAATCCTTTCATCGACCGCGAAGGCTATCACCGCTACGTCGAGGATCGCGAACAAGCCTTCCGGACCGAACTGGCAAAGCAGAAGACCCAATAGATCTTCGCGCATTCATGCCAAGTGTCTCCCGCATCGGCAGCCGCACGCCCGCGCATCTGAATCAGGGCTTTGTGGCGCTTGCGTTGATGATCCGGCCTTTGCTAGTCAAGCTCAACCTTGCCGCCTTTGGCGGAATTGACGCTGGTCCTCGTGCCTACTACGAGCTCACGGTGCTGTGCCTCTTGGAAACGAAGAGCGACATCCAGTGCGCACCTTTTAATCTGCAGTGAATCACAGTTCCTTAATGGGGCTGAGACGGCCCGCATTCAGTTCTTTCCATCCCTTGAAACACCGTGCTCGTAAGGCACTGTGCGTTTCCCCCCTTTTTTACCATGTCACGACTCCCACGCATTCTCGCTACCTGTCTCGCTGTCTCCACTTCAGCTCTCGCGCTAACACCGCAGGAGATGCAGCAGCGTCTGCAGCCAGTGCAGACGAAATTGCCGGCGATGAAAAATCAACCGGAGCCGTTTTCGGGCGTGGTGAAGCATCCAGGTTATGGGGCACGCACTTGGGTGCGGTTTCCATTCGTGCAAAATCCCGGCAGTTTTGGCATTGATCGCAAAGGCCGCGTGTTTGTCGCCGAGGTCAATCGCTTTTGGCAGGGCGTGGCTGATCTGCGTGGGGTGAACGAATTCATCCGAGGTGACTTCAAATCGGCGACGCTGGAGGATCGCACGAAGCTGCAAAACTCCATTCCAGGCCGCTTTCCGGAAGGATTCTGGACGAACACGCCAGATCGCTTGATCCGACTGGAAGACAAGGACGGCAATGGTGCGGCAGATCAGCGCACGGTATTTGCCGACAGTTTTTATGAGCCCCTGGATGGAATTGGTTTCTCGGTGCTGCCGGAGGATGACGCGTTGTATTTCACCTGCATCCCGAGTCTGCGAAAGCTCACGGATACCAATGATGACGGCATTGCAGACACGAATGAAAATCTGGTGACGGGCTTCGGCGTGCGCATCTCCTTCATCGGTCATGATCTGCATGGCATCGTGCGCGGACCTGATGGACGCTTGTATTTCAGCGTCGGAGATCGCGGCTTTCATGTCACGACGAAAGAAGGCAAGGTGCTGGCCAAAGGTGGCGAAGGGGCCATCTTCCGCTGTGAGTCCGACGGTTCAGGCTTCGAGGTTTTCTGCACGGGTCTACGCAATCCCACCGAGCTGGCTTTTGATGAAAACGGCAACCTTTTCACCTTTGATAACACAGGTGACATCGGCGACAAAGCGCGTCTCGTTTATGTTCTCGAAGGCAGCGAGTCTGGCTGGGACATGCGGCATCAGAGTGCGCATCAGTATGTGAATGCCTTGGACTGGGAGGACTTCCATCCGGCGAAATCCATGTGGGTGGCGGAGCGCATGTTTGACACCTTCAATGAGGAGCAGCCGCAATGGGTGTATCCGCCCGCAGCCCATGTGGCGCGTGGCCCTTCTGGTGTGACCTGGGTGACGGGTGAGGCTGCGCCAGCGGACCTACGCGGCAAATTTTTGCTCAGTGACTACGGTGGCGCTTTGCAGAGCTGCGTGGTCCATGCGCTCGGCGTCAAGCCTGCTGGCGCGGGTTACACGCTCGCGTCCCAAGAGGTCGTGGCGGAAGGCGTGGGCGCGAGCGATGTCGAGCTGGGTTTTGATGGCAGCATTTACCTCTGCGACTTTGGGGGAGGCTGGTCGGTGAATTCCAATGGAGCCATTCATGTGCTCTCGCCAAAAGACAAAGCCTTGCAGGCAAAGGCAACGGAGATGGCAGCTCGCTTCAAGCGAGGTGTCGCTGAGGACAAGGTAGATCAACTCGTCGATGCGCTGAGATCACCAGATCGCCGGTTGCGTCAGATGGCCCAGTTTGAACTGGTGAAACGTGGAGACGCAGGTAAGTCCGCCCTGATTGCTGCCGCTAAAGATACGACTCAGAAAGCATCCACACGTTTGCATGGTGTTTGGGGGCTCGGGCAGCTTGTGCGCCAAAAACAAGCGGATGCTGTGGATGCCCTGATCGAGCTGACTCGTGATGCCGATGCATCGCTGCGTGCCAATGCGGCTCGTGTTCTCGGTGATGCCTCCAGCGAAGCCACCCGTGCCCGTTTGCTGGAAATGCTGACGGATGCCGATGCTCAGGTGCGCTCGCTTGCCTGCATTGCCTTGAGTCGTGTTGCCAAGCCCGGCGATGCAGAAGTGATCACGGCGCTGTATCAGCAGGTCGCTGCAAAGACAGCGGTGGACCCAGTCATGCGCCACAGCTTGCTCACCGGGTTGCATCGCATTGGCACCGAGGCCGACGCGGTTGCTCATGCGGCGGATGCCAATCGTGAGGTGCGGCTCATGTCCTTGCTCTGCCTGCGGCGTCAGGATAGTGCTGAACTCGCCCGCTTCTTGAATGACAAAGATGCCATGCTGCGCCGCGAAGCCGTGCGGGCCATTTATGACACCGCTGCGATGGATGGAGCAGCAGGTGAAGCACTCGCGGCTTATGCGAACATCGCTGAGCTGCCACCCACCGTGCAGCGTCGTGTCGTGGCCGCGAACTACCGTCTCGGCACAGGCAAAAATGCCGCTCGTTTGATGCAGTTAGCGACAGAGAACAATCTCGCCCTCAGTGTTCGCGAGGCAGCCTTGCATGCACTTCGTCTCTGGGAAAAACGCATCACTGCGGACCCCGTGCTCGGAGGTCATCGCGAGATCCCCGGAAATGCTCGCTCAATGAAAGACCTCGGAGGTCAGATTGGGGATGCCTTGAAAGCCTTCCTCGCCTGCAACCCACCGCCGTCACTGGCCTCACTGGCGCTGAAGCTCACGGATGAAACCGGCACCGTGCTTGATGCTGATACACTCATCAGCATCGTCGGCCAAACTCAGCTCAAAGCTGAAGTCCGCGTGGCGGCACTCGATAGCCTCGTGAAGTCCGCGCCCGATCAGGCTCGTTCCGTGGTGGCCACTCATCTTTCCAATCAAAACGCCACGCTTGCGGCTGCGGCACTGCGACATGGTCATGCGTTGAAGATCGAAGGCATCGCCGAAGCCGCCCGCAAGGCGATCGACACCGCACCCATTTTTGCCGCTCGTGCCGGAGTCGACATCATCGCCTCGTTGAGTCCCGCCGAAGCGCTTGAGAAGTGGACGAATCGCGAATCCAACAATCTGCGTCGCGAGCTGTGGCTTGATCTCTTTCTAGCACTGCAAAATTCCAGCAATGATGCCGCCAAACAAGCCGCTGCCTCTTATTCTGCCAGCGCATTGGACGCCGTGCCGAAGCTCAGCATGACTGGCGGCGACGCCAAACTCGGCGAGGTCGTTTTCCGCAACCAAGGTGCCTGCCTGCAATGCCACAAAATGGGCGATGACGGCGGCATCCAAGGTCCACCACTTGGTGATGTCGGCAAGCGGCTCAGCCGCGAAAAACTCGTCGAATCCTTGGTCAATCCCAGCGCCGAAATCGCTGCCGGATACGGTTTATCTTCGCTCACTCTTCAAGACGGCACCGTCATTGCCGGACGCATCACCGTTGATACCCCCGAGAAGCTCACGCTCATTGCCCTGGATGGTAAAGAGAGCAGCTACGCCCGCAGTCAGGTGAAAGCACTCACGCCGCCCATGTCCGCCATGCCACCAATGGCCCTGTCACTGCCACCCCAAAATCTCCGTGATCTCATCAGCTACCTAGCCACCCGCACTTCTTTGAAGCAGTCCGGCAAAGGTGCTGCTGATGCTCATGGGGAGAAAGTGGCAAAGTGAATGTGGCCATGTACTCTGGACTCACTTGAGCAGCCGAGACGGCTGCACCACATTCCAGCCATCATGCGCCTCCTCATCTTCCCGATGCTCTTCCTTTTTAACTGCTTGCTGATGCCTCTCACGGCCCAAGACGCGATGCCCAAAATAGCCGAGACTTTTGACGTCGGCGGGCACAAAGCTTTTGTCTATACACCCTCGAAAACTGCGGAGGGCAAGCCTTGGCTTTGGTATGCGCCGACGCTGCGGAGTTTGGCTTTCGGTGAGCGGAAGGGCTATTTTGAAGCCTTTATGAAGGCAGGCATCAGCATCGCAGGCTTTGATTTGGGCGAGGTGCGCGGCTCACCGGCCAGCACGGCAAAGTTTACGCTCTTTTATGAGGCGATGGTGAAGCGCGGTTTTTCGCCGAAACCGATCCTGCTTGGCCAAAGTCGCGGTGGCATGATGACGTTGGCATGGGCGTTTCGAAATCCCGACAAGGTAAAGGCTTGGGTGGGCATCTATCCCGTATGCAATCTCGCGAGCTGGCCCCTGAAGAACTCAAAGAAGGAAACGATGGCAGACTTCGCTATGACTGAAACCGAACTCGTCGCCAAGCTCAGCAAATTCAATCCCATCGACAACCTCGGCGGTCTGGTCGCGAACAAGGTGCCCATGTTCGCCGTGCATGGCGATTCCGATGTCGTAGTGCCCTATGACGTGAACACCCAGCTCCTCAAAGATCGTTACGAGAAAGCTGGTGGTGCCTTCAGCATGAAAGTCGTCCCAGGCGAGGGTCACAAGGTCGGTCCATCTTTCTTTAAGTGTCAGGAGTTGGTCGATTTTGTTCTCGAGCAGGCCCAATAGATCTGAAATTCTCAATTTTGAGATAAAACGGCACTTGCAATCTAGAAAGAGGCTTCCATAATCCCCACCCCTCGCGAG
>JAIXZA010000050.1 GCA_027489965.1 Verrucomicrobiaceae bacterium
CAGCTCACGCAGAAGGCGCTCGACAAAGGCTGGGCCGATCCGAAGCACCGCAAGCTCATCATCGACGCCATCAGCGCCTCCAAGCACATGCCCAGCGCCGCCAAAGTGCTCGCCGCGCTCGATGATCCCGATGCCGAGGTCAAAGGCGCCGCCGAACGCGCTGCCAAGGCCATGCGCATTCAGAAGATCGAGGACAAAACGCCCAAGCTCATGACCTTGAAACCCGAAGAAGCCCTCGCCGCCGTTTTGAAGGAAAAAGGCAACGTGGCGCTTGGCGAACAAATCTTCACCAAAGCCACCTGCGTGGCCTGCCACACCGTGAAGGAGACCGAAGCCCAAAAAGGCCCCTACCTCGGCAACATCGCCCAAACCTACAAGCGCCCCGACCTGGCCCAAAACATCCTCGACCCGAACAAAACCATCGCCCAAGGCTTCGCCAGCGAGATGATCACGATGAAGGACGGAACTTCACAAATGGGCTTCATCACCCTCGAAGGCGCGAACGAGGTCAAACTGCGCAACATCGCCTCCCAGGAGTTCACCTTCAAAACTGCTGATATCAAAGAGCGCCAAAAGCTTCCGATGAGCATGATGCCGCCCGGTTTGATGATGAACTTCACCGTGAAGGAGTTTGCCAGTTTGCTGGATTACCTGGAGTCGCTGGTGAAGAAGTGATCGCTGTCACAGCTCCACCGTCTGCATGAGTCGGGCGACTTCGATGTGGCCGGTGGGGTGCTGTTCAGCGAGGGCATCTCGCAGTTTATCGGAACGCTCTGGCTCGCCATGGACGAGGAAGACGCGTTTCTTTTCGCCGCCTACCCGGCTGAACCAATCGAGCAGTTCATCATGATCGGCATGACCGGAGAAGGAGTCGAGCGTCTCGATCTCAGCTTTGACCTCAAATTCATCACCGAGGATGTTCACGTGGGTGAAGCCGTTGCGCAGCTTCCAGCCGAGAGTATTTTCGGCGCAGTAACCGACAAACAGCAGGATGTTGTTCGAGTTGCCAACGTTGTTGCGCAGGTGATGAAGGATACGGCCGCTTTCGGCCATGCCAGAGGCAGAGATGATGATGGCGGGGCCTTTGACAAAATTGAGGCCCTTGGATTCATCGACGGTGCGGACGAGTTTGAGCCCATCAAAACCAAAGGGATCATCCCGCATGAAAAGGGCCTCAGCTGCCGCAGGGCGGAGGTCATCGACATGCAGGCGGAAGATCTCGGTGGCCTTTACGGCTAGTGGACTGTCCACAAAAGTGGCTACTGAGGAGAAGCGATTTTCATGGTGGAGTTTATCCAGCGTGAACAGCAATTGCTGGGTGCGCTCGACAGCAAAGGCTGGGATGATCAGGTGAGCGCGGCGCTGCTGGATCTCGCGGATGATTTTGACGAGGTGCTCGGTGCTGTCGGTGGCTAGCTCATGCTTTCTGCCGCCATAGGTGCTCTCCATGATCACGTAGTCCACTTTGTCACAGGGCGCAGGATCATTGAGGATGTCATTGCCTAGTCGGCCGATGTCGCCGCTGAAGAGGAGGCGGCTTTGTTTTTGTGTGGCGTGGTCGTCGATATCAAGAATGACCTGCGCTGAGCCAAGCACGTGACCTGCATCGATGAAGGTCAGGCGCACACCTGGGGCGATGAACATGGGCCGCTGATAGCCGAGGGTGACGAACTGCTTCAGGCAGTTTTCAGCATCGACGCGTCGGTAGTTCGGTGTGAGTTCAGGCAGGTCATCACGCTTCCGGTGGCGGTTTAGCCAGGCGATGTCGCTCTCATGAATGTGGGCGGCATCTGGCAGCATGATGCTGCAGAGGTCACGTGTGGCTGGCGTGGCGTAGATGTTGCCATCAAAGCCGCGCTTGCAGAGATGGGGCAAATTGCCTGTGTGATCGATGTGGGCGTGGGAGAGGACGACGCAGTCGATCTTTTCAGGATCAAAAGGGAAGTCGCTATTGCGTTCCATCGCCTCCGCACGACGGCCCTGATAGAGTCCGCAATCCAGGAGAATGCGTGTTTCATTGACCTCAATGAGATGCTTTGATCCCGTGGTGGTTCCTGCAGCTCCGCAAAATGTGATTTTCATGGTGAAATGCATTTCAGCGGACAGCGGGCGACTTGGCAAGAATCAAAGCTGTCGGTTGACGAAGCCGCACTCTGCGCGATGAACTCAGCCACACTTTCATGAACGATCTCCTCCCTGCTCTAAACTGGCGCTATGCGACTAAAGTCTTTGATTCATCCAAAAAGATCCCGGCGGAAACCTGGGCGCAATTGGAGGAGTCCCTGGTGCTCACGCCATCGAGCTATGGCTTGCAGCCCTGGAAGTTTTTGATCGTTCAGGATCAGGCTTTGCGTGAGCAGTTAGTGCCTCATGCCTGGAGTCAGCGCCAGATCGCGGACTGCTCACACTTGGTCATCATGTTGGTCAAAAAGGCTTTGAGTGAAGCGGATGTGGACGCTTTTCTATCTCGCATGGTGGAGGTGCGCGGCGGCACAGCAGATGCTTTGTCAGCCTATCGCGGCATGGTCATGGGCGCACAATCCAAAGGCTACATGTCCACCGATTGGGCGAAAAAGCAGGCCTACATCGCGCTGGGCCAGTTCATGCTCTCTACGGCTCTGCTTGGGGTCGATACCTGCCCGATGGAGGGTTTCATTCCAGCCAAGTTTGATGAGGTCTTAGGGCTGACGGATAGTGAGTTCACCTGTGCCGTGCTTTGCCCAGCGGGCTATCGTAGTGCCGATGATCGCTATGCAGAGCTGCCGAAGGTGCGCTTTGAAAACAAGGTCGTGGTCGAATATCGCTAATCCTTATGATTCAGGACACACTGGAAAACTCTGCCCGTTATGAAGGGCTCAATCCGCGCTTTGCTAAGGCCTTTGAATTTCTTCGTAGCGTCGATGGTACGCAGGCGCTGGGACGTCATGTGATCGAGGAAGATAAGCTGATCGCCATCGTGGAAAGTTACACGACCAAGTCGCTGGAAAGCGGTCTGTTTGAGGCGCACCGGAAGTTCATCGACATTCAGTTTCTCTTCCGAGGACGCGAGACCATCCTGTGGGCTCCGCTGCCAACCATGCAGGAGGTCACGCGGCCTTATGAGGAAGAGAAAGACATCGGCAAATGGAAGCTCGTGGCAGATACGACGGCGCTCCATCTCAGCTCAGGCCATTTTGCGATCCTCTTTCCCCAGGATGCCCACGCACCCTGCGTGCAGTGGGATCAGCCTGAGCGAGTGTATAAGGTCGTGATGAAGGTGGCGGTGGAGTAGGGAGACGAGTTTTCTGGGAAAGAGTCGTGCTGTGAGGACGTAGGTTTGCAGCCTCCACATGACGTTAAAGCCTGCCATTATTTTTACGATCCTAGCTAGTGCCGTCTATGGTGAGTCTGGGGAGTTGATGTTTGAGAAGGATGTGCGACCCATTTTAAAGGCACACTGCACGCATTGTCATGGTGAGGAAGAGAAGCCGGAAGGTGGTCTGGATCTACGACTGCGTCGATTCATGGATGAGGTCGTGGTGCCTGGGCAGGTGGCAAAGAGTCAATTGGTGGAGGTGATCCGCACTGGCGAGATGCCGAAAGAAGGTAAAAAGGTCACGGCTGAAGAGTTGGCGATTATCGAGCGCTGGATCAAGCAGGGCGCACGTACCGCTAAACCGGAGCCTGAATCCCTGACAGCAGGCATGGTCATCACGGAAGAGGATCGGCAATACTGGGCTTTTCAGCCTATTAGCAGACCAGTTGTACCGAGCGCTGATCCAATGCAGGTACGCACACCTGTTGATGCTTTTGTGTTGAAGAAACTGCATGGATCAGGTCTGAAGCCAGCGGCTGAGGCGGACCGCACGACATTGATCAGGCGTGTGATGCTGGATCTCACGGGGCTGCCACCGACACCAGAGGAGGTGCAGGCTTTTGTCACAGATACTCGATTGGATGCTTACGAGCGGCTTGTCGAACGACTTCTGTCTTCACAAGCTTATGGAGAGCGCTGGGCCAGGCATTGGCTGGATGTGGTGGGCTATGCTGACTCCAATGGCTACGCTGAGACGGACTCGGTGCGGCTTCATGCTTGGCGATTTCGTGACTATGTGGTGCGGTCTCTTAATGAGGACAAGCCATGGGACCGCTTCATCACCGAGCAGATCGCAGGAGATGAACTGGCAGGTGCCAATCATGCCAATGCCACGGAGATTGCGCAGGATGCTGAAAAGCGTGAGATGCTGGTGGCCACGGGTTTTTTGCGAATGGGACCGGATGGCACAGGGGATAAGGTGGATGATGTGAAGCTGGCGCAGAATCAAGTCGTGGCTGAGCAGATCAAGATCACGACTTCCTCGCTTCTTGGACTGACCGTGGCCTGTGCTCAGTGTCATGATCACCGCTATGATCCGATCTCTCAGGCAGACTATTACAGTCTGCGTGCTGTGTTTGACCCGGCCTTTGATTGGGAGAAATGGCGCGCTCCTGCTCAGCGGTTGTATTCACTGTATAGCTCGGCAGAAAAGGCCAAAGCCGCAGAGATTGAGAAGAAAGCCGTCGCCATAGAGGTCGAAGCTAAGCTGATGTCGAAAAAGTTTCTGGATGAGATTTTCGAAAAGGAAATCCTGAAGTTGCCAGAAGCGGACCGCTCATCTTTCCGCGAGGCTAGAGCGACTGCGGCAGCAAAGCAGACGCCTGAACAGAAGGCGCTGATCAAAAAGTATCCGTCGGCCTTGGCGCTCTATTCGCTCAACTTGTATGACAAGAAGGCGGATAAGCTGGTGCAGGACAAAATGGCCGAAGCCAAGAAGCTACGTGGAACCAAACCCAGAGAGAACTTCATCATGGCAATGACGGAGGTGCCAGGTCGGTTGCCTGCTTCGCATCTCTTCCATCGCGGTGATCATGAGCAGCCGAAGCAACCTGTAGTGCCGTCTGAATTGACGATTTTAACTTCTGCTAAGACGCCCAAGATTCAGCCGCAAAGCACGCCAGTCAGCAGTGGTCGGCGTTTGGCCTATGCGCAGTGGTTGACGAGCCGTGAGCACCCTTTGGTCGCGCGGGTCCTGGTGAATCGCTTTTGGCTCCATCACTTCGGGCGCGGCATCGTGAATACTCCGGGTGATTTTGGCATGTTGGGGGAAAGGCCGACGCATCCTGAGTTGCTGGACTATCTGGCCAGTGAGTTCATGCGTGGTGGCTGGCGCTTAAAACCGCTCCATCGTCTGATGGTGCTGAGCCAGACTTACCGCCAAAGTTCCACACACGCGGATTCACTTCGGATCGATCCCGAAAACAAACTGTATGCGCGCTTTAAAATTCGCCGGCTAGATGCTGAGACGTTGCGTGATAGCATGCTGGCCACGACGGGGATGTTGAATCGCAGTGGTTACGGAGAGCCGATTAGCGTGGCTCGTGATCCTGTGGGCCGCATTATTTTGGGTAAAGAAATGCTCAATGCTAACGGCGACGTCGTGAAGGTGGAAAGTCTGGGCGCTGACTTCTACCGGCGTGCTCTGTACGCGCAGGTTCGGCGCAAATTGCCACTGACCGTTTTAGATGCCTTTGACGCACCGACGATGGTGCCGAACTGTGAAATGCGCGCCTCTAGCACGGTGGCGACTCAGTCCCTGCTGCTGCTGAATGATGAGCACACGCTGCACATCGCCGATCTGCTGGCAAAGCGTCTGAGGCGTGAGACGCCGGGCAAGTTGCGTGATCAGGTGACTCGCGCTTGGGAACTGTTGTATCATCGGCAACCGAGCGAGGCTGATCTCAGTCAAGGCCTGCACTTTTTGGCAGAGCAGACGGCTTCCCTAAAACAGTATCACCACGATACCCAACATGCCAAAGGTGTTGTCCCAAATCCTGAGCAGGAGGCGCTGGCGAGCTTCTGTCAGATCTTGTATAGCTCAAACCGTTTCCTTTATATCGAATGAACTTCCAGCCGAGTCGTCGTGATTTTTTAAAGACCCATGGTTGTGGCATTGGTTCACTGGCTCTTGCCACGATGCTGCGTGATGAAGGCTTGCTGGCGGCTCCGGTAAAACCGAATGTGGAAAGTCATGTGAGCTACGATCTACTGGCTAAGCAGCCGCATTATCAAGGGCAGGCGAAGGCGATGATCTCTCTCTTCATGATGGGTGGTCCCTCGCAGATGGATCTATTTGATCCGAAGCCAATGCTCACGAAGTATGATGGGCAGAAGTTTCCTGGTGAGATCAAATATGACAATGCTGCAGAGGCTTCATCCAAGGTGTTTGGATCGCCGTGGACGTTTCAGAAGCATGGTCAGTGCGGGATGGAGCTCAGTGAGTTGTTACCAAATCTGGGCCGCATCGCCGATGACATCACTCTGATACGTAGCATGGCCTCTGGAGTGAACAATCATGCGCAGGCTTTGTATGCCATCAATGGTGGGCGCAGTACAGCAGGTCGGCCTGCTTTGGGTTCTTGGCTGACTTATGGTCTGGGCAGCGAAACGCAAAACCTACCTGCCTACATGGTTCTCAGTGATCCGAAAGGACTGCCTACCTTTCAGCATGAGCATTTTAGCAATGGCTGGCTGCCTTCTTTGTTTCAGGGCACACTCATTCGTGCTAATGAGCCACGTATTCTGAATCTGGATCCGCCGCCTTCACTCGCAGGTACTGCTCAACAGCGTCAGTTGGCGTTTTTAAAAGCCATGAATGAGCAGCACCTCAGTCAGCATCCTGGGGAACTGGATCTCCAGGCTCGTATCGCCAGTTATGCCCTGGCGGCAAACATGCAAACAGCGGCAAAAGAGGCGCTGGATATTTCAAACGAGCCTGAGCACATCAAAAAACTTTACGGTGTGGATAAGCCCGAAACAAAAGACTATGCCACTCGCTGTATCATCGCACGTCGGTTGGTCGAGCGAGGCGTGCGCTTTGTGCAGGTGCTCAATAATGGGCAATCCTGGGATCAGCATGCATCACTGATCGGTTCACTTCCCAAGCTCTGCGGTGCCGTGGATCAGCCCAGTGCCGCGTTGATCACAGATTTAAAACAACGAGGTCTGCTTGACAGCACCGTCGTTCACTGGGGCGGTGAGATGGGGCGGCTGCCAGTTTTACAAAATGATGCAGGCCGCGAAAAATGGGGCCGTGACCACAATACGTATGGCTTTAGCCAATGGGTGGCTGGCGGTGGATTTAAGGGTGGCTATGTGCATGGCGAAACGGATGAATGGAGCCACAAGGCCGTGAAAGATGTGGTGAATCATTATGACTGGCAGGCCACGCTTCTCCACTGCTTCGGTCTCGACCACACACGCCTCGTTTATAAACGCAATGGACTGGCTGCCAGCCTGACAGACAATCAAGGTGCCCAAGTCATCAAGGGGCTGCTGGCCTAATCAATCATTTCTCCTCCCAGCGAGCTAGGAGCCAAAGAACATCCGAGAGTCGATTGAGGAATCGGCCGACATCTTTGTTCGGCACCTCCTGGTCACTGCCGACGAGGTCCACGACGTGCCGTTCGGCGCGGCGACAGGCAACGCGCGCGAGATCGGCGTAGGCTCCGGTCATGACACCAGCTTCGCCGGGCAATGCCCAGCCTTTGAATTCTAAGGCTCCACCAGCTTCTAACTTAGTGACCCATTCGTCGAGATAAGTCAGTTTTTCAGAATCGAAGGGCTTGTGCGTGGCGGCATACTTTTCCTCCAACCCTGGCGGCGTGGCCAGTTCTCCCATGAGGGCAATAAGCCAGGGCTGCACAGTGGTGATCACTTCGCGTGTTTCCGGTTTCAGTGCGGCGATGCGGATCGGGCCGAGGGCGGCATTGAGTTCATCCACAGCGCCGAGCGCGTGAACACGAGGATGGGATTTGGATAGACGGCAGCCGAAGAGGAGATCGGTCTCCCCTTCGTCCCCGCGACGGGTGGCAATGGACATGAGTATATCCTACGCGGCTCTTGATAATCAGGCAGATAAATCTTCACAACTTTTGCTTTTCATCTGTTTACTTGGTCCACATCATGCGCTGTCTATTGACCATCAACGCTATGAGACGACATCACTCTTTTGCCACCTGGGCTTGCTGCCTGATTGCCGGTGTCTCCGCCGTCTATGCAGACCAAGCTGAAACCGTGATCTTGGCTGAGCGACCGAAGTTAGCTCTGTATGCCGAAGACGTGACCATTGATGGTCTGCCGCGTCCAGACTTGGCTCGTGCATTGAGCGATAGCTTGAGTGCAGGCCTGTTAAAGCGCGGACAAGTGCGTGTCTTCAGTCTCGAGAGTGCTGCAGGCCGTGATGCCACGGGAATGCTCGCCAGTCCGGCCTCATCCACAGCCAATCGGGTCAATAAGCTCCTGGATGATGGGCTCGATTACGTGATGACTTTTAACGTTCTGGGCATCAATAGCGAGTATTTGATGAGTGTGAAAAAGATGCGCGCTCGTACTCATGAAGTCGTCGAGGCCCATCAATTCAACAGTGTGGGCCGCGAGACCGGCCTCTTCAAATTGATGGCGACCGTGCTGGAGCAGGTGGACCCGCGTCCGTATGGTCGTAGCAAGGTTTTTCCACGCACCCAGTCGCCGGCTGTGCTCGCTGCGTCGCCTCCAGTTCGTGTGGTGATCAAGCCTGAAGTGGCCGCCTATGATCCTTGGAAACAGAATGTACCGCCAGTCCATGATCTGACGAATGTTCGCAAAGCGCTGGTTTACCGCCACCTAGGCACAGTAAACTACATCAACAATTCGTGGAAATTTTGCATCATCCGCCCGACGGAAGGCACCTCGCTGAGTGAAAATGATAACCTGCACATCCTCTGGGATGAAGGTGACGTCTATGCGGCCCTGCGCGTCTGCGCCGTGGAGCGTGGTGGAGTCGTGGCTGACATGGGGCACACGCCGAATCACCACCCTCTGTTTCATGGGGATAAGGTGTACGGTTGGGCACCACCTTTGCGCGAATGATTCAATTCAGGGGTGGAAATGCAGTGTTTTAGCTGTAATTGGCCACGACATTTGCCCTAGGAAGGGTAAAAAAGGTTAAGTTCTGTGACTTTTCCCAGCCAAACTCCTTGCCACGGACTGAGTCGCTGGTTAAAAAGCAGATGCACACATTAAGTACGTAGGCACGCCCCATATGAAGTTCACGATCAGTAAGGAGTCATTCCAACAGGCCATTCAACAGGTACAGCACGTCGTCAGCACGCGCACGACGCTGGCCATCCTCTCCAATGTACTGCTCCGCGCCAAGGATGGCGTACTTGAGCTTACGACCACGGATCTCGATGTCGGTGTCACCTGTGTAGTGCCTGCTGAAGTGCATGAAGAAGGTGCCACCACTCTGCCTGCACGCCGCTTGGCGACCATCGTTCGCGAATTGCCTGCAGAAGATATCGAAATCAGCGTGGATGAAAAGAACACCGCGTCTATCCGCAGCGGCCCCTCCTTCTTCAAAGTGCTGGGTCTGACCAGTGAAGAGTTCCCAGCGCTGCCACGCTTTGACGATGCCCGCGAATTTAAGATCGAGCAGGCTGCCCTGCGTGACTGCCTCAAAAAGACTTCGTATGCGATCTCCACCGATGAGACCCGCTATGTCCTCAATGGCATCCTTTTCTCCTTTAAAAACAATGCTCTAACCATGGTTGCCACAGATGGTCGCCGTCTCGCCATGGTCGAGCAAGAATTGGAATTCCCTCAGAGTCAGGAGATCGACATCATCGTGCCGACGAAGGCTGTGAATGAACTGGCCCGACTTTTAGGTGATTCGGGAGATGTGATCATCCGCGTGACCGGCAGTCAGGTCGGCTTTGATCTCGGTGACAGCCTGCTCATCAGTAAGCTGATCGACGGCAACTATCCGAACTATCGTCAAGTCATCCCTGGTGAAGCTAAAGAGCGCATTGCGCTGGATCGCGAAGTCTTCCTGAAGGCAATTAGCCGCGTCTCTCTTCTAGCTAGTGAGAAATCAAATTCAGTGAAGTTCCAATTCACACCTGGTCAGGTCGAGATCATCGCCAGTAGCCCAGACATTGGGGAGGCCCGCGAAACCATCGCTATTAACTACAAGGGAGCGACCATTACCATCGCCTTTAATCCTGAGTTCACCATGGCTCCTCTGCGCAATCTGAGTGCCGATGAGGTTCATCTTCATCTTATTGACGACATCAGCCCCGGAGTTCTCCGAACAGGCACCAATTTCCTCTACGTGCTCATGCCCATGCGCGTGAATAATTAAATCTGTTTAACCCTTAACCTACCCTCCTCCGATGGTCCGTTCCCCTCTCATTCTCACCTTGGCTGCCTGCGCTCTTTCCGCCTGCCAGCCCTACATGCAGCCACGTCCTTTTGCTGGTCGCGGCGGTCAATCACTGGACAGCCCACCACGCTATGGCGATGGCAATCGTTATGTGGAGCCTATCGCACCAGGAGCACAAACTGATCCGAGTGCTGTCGTGCCCCCAGTGCCGAGCACATCTGCTCCATCCATTCCCGGTGCCCCGGGAGTCGATCAAGGTCTGAGCCTGACACCCACACCGAGTGGACCTGCGGCCCCAACCACACCAACGGTGACAACGCCAAGCGTCCCGACAACGCCGACAGTAACGGCACCGACGCCTACACCTACACCCGCGGCTTCTGATGTCCCTTTTGCGCGCTCTGTAGCAGGCAAGCCAGGTTACGTTTACAGTCCAAAAGATCCGAAAAAGATCATCAGCGTCGATGGCCTCCGCCCCGGCTCCAAAGCCAAGGACCCAGAGACCGGCGAGATCTTCCGTGTACCTTACCAGTGAGAACAGCGAGTCACTTTCTCGGCTTCTCGTTTAGCAGATAGCCGAGCAAGTCCATGAGCGTTGCTTCATCGAGTGACTGGCCGAAGGTCGGTGGCATAAGAGAAATGGGGCTGACTTCGGTTTTCTGGATGTCCTTTTTCGGGATGCGCTGTTCCTTGCCTGCAGCGTCGGCGAGTAGGTGGATCTGACCGAGTTCGGCTTTCAGGAAGCCGGCGAAGGTGCTGCCGTCATTCATCGTCAGCGTATGCAGATGGAAGTGGGCATCGACGTTGCGGTTCGGGTCGAGGATGTCTTCACAGAGTCGCTCAGGGCCGCGTGCGCCGATGCCGTCGAGCTGCGGGCCGATGAGGCCGCCCTCGCCTTTGATCTGATGGCAGACGGCGCAGTTCATCTTGAAGACGTTGGACCCGACTTCGAGGTCTGGCTTGGCTTTGGCAAAGGCGGCGACGCGGCTGGCGATGAGTGTATCGAGTTGCTTCCGTTGCTCGGGTGAAATCGCCAGCTGCGGCGGTGCAGAGCGGGCTGGTAGATAGGCAGCCAGCTTTTCCCGCAAGGCAGCAGGCGCACTGTGCTGAAGCATGATGGCGAGTGTTTTGAGATTCTCACGGGTACTGTCGGCACTTTGGAATTCACTCACGCTTACCAGCGCAGGTTCGATGCGCGTGATGCCTAGCCAAGCGTAGGCCTTGCCATCATCGCCATCCACGATCTCCAGTCGCACGGCTTTGCCGACATGCTTCGTGAGATCGAGTTCGACTCGCTTACAGACATCATCACGCGGCGGGAAGGCGCTTGCCAGCGTCTCGCCAGATTTCGCCTCGACGACACGAACGAGATTCTTGTTATGCTCCTCCGCTTTCGGGGGGCCGCGATGCCCATTGATCCAAAGCGCGAGCTTCGCCGGAGCTGGGAAGTCTTTGGACCGCAAGATGCCTGTGCGGCTCTCTTCCTCGCCACTACCCGCAGCCATGCTCTGAAGCACTTGCGTCTCCGTGCCGTCCGCACACTTGCGCGGTCGCAGCGCCCAAGCTGGAGATTTCGCCGAAGCGACGACGGTCCAGGCAGGCTCCGGCTTGTTCGCATTCGCCGCTACCATTTCCTCCGCTAGTTCCTGCGCCCAGGATAGAAGTTCCGGCGGTGGGGGTGCGCCGCGCTCGCTGAGGCCGTCGGAGATGGCTTGGAGGAGCGGGAGCGCGGGGGAAGAGACTGAAGCGACCGAAGGAGCGGCAGAACGACGGGCGTGGGCAATGGTTTGGAGGAGAAGTGCGGGGGCACCGTAGCGGGCGATGTGTGTGAGTCTGGAGGGTGCGATGTTTTGGCCCGTTTGGAGGTGCTTGAATGAAAACGAGGCTGCGTCAGCGGTTGGGACGGCCGCGAGCACTTCGATAAACCAAGGCTTATCCATCATCTTTCCCATCCATCGGTACGCCTCGGAGTTTTCCAGCCATCCCGGCTGCGAAAGCACGTCTTGCAACAGCAATCGTAGAGAGTACACATAAGCCGTGTCGCCCAACTTGTGAGACAACCCATTCTCCGGTCCAGGTGGGGAAAGCAGATCGTCAGTAAGCTGCACCAACATGATGACCACAATCCCGTGCCAGCTTGGATCACCCACCAGAAAGTCCGGTCGTTGCAGGAGCGCCTGAGTTGCCGCCCGCCCTATCGCGCTGCCACGACCATCGAATGCGATGCCTAGGTTCCATTTCTCCCATGAGTGAAGTTTGTCATAGGAGCCAATAACCTGTGCAGCGTGAGACATCACAAGGCCATTCAGCACCTGCCCGTCGTCCTCGACCCAAGATCCGCCAGTGTTAAGTGACCGTAAAATATTCGACAGGAGAAAGCGCTCTCCTAGGTATGATAAAGCCCATGTCGTGTAGGCCATGCGCATATCAGACTGTGGCCAATCAACTTGCTTATAAACGAAGTCTCCGATGTCATTGGGACGCTGATCAGGAGGCTCGCGATCACCTTGTGCCACCATGGCTTCTCCAGATTTAAAGACACGGAAGAACTCTGGCAGCCACTCTTTGCTGCCACGCAGCCTGACTTCGCGCAGCGCGAGATGACGTCGGGTGAGGTTCGGATGGCCCAGTTCATCGGCAATCTGCTTTGCTGACATGGCGATGAAGTTATCCGATGGCGCGGTCGAGTCCTTCTTCACCACCCGCCAAATCCTCCCGCGTTCCTTGTCACGTCCCGGATGCTCCAGCGGGACTTCGTAGTGTCCGATGATTTTGTTGTAGAAGTCGGCGATGTAGAGGGCGTTGTCGGGGCCGAGCTGGAGATCGACGGGGCGGAACCAGGGGTCATCGCTGGTGAGGAAGTCGGGCTGTTCGTTCGCCTTTGGCGTGCTGCCGGTGAAGGTGACGTGATCATGGTTCACTTTGGAGGTGACGCAGTTACCAACGAGGGTGTGATCATCCCATTCCGGCCCCCAAACACCGCCATCCAGGTAAACGATGCCGCAGATGCCGGTGCTGCCATGCGTGTGCTGGCACATGACGGGTGCAAAGCCGAGACCGTCGTGGGGCTTGCCAAAGCTGGGATAACACGCGCCGCGAATGAGCTGGTAAATGGGCGAGCTGTGGCAGTCGGCGCTGTAGAGATTGCCGTAGCGGTCCCAGCACAGGCCAAAGGGATTCACCTGGCCACTGGTCCATTTTTCGACAGCGGAGCCATCGGGGCGGAAGCGGAAGACGTTCCCGCTGTGGGGAGTGATTCCCTGAGATCCATCAGATCCGATTGATCGGTCGGATCTGATTTGGAACTTGCTGGTATTACTAAATCCATGCGTCGCATAAACCCAGCCATCCAGGCCGAGGCGGAAGCTGCTGCACATGCCGTGCGTGTCCTTTTCATAACCCAGAGGACCGAAGATGACTTCGCGGACATCGGCTTTATCATCGCCATCCGTGTCGGCGAAATACCAGATGTTCGGGATGCTCCAGGCGATGCAGCCGCCTTTGTGCTCCGGCTTGTGCCAGGGTACGACTCCAGTGGGGATGTTCAGCCCATCAGCGAAGTCGGTGACTTTGTCAGCCCTGCCATCGCCATCGGTATCTTCAAGGATTTTGATGGCATCACGGCTATTTTTGACACGAGTGCCCTGGGTGTCGGACCAGCGGCTTTTATCAGCGGCATAGGGATACTCGACGGTGCTGCTGACCCACAAACGACCATGCGCATCAAAGGCCATGTTGATGGGCTTGTTGATCATCGGCTCACTGGCAAAGAGATGGACCTCGAAGCCCGGCGGCACATGCAGCGCGGCTTTTTCCTGCTCTGGCGTCAGAGCGGCGGTCTCACGCACGAGGCGTGTGTCAGGCTCTGCCGCAGAGAGTAGCGAGATGAGTGAAAAGAAGAGGGCGCAGCGCATAATGGAGTCCATCATGACGGCATGTCGCCCATAGTGGCAAGCCATGGAACAAGACATTCTCATTTTGGCTCTTGCTGACCTGTCGGCTCACCGATAAAAAGACAGCATGTGCCCAAGATCACTTCTACTCACCGCCTTCACCTTCATCGCGCTCAGCGCCTCTGCCGCAGATCGGCTGAAGGTGCTCATCATTGATGGTCAAAACAATCACAAGTGGGACATCACCACGCCCGTGCTTCTAAATGCACTGGATAGCAGCGGTGCTTTCACCACGGAAGTTAGCACGACCCCTGCCAAAGGCTCGCCTGCTGAAGCCTGGAAAGATTGGCATCCTGACTTTGCTCAGTATTCGGCAGTGGTCAGTAACTACAATGGTGAGCCATGGCCTGAGTCTGTTCGATTGGCTTTTGATGCTTACATGAAGAATGGTGGCGGTTTTGTCTCCGTTCACGCCGCTGATAATTCCTTTCCTGAGTGGAAAGAGTACAACCAGATGATCGGTGTCGGTGGTTGGGGAAAAAGAAACGAGGAATCAGGTCCATGGCTGTATGTCAAAGATGGCAAGCTTTTCCGCGATACCAGCAAAGGCAACGGTGGTGCCCATGGTCAGCAGCATGAGTTTGTCGTAGAAATCCAAAATACGGAGCACCCCATTACTCGTGGACTGCCTGCGCGCTGGCTCCACGCCAAGGATGAGTTATACAGCCGTCTCCGAGGGCCTGCGGAGAACATTGAGATTTTAGCCACGGCAAAATCGGATCTGACCTCTGAAAATGAACCCAATCTCATGGTCCTCAGTTATGGCAAGGGCCGCGTTTTCCATACGACACTGGGACATGCTGATTACTCCATGCTGGATCGCGGATTCTATGAAACCTTTCAACGCGGCACGGAGTGGGTAGCAACTGGTGACACCAAAGCCACTGGAGATGTGCCAGCAGATTTCCCGACCGCGGAAAAGGTCTCGGTTGTGCTTTTGGACGGGCATCCCAAACAGTCAGCGCCTGCACCCAAAAAGTAAGACTTTGACATACTCATAAAAATCAGTTGCTCAATGCCGCTGAGAAGAGTATGAACACTGCCCTTTGGATCACGCGCGGTTAGCTCAGTGGTAGAGCATTACCTTGACATGGTAGGGGTCACAGGTTCGAACCCTGTACCGCGCACCATCTTTAACGAAGCCAGCTTTAAAAGCTCAATCGCTTCAGAAGATGAGTCGATCCAAATAGAATCTGAGGAAGAAGCACTTCTTGAAACGCGTAATGACAGCCTTCGTATGATTCGTCTTTCGCTTACACTGCTGGTCGCTTGCCTGCTCTCTTCATGCTCCACGGCTTTTCAACTTGAATGGAAAGCGGCGACGGCTCTCGGCCCACAATCAGGCATTGAGGGCGCCTGGCAGGGCACTTGGTTGAGTTCAGCAAACGGACATCATGGGAATCTGCGCTGCATCGTGGGACACAAGAAGAATGCCCAAGGTGATCGTGAATTTCATTATCATGCAACTTGGGCCGGTCTTGTCGGAGGTGCCTATCGTGCCACGCATCGCGTGAATGTATCCAAGGGGGCTTCGACTTTTACCGGTGAATATCAGATGCCGCGCTGGGCCGGGGGGCGCTATGTTTATGGAGGCACGATCCAGGGAGATGCCTTTAATGCCTGTTATGAATGCTCCAAGGATAAGGGCACTTTTCAGATGCAGCGGGTGAGATAGGCAAATTTTGACCCAACTTTCACAAGCAAGGCTGAGACGGTGAGGTGGGGCTGGCGATAATGCGCTGATGCCATCCCATAGCTCCTGCAAACACTGCGGATCTCCCGTGCCAGCGGACCGCGATGACGAGTTCTGCTGCTCGGGATGTGTGTATGTGTTTGATTTGCTTCATCAGCAGGGTCTTGATCATTTCTATGATTTAAAGGGCGGTCTTTCATTGCCACCTGTTTCCCCGCAGAGTCTGCGTGAACGCGATTATGAATGGCTGGTGGAGCTCGGGCGCAACGCTGCTCCGCAGGGCGAGCTTTGCCTGGCGCTACAGGGCATCTCCTGTGTGGGTTGTATCTGGCTGATCGAAAAAGTCTTTGCTCGTCATGCGGGTGGACTGAGGGTCAATGTGGATGTTGTTCACGGTGATCTATTCTTTTGCTATGATCCGGCAGTGTTTGATGTGGTGGCCTTTGCCAAAGACATGCAGGCGTTTGGGTATCTTGTTGGACCGCCACGTGAGGGCGAAGAGCGTAAACAAACCTCTGGCTTGGAACGGCGCATGGGCGTGTGTGGAGCCTTCGCTATGAATGCTATGGCCTTCTGTCTGCCTGCCTATTATGGCATGCCAGCGGACTTTGTTTTTGCGCCCTGGTTTGATATGATCGCTGCGGTCTCTGCCACTTTGGCCATGTTGGTCGGTGGGTCCTATTTCATTGAAAAAGCCTGGCGCAGCCTACAGGCCGGAGCGCTGCACATTGATACACCTATCGCGCTGGGGATCATTGCGGCTTACGGTGGCTCTATCGCTGGGTGGATTGCCGGAGTGCCAGGGCTGAAGTACTTCGACTTTGTGGCCATCTTCATTTTTCTCATGCTTGTGGGGCGCTGGGCGCAGCAGGCAGCCGTGGAAAGGAATCGCCGTAAACTCATGCGTGACACCTCCATCCCAGACTCGGTGAAACTGCTGGAAGAGGATAAGCCGCGCCCGCTCAGTGCCTTGAAACCTGGAGTGCGCTTTGTCATCAAGCCTGGGCAATCTATCCCAGTTGCCTGCCGATTGCTGAGTTCACAAGCTTCCGTCAGTCTTGAGTGGATCAATGGTGAAAGCGAAGCTCAGCTGCGTGATGAGGGCCAACTGCTGCCATCGGGTGCCTTAAATATTGGCTCACGCGGGCTGGAGGCAGAGGCTCTGGAAGGTTGGCCGGATAGCACGTTGCGGAAGCTTTTAGAAGCCCGCCGCCCAGGTGAATTTCGCGATCTGAAATTGGAGCGCCTCTTGCGCTGGTATCTAGGCATCGTTGTCATCATTGGCATTGCTGGGGCTTTCTGGTGGGCTTTGCATGGGGCTGGTGTGGTGCAGGCTGTTCAGGTCATGATCTCCATCTTTGTCGTCTCCTGCCCTTGTGCCCTCGGCGTGGCCGTGCCATTGGCGGAAGAATTAGCTGCGGCACGTGCTGAAAAACTAGGCGTTTTTGTTCGGACGCTCGGCCTTTGGAAACGCCTGATTCGTGTGCAGCGGACGGTCTTTGATAAAACAGGAACGCTGACTTTGGAAAATCCAGTCTTGGAGAATCGGGAGGTGATTAACCACCTGAATGACCAAGCTCGCTGCGCACTGCGCACTTTAGTCACAGGGAATCTGCATCCCGTGAGTCGGAGCTTGTTTGATGCCGTCGGTCCCGGTGAGCTAAGCACGAATGAGGTCCATGAAGTCATCGGCCAAGGCTTGTCGTTCACCGATGAATCTGGCCACGAATGGTTTCTCGGTCGCGGTGCGGGTGCCGATGCATTGCTGAGCTTGGATGGCGTGGCCATGGCGGGCTTTCGCTTTCGAGATGAACTGCGTGCAGAGTCACTTAATGAAGTGCGTACGCTGCAAGAGCGAGGCATTTCTGTGCACATCCTCAGTGGTGATCGCGATGCCAAAGTCGCACATATCGCCGCCCAGCTTGGTTTGAAAAACAAAGACTGGCAGGCAGGCCTGACCCCTGAGCAAAAAGCAGCGTGGGTGACGGAACACAATGACAACAATACTCTCTACATCGGTGACGGAGCCAATGACAGCCTTGCCTTTGACGCTGCACTTTGTGCGGGGAGTCCGGTTACGGGACGCAGCTTTCTGGAGCAAAAGGCGGATTTCTTTTTCCTCGGGCACAGTCTGCGTTTTGTCACTGGTTTGATGGACGTCGCTCGACTGCATCGCCGCGCGACACGACGTGTTTTTGCTTTTTCAGTTACTTACAATGTCGTCACCGTCGTGGCTGGTCTGATGGGCCATCTTAGTCCTCTTGCCGCAGCGATTCTAATGCCACTGAGTTCAGTCGCGACCTTGAGTATTGTAGCGCTGACTTTTGCAGGGAAAAAGCAGACCTCCGAGAAGGTCTCGTTGGCTGAGGAGCTATGCCCAAACAATCAGACTGCGGGCCACCTCGCCACGCTCTAACGCAGCGTAGGCTTCATTGATCTCTTCTAGCCGCCAAGTGCGTGTCAGTAGTTCATCGAGCTTTATGGCACCGGTCTGATGCAGATCCATGAGGCGCGGCAGATCAATGCGTGGGCGCATGGATCCATAGAGGCTGCCTTTGAGCGTCTTCTCAGCATAGAGCAGCTGGTTGGTATTGATTCGCGCCCGGGCATCTCCTCGGCTGATACCTGTGACGACGCAAGTGCCACCTTTACGCAGAGAATCAAAAGCTTGCTCGATGGGTTCTGGCAGACCGATGGCTTCAAAAGTGAAGTCCGCGCCGAGTCCGCCTGTGAGATCTTTGATCGCCTTCACTGGATCGCAGGCGCTGCTATCGATGAAATGTGTGGCACCCAGCAGTCGGGCGAACTTTTCTTTACCTGCTACTTTGTCCACGGCGATGATCTGCCTCGCACTGACCATGCCCGCGCCTTGGATGATGTTTAGTCCGATACCGCCGCAGCCAAAGATCGCCACAGTGGCCCCTGGTCGCACCTGCGCGGCATGAGTCACCGCGCCAATGCCTGTGATGACGCCGCAACTAATCAAAGCCGCTTTCCACAGCGGAAAATCAGGATCGATTTTCACCACGGCAGCCTCAGGCATCGTGGACATGGAGCTAAAGGTGGAGACGCCCGCATAGTGGCGGATGCTGTCTCCTAGTGAGTTACGAAAGCGCGTCTGACCATCTGGCATCAGCCCCGTGAAACGCATGGTCGTGCCCAGATCGCAAAGTGCTGGTCTCCCTTGCTGGCAGTAGTCGCAGCGGCCGCAGGACGATCGCCAAATCGGGATCACATGATCCCCTGGCACCACACTGGTCACCCCAGGCCCCACAGCCTCGACGATGCCTGCGCCTTCATGCCCCGGAATGATCGGCATGGGCATCGGTAGGTCGCCTTTCATCACATGCAGATCACTGTGACAGACCCCAGCTGCTTTCATCCGTACCAAGACTTCACCTGCCTGTGGTGGCAAAACTTCCACCTCCTCAATGACGAGTGGCTTTCCAGATTCATAAAGGACGGCGGCAAGGGCGGTGGGCATGGGGTGATTTAAAATCAGTTTTTAGTCGTCGCATCAAACTTCCAGCTCGTTTTGAAATCGGGTGCCAGGGGCTGTTTTAGCAGACTGGCTCGCACAAGTTCAATGGGGATCGGGCCGAGGTGGAGGATCCTGTCGTGGAATTGTTTTTCGGTCATCTTACCGCTGGTGACGAGTTCTTTTTGGAGGGCGATGAGTTGGAGTCCGCCGAGCATGTAGCCGCATTGATAGAGCGGGGAGTAGTCGCCTTTGATGAAGCGGCGGACTTCACTCGTGGCTCCGAATGTCTCGTGGCCGACACGATCAACGAGAAATTTCACCATCTCGTCTGGCTTCATTTGGCCGAGGTGAAACTTCAGCGTGACGATGATTCTCGCGCAGCGATGCATGCGCCAGAAGAGCGCGCCGATGCGGTCCTCTGGCGTGGTTTGATAGCCTAGATCCCAGAGGCGCATCTCCCAATAGAGGGCCCAGCCTTCGACGTTGAATGGGGTGCTAAAGCCTTGACGATGGATGCTGTGACGGTCGGCCATGTAGCGCTGGAGATGGTGACCGGGGATGAGTTCGTGTGGCACGACGTTGCGCATGAAAGGGCGATTATTCCCACGCATGGACATCATTTTGTCTTCGTGCTTCATGCTCTCGTTGGCGTAGGCGACGAGGATGTCGTGTCCGCTGTAGGCGGCATAGGGTATCTGTTTCTGCTCCTGTGGGCCGAGCATCCTTGTGCCCCACCACTCCGCGCAATCGGCAGGCACGGTGACAAGGTCGCGCTTGGTGACGAACTCGATGGCGCGGTTGCCTTCAGCTCGGACAAAGGTTTCTTGCTCGCCAGGGCGGACGTATTGGAGTTTCACGCGGAGCAGGGCCTTTTTCCAATCGTCGCCAAGCTTCATGTCTTGGGCGGCTTTCTTCATCTCAGTCTCACACCAAGTGAATTCACGCTCGGCAATGCTGATGAGTTCGTCGGGTGTGTAAGGGATGAACTCATGCACAAGCTGCTCTTGCAGGTTGCTAGCCCCCTGAGCTTTGCCGAGCAAGGGGGCGTCGTCCTTGCCTTTGATGCCGGCGATCTCTTCACGCAGATATTTGGCGTAGCCTTCCAGAGCCTTGGCGGCCTCGTCATAGGGCTGCTTGATCCACCAGTTAAAGTCGGGCAAAAAACCCTCGTAGTTGCCTAACCAAGATTTCAAAGACTCTCGCATCGCATCCACTGAATCCGCAGCGCGCATGGCTTGTAGTGGTGTTGGCAGGGAAGGGGAGAGTGGCTTTTTTTCACCCTGCGACTTCGGACCCTCTGACTTCTTCTCCTTAGCGGCCTTGAGCTTGTTTTGCAGATCAATCACGTCTTTGGCCAATGGCGCTAGTGTAGTGGCTGCCTTTTCGATATTCAACGGATCACCGTGAACGCGCTGCTCAGTGAGGTTGTCGATGATCGGGCGGAAGGGCAGCCATGGCGTGAGTTCTTGGGCATCATCTCGGCGATCTCCGAGGCGCATGAGTGTGGCCTCAAGGTCATTGCGGAGCAGGATGTAGTCGATCTGATCTGGCGATTCGAGCTTGGTGAAGTCCAGCTTTCCAAGTCGTGTCAGCCATCTCTGTGTCAGTTCCTGCTCACGGTCATAAGACTTGGCCGAGTCCCCCGTGATGGCCCAGTGACGCTGGTGCAGGCTGGCATCCGCTGCGTATTGCTCGATGAGCTCCCGAGGGCTTTCAGCGCAGAGTTGGGTGGAAAGAAAAAGAAAAAGCAAGTAGCGACTCACACTGGGATTGGAATCGGAAAGCTCTTGGAATGCAAGCGGCTCATTTCATCTCAATGAGACGCTGCATGTCTTCTACGCTGGTATCTAGTTCCACCACACCGCACTCCACCGGCCACCAGAGGTCTAGCGTGCTGTCATTGAGCCAGTCTTGAAGCTTTAATCCGGCGATGTCCATCTGTGGGCGGGGGTGAGAGAACGAAAAATTCACGGGACGTTTTTGATGGCGCTCCAGCAGGCCATCATGGGGCCAGTAGTGCTGATCGCCCTCGCTCGCCGTGCGTACCTCGCGGATGCTGGGGGAGTGTAGGAGTATGAGAAAATTATCTTCCGTTCGTGTGCCATTGATCGTGAAGCGGTTTTGTTCAGTCCGCGGAGCCAGCATAGGGAAGCTATGCCTCAGCTCTGCTCCGAAAGTGAGTCTGCTGTGCTTGTTGAGGTCCTGGATGTGAAAATCCAGTCGGCGGCCTGCGTCCACCACTACCTTATGATGGCCTCTCTGGCTCATCGGCAGCGTGTGCAGCTTGGTCATACGTTGCACAGCCAGTTTGATTCGCCATGCTTTGGGTTCATTCCCGATGATTTTTTTTAGAGGTGTTCGACTGGCTAAATCTACTTTGCCATGCCAAAGCGAACCTGCTGGGTAATGAGAGATGAGTGCGCGAGTATGCTCCTGAGTCATCCAGCGGTTGCGCTGGGTCACGAGGCCTGAAATCTCTTGGGTTATCGTATAGTCTGAAAACACGCTTTTTTTGCCAAGCTCTGACAATGACACGACACTTGCGACATGATCAGCGGGCAGACCTGTCAGATAGAGCCCTGGCCAAAGCTCTTGTGAATTCGCTCCAGGCTTTTTTCCAAAATGCAGCGCTATATTTGAATCTGCGAATATAGGTTCTGGCCGCGCACGCCAATCCCAGCGCCAAAAATACACAGCTAGCAGAATCAATGCAGTGCCTGTGAATAGCACTGGCCATGCACGACGAGCCAAGCTCAGCCGCCACCAAGCCCCAATCATGGTCACACACCAAACACAGGCCGCCATAGCCCAAATGTAGCGCACGTCGGGATTCTCAAGTTTCACCGTGCTTTCCAGGAACCATTGGCCAATGAAAACGGCGATGCCGATGCCACTCAGGATCATATTTCTTCGACCCGAGCTGCTGCCACAAACAAGAACGGCGACGAAGCTGCCTAAGATGACTGCGGGTAGTGCACGGCCCAGTACCGTAAAAAGCCACTCTATCGCACCAAAGCCCAAGCCTTGGAACTCTGGCCACACACAGGCCGTCCAGGGAAGCAGCAGCGCCAGTATGAAGAATAATACTTTGGCCAGCCACACCGCGTCACGGCCCAGTGGGCGTGTGTGGGAATTTACGTCAGCATTCAGTGGCGCATCTACCCGTACGCTACGCACCACGATGAGCAGAGCCAAGATGCCCGGCAGCCAATCTGGAAGTGGGATCTTTGACGGGGCATCTTTCACCACCTCCCAACACTGGAATCCTAGTGTCGCCCACCAAAGTAAAACCAGTCCACGTTGAGCTCGCCATTCTTGCGCGAGTTGATGGCTTACTCTGGAACTAAAAGTTGTAGAGGATAAGCTCATGGCTTCGACGTCGTGTTGAGTTTCCACTGGATTTTTTCCGAGTCGTATTGAAAATCATGCGCGCTCCAAGTGCGGCAGTTCTTGATGAATGTTGCCACGTCTTCGCGCTTTAGATGTTCACCGAAGACCGAGCTGTGAAAATTTTGAATTGCGCCTTCATGAGATAGGTTTGCGTCATCAAACAAGCCGAATAATCGTAGTGCCAAATCTAATGCTTTGATATCACCCAATAAGGATTTGCACGCGATGATGCTGAAAGACTTTTCTCTTCTGAATAAAGCTGCCCGAGGTATTTTTAGATACTCTTGCTCAACGATGGTCTTGGCTTTATCTCGGTAAAAGGGATCAAGCAAGAGTCTTTTTAGGTCCCAATCATCCATGTATAAAAAAGGTTTTCGGTAAAATTTTCCCCAGATGTTCTCTGTGGTCTCCGAAGTATTTTCTTCACGTTCCATGAGCGGTCGCAGAGGTTCATCAGAGTGTGTTTTTAGAGCTTGGATTATGGCTGTGGATATTTTAGACCAGTCTTGCTCAGATGAAGAGATCCACGGTTCTTGATTAGTGTATTGCACGCTGCCCTGGGCGGGTGCTTCTAAAACACGCATGAAAAAACCTGGGATCTTAGCTTCAAACAGGACTTCGCTGACAATGCGCTTTTTCAAAGTCCCTTCGTTGAATGGCATGCTTGCGACTATGGCGCTGATGATTTCGGGATGTTCGATGATTACAGGCGCTAGCAATGTAGCGACCTCTCGTTCGTTGTCTAACCAGCGCTGCTGATTGAATTTATCTATATTGTAACGATTGGAGAATGCTAGAGAAGCCGAACATACTGTAGCTACATAGCGGGCAGACTCATCTTTGCTTGCTCCTTTTTGCGGTCTGGGGATTCCTTTTACATGTTTTAAAAAAGCTTCATGAGGATATCCGCTTTCTACAGCGACCTTAGTGCGCGGCCATATATCCAAGTCATGAATGTGATCACTCAGTACAAAGTTCTCCACCTTCACCTCATGCCGCGACGTGCCTAGATATTCTCCACCGATCCACACTAGCTCCTGCTCCGCAAGATTCTCTGACGTGACACCGCTGCCAGGGATCAGAACACCATGCAAGAGGGTGACTGTGCGCTGGATCGTTACCCAACCGTGATTCGCGCCGCGCTCTTGTACTGCGTCATCCATCAGCTGGTGCCATAATAGGCGCTTATCTTTTCCGAGTAAGCAAAGACGCTTCAAGATCGGAAACATCCCATTACGATCCGCAAAAGTGGTGTGTCGCTCCTGCAGCCGCAGTGTGACGGCTGCCGGATCTTTATGCCCTCGATTATCAAAGCCGGCGATGACCTCCAGCACATAGATCTCGCTATCCTGCGTGCGGATGCTCGCTCCAGGCTTCAAAGGCATGCGACCTAATTCACGCAGCCGCATCCACTCCGCAGACAGATCTAGGTCCAGCGTGATCGGAGTATGCGTGTCTGTTTTTATGTCGACCGTGGCCAGGTTGGTTTCTTGTGCTGGTTCTTCCATGACCGCCAGTGTGTCACTCGGCCATGCTGCTGGCAGGTAAGGCACCAAAGACTGATTAAAGGTCACTCGATTTAGCTCCCAAACGGCTGCTTTCGTTTTCAAACTATTCTTTTCCACGTCTGGCAACGGCTGACCTTTTTGGTTCATTTTATGACGCACCACATGCCAGTGCGGCATGATCTCTGGAGGCAGACCATTCAAGGGAATCTGAGCAACCAGTTGGTGTTTGTCTTCGGTTGAGGTCAAAACTGAGATCTTATGATGATCAATCACCAGTCGGCGATCTTTGACAAGCTCATCGATAAGCGCCTGGTCATGCGGTCGCTCCAAGCGACTCGGGATCAACATGGATTGCGCAAGCGCCGATAACAGGAGTCCCATGATCAGCGGCAATCCTAGACGTACGAACTTTCCAAATGGACGATGAGCGTGCCAGTAGGCGCAAATGAAAACAAGAGGAAGTAGGCACCCGCCTGAGATAAGCAGCGTGCTGGAGTCGTAAAACCGCTGCTCTTCTCCTCGATAGGCAAGGCCAAGCCCTTCAAAAATCGAAGTCGAAAGTGACCCGCCCAAGCCATAGATAAACAGCATCAGCGCCACATACTTCTCCCAACCGCGAAACAACGCCGCTGCTGGTAGTAGCCACAGAAGCATCACCGCTGCAGCAAGCCCCGTTTCCAGCATCCCTGATCGGAGATCTACCCAACCGCGACCGCTTAACAGTAAAAAAGCCGCGTTTTCGAGTATTAATGGCAGCATCATCAGCAGGACTCCTGTCATCAGTCGTGCCTGCCAATAATCACGGCGCGAAAGCGGGCGTGTTCCTCGAAACGTAGTATCGCGATCTTCTGGTGGCACGCACAACATGAACCAGCATGATATAATCCACATCGGCAGACTCAAAAAGAACGACGGCAACATGATATTTGACTCCTGCGAGATCGGAAACACCCATTGCATCTGCAACGCCAAATCGAAACAGATCGCTAACAACAACCCAAACCACCGCAGCCATAGGTAGCGGAAGTCTTTGAGGAAATGATGAAGAGTAAGGTTCATGGCTTCTTCGGTTCAGTCTTGGGCTCCGCCAACACTTGGGACATCTGCTCGGCGCTGAGTTCGAGATCGACGGTGCCGCGCTCTTCGGCGTGCCAGAGGCTGGCGTTGAGGCGGTTCACCCAGTCCTCGTGTTTGGTTTTCAGGATGAGATACTGCACACGCGGTGGCCACAGGCGGGGGTTGAATCGTTGGGATTCCTCCACTTGAAAGGCAAAGTTTTGCTGACGATTTTGCATGTGGCCACGCTGCCCAGGACCGAGATCGTAGGCGGCGTTTTCATGAAGTTCGGGATCTTCGAGCACGAGAAAAAAGGCGTCTGCCAACGTCTGGCCGCGTGAGATGGCAGGCAGGTTTGGTCGTGGTGGAAGGAGCAGCGAATGAACGCGATACAGTCTGCCATTCAGCTCCCATGCTCCATTGGAAGGGACAAAGGGTCGAGTCTCAACGCGCAGACCTGGTCGGATGGGAAAGGTATTGTCCTGAGTCCAGAATTGCTTGAAAGGCACTGTGGTGACCCGGCGCATCTCATGCACGGCCAACCGCAGACGCCAGCGTGTAGGCATGGCGTTAGGATTGAGTCGCAGAGGCTTGATCGCTTCCTGAATTTTCTGCCGTCCGCTGTAATAGCCGTCATTGTTTAAATAGTCCTGCCAGAGCGTGGTGGGCGGGCTGTGTTTGAGCAGCGCGCGGACGTGATCCCGGTGCATCCATGAATCGAAACCACGCTTGTTTTCCGGGAGATCGGTGTAGCTGCCCAGCGGCGGCCATGGGGTGTCATTTTCACTCATGGGCGCGAGGTCGATGATGCTGGCGACCTCATCTTTGCCGAGACCGGTGATGCGCAGGGTGGGCCAAAGCGAGCGACCAGGAGTTTTGTCGGCTGGATCAGCTTTGCCGACCTTCACACCGAGTTTGGCGGCGGGATAAGCCAGCGCGGGTGGCGTGATCCAGTCCATCTTCCACATGGCCATGATCAGCGGTGCCTGGAGCAGACTCAGCAGTAGCAAAGCCGCCGCCCATGCACGACGACGCGGCACCGTAGCCGTCCACCAGGCAATGAAGACGCCGACACAGGCGATCACACTCGCGATGATGCCACCACAGATGCGTGCGGCATCTGGCGTGGCTTTGGGATCGGCAGGAGTGCTGCCCATGGTGAAACCAAGTGTCAGCCAGATGCCCGCGCCGAGCACGCCAAGCACCGCAATGGCGATGACCTGCCGCGTGTTGCTGGCAAGCGCTGTCAGTGCCCCTGCGATGCCCATCACGAGAGCTGCGAAGAAAATCCAGCCACTGCTGAGAGCGATCCATGCGGCAAGGCTATGCTGGAAACCCACCCAGCCCGTGCTTTCGACCATCACCAGCGGCAAGACGACACCGCAGGCCAGAAAGGTAAGTTTTCCAAACCAAAGAGCCGTTTGTCCGATGGGCCGAGTGAGCGTGGCGCAGTCGGTGTTCGAGGGTGAATCGGAACGCACGCTCAGCCATGCCACGGTGACAGCCATGAGGATGGTGATGAGTGGGATAAGGTCCACCAAGTGGAGATACGCAAAGGTGCCGTCCTCATCTTGGTGCAGATAAAGCCAGCGAAGGATCACCCACAGAATCCAGGCGATGATCCAGCTGCGATGGTGCCGCCACTCGGCGCGAAACTGATGCGTGATGCGGAATAGGAGTGCGGCAGTCATGGTTGGCGGAGTTTCCAGGCGCGTTGTTCCGGCAGATAATCGAAGTCACTCACCTTGAATTGGCGGTAGCGCGGCCATTGCTTTTCTCTGTCCACCTTCTGTTGCCAGAGCTTCGATCCATCGGCCTTGAGGAGATTTGGAAACGGCGTGCTGCAAGTCGGTGAAGGCACATCGCCAGCCAAAGCCATCCAGCGCAGGCAGACATCAAGTGCATCACGATCACCGAAGTCAGCCGCAATCTGGAAACGTTCAGCTACCCACCAGCCCTGATCCTTGAGCAAAGGCGTCTGGCTTTGAATGATCTCGCGGGAGAGCTTTTCGAGCCTTGGACGTAACGCTGGCACTAGATTCAGTTGCTTAAAAGTATCTTCTTGAGCGAAGCGGCGCTGCTCCTGCATGAGTTTTTCGTGGGAGGCTTCATCTCCCCACTTCAGCAGCAGTTCGTCCGCCCCATGCTGGAGCTTTGGCAATGAGAGCAATCGTGGCTGCAAGCGACGAGCCGACTCCGCCCAGCCTTTGCGGATCAACGTGTTGGTGAGCACCGAGTTCGTCATCACGAGGTCGATGGCCGTTTCGCGTTGAGCTTCGGTGAGGTATTCGTCGAGCAGCTTTTTCGGGGGCTGATTGTTCCATCCGGGCCAGAGGCTACTCGGCAGTTCCAGCATCAGCGGCAAATGATGCTGCATCAGTGGACGGAAGGCGTCCGACACCTCTTTTAATGCCGCTGTTTTATGGGCTACATCGGTCGTGCTAACGGTGGCGAGCAGGTCATAAAGATAGCGCCTTACTTCCGGCTCCGGTGTGCTGGCAGTGGGTGCTTTGAGCGTTGCCAAGCGATCTTGGAAAGCCTTGATCTCCCGCCCAATATAGATGTTCTGATTGTGGATCGTCGGGGCACTCATCTGCGATGGATGATCACCCAGGACGATGTCGGGTGATTTCCATGTCCACTCGCTGCTGCCGAGAAAACGGCTGCGCAGCATGATGAGGCGAAGCTGGGAGACATCCACGCCCGCGTCCTCGCCATCGGCATAGTTCAGCACCTTGCGCCAGCCGAGTCGGACGCTATGTCGGCTCCAGCCAGAGGCTCCGGCACGGGGGGCGCTGCCTGTTTGAAAAGCTGGTTCCAGCCAGACCAGACGCCGCTGAGGTGAATAGAGAAGCACGGTATTAGAACTTGGCTGGCCGGTCTCGATGCCACGGGTCTGCACATGCAGTTCCACATTCACCTGCCCGAGACTCGGCGTGCCGGTTTCGTTTTGGTTTTCCTGCACCTGCATCACACGCCACGCGTGACTCTCAGACTGCCCTGTGCTTCCCACTTTCAGCGGGATGTTCAGTTCGAGATCGCGCTGATACCAGTCGATCTCGCAATCCGTTGTCACTCGCAGCGGCTTCTCAGGATTCGGGTAGGGCGGCTGGAACTCAGCGAGATGAGTGTTGGTATCCGAATACATGCCCCACATTGACCTTTCGTTGGTCGTGGTGAAAATCGTGCCTGCTGGAAAAAGATCACGCAGCACCTGATCCGTGTTCATGACCGTTTCGAGCGGCAGGCGGAAATTGTTCCGACGTGTGCGGTGGTAGAGATTCGGAACGGAGATCTGGTCACGCCCCTCTTGTGAGATGCGTGCTCGCTGCGGTCGCAGCAACACTGACACAGAGGCATCACCTGTGTCTGCACGCACCTGGCCGAACATCTGCCGGTACATCTCTTCTTCGAACCCATTGAATCCGTAAGTGCCGAGATCGATTTCGGCCTTGAATCTCGGGGCCAGTTCGCGAACGCGCGCCTGATTGAACGGCTCATCCTGTTCATGCCACGGCCAGAATCGCGCCGAAAGGAAGCACGCCAGACCGATGCCAAACATGATCAGCAGGCGGCGACGAAAAGTTGCCATGCGACTCCATTGATGTCGCCACGCCATCCACAGGATGCCTGCTGCAAACATGAGCATTCCCATGGTGGCACCCGTTACACTTTGATCCGTACTCAAAATCGTGTTCGAGACTGTGAGCGCGATGAAATCGACCAACCGCCCTACGATCAGCCAACCAGCCGCCAGCAATCCCAGAGCTGCCCAAAACTCGCCCCGCCGCCACAGCGCGGTCATCGGCAGCAGCCACGCGGTGCATTGAATGACCCACACGGCGCATGCCCAAGTTCCCGCCAGCATCTCCAT
Source organism: Verrucomicrobiaceae bacterium (assembly GCA_027489965.1). Taxonomy (GTDB): domain Bacteria; phylum Verrucomicrobiota; class Verrucomicrobiia; order Verrucomicrobiales; family Verrucomicrobiaceae; genus Prosthecobacter. The sequence continues at coordinate 29,173 of JAIXZA010000050.1, forward strand.
CGCCGGACGACCCGAAAGCATAAGGTAAAGCGCATTTTGCAGCACGACGGGAAGCACCAACAGCAGCAGCCACAAAGCCACGCGTGTCAGCCAATACGCCCGCATCGGCAGAGGTCGCGTGCTGATGAAGCTGCGATCACTGCCCGGCTTGTCTTCAGGACATGATCCCAGCAAAGTCACCCCCACCAGCATCAACACCCACGGCAGATAGACCAGCCACGCCGGAGGCTGTACACTCGCCCGCAGCGGAAACAGCCATTCCAAGTTCACCGCCAGATCAAACCCCAGCAGTGCTAGAAAGCCAAACCAGCGTAGCCGCAGATAAGCGAACTCTTTGCGAAAGTGATGAAGGACGAGGTTCATGGCTCATTTCCCTTCGAGACGATAGGCACGGGCGAGCGCGACGAAGATCTCGCGCAGGCTCATGGGGCGGATTTCAGGCGTGGAAGCGGCTGGAAGCGCCTCACGGAGCAGGGAGGCGAGTTGGGCGTCGTTTTGAAAGCGGCTGTCAGTGAAGCGCAGTGTGCGGCCGGCCTGCTCGGCATGGAGCCAGTCGGTGGGAAGGCTCACGGGCGCTCGCGATTGATCTGGGAGCACCACTTCAACCGCACGGAAGCGGCTTTGCAGGCTGTCGCTGGTTTCATCGAGTGCGAGCTGACCACGATTGATGATAGCGATGCGATCGGCGAGGCGCTGCACTTCCTCAATGTCGTGCGAGGACACAAAAACCGTCCAGCCTTCCTGCTCGGTGAGTTCGAGCAGACCTCGGATGAATTCATCGCGCACGAGTGGATCAAGTCCGCTGAAAGGTTCGTCGAGCACGACGAGCTTTGGCCGATATGCGAGGCTGCTGAGCAGCGCGGCTTTCATCCTCATGCCACGCGAGAGATCTTTCAGCTTCGTGGCGAGGGGGAGATCGAACTGCGTGAGCAATTGGGCCTCGAAGGCCTTGTCCCAGTTCGGATAGAGCGGTCGGCAGTAGTCGAGGAACTGCTTCACCGTCATCCACAGAGGCAGCTCCATGTTTTCGGAGACGTAGCCGATCTGGGTAAACTCCTTTGGCCCAAGCTTGCGCGAATCGACGCCCAAGATGGTGGCACTGCCTTTGTCGGGTCGGTGCAGATTGAGCAGACATTTGATGGTGGTGCTCTTGCCAGCGCCATTCGGGCCGAGGAAGGCCGTGACTTGACCTTCGGGCACGTGCAGGCTCAAACCAGCGACGGCTTCGGTTTTACGGAAGCGTTTATGAAGATCGGTGATGGTGATCATAGGCTTTTAAGGTGGGCGATGATTTGTTCGAGGGTGAGATTGAGATCGGCGGCTTCTTTGAGAAGGGATCGGCAAGCGGGCGTGAGTTGGGTGAGTCGCTCGGGGAGATCTGGCTGCTCGGGAACGGTGACAACCATGCCGATGCCGGGCCGCGAGTTGAGCCAGCCAGCGTCTTTGAGCAGCAAGACGACCTTGTGGGCAGTTGTCGGGCTGATTTTCAGCTCCTGACTCAGCGTTCGAACACTGGGAAACTCATCACCTGCTTTCATCTGTCCAGTGAGGAGAGCCTTCCGGACGGCCAGAAGTATCTGGTCAGAAGCTGGCGCGCCGTCTTGGATCTGGATTGAAAAGGGCAGCATGGATTGGGTGTGTTAAGTGTAACAGTATTATTGTTACACTGGCAAATGATTTTTTGAAAAACCCAGAGCTAGCTCGGTGAATAGTTAATATTTATTAACTATCAGTGTAATTTATATTGAAATTATAATGAATATGGCTAGAATTGTTTTATCCATAAAAATAATGACTTCAACTTTTGGTAATCTAGCAGATGTGCGCACCCCTATTAGTGGGCTGCGCTCTGTCTCTCGATGTCTCAACTGCGCCGCTGCACAGTTGATGTTGATCGCTTTATGGTTAGGCGTTTTGATTGCAGATGTCTCAGCACAAACAACGGGCACCAATTATAAAGTGACGCGCATAGGCAAGGATGTGCTCGGTGGCGAAGCGTATGCGCAATCTCAATGCATCATGGGAATGTCTCCCAATGGTCAATACACCACAGGCATGCGCTTTGGTTCAACGACGCGGGCGTTCATCATGACGACGTCTGGTACGCCAGTGATGACAGATATTGCTAAGCTCGCTTCAACGCATCCATATGCCGTTGGTGCTGACGTGAATGATGAGGGAGATGTGCTGGGCTTTGAGCGCTGGACTTCGGGCTCGAAGATTAATGTGGTGGCCTGGTTTTATGATCGCAGTGCCAACACCGTAGTGCGTCTTTTGACTCCATTTGATAGTAGCACCAGCTTGATTGTAACTCCGGTGGCTATCACCGCTGGTAGCGGTCATGCATTCGGAACAGTGGATCCAGATGGCGTGAATGGATCGACGGCGCTTGTGGGTGGTTTTTGGAATCTGACGACACTGGCATGGACTGGCATCAGCGGTGTGCGTGAAGTTTTAGATGCCTCAGCGGATGGATCGGTGTTGTTGGTGGTTGATACGGCAGGCAATGGCAAGATCATCAAGGGCAGTATCGGTGGTGGTTGGGCGACGACCGTTGCAAGTTTTAACGTTTTGAGTGGTGGTAAAGTCAGTCCTGATGGGCGCTATGTCGCGTCCTCTGAAAGGGTTGCAGGCGTCCCCGCACCGTTCTTGTATGATACCGTGACTAGCACACGGACGAATCTTGGCCTGGTCAGCGGCGTTGACACGCAAGGGGCTAAAATCGGTGCGGTCAGTGACACGGCTCGCGTGCTCGGCACGGTTAACAGCAGCAGTGGTAGCCATGCGGTGATGTGGACTCTGTCTGCCAGTGCTTATCAAAGATTTTCCACGATCCTCGCGACCGATGGTCATGTGGCCATCGATGCAGCTTACTCAAACTGGAATATCTATAATGGTGGCGATGGAATCTCAGCCGACGGTTTGACTATCGGGCTCTATGGGAACAATCCAGCGGTGTTGGAAGACTCATTGTTGATCAAGCAACAATGCCCAACGATCACGGTGAATCCTACTTCATTAAGCAATGGTGTGGTGGGCAGTCCATACACTCAGACTGTCAGTGCAAGCGGCGGCGTCGCGGCTTACACGTATGCTTTGACGAATGGGACTTTGCCTGCGGGACTGGTCTTCAATAGTTCAACAGGAGCGATCACGGGAATACCCACGGTTAGTAATGGCTCAGGTACGTCGCTCACATTCCGCGCAACAGATGCCAATGGTTGTTATGGGACACGCTTGCTTGCACTGAAAATTTGTCCGGTGATCGCTGTCAATCCCACGACGCTTAGCAACGGCACAGTTGGCTCGGTTTATAGTCAGACAATTTCAGCAACGGGTGGTGCGAGCCCCTATGCTTTCAGCGTAAGTTCGGGTGCACTGCCTGCTTGGGCGACACTGAATCCGACATCAGGAGTTCTTGCAGGAACGCCAAATGCCACGACGACAGCGAATTTCACCATTACTGTGACCGATGCTAATGGTTGCCTTGGCAGCCGAGTTTATAGCATCACGCCTGTTTGCCCGGTGATTACAGTTTCGCCAAGCCTCATGGCTCAGGGCAGGGTCGGTGTCGCTTATTCACAGGCCATGAGTGCTTCAGGCGGAACTGCTGCCTATACTTGGGCGATTACGGCAGGTTCTTTGCCTGCCGGCCTAACTTTGACAGCTTCGACGGGTGTGATTGCAGGCACGCCGACTGCCACAGCAAGTCCTGCAACGAGCTTCACGATCTCTGCAACAGATTCTTTTGGCTGTGTTGGTTCACAAGTGGTGAGCTTGCAGGTTTGTCCTGTGATATCGCTAAGCCCCGTTACTTTGATCGACGGTGTGGTCGGGACGGCTTACTCGCAAACGGCGTCCGCTTCTGGCGGTGCAGCTTCCTACACCTTCAATATTAGCAATGGTGCGTTGCCGAGCTGGGCTTCTCTCAATCCAACGACGGGTGTGATTAGCGGAACACCGAACTCGATTGCTACGGCCTCTTTTACTGTGCGCGCATTGGATGCCAATGGCTGCGCTGCAACAAGAGCCTATACGATCACACCGGTCTGTCCTGCAATTTCGATTTCTCCCACAAGTCTGGCCTCAGGAATCGTTGGCTCTTTTTATTCGGCTGCTCTGAGCGCCTCCGGTGGAGTGGCTCCGTATGGTGCTTGGACGATCACAGCAGGTGCTTTGCCTGCGGGACTTGCACTGAATGCTAGCACCGGTGTCGTCAGCGGAACGCCCACAGCTTTTGCTAGCCCAGCCACGAGTTTCACGGTGCGTGTGAATGATGCCAATGGTTGCCAAGGAAGCCAATCGGTGAGTTTGCAGATCTGCCCAGTCATTACGGTGAATCCATCTGCGGCAGCCGCGGGCGTTGTCGGTACATCCTACAGCCATGCGATCAGCGCAGCGGGTGGTGCGGCTCCTTACACCTTTGCGGTTAGCTCGGGTGCGTTGCCAACTGGATTGACTTTAAATGCCAGCACAGGTGTTGTCAGTGGCACGCCAACCGTGGAGATCAGTAGCAATGTGACGATCCAGGCGACTGATGCCAATGGTTGCAGAGGATCACGCAGCTTGGTTTTCGCGATGAGTTGTCCGCCTATCACGATGACACCTTCATCCTTGCCTGTGGGTGTGGTTGGGGTTTCTTACTCGCAGACACTGACCGCCACGGGTGGCACGCCTGCTTATGCTTGGACCGTGACGAGTGGAACGCTGCCTGCAGGTTTAACGTTAAATACTGCAACGGGTCTGCTCAGTGGCACGCCCTCGGCTGGTAACGGTGCTGGAGTAAGCATCACGGTTCGTGCGACTGACAGCTTGGCCTGCTTTGGCGTGCAGACTTATACTTTAAAAATCTGTCCAGTGATTACCTTGAGTCCAACCACACTGAGCAACGGCATTGTGGGCACCGTTTATAGTCAAACGGTCACGGCTGGTGGTGGTGCCACACCCTATGCTTTCAGTGTATCAAATGGCGCATTGCCCACCTGGGCTACTTTGAATCCTGCGACGGGTGTGATCTCAGGCACGCCGACTTCGGTCACGGCAGCTTCCTTTACGGTTCAAGCAACAGATGCCAATGGTTGCAGTGGTACACGGGCGTTTTCGATCACGCCGGTGTGCCCAGCGATCAGTATCACACCGACGGCTGCATTGCAGGGTACGGTTGGTGTTGCTTACAGTCAATCCTTTGCCGCTTCGGGAGGGACCGCTCCTTACAATAGCTGGACTCTATCGGCGGGTTCGTTGCCTGCGGGTCTGTCATTAAATCCAGCTACGGGATTGATCAGTGGTACGCCTACTGCAAGTGCTAGTCCAGCGGCGAGCCTGACATTGCGCGTGACTGATTCTTTTGGCTGCCAAGGAACACAAGTGGTGACTCTGCAAATTTGTCCTTTGATCACCGTGAGCCCAACGTCCTTGCTCAATGGTGTGGTGGGGACGGCCTACTCGCAGACAGTTTCTGCTACTGGTGGCTCTTCACCCTATGCCTTCACTCTTGCTTCAGGTAGTTTGCCAGCGTGGGCTAGCCTGAATGCTACGACTGGGGTGATCTCTGGCACGCCTAACAGCACAACGACTGCTAGCTTTACGATTCGTGCAACAGACTCCAATGGTTGTTCTGCGACTCAGAGCTACACGGTTTCTCCCATGTGCCCTTCAGTGACCGTGAATCCTAGCACGCTCAGTAATGGGGTGGTCGGTCAAGCTTACTCGCAGACTGTGAGTGGGGCTGGTGGCACCGCTCCCTATAGCTTTGCCGTTAGTGTCGGCAGTTTGCCTGCTGGGCTGGTTCTGAATGCAAGCTCTGGCTTGATCTCTGGCACACCGGCAAGCTCAGTCGCTGCTTCCTTCACAATCCGTGCCACGGATACTTTTGGGTGCCAGGGTTCACGTGCAATTATTGTTACACCGGTTTGCCCGACGATTACGGTTAGTCCAGCGACCCTTGCCATGGGTAGCGTCGGCTCTGCTTATAGTCAGACACTCAGTGCGACTGGCGGAACGAGCCCGTATAGCTTTGCGCTGACGACCGGGACTTTGCCTGCCGGATTAAGCCTGAATGCCAGCACTGGCGGAATCACTGGCACGCCGACTGCGGGCAATGGTGCAGGTGTCACCCTGACTTTCACCGTTACAGATAATTTTGGTTGCCAGGGGACACGGACTGCGACGCTTCAGATTTGTCCGGTTGTCAGCGTCAGTCCAAGTTCACTTGCCAATGGCGTCGTTGGCACTGCCTATTCGGCTGCTATCACGGCCAGTGGTGGTGCTACGCCCTACCTTTTTACGGTGACAAGTGGTGTGCTGCCGTCCTGGGCTGTCTTGAATAGCAGCACGGGTGTCATTACCGGAACGCCTAACAGCGTGACGACAGCTTCATTCACGATTTCAGCAACGGATGCGAACGGTTGCTTTGGCTCCCGTGCTTATGCGGTGACTCCTGTTTGCCCTATCGTGACACTGTCGCCAGCGACATTGGATAATGGCATTGTTGGTTCGGCTTACAGTCAGACCGTGAGTGGGGTAGGTGGCAGTTCACCCTATGTTTATGCTATCAGTGCAGGCTCGTTGCCTGCAGGATTGAATCTGAATACCAGCACAGGAATCATCTCTGGCACGCCTTCAAGTGCCGCTGCCGCTAACTTCACGATACGCGTGACGGACAACTTCGGCTGTCAAGGAACACAGGCTTATACCGTTACTCCAGTTTGTCCGGCTATCACAGTCAATCCGACGACTCTGCCCGATGGCACAGTTGGGTCACTCTACTCGCAGACGATTAGTGCTGCTGGGGGCACGGCGGCCTATAGTTTTGCTTTGAGTTCAGGGACTTTACCTGCTGGATTGACGCTGAATTCAAGTTCAGGTCTACTCTCGGGAACGCCAACGGCTAGCACTGGAACTGCCGTTTCATTAACGTTCCGTGCTACCGATGCTTTTGGCTGTCAGGGTACGCGAACAGTTACGTTGAAAATTTGCCCTGTCATCACGCTGACGCCGTCCTCACTGCCAGCGGGCACCGTCGGGTCAGCTTACAGTCAATCGGTTAGCGCAAGTGGTGGTGTAGCTCCTTATGGTTATGCAGTGACCTTGGGGACTTTGCCTGCTGGATTGAGCCTAAATCCCACGACAGGTGCTATCACAGGGACCCCAACAGCAGAAATCAGTGCGAATGTGACGATCACTGCAACGGATGCCAACGCCTGCACAGGTTCTCGTTCCTACACATTGGCTATGAGTTGTCCTCCGATCACGATAGCGCCAAATACCTTGCCCGTAGGTGCACTCGGCGTTGCTTACAGTCAGCTGATTACGGCGACAGGTGGGACAGCACCGTATGCATGGAATGTGAGTGCCGGCACTCTTCCCGCAGGCTTAGTTCTTAGCTCCAGTGGACTCCTTAGTGGAACTCCAACGGCTAGCAATGGTGCTGGCGTTTCTGTTACTGTGCGAGCAGTGGATAACTTTAATTGCGTCACCACAAAGAGTTATCTGATTCAGATCTGCCCAGTCATCAGCATCAGTCCAGTGACTTTAGGGACGGCGACAGTCGGCACGGCCTACAGTCAGACGATCACTGCTAGTAACGGTGCGACCCCTTACCTTTATAGTCTGGCTTCGGGTTCTTTGCCCTCCGGCCTGAGTTTGAATGGAACGACTGGATTGATCAGTGGGACGCCGACAAGCACCACAAGTGCCTCCTTTACCATTAATGCTGCAGATGCCAACGGTTGTGCAGCCACACGCGTTTATTCATTGGCGCCAGTCTGCCCAGTCATTACCATCAGCCCCGCTTCCTTGCCTAGCGCCACGATTGGTGTTGCTTATAGTCAGGTGATCAGTGCTAGTGGTGGCACAGCTGGTTATACTTACAGCATCACGAGTGGCACATTGCCTGCTGGGTTGACCTTCAATTCCGCTACATCGGTCTTGAGTGGTACACCAACTGCAAGCAATGGTGCGGGTGTTTCAGTCACCTTTCGTGCCGTAGATGCCTATGGTTGTGTGGGAACAACTCCCCTCACTGTGAAGGTTTGTCCTGTCATTACAGTGAGTCCTAGCACGCTTTCCAATGGCATTGTCGGTACTGCCTATAGTCAGACGGTTTCTGCTACTGGCGGTGCTTCACCTTATGTCTTTACTGTGGCTAATGGAGCGCTTCCAGCTTGGGCCACTCTGGATTCTGCAACAGGCGTGGTGAGCGGCACTCCGAACAGTGCTACGACCTCTACCTTTGGTATCCGTGCTACGGATGCAAATGGATGTTTTGGCATGCAGTCTTATACGATCACTCCAGTGTGTCCGAGCATTGCGATCAGTCCTATCTCGCTCACTGTTCCGACGGTAGGTAACGCATACAGCCAGACTTTCAGTGGCACGGGAGGGACATCACCTTATACGTTTAACGTTATCTCTGGATTGTTGCCAATGGGACTTGCTTTGAATGCTGCCACGGGGATTCTCTCTGGCACTGCGACGAGCACTGCGAACGCTAGCTTTACGATCCGTGCAACAGATGCCAATGGCTGCATCGGCGTGCGCAGCTACAGCGTCACGCCAGTCTGTCCGACCATTACATTAAACCCATCATCACTGCCCAATGGTACGGTCGGCGTAAGTTACAGTCAGACGCTCAGTACAACGGGTGGCATTGCTCCCTTTACCTATGCAGTGTCAGCTGGTGCGCTGCCTGTGGGTTTAAGCTTAAATCCAACTTCTGGCACACTCAGTGGCACGCCAACGAGCACCGCTACGGCCACACTAACGATCCGCGTGACTGACACCAACGGTTGCCAAGGCACGCGCGCTTATGTGATCACCCCGGTATGCCCGACGATCACGCTGAATCCTTCTGCTATAGCTGCGGGCTTGTCGGGTAGTAGCTATCAGCAGACTTTAGGTGCATCTGGCGGCACTGCGCCCTACACCTTCAGTGTGATTTCTGGGGTTTTGCCTTCTGGCTTGGCATTAAACTCGGTCACGGGTGATCTTGCTGGCACGCCAACCTCTGCCAATGGCGGCGGTGCTAGTCTGACCATGGCAGCAACAGATGCTAATGGTTGCGTTGGAACACGTGTTTACAATTTGAAGATTTGTCCGGTCATTACCCTGGCTCCGGCGTCTCTGCCAGATGCAGTCGTTGGCACCAACTACTCGCAGGCTGTGTCTGCTGGGAATGGCGGCGCGCCATACGTTTATTCGGTTGCCTCAGGCAGCTTGCTTTCTGGTCTTACACTGGATCCTATCAGCGGTGTGATTAGCGGCACACCAAGCGCAGCCACTTCAGCGGGATTTACCGTGCGAGTGACCGATGTGAATGGTTGCCAAGCAACACGCAGTTATACGATTTCTGCTTCCTGCTCAGTGATCGCTCTGAATCCTGTCACACTCCCAACTGCAACCGTTGGCAGTCTCTTTAGCACTACGTTTAGCCCTAGTGTCGGATCTGCGCCCTTCACTTTCTCGATTACCACGGGTACTCTGCCGTCTGGTCTGATCTTGGATAGCTCCAGCGGCATACTCAGTGGCACGCCGATCAATACGACGACATCAAGTTTCACGGTTCGCGTGGTGGATCAGTATGGCTGCTCTGGCACACGTGCTTACTCGATCACACCCGTTTGTCCGGCGATGACTATCACCCCTGGGGTATTTTCCTCTGCGTTTGTTGGAGTCGCTTATACTCAAGCGTTAGCTGTAGGCGGCGGAACAGCTCCTTACACCTGGACACAAACTTCAGGAGTGCTCCCTGCTGGATTAATCTTTGATACAGTTACGGCGACTCTTTCGGGAACTCCGACGACCACGAATGGTACAGGTGTTTCTTTGAGTTTCCGAGTGACTGATGTTTATGGCTGTCAGGCCACGTTGACTTCGGTGTTTGTGGTTTGTCCTGTTATCACCCTAACTCCGACGACTCTTCCTGACGCCTCTGTTGGAGTTGCCTATTCAAGGACCATCAGTGCCAGTGGTGGGGTGTCACCTTACATCTACAGTGTTAGCAGTGGCAGCTTGCCTGTTGGTCTTAGCATGAGTAGCGCGGGTGTGATCACAGGCACAGCTACCAATTCTGAGCCAGGAACCTTTGTGGTTACGGCTACCGATGTGAATGGTTGTATTGGCACTCGGACCTACAGCATCACCACGGGTTGCGCTGTTATTACACTTTCCCCAACCACATTGCCAGATCTGACGGTGGGATCGGCTTACACTCAAACGCTGAGCGCTACGCCGCAGAGTGGACTGATTGGGCAATATTACTCGGGTACAAATTTCAGCTCACTGGTATTGACCCGTGCAGATGCCTCAATCGATTTTGATTGGGGCACAGGGTCGCCATCAGCATCAGTGCCAGTCAATGGTTTCTCCGTTCGCTGGACGGGGACACTACTGCCAACTTCGACAGGTAATCACACATTCCAAGCCACTACGGATGATGGCTTCCGTCTTTGGGTGAATAATAATCTTGTGATTGATCGCTGGAATGATCAGGCAGCTACCAATCATACAGCCGTAGTAGCTTTGACTGCTGGTGTGGCTGCGACTGTGCGTGTCGAATATTACGAAAACGCAGGTTCTGCTGTCGCTCGTCTTCAGTGGTCAGGCCCAGGCTTCACACTGCAACCAGTAACAGGATGGCAGACCTATCGCTACACTGTGGCTACAGGTGCTTTGCCAGCAGGACTTTCATTGAATGCTACGACTGGCCAGATCAGTGGCACGCCTACGGTGCCAGGAAGCTTTACTTTCACTGTCCGAGCATCAGACGGAGGTCCTTGTTTCGGCACCCGCAGCTATACTGTGAATTCTGTTTGTCCTGCGCTGGCTATCACGACAACGTCTCTTCCTGATGCGTTCACAGGCAATAGCTACGCACGAATTCTTAACGCTACAGGTGGTAATCCTCCACTCACGTGGAGTCTTTCAAGCGGCACTCTTCCTGCTGGCTTAAGTCTGAGCAGTGCTGGCGAAATTACAGGAACGCCTACTGTTGCAACGACTGCTAATATCACAGTGCGTGTCACTGATTTAGGCGGCTGTTTTGCCACTCAAGCGCTAACACTTCAGGCGCGCAATATGGGTATTGGTAACCAGGTATGGGTTGATACGAACAACGATGGACTGCGTGGAAGTACGGAGGCAGGTGTTCCCAATCTACGAGTCGAGCTCTGGTCGCCAGGCTCAGATGGGCAGCGGAACAACGGCGGTGGTGATGACGTGAAAATCACCGAGCAAGATACCGATTCCAATGGTCTTTACGCCTTCTCTAATCTTCTCGCTGGCGTTTATTATGTGCGTCTGCCGAGTCCACCGACCTATTATCCCAGTATCAGCACGACGGCAGTAACGACTGACAATGGAGTCAATAATGACAACAATGGGGTTCAATCAGGTGGTATTGGTTCACCAGTAGTTAGCCCGCTCATTACCTTGAGCGTCGGAGGTGAGCCTGCGGCCGGTGTTGATGGCGACGATTCAGATCGTGATAGCACCATTGACTTTGCTTTTGCCAACCTCGACCTTTGCTACACCAATACATTGGTGGACAACGCCAGCTTCGAGTTCCAACAGCTTTCCAACAGCACTGGTACTGCGAGTGCCCTTTTAAATTACAATGGCAGTGGCACATCATTGGGGCTTGGTATCAATGGGTTCCAATGGCTGGGAGGCACCAATGGAACGAGTGGTCTTGGTGAGCCTATTCAACGCGTGCAAGTCTTGGCTGGAAATGCAGGGTCAAGAGTGAGCTGGGTGGAGTCTGTGAAGGCTCGTCATGGTAAACGATACATGCTTTTCCAGGGGGCTAACTCCTGTGTCAGTCTGCGTGCAGCAGGTGGTGGCGAATGGAGCTCGGTTTTGCAGGCTGGTCGTGAATATCAGGTCTCTATCTGGGCGGCTAATGCGAGTAGTGCTGCTGCATCGATTGTTTTAGATCTAGGCGCGAACACTCAGATCTATCAGGTCATCAGTGGATCGACGCCAGGTTTGTATCAATATTACACCGTAAGTCAGGGTGAAATGACCGGCACGGCCCCTGGTGAACAACAGTGTTGCGGGTTTAGTGGCAGCGGTGGCTCCTTCTCAAGCTTTGGAAGTGCCGACTACAATAATTGGTCAGAGGCTAGCACAAACACAGCGCAGCCTATGTGGCGTCAGTTTACTTGGCGCTTCCGTATCGCGAATTCAGCGACGCCTACCCAAATTGACACAGCTACGATGATTTTCTCTGGTGGTTCCAATACTGGTCCGATAGCTATGGATCATTTAACTCTTTGTCAGGTCAGCGCCTCTAGCACGCTGACTTTGGGTAACCAAATTTGGAATGATACAAATAACAATGGTCTGCGTGACGGCACGGAGCTGGGTATCGGTGGAGCTTCTGTGCAGCTCTACTCGAGTATTAACAACATTTCGGGTGATGCAGACGATATTTTGATTTCTAGCACCACCAGTTCCTCAGGCGGTGCTTATAACTTCACAGGGTTGAATGCTGGGAAATATGTTGTCAAAGTCACACCGACAACTGGACAGCCTGCGACGAGTGGCATCCCTGTAATAGTGGATAATGGTGTCAACAATGACAACAATGGTAGCCAGCCCGGCGGTCCAGGAACGCCCCTATTTAGCCCAGTGATTGATCTGGCGACGGGAAGCGAGCCCATCACGGATGGTGATACGAACCCAGATACAGAACTGAGTATCGATTTTGGTCTATGGAGCGGGATCAGTATTGGGAATCTGGTTTGGAGTGATGTTAACAGTGACGGTGTTTTTCAAAGTGGCACGGAATCTGGGATTAGCGGCGTGGCATTAGAGCTGCTCGACAGTTCAAATAACGTCTTGAGAACAACGACCACGAACAGCAGTGGTATTTATAACTTTGTCACCTACCAACCAGGTCAATATCGAATTCGTATCCCCACGCCGCCATCCTCGCTGCCTTTGATTACAGCGGTGAATGATCCGGCGGATAATGGTGAAGACAATGATAGCAATGCTATCCAATCAGGTGGTGTTGGCACTGCAGTGACCAGCCCTCTGATCACTCTGACAGCTGGCGCTGAGCCTGGGATCGTCGGTACAACGAACAATGAAAACACGATCGACTTTGGATTCCGTGTCTGCCCTACGATCAGTGTCAGTCCGACGGCTTTGACGACAGCGACTCAATATAGCCCGTTCAGCGTTAATTTAAGCGCCACAGGTGGCACTGGGCCTTACACATGGTCTGTTACGAGCGGGACTTTGCCTGCGGGTCTAACCCTGACGACGGCAGGTTCTCTCAGTGGTACGCCTACCGCGGCCGCTCTTCCAGGTTATTACACTTTCACGCTGCGGGCGCTGGATGGTCCTACCGGATGTTCTGCTTCACGCACTTATACCCTGACTTTGCTTTGCCCGCTTATCACGGTGTCTCCCGCTTCTCTCACGGGTGGTGTTCAGTATTCAAGTTACTCTCAATCTTTGACTGCTAGTGGTGGTACATCTCCGTATTCATGGAGTGTTAGCCCTGCGCTGCCTTCGGGCGCGGTCTCCTGGTGGATCGCTGAAAATGGTCCCGCAGACGTGCTTTCCAATAACTTTTCGGTTTCTTACAATGGACTGGCTTATCAGACTGGTGCTGTTGGTCGCGCTTTCAACTTTGATGGAGTGGATGACCTCGCGGAGGCTGCGGATAGCAGTTCACTACAACCTGCTCAACTAACTTTGGAAGCATGGGTGAACCCAGCCACTTCTGGATTGCCGAGCAACGCTACGGTCATTACGAAGACCAGCAGTTCTGTGGGCACAGATGGTTATGGTCTTGGTTATCTCGGCAGCACAACCAGCTTTGGCTTCTGGGTGAATGACCGCACGAACAATCGAATTACAACAACGCTCACTGCTGGTGTTTGGTCCCATATCGCAGCCACGTATGATGGTTCTAACATGAGGCTCTATGTGAATGGGGTACAAGTGGCTGTGAAGGTCTATGCGACGCCGATTGCTCATAGCGCTGACGTTTTGCGTATTGGTAATAATGGAGGTGGCAGTACCGCTTGGAAAGGTGGCATTGATGAAGTGGCACTCTATAACCGTGCTCTCAGTGTTGCTGAGGTCCTTAGCCGCTACAATTCGACGATAACAGGTAATAATGGCATGCCGATTGGATTAACGGTTAACGCAACCACTGGTGCGATGAGCGGCACGCCAACGAGTGTGCCCGCGATCTATAGTTTTATTGCTCGCGCTAATGATGCCAGCGGCTGCGCTGGAGTGAGGAGTTATTCACTTGTGATCGGCTGCCCAGTCATTTCCATCACTCCCACGACTCTTCCAAATGCCACGCAGTATGCTTCTTACGCCTCACAGGCCTTGATCGGAAATGGTGGCACATCACCTTACACTTGGAGTTTGTTCTCTGGCGCACTACCGACTGGAATGACGCTTAGCAGTGCTGGCGTTTTGAGTGGCACTCCAGGCGCTAATCCAGGTGCCTATAATTTCACAGTTCAGGCTCGTGATGTGAACAATTGCACGACGACCCGCAGCTATACCCTGACAGTTGTTTGTCCTCCAGTGACTCTTTCTAACACGAGCTTTGCCAGCGCTCAGCAGTTTTCTGCCTACACAGCGCAGACGGTAACCTCGTCTGGTGGAAATTCACCTTACAGTTACTCGATCACAAGCGGTGCCTTACCCACAGGCATGAATCTGACAGCCTCAGGCCTTGTCAGTGGCACACCGACTGCGATTCCTGGGACTTATTCTTTCACCATTCAGGCTACAGATGCGCAAAACTGTTCTGGAACCCGGGCTTACTCCATCTTGGTGACCTGTCCCTTGATTACTGTTGATCCAAGTTTGATCACATCGTCCACACAGTATGCCTCGTATTCACAGACCTTAAGTGCCACAGGTGGAAATGGTAGTTACGTTTGGAATGTGAGTTCTGGAGCTTTGCCCAATGGATTGACGTTGAGTGCAGCAGGTATCATCAGTGGCACTGCGACAGCGGCCCCTGGGAATTATAGTTTCACTGCGCGTGCTGTTGATACCCAGACTTGTGCGGGACTTCGGGCCTACACTTTGACAGTGCTTTGCCCAGCTGTGGCTGTATCACCCACCAGCATTGCGTCTGGAACTGCTACGCAGGCTTACAGTCAGACACTGACTGCTACGGGTGGAACGTCTGCTTATACATGGAGCGTGCAAAGTGGTGCATTACCAACTGGGATCACACTCTCTTCCGCAGGTGTAATCAGCGGCACAACCAACCAAATTGGTGGGTTTAATTTTGTGGCTCTGGCCACTGATTCGAATGGCTGCACAGGCACTCGTAGCTACACCCTGAGCATCAGCTGCCCGACGATCACGATTGCGCCAGCATCACTGCCAGATGCAACAACATCTTCAGCTTACAGTCAGTCAGTGACAGCCACGGGTGGAGTCGGTGCCATCAGTTGGTCACTTGCTAGTGGAGCTCTGCCGACTGGGTTGACACTCAGTAACGCTGGTCTGATCAGCGGCACGCCGAGTGGTGCCCCTGGTATCTACAGTTTTATTGTACGCTCAGCAGACTCCAATAATTGTGAGGCCACCAAGAGCTATGTGATAAATCTACTTTGCCCTGTGGTAAGCATAACGACAGCCAGTGTGAGTAATGGTACGACTGGAATAGCCTATAGTGTAAGCCTTGCTGCTGCGGGTGGCACGGCCCCACACTCTTGGGGTTTGAGCTCGGGAACGCTGCCGTTGGGACTTAGCCTCAGCCCAGGTGGCATAATCAGCGGTGTGCCAACAGCTGCCGGTTCCAGCACTTTCACGGTCAGCGTGAATGATTCGTATAACTGCTCTGCATCTAAGTCGTTTACTCTGACCACAGCCTGTCCGGTGTTAACATTATCTCCTACAATTCTTGGCGGTGGCAATCGTGGTGTCGCTTACAATCAATCATTGATCACCTCTGGAGGAACAGCTCCTTATAGTTATACGATTTCAAGTGGTTCCTTGCCTGCTGGCCTTAGCATGAATGGATCAGGAGTGATCTCTGGTGTGCCAACAGGATCAGGTAGCTCAACCTTCACGGTCAAATCGGATGATGCTAATGGATGCTCAGTTTCAGCTACACGTTCGATTAATGTGACAGGGCTGAGCCTTGGCGATCTCGTCTGGAATGATTTGAATCAAGATGGTGCTTTTGATGCAGGTGAAAGTGGTGTGTCTGGTGTTTCCTTGCAGCTCTTTAGTACGACTAACACTGTGATAGGAGATGGTGATGACGTCTCTGTAGGCACGACCGCGACGAATGGTTCAGGTATCTATGGTTTTGCCAATCTAGCTCCTGGCCGTTATTTCATCCGCATTGCCACCCCACCCGCAGGTCTGCCTTTCTCCTCGGGTATCATTGTCACCACTGACAATGGCGTGAACAATGACAATAATGGCATTCAGTCAGGAGGCTCGGGAACAGCAGTGACTAGCCCTGTCATTACTCTTGCTGTAGGGCGCGAGCCAGGTGACTTCACCGGTGGCGGTGATAGTGATGCAAGTGTGGACTTTGGTTTCCGTTCAGTGCCGACAGTATCACCCTTGCTGGAGTATGATATGAACATCACCAGTGGTGGTTTGCCAGCGCCTCCGAGTTATCAGAATCCTTGCATTGTCAGTTCGGCAAAAATTCAGGTCGAAGAGGATCTTAATGGTCTTACGGATGTTAGTGAGCCAGCCTACAGTGGTCCGATCAAAGGTGGGGCAAGAAGTCGTCGTGTGCGTGATTGGGATGATACCTTTGATGCTGCTTACAGCACAGCCCGCAGTAACCTCACCCAGAATCGTGACAGTCTCTGGGTGCGTTTTGATATGGACCCAACAGCCACAGGGACCGTCGGAAAACTGTTGATGGATGTTCAACGTGTGAACTCGACCTCGCCAGTGAATGGCAGGGCCTATTTAACATGGAATGACGGATCTGGTTTCCGAACGGCCAGGACGGACGCTTTTGTGATTGCTGCCCAGCCTACTTGGTATTCGTTGAATCTAAACTGGACGACTTTCCTCGGTGGTGCCACTGCCTTGCCCACTGCTTCCCAACTTGCAGGGAAATCATTCCTTCTCGAAATCTATCTTTGGGGCGGTGACAGCACTGGTTACATTGACTTTGATAACATCGTCCTTGAAGGCAGCGCTACCTGCGCGCCACCTACACTTTCTGTCGGTGACTTTGTTTGGAGTGATCTAAACTGTAACGGCCTTAAAAATTCACGTGAACCAGGACTTCCTGGCGTAACGGTTGAGCTTTGGCGTGCAGGTGCTGACAATACAGCTAATACGATTGATGATGCCTTGCACGCGACCATGGTGACCGATGCTAATGGCTACTATCTTTTCAGTGGTCTTGCTGCGGGTAAATACTTCGTGAAAATCCCAATGCCTAGCACTGACTGGCCGACTGCTGCCCCTGCGGTCAATCTGGACAATGGTGTGGATAATGATAGCAACGGTCTTCAGCCTGGGGGTTCTGGAACCGCAGTGAATAGCCCAGTCATCACACTTGCACTGAGTACTGAGCCCGGAAGCACAGGAACGACGAATCGTGATATGAGCATTGATTTTGGTTTTTGTGCAAGCATGAGCATTGGTAATTTGGTCTTTAGTGACGTGAATAACAATGGTCTGGTCGATAGTGGTGAAGGCGGTGTTCTTGGTGCCCAAGTTGAGCTTTTTCAGTCCACCGATACGACGGTGAATAATAGTGATGATGTGAAGATCGGCAGCACATTCACGACGGATGCGACAGGTAGTTACAACTTCACAGCACTGACGATTGGTCGTTATTATATCAAGTTGACGCCGCCTATCTCGCATCCCCGCCGCAGCAGCACAAGCAGTAGCAGTGATAACGGCGTGGATAATGATAACAATGGTATCAGTCAATCCGCAACGAGCGCCCCCATTTATTCCATGATGGTTACCTTATCGGCATTGACCGAGCCTGGTAATCTTTTGGCACCCTTTGGAAGCAATGCAGAGACAACGATTGACTTTGGTTTGCGTCCAGTTTTTGTGAGCATTGGAAACGTCGTCTTCAAGGACGGCAATAACAATAATCGTTTTGATACTGGTGAAGGTGTCGGAAATGTCCGAGTCGAGTTGCTCAATGAGGCTGGTGTGTTTGTTCGTAATTTGAGCACGAGTAATGTGGCGAGCACGCGCGGACAGTATAACTTCACAAATGTTATTCCTGGTAACTATTTTGTTCGCATTCCTCCGAGTGAATTTGGTTCAGGCATGGCTTTGGCAAACACGCTTTCCATTCAGCCTAGTAGTCCAGTGGACGATGATCAGGATGATGATCAAATCACTGGTGATAGCGGTGTGGATAATGCCACGCCAGCCTCAAGTGGAATTTCCAGCCCGCTATTGGCTGTCTTTGAAGATACCCAGCCGACTCTTGCTACTGGTGAATCTGGTTTTGGTGCCACTCTAGATGATAGTGACGATAACAACGGCAATATGACGGTCGATTTTGGATTCCGTTCTACAGGGCCGACAGAAACTGGCTGTTATCATTTTGTTTTCGGAGACAACAACCAGGATGGCACACTTCTGAGTAAGGCAACGGAATGGGTGCCAGCTCAAGCTTATGATTTTAATTATGCGGGTAACATCGCTACCATCGATAATTTTGATCTCGTTTATGATGCTCCGACAAAGCGCCTTATTTTAGACTCGAGCTTTACTCAGGTGAGTGGTCGCAAAGTCGATGCCATCTGGATGTTGGTGAGCACGGGGTCCAATCCAGCAAATGCCGAGCATGCAGTGATTTATATGGACGGTTTCAATCGTAATGCTCCTCAGCTCACGATCTATCGCTACGACCCAGCCCAAGGTCAGCTGAGTTGGCAGTCTGCCTCTAATATCATGGTGAGCACGGTCGTTGGCGGAGCCAATAGCGCAGACGTTCTTCAGGATAAGGTTACAGAGACGGGTACAAGTGTGCGTTTCCAATTCGTGATCGACGTCAACCGCGTTAATACGGCCACCAATTGGACTGCCATGGGTGTCAATGCGGCCACTTGGGAAGGGCTTTTGATGGCAGGATCGTCTGGCGTTGTTTTGCGCACTGTTGATCTTAACAGTGCGCCGACGTATGATTCATCGGGTCGATTGACGGCATTTAATTACACTCCTAGTAGCACCACACAAGGTACGTTTGAAACTGATCCAGCGGGTGTCTTCACCATTGCCACTGAGCCCTGCTCGATTTCACCCTGGGTGAATCTTGGGAATTTGGTATGGAGTGACACGAATTGGAATGGTCTCAAGGACTCTAGTGAACTCGGTGTGAGTGGTGCTACTGTGCAGCTCTTTGACCCAGGGGCTGATGCTGCTGTTGGTGGCACTGGACTTAACGCAGATTTCCAGGTGGGATCATCCTTGGTAACAAATAGTACGGGTGCTTATAACTTTACGAATCTTGTGCCGGGTAAGTATTATGTGCGTGTTACGCCACCAGCGACTTTCCCTTCGAACGGCGGATCCGTTGTGACCGTGGATAACAATGTGGATAACGATAATAATGGCAGTCAGCCAGGTGGTCCGGGTACGAATCTTTTCAGTCCCGTCATTGATCTAGCTGTCGGTTCTGAACCAACCTCTGCAGTGGATGGTGATGGCACGAGTGGAAACGCGACTGTTGATTTCGGCCTCTGGAGTGGCTTCACGATTGGTGACTTAGTCTGGAGTGATTTGAATAACAATGGGCTCAAGGACACGACCGAGTCAGGTGTGAGCGGGGTCACTGTCGAGCTAATGAATCCAGGTGCTGATGGCTTTGTTGGTGGCACAGGATTGAATGCCGATACTGTGCTGCTAACGACGAGCACAAACAGCTCTGGTGCTTATAGCTTCCGATCCTACACCCAGGGGCTTCACTATGTGAGGATCACTCCGACGGCGGCTCTTTCTCTGGCTAGTTCCGTGGTGGTGAGCAGTGACAACGGTAGCAACAATGACAATAACGGTACTCAACCGGGTGGTGCTGGAAGTGATATCTCATCCATGATCATCATGCTAACTCCTGGTGGCGAGCCTGGTAATACGGGCACGACCAACAGTGAGACGACGATCGACTTTGGCCTGCGCGGCTGCCCCGCGATCACAATCAGTCCGACATCACTGCCTGTGGTGACTTTGGGGTCACCTTACAGTCAGACTCTCACAGGTTCTGGAGGTAACTCACCCTACACATGGAGCCTGATAAGTGGCACTCTGCCCACGGGTCTGAGCTTGAGCAGTGGTGGTGTGCTCAGTGGCTCGACGACTGCTGCGATTGGTAATTACAATCTTACGGTTCAGTTGACTGATCTATCCGGCTGCAAGGTGACTCGTGCTTACACACTCACTTTAGTTTGCCCCGCTTTGTCGATGTCTCCTTCCATTCTTTCAAGCGGTACGCAGGGTTCCGCTTACAGTCAGACCCTGGCTGCTGGTGGTGGCACGGCACCTTATACTTGGACGGTTGCATTGGGTGCGTTGCCTTCTGGAATGACGCTTAGCACTAGCGGTTTATTCTCAGGAACACCAACACTGCCAGGAAGCTACACCTTTACGATTCGTGCAACGGATGCCCGCTCCTGTTTTGTGGATACAAGCTACACCATGGCAGTTTCTTGCCCGACAGTTAGCGTGACTCCGAGCTCTCTTTCGGACGCAACATTGGCTGCGCTATACACGCCAGTGGCATTCAGTGCATCAGGTGGTAGTGCGCCTTATACATGGAGCCTGACCGGCACCCTGCCAACCGGCATGAGCCTGAGCAGCACGGGGGCTCTGAGTGGCACGCCGAGCGGTGCCCCTGGCGTTTATACCATCACGGCAATTGTTACCGATGCTAATCTTTGTACTGGCAGTCGCACGCTCAATCTCCAGGTGAATTGTGGAGCCTTTTCCATCAGTCCATCTTCTCTTCCTGCCTCCATTCAGAATGCTGCTTACACTGCGCAGACGATTTCTGCTTCGGGAGGAACAGCACCCTACACTTGGGCTGTTACTGTTGGCGGGCTACCTGCCGGCATGTCTCTATCACCAGCAGGTGTATTGAGCGGCACTCCGACGGCTGCACCAGGCACTTATAATTTCACCGCTCGTGCTACAGATGGTTTTGCCTGCCAAAGTTCACGCGCTTATGCCTTTGTAGTGAATTGCCCACCCGTCGCTGTGACGACCGCTTCTCTAAATGGTGCTGTGCAGTTTGTAAGCTTCAGCCAAACCTTGGCGGCTAACAGTGGCACATCACCTTACTCATGGAGCATCACCAGCGGTGCCTTGCCATCAGGAATGAATTTTTCCTCTGGTGGAGTGCTGAGTGGTACGCCCACACAAATAGGCAACTTCCCGCTTACTTTTCGTGCGGTAGATAGCAACGGCTGTGCAGCAACTCGTGCTCTTACTCTCACGGTTGCCTGTCCCGTGATCACGTTGACACCAACGACGTTGATTGGTGCCCAGAATAACACGGCTTATAATCAGCAGCTTTCGGCGAATGGCGGCACTGGACCGTATGTTTACACTCGGATTAGCGGTGCAATACCGACGGGTATGACCTTCACTTCTCAAGGTCTATTGTTTGGTTCACCCATTTCTGGTCCAGGGAACTATACCTTCGCCGTGCAAGCAACGGATGCTTCTGGTACATGTGCTGGCAGCCAGAGCTACACACTCACAGTCACCTGCCCAACGATCACGCTTTCACCCTCTACCTTGGCCAACGGGACCGTCGGCACGACCTATACGAGCAGCTTGTCCACCGCAGGTGGCACAGCGCCTTATGCCTACTCAGTTATTTCCGGTGCGTTGCCTGCGGGGCTGACGATTTCAGGTTCTGGTTTGATTTCGGGCACACCAACAGCTGCTGCGACTGCCAGCTTTACGATCCAGACCAAGGATGCCTTTAACTGCACTGGCACGAGGGCCTATACATTGACCATTGTTTGTCCCTCAATCACCATCACTCCTTCAACCCTGAATGATGCTTATTACAATTTAGCCTACTCTCAGGCAATGACGGCGACTGGTGGTACTGGGCCTTATGCTTGGAGTATTGTTGCTGGCACTCCGCCTTCTGGCATCACTTTAAGTCCTGCTGGCGTGCTAAGTGGCACGAGCATTGCTTTTGGTTCAGCCTCCTTCAGCGTACGTGTGACTGATTTCTACGGTTGCCAATCGACTTTAAACACGACTCTCACGGTGAAAGGTTTAGCCATTGGTGATCTGGTCTGGGATGATGTGGACTACAATGGTATCCATGATGCAGGTGAAGCAGGGGTCAAGGATGTCACCGTGCAGCTTTGGGATCCAGGAGCAGACAATGCCATTGGTGGTACAGGGCCAGATGCAGACGTACAGGTGGGTGCCGATAAGACGACGAGTGCTTTCGGGACTTTTGCCTTCCAGAATTTGTTGCCTGGTTATTATTACTTGCGCGTCTTCCCACCGACAAATCTGCCGCTTCCCGGTGGATCTCCGGTCGATGCTGACAACGGCGTGGACAATGACAATAACTCAGCTCAACAGCCTGATGGCCCCGGCACAGTGATTTATGGCCCTGTCGTAGAGCTTTCTACGGGCAGCGAGACGATCGATGAGGATGGTGATCATGATACGGACTTCACCGTGGACTTTGGTCTCTATCGTGGATTGACTATTGGCAACCCAGGATCTCCAAACTTTGTTTGGGAAGATACCAATGATAATGGCATCAAAAATTCGGGCGAGCCTGGTATTGACGGCGTATCCGTTCAGCTTTGGTTTGCGGGATTAGATCAGCGCATTGGTGGTAGTGATGATGCGCTGCGTCAGACCACCACGACATCTGCTGGCGGTAAGTATAGTTTTGTCACTTTACCTCCAGGTAAATATTATCTGCGCATTCCGACCACGCCTCAAGCCCAGCCTCTGTCCAGCTCTAGCTCGGTGCTGCTTGATAATGGAGTCAATGATGATGATAATGGTCATCAAGTCGCGGCAGGGAGCATTTATAGTAACTTGATCACGCTGACCTCAGGTCAGGAAGTAAGTGATGGTGGCTACAATGAAAACACCATCGATTTTGGACTTATCCCAGTGACCCCCACTGTTTATCTCTCTGCAACTCAGGACGACAGTATTCAGACCTATAATGCGGCCAGCGGCAAATACACCGGTGCCTTGAGACATCCATTTGGGACAAGTCATAACCAGGGAGATGGTAATCCTTTTGATGTGCCCTATGGTATGGAGCTGGGACCTGATGGCAATTGGTATGTAGCTCACTTTGGTGACAGTAATCTTTATCGTCTCAGTCCTACAGGAGTCCAGACGGCAGGCGTGCTCAATACCAGTAGTGCATCACTGAGTCAGATTCAGGTTTTTGCCATCGGGCCTGATGGTAACTTTTATGTCGTGGATCATAATGGTGGGCGTATTGTCCGCTTCGCAGGTCCGCTAAGCAACACGCCAGGTGTGCCGATGGGTACAAGTCCGTTTACCTTCCTGACACAATCTGGGATTCAAGATGTGGCCTTTGGCCCAGATGGTAATCTTTATCTTGTCGTGCAAAGCGGCACGACGCGGGAAATTCGCCGCTACAATGCCACGAACGGTGTGCTCATGAATGTCATCGCGACAGATTCTCAGATCGTCTCTATGGTAGCCGGAGGTCAGCCTGTTTCATTGGTTTCAGGGATCGATATTCATGGGAGCACTCTTTATGGCGTTAACCGCTCTGATGGTGAAATCTTCCGCATCAATCTGATAAATCCTGCTGCCCCTGGTGCACCTCAGATTGTGGCCACAATCGCCAGTGCA
Organism: Verrucomicrobiaceae bacterium; assembly: GCA_027489965.1. GTDB lineage: Bacteria > Verrucomicrobiota > Verrucomicrobiia > Verrucomicrobiales > Verrucomicrobiaceae > Prosthecobacter. The sequence continues at coordinate 53,002 of JAIXZA010000050.1, forward strand.
GGTAAGGGGGATGTGGATACACGTGACATTGAGTACAACCCGAAAGATGATCTGCTTTACTTGACCGGTTACAATTGGGGTAAACCAGTTGTTGCGGGAACTTACAGCAGCGGAGCTATTCTGCGGGTCAGCCTTACAGGGGCCGTTGATATCTTTGAAGCTCCGATCCCGACACCGCCTGGTCCGAATAATGAAATCTGGGCGGGGCCTCGAGACATCTCGATTGGTAAACCATTCAGCGTTGTCGCCGAGACGGTCGCTGTGGGTAGTATTGTGTGGAATGACACCAATGCGAACGGCATCCATGATGCTGGTGAAAATGGCATTCCAAATGTTCGAGTAGAACTCTGGCGCGATATGGATGGGAACAGTTCTAATGGTGCTGAGTCACGTATTGGCTGGACCTTCACGAACTCGCGAGGAATGTATTATTTCTCAGGGGAAGATCCTGGTGTGTATCAGCTGAAGGTGAGCTCACATAACTTCACGGATGGACAACCTCTGGCTGGATCTGGTTACAGCAGTCCAGTCACTGTTAGCACGGACAATCAGATTGATGGAGATGATAATGGTATTCAGACTGGTGGAAACCGCACTGAGACAGTCAGTCCGCTAATTACACTGAACCCAGGTTCCGAGCCTCAAGGTAATGGTGCTACAGGCGTTGAACTCGGCGTTGGTGGTGAATTGGATAATTACATCGTAGATGCCAATGGTGACATGACCGTTGACTTCGGCTTCGTAGAGCCAGGCATCATGGCACTGGGTAACTTGGTCTTCAATGATGCCAATGGTAATCGCCGTTTTGACAATGGTGAAGGTTTGGATGGTGTCGCCGTGCAACTTTACTATTGGGGCCAGACACCAGGCGCAAGCCAAGCGGTGGCAACAACGGTGACTGCGAATGGTGGTAAATACCTCTTCAATAACTTGTGGCAGGGCCAATACTTCGTGCATCTGCCTGCCGCCCAGTTCCAGTCCACTGGTGACTTGCGTGGTCTATTCAGTCTTCAAGATGTCCAAGCTGGGGATGATGATGTGGGTGAAGACTCGATTGATACTCTAACTCCATTTACCTCGGGTCTGAGCACCGGACGTATCATCATGACCGCTGACAGCGCCCCGACAAATAGCACCGGTGAAACGGGTGTGAATGCATCAAGTGATGATAGCAATGATAATAACACCGATCTTACCGTGGACTTTGGTCTCTTCCGACCTGTGGCAATTGGCAACTTGGTCTTCTTTGATGGGAATGCCAATGGTCATGCCGATAGTGGTGAAGGTATCAATGGTGTTACTATTCAGCTGTATACCCATGATCAGATTCCCGGCACGGACACGCCGATTGCCACGACGACCAGCATCAATGGCGGTAAGTATCTCTTCAGCTTCCTGCGTCCTGGGAACTATCGACTGCATATTCCATCGTCAATGTTCCAAGATGGTGCGGTGCTTTTCCGCCGAGTAAGCATTGATGAAGGACTCTCTGGTGATGATGATTCTGGGGAAGATGGTCTCAATGACACCATCCCTTCGCAGCAGGGCGTTTCGACCAATATTGTGACCATTTTCCCAGGTGCTAGCCCCACTGATCAGACGGGCGAATCGGGTGTCGATTCCACTACTGATAATGATAACGATGCATCTGTCGATCTCACGGTGGACTTTGGATTCCAGAGTCCTGTTGGGATTGGTAATTTAGTCTTCATTGACGCGAATCAAAATGGTCGTGCTGATGCTGGTGAAGGTGTCGATGATGTGACCGTTGAAATATATAATGCCGATCAGACTCCTGGAAGCGTGACTCCGCTCTTCACTCAGAGCACGCAGAACGGCGGTAAATATGCCTTCAATTTCCTTTCTAGTGGCAGCTATGTTGTCTTTATCCCAGCGAGCCAGTTCTCTGTTGGACAGCCGCTCAGTGGAGTCGTCTCATTGACTGGTTCACAGAATAGCACTGCAGATGATGACGTCGGAGAAGATGGCATCGATGACGCTGCACCTGGTATCAATGGCATCCGCAGTCGAAATATTTCTCTTAATGTGGATAGTGCTCCAGTAGATGCTGGGACCGAGAGAGGTCTGTATAAAACCGACGATAGTTTTGATGACGATAATTTCGATCTAACCATCGACTTTGGTTTCGCACCATCCAATCCAAATCTTGTTGGCGTGGGTAACCTTGTTTATGCGGATGCCAATGGAAATGGCACTTATGATCTTGGGGAAGGTGTCAATGGCGTCACCGTGCAATTGTTCAGTTCTCTGGCAGATCCACAGACGGCTCAGCCAATGCGCACAACTATCACTTCCAATGAAGGTGTCTATCTATTCAGCGGTCTGGATGCCGGGGACTACATCATTCACATTCCAGCTTCTCAATTTGGTGCGGGCAAACCTCTAAGTGGCTGGAGTTCTATGGTGGGTCAGGGCAGTGACAATCAAATCGATGACAATACTGATGAGAATGGCGGTGGACTGGGCTTGCCAAGTGTTGTCGGGGTTACCTCCACCGTCATCGCACTCTTGCCTGATAGTGAGCCTCAAAACGTTTCCGGTGAATCTGGCCGTGACGCATTTATAGACGATGCCAATGACGACAACACCGATTTGACTGTGGATTTTGGGTTCTTCAAACCTGTCGCTGTTGGTAATCTTGTCTTCCTTGATGCCAATTACAATGGCCGCGCAGAGTCTTCGGAAGGCCTTGCAGAAGTCGAAGTTCAGCTCTTTGAGGCGGGCGACTCCACAGTCTTTGATCAGCCATTATTCACCACGACGACTGACTCATCGGGTCGCTATCTATTTGAGAATTTAGCAGCAGGTAGCTATTTCATTCATGTTCCGCCATACATGTTTGCCTTTGGTTCGCCGCTTTATTTGCGAGCTAGTGTTGCAGATGTGCAGTCAGGTGACGATAACTTAGGTGAGGACGGCATTGATGAAGGGCGTCCGAATGCTTATGGGGTGAGCACCGGAGTCTTCACCCTTACTCCGACAAGTAGCCCTATTGGTTCCGCTGAAGCTGGTCTTTCTGGAACCAGTGATGACGCTTCTGATGCTGCAATTGACCTGACAATTGACCTTGGTTTTGTGCCGCGAGTGCAGATCGGAAATCTGGTCTTCCGTGATGCGAATAGCGACGGCGTCTTTGATCCAAATATTGAAACAGGTATTGATGGAGTTACGGTCGAGCTCTGGTCAGGTCAGGCGAATGCCTCGGCACCACTGGCAACCACTACGACCTTTAATGGCGGTCTCTACAGCTTCGGTATTGCACCAGGCTCTTATCATATCCGTATTCCAGCGAGTGCCTTTGGATCAGGTGGAGCTGCAGAAAATCTCGTGGACACCGCTCCTTCGGCTAATACTTCAGGCTTCTCCGCTGATGATGATGCTGGGCAAGATGGTTACCTCACTGGTAGTAGTGTCACTAGCAATGGTGTGCGCACGGCAAACTTCACCGTCTTGCCAGGACTAACACCGGATGCCACGAACGGAGAAACTGGATTCTTGTCCTATGACGATGACACCTTTGAGTATGATTCTGATCTCACGGTTGACATTGGGCTGGCTCCAAAACCCATCGGCGTTGGAAACCTAGTGTTCAATGACAGCAATGGTGATAAGCGTTTCACGTCGGGCACTGACTTTGGCATTTCAGGCGTGCTGATTGAACTGTATTCTGCAGGCAGCGTGCCTGGATCCACCACGCCTCTGGCCCAGACCTACAGCAAAGAAGGTGGTCTCTATGAGCTGCGTGCCCCTGGGGCGGGTGATTATTTTATGTTCATTCCTGCCTCTCAGTTTTCTTCAGGCAATGCTCTCTTTGGTGGCTCAGTGGTGACAGGCTTTGGTGATGACTTGGTGCCGCAGGATGACAATCTCGATGAAGACACTTTGAATGCACCGTCACCAGCATCGGCTGGTGTTTACTCCATTCCCTTCACCCTCGCCTATGGCACTGAGCCGACAGGCACCGTGGAATCGGGTTCAGGTGGCAATCTCGATGACGGCCGTGACGCTGATTATGATTATACCATTGACTTTGGTTTCACAGGGGTCGCTGCACCGCTGAATCTTGGTGTTGGCAACTTAGTCTTCTTTGATACAAACAACAATGGCCGCTATGACAGTGGTGAAGGCAAGTCTGGCGTCTGGGTTATCCTCTACCGCGGCAGTTCCAATGTGGGGCCATTCACCCCCTTCCGCAGTGCCATCACCGACAGTGCTGGTCGTTATCTCTTTAGTAGTCTGCCTGCGGATACCTATCGAGTCCACATCGCAGCAGATAACTTTAAAAGCAACATCACCCTTCCCGGCTCCACGACTCAGGGCAATGGTCCGCTTTATGGTATGATCTCAGTCACGGGTAATCAAAACGCTGCGACCTCTGCCGATGACAATCTTGGAGAAGATGGCGAGGATATTTCCAATCCGTCTCTGTGGGGCATCAGCAGCCCATTCTTCAGTGTCCAAGCCGGAACCGCGCCTATCGGCACTGCGGAGGCAGGCTTTGAGGGGGGTACTGACAATGCCAATGATTCAAACGTGAATTTGACCATCGACTTTGGATTCAAAAATGCGCCGGTGCCAGCGACTCTGAAGGTCGGGAACTTAGTCTTCCATGATTTGAACAACAATGGTATCGCTGATGTAGGTGAAGGTATCGGTGGCGTATTGGTGCAGATCTTCAGTGCTGGCGCTAATCCTGTGACAGCCACGCCGGTCGCCTCTATGACGACCGTAATGACAGGATCATTGATGGGCCAATATCTCTTTGAAAATCTAGCACCTGGAAACTATTTCATCTTCATTCCTGCATCGAATTTTGCCTCTGCCAATTCACCTCTTTATCGCAAGCTTTCTCTTTATGGCGCGCAGGCTAATACGGCTGACGATAATGCAGGGGAAGATGGACTTGATAACTCCAAGCCTGAAGCCAATGGTATCCGATCAGCCGACTTCACCTTAATTTCAGGGACAGCACCCGCAGGCACTTCTGAATTAGGCTTCATGGGCACCAGTGACGATACCGCTGATAGCGATGCGAATCTGACTATCGACTTTGGTTTTATCAACCGCATAGGTCTTGGGAATCTTGTATTCATTGATCTCAATGCTGACGGCAAATATACCGCTGGCGTCGATTCGACCGTTGATGGCGTTACAGTTGAAGCCGTACGCATGAGTGGCAACAGCGAGGTGGCCGTCGTGGACACCACCGTCACTGCGAATGGTGGCATCTATCGTCTGAATGTGCCTCCTGGAACTTACAAAGGCCGCGTTCCAGCCTCCATGTTTGCTCCTGGCGGTAAGTTAGCTAACCTCAAAGCCTCCACCATCACCGGCACAGGCTTTGACGACAATCTGAACCAAGATGGTATCACCAGTGCTAGCCCCGTCACCACCGGCATCTCGACCTCGACCTATAATTTCGCACTCGGAGCCCAGTCCACAGATGCAAACGGACAGGAAGCTGGCATCGACAAAACCAGTGACAACGATGAAGACTCCAATGTGAATCTTACAGGCGACTTCGGCTTCGTGCCAAATGGCCCTGCAGTGGGTAACTTTGTCTTCCGTGACAACAACGGCGACTCCAAATACACCTCTAGCACAGATGTAGCCATTCCTGGCGTTACCTTGAAGCTATTCGCTGCTGGGGTGAACCCGCAAACAGGCTCGCCAGTAGCATCCACCAACAGTGCGGCAGATGGTAGCTATCTGCTTTTTGCCCCGAGCGCAGGCAGCTACTTCATCCATGTAAACTATAGCAATTTCCTAGTGTCACAGTCTGGTGCGCTTGTCGGAATGAAAGCCAGTTCGATTGCAGGATCACCCACCGCATCGACTGACGACAACTTCGATCAAAACGCCATCAGTGTTAGTTCCCCATCGGTCAATGGCATCAGCACTGGCGTCTTTACCCTCGGAATCAATACAATGCCCCTCGACAGCACTGGCACCACTGGTGAGTCAGGCTATATGAAGACTCTCGACAACTTCGCTGACTCTTGGGGTAACATGACGATTGACCTTGGTTTTGAATTAGCTCCTCAAGGCTTTGCTTTGGCTGAAAGAGATCGTAATGGAGCTATCACGACCGTTCCAACAACCGTGGACGTGGCCTCAGTGACGACTCCTCAGGCAACGACTACACCTGCTACATTCGCTAGATGGCAGTTGGATCATCCTGGCACAGCAGAATCAGATACAGACTATGATTCTGCTTCTAACCTCTTGGAGTACGCCATGGGCAGTGATGTTAGCAGCGGTGCTTCTCAGCCTATCTTCAAGCTGACTTCAGATGCGGCAACGGGTCGGGTTGATATGGTGATCACTCGCCCTACAGGTGGTCGTGCAGACATCCGTTACATTTTGAGTGCCAAGGCTGATGCCCGCAACACTCCTTGGGCGCGTCTTAGCCTGGCACCTGAGATCACTCAGAACAATGATGGCACTGAAAACGTTCGTTATGCCAACATTGCCAGCGCTACTGTTTTTGCTGGATCGAATCTCGGTCTAGTTCGTCTAGAAACACAGCTTGATGCCAATCTCGATGGAACTCCAGAGGCTACGTCCTACAGCACCACTCAGGTCTGGATACGCCGCAGAATTTCAGAGCGCATGACCTTCTCGATGCCTCTCCTTAAAGCTGATTTATTCCGTGGACGTATCACCAGCACATTAGGCAATAGACTTCGTTCGGGAAGCCAGGTCTGGACGACGTTGTTAACTGCCGATCGTCTGTTCTACATCGAAGTCACCTCTGGAGCCTATGAAGGTCACCGCTTTGACCTTGATGCGTCTGCTACGACATCGACAGATCTTGTTATTGGAGGTAGTCTGCCTGCTGGACTGATCGGTGCCACCTTTGCTCTACGCAGCCATTGGACCGTGGATGAACTCTTCCCTACCACTCTCTTTAATGCTGGCCCTAGCGCAGATGAAGCTGACCGTCTTCTCTTCTTTGATGGCAAGACGAATGCCTTCCGCAGCTCTTGGCTGGCTAACGACGGTTGGACTGGCTCGGTAGTCGGTACGAGCATCTTGGCGCCAGGTGAAGGTCTTATTGTTCATGCACGGACAAGCGCAGTGACGCTCACCCTGACGGGCGGCCTGCGTAGCAATCAGTTCCACCTGCCATTGAAAGCTGGTGCTCAATTGGTTGGCAGCGGCTTCCCAATGGATCATAGCCCGGTCAGTCTCGGTCTCACCACGGCCAATGGCTTCACCTCCGGCATTCGTGCTTCATCCGCTGATCGACTCCGCCTCTGGGAGGGTGACACGACTGAAGGCGCAGCAACCTACCGCAGCCTATTCCTCCAGCAGCGCAGCACAGGCTCGATCTGGATTCAGGAAAATGATGCAGGCCAGCTTGATCAATCTCGCGCTGTTCTTCTAGCGCCTAGCCAAGCACTATTCCTTCTTCCGAAGACTGCTCTGCCTGAATTCAGAGAGCCTTAGTCTGCCATCGGGTCTGGCCGATCCGCTGACTTGCATTGGTTATTGATTCCATAAGGCTATATTAACTCCCTGCCAGTGTTCCCAGGATACAACTCAGCGAGACAAAAAAGCCCTATGAAACCAAGCTCTGGCAGCACTCAACGATCTGCGATTCCTGATTCCGCTAGGCCTGCTTTCAAGAGTCTAAATGGCGGATATTGCAAGAGGGCGATAGCGGCTCACGGAGTTTTGCCACAGCTCAAAAACAAAAAACCGTGAACTAGCAGTTCACGGTTTTTGGGGAGAAACTTGAATCTCAATTACACAGCAGCCGCAGCAGTTGCCGAAGTGGTGGCAGTGCGGGCAGAAATGGATTCGTCAGCACGAGCGAGGCGATTGACGCTGGAAGCTTGATCTAATCCTTCAAGGCCACGGTAGGTTTTGTCTTTTTTCTGCACCAAGCCGCTGCTGGCCAGCTTCAGCAGCTTTTCATAGCAACGGAGACGTAACATTTCTTCACCACCACTCACAGCATTCTTTTTCTTTAATCCTTCAAAAACTTTTGCGAACAGGGCTTTGAACTCAATGGTCTCTCCTCCAGCGAGGGCGATGACGAGTTCATCCGTAACATGATCGACTGAGCGGCGGAGGAATGTAGTGCGTTTTAGTGTGGACATGGACGGCTATAGTAACCGCAAATTGCCATCTTGGCCTCTAATAATTCATGAAAATGACCGCTTTCCTGCACTTCGCTGTAAATATCTATATGTAACCTCTTAAAATATGGGGATTCTCATGATTCAGCCTTAATTTTGGAGTGGTGGATAGAATATCAACGGATCTAAAATAGTAATTTCGGTTCTTGTTGAGTTTTATTCGTAATTAATTTTGAATGACTGATGGGTTTGAGTAGTGAAATCCTTGTTGTCTATCGACCATGCGCCATTTGATGATACCCTAAATCAGCAGAGTCCTTATGAAGAGGGCAATGTGCCGCACTTTTTTTACCAGTCCGTGATATGGACCGAAATCGAAATAATGGCAAAAGCGGGGGGGTGATGCTGAATCGCTTGTGTTGTGAGGTGATTTATTCCAAGCATGGCTCATGACTCGAAAAGAAGCATGGATCGCTCTCAATCTGATTCCCCAAGTGGGGCCGGTGCGCGTGCGGAAGCTGCTACAATCATTAGGCACGCCAGAGTGCATTCTTTCAGCTAAGCCTTCAGAACTCATGCAGGCAGAAGGCATCGGCAGAGCACAGGCCGACGCGATTGCTGGTTGGCAGTCTAGCGTCAATTTGGAAGCGGAGCTGAAAAAGATCCAAGAGCGCGGTCTGACGATTTTGACACAAGAAGATGAGCTGTATCCGCCGCTGTTAAAAGCTATCCATGATCCTCCGCTCGTCCTTTATGTTTGGGGTGAATTAACCAAGCGAGATCATCAGGCCGTAGGTGTCGTCGGTAGCCGACATGCCACAATGTATGGGCTGAATGCCACGAAGAAGATGAGTTTTCAGATCGCCTACTCAGGATTCACGGTGATCAGCGGTCTAGCGCGTGGAATCGATACGGCAGCTCATGAATCAGCCCTGGCGGCGAAAGGCCGCACGGTGGCCGTGCTCGGCTCTGGCATTGGTAAACTTTATCCGCCGGAAAACATGGCCCTTGCTGAAAGGATCGCCCAAAATGGTGCGGTCATCAGTGAGTACCCAGTGGATCGCATTGCGGACAAGCAGACCTTCCCCTATCGAAATCGCATCGTTGCGGGTTGGTGCAGTGGGCTGCTGGTGGTGGAGGCACCACTACGCAGTGGCTCATTGATCACTGCGCAGCAGGCCACAGAGCAGGGGCGCACGGTGTATGCCGTGCCGGGGCCGATTGATAAACCCACCTCGGCAGGGTGTAACCGCTTGATTCAGCAGGGGGCAAAGCTGGTCATGGATGGAGGGGATGTGCTGGATGATCTTATGACCCTTTTCCCAACTGCACCTAAGGCCCCATCGATCGAGCAGCCTGCAACTGTCGTAAAGCTTTCTTTGGATGAAGAGATCCTGTTCCGAGCCTTGGACGCTGAAGAGCGCCATATCGACGATCTGGCCCAGCTCTCAGGACTAACTCCGGCTACGATCAATGTGACCTTAATGCGTCTAGAAATGAAGCGCCTGATCCGTGCCCTGCCAGGCCGACGTTATGTTCGACTCGTGTGAGGTTTAAACGACGACTCGCAAGGCTGGTGAGTGATCTTGTAGAAGCCGTGAAGTCAGTCGTGGCAGGTTAGCCAAGGGCGGACTTCCTGAAAGATCGCGTGTTGCTGTTTGCCACTCTAGCCGAAGATACTCAGCGATCAGGTTGGTCAGGCTAAGCTGGAAAAAATGTCCCACGGCTGCCCAGACGCTGAGAAAGTGGCCAGGGGCGCGGCCCTCTTCCACCGCTGTGCGATAATGTTTTAATAGGCCCTGATACCTCGCGCCACGCGTCGCCTTTAAAAGAAGATGTCCGGCTTCCAAGCTCTGGGCGTTTTCTTGGTTGGAGAGGCTCGCTCCAAAGTTGGCGTCGGTGGAAATTAGGGACTCTAACTGCGTGGCCTCTGCCGCTTCCCAAGCTTTCATGAGCTGGGGAACCAGCAGGGTTTGCAGTGATTCCTGGGCAAACTTTTCCCAGGCGATCTGAAAGCGCACAACTTCTGTAGAAGTCGGGGGCTGAAAATGCAGACGCGTCATGCGCTGGCGGATGCTGGAAAAAAGCCACTCCACCCAATCTAGCCCGCGCGCCCAGTCGCCCAGAGCCTGCTCGGCTGATTCATTAGCGTCCGCTAGTAGCGTGACAGCCCTAAGCTTATGGCCAGCAGGCAATGCCTCCGCCGCAGGTGCGCGGGGAACTTTGTCATCCATTCGTTGCAAGAGCCGAATCATCCGTGAAAGATGAAACGCGTCGCGCCGATCTGCGAACGCAAATTTTCTCATGTCTGAAATCCCATCTCTTGACAGTTCAAAACCTTATTACCAATGCGTCCGCTGTGGGAACTGCTGCCGCTGGCCTGGTGATGTGAATGTGACACCGGAAGAGTTGACCACGATCGCTACTTTTCTAGGGCGTGATGAGGCGGAGTTCATCTCAAGCTGTACCCGCTTGAATGCCAATCGCACTGGTCTCTCAATCATCGATAAGCCCAATGGTGAGTGCTTGTTTTTAGAGGGCGTGAATACTTGCCAAATCCAGGCCGTGAAGCCCATTCAATGTGCTGGGTTCCCCAATGTCTGGAACTTTCCAGGCTGGCGGGAAAAGTGTGAAGCTGTGGAGGTGGCAGCCAGTTAATCAGAGTATTTCACATCAAAACAGGGATTTTGGCTGCGTGTAGCTGGGTTTAGGCGTTTGATGAGAGAGCTTATGTCTGCGACTGTTCCTACCTCCTCCATCACCACTTCTGGTCGCGTCGTTCGTGCGGCACTGATCATTTTTCCTTTTGGCACCATTATCCTTGGCATCGCCTCCTTTGGCTTTTGGTGGGTCAAACGTGTCCAGGTCGAAGAGCGCAGCTATTCTTATGCCACAGCTCTGCGTCGTGATATGACCCCGACCGCTTTAGAGCGCTATGTCAGCATCTTTAGGGACGTCTTACAGCTTCCTGAGGCGGAGCGTTTGCCCTCGGTAGCGAGTTTTGCTGAATCCTCCATGAGCTCAGACAACATGGGCTACGAGCCCAGACGGGATCGATTTTTCTCAGGCAGTCAGGAAGTCTCCAATGTCGATGCAGAGATGGCAGGTGCCCAGCGGCTGCGTGAGGTTCGCCTCATCTTAGTCGTCTATGGCGACCAAGCGCGCGCTCAGGCCGAGTCTCACGCCCTTGGCGGCATGATGAGTCTAGCTCATGCCATGGCAGGCAAGCGCGCAGACGACACCCTGCGTTTTGCTGCTGTGCCCATGGGGGTGAAGGACCCCAGCGGGCGCACCGCATTGGAGCGGTTTGCCTTTGGCATGGCCAATCGTGGAGAGCGTCTCATGAAGGTCACCTTACTCGGAGGGGCAGGGCAGCAGGTGCTCTCAGATGTCTCTCTTGCGTTTCGGACCGCGCAGACGGGAGCGGTGGTAGAAAGTATTCCTGAAACACTAGATACAACAGCTACACTGGCTGCGATGACTGCATTGAAAAAGAATTTTGAGCTGGCACCCCAGTAAAATTCATTTTAGAACGTGTATTCGTTGGTGACAAAAAAGGTCGGCCTGCTAATCTCGCGTCTCATTTCCGAAAAAATCATCCACATTTTACCCCTGAAAGTGCCAGTTTTGACCGCCCCTTTTTGCCTCCAGCACACTTTTTGTCCACTTTCCTGTTTCTGATTTCATTTACTTTGGCTGCCATGTTTTACCGTCCGATGAACCTTCTGCGTCACACTTTCTGCGCTGCATTGATTTTGGCCTCAGGCTCTGATCTGCTGATCGCTCAGGCTCCGCCACCAGCCCCCGCCGCGTCTGCTGCACCCGCAGCCGCTCCAGCTGCCGGTGGTGCCCTAAATATTCAGGCCGAGACGGAGGCTTTAATGAATGCTGGTCTGGCTTTGTTCTCAGAAGGGAAATACACTGAGGCGCTTGCCAAGATCGGTGAGGCAAAGAAAAACCTGAACAATAAGCCTTTCCCTCAGATCCTCTTTGTTGAAGGTGCCTCCTATTTTAACCTGAATGACTACCCCAATGCGATCACTGCCTTGGAAGGTTATCAGACCCACTTCGCAGATGGTGAATACATCAATCCTGTCCGCTTAGCTCTTGGCCGCTCCTACATCAATAAGGGCGAGCCGGATAAAGGCATCGAGATCCTCAAAGGAGTCGTGAACAGCGCACCAACCATGAAGGCTGAGGCGGGTTTGTTTGTTGCTGAAGCTCTGAAAAAGCAGGGTAAAAGCGATGATGCCTTAGCTGTCTTAAAATCAATCGTAGCAGACGGTACCCGCAGCGCCGAAGGGATTCAGGCAGCCATGATGGCCGCTGATCTCTATGTAGCCAAAGGCGAGCTGGATGAAGCAGGTAAGCTGATGGAAAACATCAAAAGCTTTGCCAGTGGCGGTGACAACGTTGCCCAGATGAATAACATTTATCTGAAGCTCGGCGATCAGATGCTGGAGAAGAAAAGCTTCCGTGAGGCGCTCGGCGCTTATCAGTTGGTCCGCAAAAAGAATGAAATCTCGCGCTTGCAGAAGGATGTCATCGCCAAGCTTGAGCTTAGCCTGAAAAACCCAGGCAAAGGTCCGATTAAAGGTACCAAAGAAGAGCTTGAAGATAAATTGAAGGTGAACAATGGCCTGCTCGAGGAATTGGAAAAGCGCACGGACTACGACGCTTCTCTCTACTACCGCCTCGGCCGTTGCTATTATGAAATGTCCCGTCAATGGGAGTCTATCTTGGCCTTTGACGTGATCGTCAAAGATTTCAAAGACTTTCCACAGCGTGATCGCTGCATGTTCGGCATGATCATTGCCAATGCCCAACTCAAGCGAGTTAAAGCTGCCCGCGAGCTTTGTGAGAAATACATCGCCGACTTCCCAGATGGCAATGATCTTGGCACCGTCTCCGAAATGTTCGGCATGTTGGCCTATGAAAATGGCAACCTTCAAGAGGCTGCCGACGCTTTTGATAAAGCCGAAGGCTTTCCCAAAGCCGACAAAGAGCGCCTCCGCTTCCTGCGTGGCAATGTGTTTTTTGAAATGCAGCGCTTCGACGATGCCCGCACGACTTTCGAGCTGCTCATCAATGAGTTTCCCAATACCCCTTATAAAGACGATGCCCAATACCGCATCGCCCTCATTTATTTCTATCAGAATGACTCGATCAATACAAGCAAGGCTCTGAAGACCTACATGAAGGAGAATCCAAAAGGACAATATGTGGTAGATGCCCGCTATCGTCTCGCCTTCATCAAGTTTCAGGCTCGGGATATTGAAGATGCCATGAAGGATCTGAAGGGAATCGCCACCGATGCGCCCAATGATCCAAACATTGGCCAAGTCTATTCCTTGTTGGGAGATGGTTACAATCAGATCCCTGATTCTCCCAATTTAAAAGAAGGTGAGCAGACCAATGCAGAGAAATCGCTCGAAAACTTCGCCCTAGCTGTCGATAAAGCCAAATCGGACGATGTCCTCAAATACGCCATGGATCAGGCAACCGATCTTTATGCTTCCATGAGTAAGTGGAAAGAAATCGGCGACATGTGGGAGAAATACCTCAAAACTCACAAGGACAACGAGGAGCAGGAACTGAAAGCCGTGCTTTGGATCTCCCGTGCTCGCGTGAAGGAAAACAAACCAGAAGACGCCAAGAAACTGCTCTCTGATGCCATCAAGCCCAAGATCCCGAATCCAGCCAACGAACAAGTCGAAGGCCTGATCCAACAGTTGGTCACTTTGATGACTCCAAAGCGCCGCGCCCGCCCAGCCGCAGTCACGCCTGCTCCAGCTGCCGATGGCGCAGCCGCGCCAGCACCAGCCACACCAACCACGCCAGCCCCCCCAGCAGCTCCGATTGTCACCTTCGAAGAGGTGGAAAAGCAGCTTGAAACTCTACTGACACCACCGGAGGCAGCCATGAATGGCACCGCACAGATGCGTATCCTCTTTGCAAAAGCCTGGTTGGCCAAGACCATGCGTGAGCCAGTCAAGTCAGAGAAATTCTTCACCATCATCATTGAGGTGGCCAAACCAGATGACCTTAGTCCATTACTGCTCGCTACCGTGGGTGACAATGCCCGTAAAAAGGGAGATCTGGATAAAGCCGCTGGCTGCTACAATCGCCTGAACGATTTCTTCAAAGACACCGAGTACGCTGACGGAGCTGCCGTGGGGCTTGCTGAAATCGCCTTTGAAAAGGGTGAAAACGATAAAGCGCTGGAGCTCTTCACCAAGGCTATCGAAGGCTACGAAGGCAGCTCACGCTTGCTCGATGCCACCCTCGGAAAAGCCAAAACGCTCTACAAGTTGAAGAAATACCCCGACGCCAAGAAGCTCTACGAAGACATCCTCAACACCAAGGAATGGCGCGGTGAAGCCCATGCTACCTCACTCTTCATGCAGGGTGAAATGGAATTTGACCAAAAGAAGTGGGGCCAAGCTATCCCGTTCTATCAACGCGTCTTCATTGCCCATCAGAAATGGAAGCCAATCATGGCCAAGGCCTATCTTCAATGCGCAAAAGCATTCATTCAGCTCAATCGACCCGCTGAGCTACCTGACCGCAAGTATTCAGACCGCGAAGCTGCTAAAATCCTGCTGGTCGAAATGACCAAAAGAGAAGATCTCAAAACATTGCCTGAGATGAAGCTGGCTCTAGCAGAACTCAGCAAACTGTAACCTTTTTTTAATCAGACAATGTCACGTTTCGTTCTCACGTTCCTCGCCGCTACAGGTCTTTTGGCCAGTGTCGCCAAAGCGCAGTTCATCATCCTTAAAGACGGCAGCCGGATTCCCCAGTCTGAATTCACTGTTGAAGACGACAAAATCATTCGAACCATCCTTCTGGGTGAAAATAAAACCGCTACAACGCAGTTGCCAAAGCAAAACATTGCTTCCTTGGACTGGTCGGATGTGGCCGAGCTTACCGAAGCGCGGTCTCTGCTCGCCGAAGGCAAAACGGAAGAGGCTGTGGTCGTGCTCGCCAAAGCCAAAACGTTCTTTGAAACCTTCGAGACTTTTCCTGGCAATCCATATGCAGAGGTTTTCTTCACTTATGTCGAGACGCTGAGCCAAGCAGGTAAGTTTGAGGAAACCATCAAACTTATTCCTCAGCTAAAGGCCCTAAAGCTGACCGATAGCCAAAAAATGAAGCTGCGCATTATCCAGCTTGATATCGACCGTCAGACTTCCTCCGAATACACCAGTATTCTGGCCGATGCCGAAAGCATTCTGACAGAAACCGATGACTCAGGGGTTGGTGCGGCGATCTGGACGATCATCGCCGACATTCATGCCCGCAAGAAAGAGTGGGAAAAGGCCCTGATGGCCTATCTGCGCATTCCTGTATTTTACGGCACTCAACTTCAGCGTGTGCCAGATGCCGAACTCAAAGCTGGTCAAATGTTGGCAAAGATGAAACGCTTTGCGGATGCACAGATCGTCTTTAAGCGCATTGAAGAAACTTACCCAGGCTCTGCCGTCGCGCAGGCTGCCGCTAAAGAATTGGCTCCGATCAATGGTATGCCAAATGAACCCGAAGAAGAACCCGCCGATACTGCTGCTAAAGACGCAAAACCTGCCGAAGCTGCCCCTGCTAAATAAATCCTCCTTTTCTCAAACATCCCTAGCCCCCAAAGCCACCATGCAATACCGCACCTCCGCCACCCTGATCCAGACCTTCGTCCGCGCCTCTGCTTGCGCCATGATGCTGTTTGGTAATCTTGCTATCGTCTCCCCTATTCTTGCTGAAGAAGCTCCTGCCGCCGGTGGTGAAGCTGCTGCAGTCGTGAAGCATGAGCACACTCTCATGGATCGTTTCGTTGAAGGTGGCTGGGTTATGTATCCCATCACCCTTTGCTCTGTTGCCCTCATTTGGTTGACCGTGGATCTCTGGATGCGCACAGGCTTCAAAAAGATGGCCCCTGAAGCTCAGGTATCCCAAGTTCAGGATTTGTTCCGCGCTGGTGACTATGTCGGTGCTTATCAGTTCTGCAAAAACAGCAACTCTGCTTATTGTGATGTTGCCCGTGTGGCACTTAGCTTCGTCGGTGATGGCGAAGATGCGGTCGAAAACGCCCTCTTCACTGAGCTTAACAAAGTCAACTCCACCATCACGACCCGCATTAACTACCTTTCCGTTATCGGGGTTTGTACACCGATGATCGGTCTGACCGGAACTGTGACAGGGATGATGAGCGCTTTCGCCACTCTCGGAACCAGCGGCGTGGGTGATCCGTCCAAGCTCTCTGGAGCTATCGGTGAGGTTCTCATCGCTACCGCCTCCGGTCTCTTCATCGCTGTTCCTGCGTTCATGTTCTTCTACTTCCTCCGCAATCGCCTCCAGGTTTCCATGAGTGGTCTCCAGGAAGTCATTGGCGCTCTGTTCCGTAAGATGCCTTACAGCCATCTGAAAGACGCTCATGTCGGTGAAGAAGAGTTCTTTGCAGCTCTTCCAAACTGGGTGAACGGTGGTGAAGCAGCCGCGGCATAAGCCAGAACTGTTCCCAACATTCTATTTTCATTAACCCCTAAACTAACACCACTATGGGCGGAGGAGGCGGCGGCGGAGACGGCGAACCGGAGTTTCAAATTGCTCCAATGATTGATGTGCTTTTGGTGCTGCTCATTTTCTTTATGAGCATCACCTCGGCACAGGTGCTGA
>JAIXZA010000132.1 GCA_027489965.1 Verrucomicrobiaceae bacterium
AGCAGGCCATCGAGATCAGCGCCCAGGCAGGAACGATGATGGGGGTGGAAAAAGAAGAGCGACTCAGTACACCGATCCTTACGAGCCTGAAATTCCGCCATTCTTGGCTTCAGATCAACTTACTCACGGCCTTCATTGCTGCTGCAGTTGTGGGACTTTTTGAGCACACCTTGGAGCGGGTTGTCTTGCTGGCTGCCTTTTTACCAGTCCTCGCTGGGCAATCGGGAAACACCGGCTGTCAGGCTCTTGCCGTGGCGCTCAGAGGCATGACCATGGGAGAAGTCGATCACGGTGATTCACGACGTCTCGTCTTCAAAGAAGGCATGCTTGGCTTACTGAATGGCTTTTTGGTCGGACTAAGTGCGGCTTTAGGGATGTATGTCTATGCCCGATTTCAGGGAAATCCGAATGCCTTCACTTTAGGACTGGTTGTTTGGTTATCCATGATCGCCAGTTGTGTCACCAGCGGACTTTGCGGCGCTCTAATCCCCCTCACCCTACGCCGACTGGGAGCAGACCCGGCCACCGCCTCCAGCATCTTCCTCACCACAGCGACAGACGTCGTCAGCATGGGTGTCTTTTTGGGACTGGCCACCCTGATGGTGCGTTGATCGGAGCTAATGCCCACTCCATGGCACATTTAAATGCTGAAATTCTAGCAAAACCAGCTAGCTGCCCTATGGATTCAGTTCCTACGCCCGTTACTTTTTGACATGCCTGAAGACGATCAGCCCGAAGATTATAACCATCTGCCCACAGCCGATGGTGGAGCCGATGCTGCTAAGCAGGCCAAAGCTGCACTCTGGCAACAGATTGCAGAAAAACGCCGTGCCAAGATCAGCGCTGAATCAACGATAGAGCCCGTTGTTATTCCAAAAGAAGAACCTCAGGCTTCTCCTACTCTGCACGACGACTGGGCAGAGCTGTTGGATCTAGATCCAGACTCCCCTTCAGCCACCCTGCCCCCCATGCAAATGGCCGAGGCAAAACCGCTCATCACCACACCCGTCGAAGTCGAGACGCGAAGTGACATTTCGAGTAAAAAGCGCTCTGTCATTCGACGCCAGGCGCCACCCGTGAGTGAACCTGAATCAGGCATCGTCACTCAGGTGTTCATGGTTCCAACAATCGCCACGAGCGCTGCCTCAACCATGGCAGCAGAGGAATCAGCAGCCGAGGAACAAACGCTTCAACCTGAAAGCAAGGGCACGACCTCAAAGGCTGAATCTAAACCCATACCAACCGACGAAAGCCAGGCTTCCGCTGAAAAATCAGAAGCTCCCAGCGACAAGCCCGAAATAGCCCCGGACGCCAAAATCAAAACCGCACTTCGTGAGAAATGGGAAAAATGGGGAGGGCGCTCCCTTGCCATCAGCGTGGCCATCCACTGCATCATCATTGGCGGCGGCGGTTTCCTTGTCGTCAATCAGGGTCTACTAGACGAGCAGGTGGACTTCCTACCAGGAGGCAGCCAGCAGGGCGCGGCTGCGTCACAGGAGCTGGACCATAAGATTCAGCAAAAGAAAAAGACCTGGCTGAATAAGCCTGTGCCGATGCGCAAGATAGCGGTGAACTCCATCTCCGAAATCATTCTGCCAGACGAAGCGCCAGATTTGATGGATCTACCACAATCCAGCGATCTGCTTTCTAGCGCTAAAATGGGGGGGCTCGGTGGCGCAGGTGGAGGCTTTGGCAAAAGCATGGGATTGGGTGCCCAAGGCGGCATGGTGTTTCAGCCATTGTCCATGTTTGGACGCGAGATCAAAGCCAAGAGGCTGGCGCTGGTATTGGACGTCTCCAGCTCCATGGCCCCTTATCTACCGCAAGTCATCGCAGAACTCGATAAAGTGGCCAAGGGCAGCATTGTGATCCTTTTCCCCGGCTGTGGTCTGGAAAAGCCACCGCCGAAGGGCCTGGATGGGGAAGAACTTTTCCGGACTTCAGGAACTGAATTTGAAAAATTCTGGCGAATGGGGGGCATGTCGCCCTTGGATGAAGCCCGAAAATTCAAGTTTAAGCCCAGTGACGTGATTCAAGGCGAAAGCATTTTCCGCCTCTTGGCTAAACGTCAGCAAACTTGGTTCATTCATTATGTCGGCACTGGCTATACCTGGACTGCCTTACTGAGTGAGCAAGTCCGCCAAGCCGATGCGCTTTATTGGTTCTCCGACTTTCAGGACCGGGTGGACTTCCAACAAGTCATGACGGTAAAGGAAAACCTTCTCCGCCGGAAACAAAAACTCTATATCCAGCCCTATCAGCACGGCACCTCGTTTGATCTGGTCAAAAGCCAACTCGTCGAACCCACAGGTGGCGACGTAATCGAGGCCGTGCTGGAGTGAACGTAGGATGAGCGTGGCGTAGCCTGCTCGTCACGGTGGAGGTGTGGCGCGGGAATGATCCGCGAAAGTAGAGTAAAGTGACTCTTACCTGATCCAGCCCCAATGCTTGGTCAAAGGCCAGTAACAGACCAAGGCAGTTCCGACGATATTGCGCTCAGGAACAGCCCCCCAGACGCGTGAGTCACTGCTATTGTAGCTATTGTCTCCCATGGCAAAGTATTGCTCGTCACCGAGATCGATTTTATTAATCCCGCCACCGACCGAATTGGCATCCGCGTAACCACGATAACCGTCCACAGGAGCCTCATAGCTGCCCTGCATCACGCGTTTGAAGCCAGGCTCCTCAGCCTCTTTGCCGTTATGCATAAGCCTAGGTGCCACGACTTCCAACTGATCTCCTGGCACGCCTGCAAGACGCTTGATGTAGTGCTGAGACCCTTGTTCTGCGGGAACGTTGATGCCGCGAATGTGGTTCGTGGTAAACACAAAGACTTCTCCACGCGTCGGCGTGCGGAAGTGATAGCTGAGCTTATCCACCAGCACATGATCCCCATTGTGAACGATGCCACTTGCCAGCAACTGCCCCTTGCGAACAGTGAGTCCACCCGGCAGATCAGCCATGTAGCGGCGATCTGGCGTATCACGCCCAGTCAACACCGGCTTAGCATTGAGATGACTAAAGAGCTGCAACTCATTCATGAGCTGAGTTTTGGGTGACTTGATGGTTATCTCGTGGCCATCTTCAAAATGCAGAACGCAGTAAGGCATGAAGATCGCAAAGCGATGCTCTGTTAGCGGATCACGCTGACGCAGACGCCCCTCATGATCTGAGACCACATGGATGTAGCGTGTGCTGGTGAGAAACGACCCCAGCCAACCAACGACACCTGGAGACGGATCTTGGGCAGTCGCCTCAGCCGTGATGCCATTGAGTGTCGGCTGCATAGAACCCGTGGGGATTTGGAAAGGCTGGGCGATGTAGCCGCGAATGCCCAGAGCAATGACGATAGCGACAAAGAACACCTCCACATTGTCTGAAATCTCACTGGTCCCAGCATTTGGCAGCGCATTCTCACAGACCTTATTGAGCTGCTCATTCAGCGTCTTGATACGCTCACGGTCCCGAGCCTTCATCGCGTCCTCCAGAGTGCTGCGGAGCGAGGTGATCTCATCGAGCTTTTCCTTTGGCAAAAGATCGCGCTTGTAGTCGATGAACCGAGTGACTCCCTTGTGCAGGAGTTTGGCTTGCTTGAGATAGCGTGGGGTAAAGAAAAACATGAGGCGGAGGGCCAGGGGCTGGAAGTGGATTCCATGCCATCATGCCCGCATCACAGCAAGCAGCAAAAATTTCCTCATGAAGATCATTCCATTGACGTTTAAAACTGGATTCATGAGTTTAGTCCATATGCATTGCTTGATATCCGAGTTGTTGGACTTAATGCTTTACGGATGAAAGCCGTTTCCCCCTTCCTGATGGCCCTTGCAGCCATTGGAACCATGCTCAGTGCCGCTGCTCATTTGATGGCTATCAAACGCCTCAAAAAACTTGGCTAAATCGGCCAAACCTGCTGATTTCTGATGAGCAGCAGAAAAAGGATCAAGCCCATTTTACAGCAAGCTATGATGCCAAGCCACAAAGGAGACAAAGACGGATTTTGAACTTTCCCTCAACCCCTCTTCATGTCAAAACAACCCCATGACTCTCGCTGATTTTTGTGCGTATTGCCTATCCCTGCCGATGGTGGAAGAGACGGTGCCGTTTGGGCCGGATGTGCTGGTTTATAAAGTAGGAGGGAAGATGTTTGCTTTGGCAACACCGGATGAGTTTCCACATTCGGTGAACCTGAAGTGCGATCCTGAGCGGGCGGAGGAACTGCGGGACCGCTATGAGGAGATCCAGCCAGGCTTTCACATGAATAAGCGCCACTGGAACACGGTAACTCTAGGGGGCCGTGTGCAGACAAAATTGATCCAGGAGCTCATCGACCATTCATATGCGCTGGTGGTGGCGAGTTTGACGAAAAAGGTGCGGGCAGAGCTGGGAATGAATAAAGAATGACCAAGCCCGACTGCCGAGTGGGAACCTCATTCGGTCTTTTTTCTGAACGCATTCCAGACCATCCCCAGTCCACCGACCACAAAGAGCCCAGGGAACCAAATCGAATAAAGCGCTGCGCGGGTGTCGTGTTTTAACACGGCCTGATCTGGCTTGGTGGGATTGACGTAGCAGATGAGCTCGGTGCCAACTGGGTAGTCCGATAATTTTTTTCTCGCGACCTCTTCATGCTGAGTGGGGGAGTTGACTCGCTTGATGAGGCTGCCAGTCATAGGAATGCCAGCAAAGGTATAAATGTAGCGCACTTCAGCCCGGTAGGCAGGGTTTGAATTGGGGGTGGGCTGCTCCTTGGCTAGGCGGCTCGAGGTGATTCGACAGGGTGTTGGGGTCCAGCGGCGGGTTTCCTCGGCGCGCTGCCAGGCGGTGTAGAGTACCCAGGTAAAGACGATTCCTGCCAGGGCTAAAAAGAGGCCCATGCCGGCTAACCAGAGGCGTCCCGAGAAAGAAGATGTGGAAGAGAAGGCCATGAATGATAGGGATGCTTTGACTAGCCTACGCATGTGCTGCATACAAGGAGGTTGCACACTGATCATGGCCTTAACTTCTGAAATTCCACTCCCAAACACCCGCCCTCCGCGCTGGCTGCTGAAGCCTGTGCCTGCGTGCGCGGCGGACGTGGCCTCAGAATCTGGTCTGCACCCTATTTTAGCGGTCCTGCTTTCCCAGCGTGGTTTCACGACGGCGACACAAATCCGCGAATTCCTTGTGCCGAAGCTGGCAAGTCTGGGTGATCCTCTGGTGCTACCCGAGATGCCCCAGGCGGTCGAGCGCATCTTAAAAGCGGTGGATCAGGGCCAGAAGGTGGCGCTCTATGGTGACTACGATGTGGATGGCGTGACGTCGATGTCACTCATGTGCCTGACGCTGCGAGCCTACGGAGTAAAACCGCATCTGTTTCTGCCTTCCCGCATGGATGAGGGTTACGGACTGAGTTTGGATGGCTTTGCCCGATTGTTTGAGGAGTTTGGCAAGCCAGACCTGCTGCTGGCACTGGATTGCGGGACAACTTCGATCAAAGAACTGACCTGGCTGCGTGAGCAGGGCGTTGACTGCGTGATCATTGATCACCATGAACTGGCACCTGAAGGCCGACCGCCCTGCGTGGCCATCGTGAACCCAAAGTTGGGCACGGAGTATCACTATTTTTGCACGGCAGGCCTGGTCTTTAAAGTCGCCCATGCACTGATGAAGACACGCCGAGTTGAGGGCTTTGATCTCAAGGAAACGCTGGATCTGGTGGCTTTAGGTACCGTCGCTGATTTGGTTCCTTTGATTGATGAAAATCGACTACTAGTCCGTCGCGGCCTGGAGGCATTGGCACAGACTCAGCGCATCGGATTAAAAGCCCTCAAGCTCACGGCGGGTGTGGAGGGCTTCATTCAGACTCACCATGTCGGTTTCCGACTCGGGCCGCGTCTCAATGCAGCCGGCCGCTTGGATACGGCCTTCACTTCCCTGCAACTCCTACTCGCCGATGATCCGATCATGGCCGCCGAATACGCAGCCTTGCTGGAAAATCACAACCGCGACCGGCAGGCAGTGGAACTAGCCGTTTACAATGAGGCTGAAGAGATGCTGCTGGCCATGGGCAGTATGGAACAGCATCATGCCGTGGTTCTGGGCTCACGGAACTGGCATCCCGGCGTGGTTGGTATCGTCGCGTCCCGGTTATCACGCCTGGTGAACCGACCCACCATCCTGTTTTCCTTTGATGAGAACGGCATCGGCAAAGGCAGCGGCCGTAGCATTCCCGGATTTTCTTTGGTGGAGGCAATCGATATCTGTCGTGAGCACATCCTGCGTGGCGGCGGCCATGCCATGGCTGCGGGTGTCTCTGTGAGTGAGGCGAATTTAGAGATCTTCCGAACTACCTTCTGTGAAGCCGCACGCAAGGCGCTGACGGATGAAAATCTGACCGCCGTGTTAGAGCTGGATGCTGAGGTGAAGCTCAGTGATCTGGGCATCGACTTCCTTCAGAACTTCCGACTCATGGAGCCCTTTGGCCAACGGAACTCAGAACCGATCTTTCTCTGCAAACGTGTCACGCCAAGACTTCCGGGCCGACTGATGAAGGAAAAGCATCTGCGGGTGATGCTCTCCCAAGATGGGGCCAGCATGGAAGCCCGCTGGTTCAATGCCCCCCTGCAAAACCTACCCAAACCACCCTGGGACGTGGCCATGCGTGTGCAGCGTAACTCCTGGCGTGGGGAAGAGCAGTGGCAGCTGACACTCGATGCCGTGCGCAGCGCTGAGTGAGGTCAAACTCAAGCCACATGCCCAAACTCGGCCAAGGCCTCTTTCAGTAGCTCCATGGGCAGGCCCATAACATTGGTCCATGAACCATCATAGTTGCTCAGGATCATTTCCCCACATTCCTGGATGCCGTAGGCACCGGCTTTGTCCAAAGGGTTGACTTTAGTGTGATAGGCGCGGATTTGATCATCCGTCAGCGCCTGAAAAATGACGTGGGTGATACCGTGAAGTCCCCTGCCCTGCGCACCCCCAGAATGGGCCAGATAGACACCAGTGCAGACTTCATGGGCACGACCGGAGAGCTGCCGCAGCATCTGCAAAGCTTCCTCCATGTCCTTCGGTTTCCCCAGCGGGATACCATCGACATAGACGAGGGTATCGGCACCGATCACCAAAGCGTCTGGCCGCATTTGCGCACCAGCGACGGCTTTTCGGCGAGCATTTTCGACGGTTAAAGCCTCAGGCGTTAAACTAGCGTCGTGGGACTCCTCAACTTCAGGCAAAACGATCTCAAAGGCAAAACCAGCCTCAGTCATCAACTCGACCCGACGCGGGGATTGTGAGGCTAAGACCAGCGGCGGCTTAGCCGCAAGAGGGGAAACGTCCATCATGTCTCAAGAGCCTTGTTCTTCGATCATGAGCACTTCATCCGCTCTCAACATGGCGTCGCGGTCCTGAAAGGTGCGGTAGCGGTAGTATCCTGTTTTACCCACGAAATCAGGAGAACCTTTGCAAAGATACTCACGCCCATCTTTTAAAGTGATTTTATAACTACCCGTGGACTGGCAACTGCTTATCAGGCACACCAAGATAAAAAAGATGAAGAGACGAGGGATCAACATGACAATCAACGAACACAGAAGAAAGAAACAATCAGGCCAATTTGGCAATCATTTGTGCTGAAATGTTCAAAAACACCGAAGCTTGCCAGCTAATAATATTCACTTAGTTTAAAGACTTCATGTCAGCCGTCACCTTTTTCAAAGAATTCTCTCGCAACTGGAAGACCGTAGGCGCTGTGGCCCCCTCTAGCCCTGCGCTGGCTGAGCGCATGATGGAGTCCGCTGAAATCTCGAAAGCTCGTCACATCTTAGAGCTAGGCCCGGGCACAGGTGCCCTGACCACGGCCATTCAGGATTCGCGATCCAAAGACAGTTCTTATCTTGGCATCGAGATCAATACCACCTTTGCCAATCAGCTCCGCCAACGCTTCACGGATATGTCTTTTGAGGTGGCAGGCGCTCAAGAGTTTGACTTTGCGGCGTATCTCAAGGACCGCGAACCCATCGATGTGATTATTAGCGGCTTACCCTGGACCGCCTTCCCACGCTCACTTCAAGAGTCCATCTTGGGCAATGTATTACCGCATCTGGCTCCAAGCGGGCGCTTTGCCACCTTTGCCTACTATGGCTTTCATCGCATGCCTAGCGGCCAGCGCTTCCGTGAGTTGCTGCACCAAAAGCTGCCCGGCGTGGAAACCAGCCGCGTGGTGTGGGCCAATGTACCGCCAGCCTTTGTTTACGTCGGTCGGAAGTGATCAGGCTAAGAGGCCCTTCGCGACGTGCCCATGAACGTCGGTAAGTCGATAGCGACGACCTTGAAACTTGTAGGTTAGGCGTTCGTGATCGATCCCTAGCAGATGCATCAGCGTGGCGTGAAAGTCATGGATGTGCAGGCCATCTTTGACCGTGTTATAGCCAAAATCGTCAGTCTCACCATACACGCTGCCTGCTTTGATTCCGCCACCGGCAAACCAGGCGCTGAAACAGCGCGGATGATGATCGCGACCAAAGTTGGCACTTATTTTTCCCTGACAATAAGCGGTACGTCCTAACTCCCCGCCCCAGACGACGAGGGTATCATCGAGCATACCACGCTGTTTCAGATCCTTAACCAGCGCGGCTGAGGCCTGATCCGTTTCCTTGCACAGTCTCGGGATGGCCCCAGGAAGGCCACCATGATGATCCCAGTCCTGATGATACAGCTGGATGAAACGCACGCCTTTTTCCGCGAGTCGCCGCGCTTGCAGGCAGTTCGCAGCAAAGCTGCCAGGCGTCCTCACATCAGGCCCATAACTATCCAACACATGCTGGGGTTCATCACTCAGATCAGCCACCTCTGGGATACTCGACTGCATGCGGTAAGCCATCTCATAGTGATCGATGCGACTGGTAATTTCAGCATCGGGTGTGCCGGCATATTGATGCTCATGCAGTTCCTTCAAGCGATCCAACATCAACCTCCGACTGTCCGCACTCACGCCTGCTGGATTGCCAAGATAAAGCACGGGATCTTTGGCAGCACGGAAAAGTACGCCCTGATGCTTGGTGGGCAAAAAACCACTTCCCCAGAGATGCGAACCCAACGGCTGACCACTTTTGCCTTTGGTGATGAGCACTGTGAATGAGGGCAAATTGGCGTTCTCCGCGCCTAAGCCGTAGCTTAACCAAGACCCCATGCTTGGACGGCCAGCAATCTGTGAGCCCGTCTGGAAAAAGGTCACGCCTGGACCGTGATTGATCGATTCTGTGAACATGGATCTAGCCACACAAATATCATCCGCGATGCTGGCGGTATGCGGCAGCATTTCACTGAACCAAGCGCCCGATTGACCATGCTGGGTAAATTTGAAGGGCGATCCCACCATCGGAATCGAGGCCTGATTCCCAGACATCCCCGTCAGTCGCTGAGTGCCACGCACGGAGTCGGGCAATTGCTCACCGTTTCGTTTATTCAGCAGCGGCTTGTAATCAAAGAGATCCAAATGCGAAGGACCACCCGACATGAACAGGTAAATGATGCGCTTAGCCTTCGGCTGCCAGTGAGTAGAGCCCAGCACACCACGATCCACAGGGGAGGCTGCCGCTTGGCTTTCCTGAGCCAGCATTTCATTCAGCGCCAGACCACCCAGGCCCATGCCAAAGCGATTCAGCAACGTGCGACGGTTCAGAAGAGGATTCATCGGATTCATGAAAGTAGATCGGTTAGCGTTTCACCACGCAGGCATCGTGATTGAGAAGGGCCTGGGCCAGCACGGTCGCAGCGGCCGCTTCTGGCAGCGGGAGCTGTGCATTTCGTTTGGCGGCCCCTACTTTGAGCAGTTCTTCTGCTTCCTGAGGCACGGTTTTAAAATGCGCTAACTGCTCCTGATAGAGCTGCGTGCAAATTTGCTTCTCACGCTCATCAGGCTGGCGTGAAAGGCAGCGCAGAAAGCCGAGCTCGATCATCTTTGCCAAATCGCCCTTGCCCTCCTGATGAAGGGTTTCACCCAGCACGCGCGCTGCTTCCACATACTGAACTCCATTGAGGAGGATCAGGGCTTGCAGGGGCGAGTCCGTTCGCTCGCGCTTGGAGGCACAAACGGCGCGTCTTGGCGCATCAAAAGCCACCATGGCAGGCGGTGGGCTGGTGCGCCGCCAATGCGTGTAAAGACTGCGACGATAGACCGCATCTCCAGCGCCCGGCTCCACAGGCTTAAAGGCCTCTTTCATCTCGTAAGGATAAACCGGAGGACCTCCCACCGTTAACTTGAGCAAACCAGATGCCGCTAGCGCGTTGTCACGAATCATCTCAGCCGGCAGACGGAACCTCGGCCCACGTGCCAGCCATTGATTTTCGGGATCGTCAGCCATGATCTTAGCCTCAGCGATACTTTGCTGACGATAGACTCGACTCATGACGATCTCCTTCACCAGCGCCTTCACGTTCCAACCGCTCTGGATAAACTTCATGGCCAAATAGTCGATCAATTCGGGATAAAGCGGTTTCTCGCCCTGACTGCCGAAGTCTTCAGCCGTCTTCACCAGACCACGACCAAACAAACTTTGCCAAATCCGATTCACGGTCACTCGAGCAGTCAGTGGGTGATTCGGAGCCGTCAACCACTGCGAGTAGCCCAGACGATTCAAAGGTGCGCCCTTGGGGAAAGGTGAAAGGAAAGCAGGTGTCACAGGCCCCACTTCTTCGGTGCGCTTATCGTATTCTCCACGTGTCAAAAGATAAGCTTTCTTGGGCATCGGCAATTCTTTCATGACCATGATCTCCTTTTGGGCATCCTGATGTGCATAGAGTCTGCTACGCACGGTTTTCAGGCCTTCCGCCAACTCTTGATCCAGTGTCTCAGAGACATCACGATCATAAACGCGCAGATCATCAATCAGGCCACCTTTGAAACCTTTGTCACGCATGCGTTCCCCAAGACTGATGTTGTCATGGCCACCACCAGCGATGGTTTTGGTGAGAGCATCTTTGATCATGTCTGTTTGACTTAGTTGATCATCCAGAAAGATTTTCAGTCCCTTGGCTGTGCTACTGCCATCATAGGTCACGACCACATGCACCCATTGTTTCAATGGCAGATTGGCCTGGGTACGAATGCTGATCGCATTGCCCGGCCAAAAGTGGATCAGAGACCATTTCAATTTTCCTTCCTCAATCAAAAGTTCATACCCACGACTCGCCGCATCGGTCCAAGCTTGCGAGCGATGCAGCACTACGGCGCGCTCCTTCACATCGGGGGTCTGAATCCAAAGAGACAAACTAAAAGGATCTTCACGCTGAAAGTTCCCCAGCGGCGTGTCCACGGCATCATCCCCAGTAAACTGAATCGCTTGACCAAACTTCCCGGCCACGAGCTTATTTTCACCTTTGAGGATCGCGGCTGGATCTTTCGGAGCGCCTGATTCGACCTTCTTCTTTTTGCCTGGCACTTTTGGCTGGGCGGTTTCCTTGACTTCTGGCGCTGCTTTTGGCGCGCCCGCAGATGGTGGTAAGTTAGGATGCAGCGTGTCAGCCAGCTTGTTCCCTTTCAACTCATCAAAGGTGAAATGAGCGATGGGGTGATCCAGTGTTGCAGCCAGCTTTAAATCGTTTGGCTTTACCATGCCTGGCTCAGCTTTGATGGCTTCCAGTTGCTTGAGCTGTCCCTGCATCATGGCCAGTTTGTCCTTGGCGGGCTGATCCATCATCGCCATCGCAGGGGTCGGAGGTGACGGTGTGAAAAAGGAGTAGAGACCAGCTTCGTCAATGTTTTGCAGCATCGAAAACAAGCCATAATACTCCTTTTGGGTGATCGGATCATACTTGTGATCATGGCAGCGGGAGCACTCAAAGGTCAGACCGAGAAAAGCTGTAGCCACCGTCTGCACCCGATCGGCGATGTATTCCACGCGATACTCTTCCTCAATACTGCCGCCTTCGCCTTCTTGCTGATGCAGACGATTGAAGGCAGTCGCCAAAACCCGCTCATCTGTCGGATTCGGCAGCATGTCGCCAGCGAGTTGCCAGGTGATGAACTTGTCATAAGGTAGGTTCTCATTAAAAGCCTTCACCACCCAATCTCGCCAAGCCCAGACATCCCGATCCCGATCCACCTGAAAGCCATAACTGTCGGCATAGCGCGCGCTATCCAGCCAATCCACCGCCATCCGCTCGCCATACTGAGGCGAGGCCAGGAGTTGATCCACCGTCTGTTCGTATCGTTCCTTGGAAAAGGCCAATACGTCCGCTGGTTTTGGAGGCAATCCCGTCAGATCAAAATTCAATCGACGCAGCAGCGCGCCAGCTTCGGCCTCTGGCTGAAGTTTTAAGCCACGCTCGCTCAAGGCAGCATCCATGATCTTATCAATGTTTGTGTCCGTAGCTGCATCTGCCTTCAGTGAAATGAAGCTCCAATGCGCCTCATATTCGGCTCCCTCCTTGATCCATTGGGTCAGGGTTTCGATCTCAGCAGGGCTCAGTGATCCCAGCTTTGACTCTGGGGGTGGCATCTGGTCATCTGCATCATGAGAGTGGATTCGCTCCATGATCAGACTCTTCTCCGGCTGACCCGGCGTGATGTGTCCATCTTTGACAGCGGCAGCTCGCTCATCCAATCGTAAATCACCTTCCCTCTTCTTGCTATCGGGACCGTGACAGTGAAAACATTTGTCCGATAAAATAGGGCGCACATCCCGATTGAATTGCACCTTACCAGCAGCCATCAAGGCCTGCCCACTGGAGGCGGCTAGCAGAATCAACGTGAACGCAGAAAGTCGAAAAGACATGATTTACAGTTACGCACATTTGCCGTGCCGTATTCAGAAAAGTCTGTGTCTGATTGTGGCGACAGTGAATTCTGTCACCTCAAATCGGTCAGTTGAATCGTCTGCTCGATCTGCGTCTGACCATCCACATCCAGAAGACGCAATGTCAGAGGCACCCCAGGTTGATCCCAGCCAATACTCAACGTGCCTACATTCGGCTGATGATAGGTTTTGGGCAGCAGACGATTCTTATTCGGCGTCGGCGTGCCACGCTGATGCACCTGCGTCATCGAACTGGCAGTCAGGTCGTAGAGCGGATAAGGCACCCATTCACGCAAGCAGGACATCTCACACCAATGCCGATCTCCACTCAGGAAGAGCACCCCCTGAGCCCCAGTGCTGCGAATCAGCTCAATCAGTCGCTTCTGCTCATGCGGGAAATTGGCCCAGCTCTCACTGCCCGAAGCTTCTGCCGCAAACTGGATGCTGCTGACGATAAGCCGAAGATCAGCAGGCTGCTTAAGCGTCTTTTCAAGCCAAGCCCACTGAGCCGCACCGAGCATGGTGGCGGAAAGATCATCCGTCGGAATGGCACTTCCCCCCGCTGCGCCCTGCTCCTTGGGCACCCGTTTCAGCGGACTGCGAAAGTAGCGCGTATCCAGCATGATGACTTGGGTGCGTTTGCCTTCCGGCCCAAAGACACGGGCCTGATACACGCCCTCTTGGTTCCTGAGCTTCGAATCCGTGGGCTCCTTCAGCCAATCCCAAAACTCTTTTTGGGCCTGTGGTCGCATGGAATAATCCGCGCCCCCATCATTCAATCCCATGTCATGATCATCCCAAGTGGCCAGAATGGGCGCCTTGCTCCGCAAACCTTGATAAAAAGTGCTTTGGCTCAGAGCCTTGTACTTCTCCCGCATCACTCCCATGTCCGTCGTGTCTGCATAAATATTGTCTCCCATGAACAGAAAAAGATCCATTGGCAGCGTCAGCGTACGATTCAGCAACGGATGATCCGTCACATTCAGGCAGGAACCAAAAACGACATCGTGCAGTGGTTCGGCTGGCTTGTTAAGTTCAAAAGGAAAACTCGTCTCGTCAGGGAAAAGCACCGAGAATTTGGGATTCTCGATCCCCTCCATGAAATTGCGAAAGACCACCGCCAGAGGCGTCTCCTTTGTCGCACGGATGCGCCAGGACTTGGCTCCCTTTGGCACCCGACTGGTCCAAGTCCCCGTCAGCACGACCACATCTTCATCAATGAGCAATGGCGCGCGATCATGACCCGTAAACTCAAAGGCAAAACTCGGCACCACCTGCCCTGCCGTATCGAAAAAGAACTCCACATACCGCTTCACCAACTCTGCGGCCTTGGTGCGCAGTTCCGTCTTCCTCGCCTCACTCAGCGTTGGCAGGATCGGCCTCATGAGAGATGCCGCTGTATTGGGATCAGCCGAAAAGCAGCGCGGGTCCACCTCCACCACTACTTGGCAACTGCCATCCTGAGTGAAATACGTCCTCACGGGTATGTCCGGCACGGCATGAGCCTGGCAAAAGAGAGGCAGACCGAACCAAGTTAGGTGAAGAAGAAAACGCATGAAAAAAAATAAGTCTTGTTTGTAACGAATGTTTATGAACAATCGTTCTGTAGAGAGCAACGCTAATTGTTGCCCTAATCCATCAAACACATCGATACCATGAAGAAAGCACTCGCCATCCTCGCCATCACCACCATCGCTCTCGGCTCCGCTTACGCAGGCTGCGGTAAGGTCGTCACCAACGAAGGTAAGTTGAAAGAGTTCGACGCAGCCACCAAGAAAGTTGTCGTTGAAGGTAAGGACGGCAAGTCCGCATCCCTTACCCTGACCCCTACCGCCAAAGGCGCTGATGAAGCTGCCTCCCTGGTCGGTAAAAACGTCAAAGTGGACAGCGAACACGGCAAGATCACCTCGATCGCCAAAGCCTAATCCGGCCAGCTAACGCCCAATCTCGGAAGCCCAGCAGCAATGCTGGGCTTTTTATTACTTTTCGGCTTCACCCTTGACTGGGCTCAACACAGCCCACCGCTCAACCTCCCAGAATTATTTGAGCCGCAACTTCATCTCCACCTGAATAAGCCTTGTTGGCTGTGGGTATCGGTCTATGGATTGTACGATGAGCCAAACAACCTGCCCCCTATGTGAGATGACGGAACTTTTGAATCAGGGCGATCACCTCGAATGCCTGACCTGCGGACATGAGTGGTCGCCAGAGGCGGAACCCGATGCCCCAGAAGCGAAGCGAGTGGTCAAGGATGCCTACGGAGCCGTGCTGGCAGACGGAGACATCGTGGCCATGATCAAGGATCTCAAACTCAACGGCACCTCGCAAGTTCTAAAGGTGGGAACCAAATCAAAACCAATCCGACTGGTCGATGGCGATCATGAGATTTCCTGCAAAATGGACGGCCTTGCCATTGGTTTAAAAGCCTGCTTCGTGAAAAAAATCGTCAGTTAAGCCCTGCGTACGCCAAGGGCATTCCTACTTCCCTCGCATAGCCTCGACCTCTCTCAGAAGAAGCAAGAATAAAAACAGGTTCAGCCTGTCACAGGCTAACCCAAGAGCTCTCTGTGATCGTGCACTGGTTACCCCTAACGTGCCGTTGCAGGACATGACGGATTCCGCTACGACGTGAGGATGAAAGCGATTCTGTTTCCTCTTCTTTTACTCGCCGTCGTTGTATTCTCTTGGCTCCTAGACGCAGCTAAGGCTGCCCCACAGGCGACCAGCAGCGCCCCCTTTGTTGGAGGTTCATGGATCGATCTCACTCACGAATTTTCCGCCGATTCACTCTACTGGCCGACCGCACAACGCTTCCAACTTGAGGTCGAATCCCGTGCCTTCACTGACCGTGGCTACTTTTACGCGGCGAACCGCTATCGCGCCTCCGAGCACGGCGGCACACATATCGATGCACCGATCCATTTTGCTGAAAAAGGTCAGACCGTGGATCAACTTCCCATTGAGCAACTCATTGGCACCGCCGTGGTGATCGATGTCTCCGCCAAAGCCTCTCAAAACGCCGATTATCAGGTCACCGTGGCCGATTTCGAAGCTTGGGAAAAACAACATGGCCTTATCCCTCAGGGCGCCATCGTACTGCTGCGCACCGATTTCTCGCGCTTCTGGCCCGAAGCCAAATCCTACCTCGGCACCGACCAACGCAGCGCTGAAGCAGTGCCCAAACTGCATTTCCCCGGCTTGCATCCCGACGCAGCACGCTGGCTCATCGCCAATCGCCCAATTAAAGCCATTGGCCTCGACACCGCCAGCATTGATTATGGCCAGTCCAGCTTGTTCGAGAGCCATCAAATCCTTTTAGGTCAGAACATCCCCGCCTTTGAAAACGTAACCGCGCTGGACCAACTCCCGACCACTGGAGCCTTCGTGCTAGCGCTACCCATGAAAATCAAAAACGGCAGCGGCGGCCCCTTGCGCATCGTTGCTTGGGTGCCAAACAAACGCTGACCCATCGCCTAAAGGCAGCGTGCTGGCCGTGGAGGGTTCAAAGCGCTGCTCCCTGCGCCAGAGCACATATTGCCCAGATCCTAAACGCTCATTCCCTGTCTTCATGCCTTACTCATCAAGATCGGATTGGACACTTCAGCTTTAACCATTAGCGGCTATCAGCGTTCATTAGCGGTTAAAAAGAAAGTGGAACCTGCCCCCATGGCTGGATGAAAGGAAACCTCCATGCTTTTGCCTTAATTTTCAAGCCGTGAAGGCAGAAACATGGACGGGCAAAAATTGGTCAAAAATCAGCTGCTATCACGTATGCATCTACCTCAATCGGTGACACCCGGATAACCTGAGACCTCAATCCCAATCCAAAGTTTCGTTTCAAGCTGAGATCTTTTGACCTTTGACGGATCAGCCGCCTAGATATGAGATCTTCTACCTGTCATGCACCTGCGTCCGCTCAGCCTCATTTTTCTATTCCTTCTTTCCGCGATTCTTGCCAGTGCCCAAAAGCCTGAGGAAATCAAGGAATACACGAGCAGTCTCGGCATGAAGTTTGTCACGGTGCCTGGATCCAGCGTGTTCTTTGCCACTCAGGAAACGACGGTAGGCCAATGGCAGGCCTTTATCCAAAAGAGCGGCTACAAATGGGACTACAAACCGCACTTTGATCAGGGAGCGGATCATCCGGCTGTCGGCATCACTCTGCAAGACGCGCGCGCTTTTTGCTCGTGGCTCACCGATCTGGAGCGTGCGGCGAAATCCATCAACGTGGCTCAGTCCTACCGTCTGCCGACCCAAGATGAATGGGATGCTGCGGTTGTGCTAACGCGAACGCGCAAGCCGGACCTCACTGTCGATGAAAAGGTACAGGATGAGCGCACTTTTCCCTGGGGCCTGAGCTGGCCACCGCCACACAAGGCGGGAAACTTCGCGGAAGGCGAGATCGCGGGTTATGAAGATGGCTTCCCTTTTACCGCACCCGTCGGCCAATTCACACCGACTGGGGATGGCCTTTTTGATATCGCTGGCAATGTCTGGGAATGGTGTTGGGACTCAGAAATCCGCGCCGAGCAGGAAGGTGTGCTACGAGGCGGTAGCTGGGCCTACTTCCGTGCTGAGTGCCTGACGTCTGCCTATACCTACCGCGTTCCGGCTGAACTCAGAATGCCGACCATCGGCTTCCGCTGTGTCTTTGAGGATAAACAGCGCAGTGCTCAGATCCTTGCGATGGCAGAATCCATCAAAACCAAGATCCGCAATGAGCGCCGCGAGCAGATCACCGGTGGCAGCGTGGACAAAGCTGAGATGGAAGCCATGAAAAAGAAACTCCTCGGAGGCGACGCCGCATCAACGATTCCTGATCCTAGTAAACTCAAACCTGTGGTCGCAGGCAAAGAATTTGAGAACTCTTTGGGCATGCTCTTTGTACCACTCGGAGACAAAAAGCTTGCCGGTAAGATGGAAGTGCGCATGCAGGACTTTGAAACTTGGCTCAAGAGCACCGATCGCTCCTGGGATAAAAAACCCTCCTTCCTACTGGGTGGTGCACACCCCGCCTCAGGCTTAAGCTGGACCGATACGCGCGACTTCTGCGAATGGCTGACCAAACGAGATCGAACCCTTAAACTGATTCCCGCTGAGGCCAGCTACCGCCTACCAACGGATGCTGAATGGAGTGAGATGGCTGGTTTAAAGGATGAAGTTGGCGCTGACGCGGCCGCGAAAAGTGGCGTCAACAAAACCCATTACCCATGGTCAACCAAGGGCACCTTCCCACCACCAGCCATGAGCACGAACCTAGATGCCCCGCGCCTACCCAACTTTACGGATAGTTATTCTTATACCGCCCCAGTCATGAGCGAAACAGCCAATGAACTCGGCATTCAAGGCCTAGGCGGAAACGTCTCTGAGTGGTGCGCCGACGCTTGGCCAGGAGCAGAGACAGAGCGGGTCATTCGTGGGGGCTCATGGCTGAGCTTTGATAAAGATCAGCTGCTTACCTCTGCCCGCCGTCACACCGCTGAGGGCAATGCCACACCTGACATTGGCTTCCGCGTCATGTTGGAACTCTCAGCCCCCTAATCAGCGCCTATATGAACGTTGATAACCTCCCGCCAGAATTACTCGCCAAGCCTCGGAAACCTTGGCTGACTTGGATCATGGGAATCCTGCTCCTCTTCGGAGTGGCATACTGGCTCTGGGGTCCCAGCACCGTATTCAAAGTGCGATCGTACATCGCTAGGCACTACGCGGAAAAGGCCCAAAAGGAAATGAAGCTCAAGGAGTGGGCCAGTGCCTACACTTCACTTTCCTTAGCCGCCACCTGGCGCACCGATCATCCGCTTGTTCTGAGACTAACGGCGGATCTTTTGAGTGCCGCAGGTGCTGATAGTGAAAGTGTTCTCCTGGCCTACCGGAGACTCATCGCCTCGGGCTTAGCCACGGAGGATGACATTTTAAAAACAGGGACCATTTATGTCCAGCAGCTCGATGTGGTCAGCAGTCTTGCTCTCTTAGAAAAGCTCAGTCCGGAGACACGAGGCAAACGCCAAGCGCTGGAACTCCTAGCCAACATTCAGAGAATTCAGGGGCAGACGCAGCTGGCTGAAAGGACCCTGCGCCAAGCTCTGACCATGGATAAAGACGACTCCATGTGTCAGCTCCGCTTAGCCATGCTTGATCTGCAGGCGGGCGGCTTTGCTGAAATCAAAGAACGCGCCATGGAAGTTATCTGGAAGCTGTCCGCCGGTAAAGACAGAGCAGCCATGGTCGCCATCGAAACGCTAAGCAGCAACGAACTAACCAGCAGGGAGACCGACACCCTTTTTGCCCGATTGGAAGAGCACCCTGACAAATCTCCTGCCATACGCTACAGCGTGCTGTCAGCCATTCTGAAAACGCAGCCAGAAAGACGTGAAGAAATCCTCAATCGTGAAGCCGCCCCTGCGGCAGATCGGACGGAGGCCGAGATGCTCATCCTCATGCAGTGGTTGCTCCGTGAGCATGAGCCACAACGCGTCGTCTCCTTGCAAAAAGGCAACGTATTTACGAAGTCTGCGATCCTCATTCAGCCCTATCTTCAAGCATTGGCTGACCTGCAGCGTTGGAATGAACTGGACGAAACCCTTGCACGTCCAGCCGGGCTTTCCATTTCATCTGCCTCAGCCGCCCTCTGGAGGGCCCGGGCTGCTCGTCACCTCCAAGATACGGCAAACCTGCGTGCCAAACAGCATCTGGACATTGTTTATGAAGCCACAGGTCATGGCCGCGAGGGGGCGACAGCCATGGCCGCCGCCACGCTCGCAGAAGAACTTGGGCTTTGGGAGGTCGCTCTTCTTTTCTATGAAGGACTGGCTAAACACCAGCCTCAGTCACGTCTCAAAATGATCGAAAAAGTTCAGGAAATGGCCGTCCGAGACCGTGATACCAACGCCACCCTAAGTGCTGCCAGCAGACTGCTGGAAATCCGTCCAGACAATCGGCAATATGCAGACCGCGCCCTCTACTTGCACCTCCTCTCAGGCGATGAAGTCGAGCTTGCGATTGAAAAAACAGCCCACACTGACTCGACCATGGCCACACGCCTAGAGGATCATTTTATTCGTGCCCTAGCTGCTTACCGGCTTGGTGATCTCACCAACTTACGTGTCCATTTGGATAACGTAAAAGACGTCAACGCACTCACCCAAGGACAACGTGCGGTTCATGCAGGACTGCTTTCCATCAGCGGTCGGGTAGGGCCGGCCTATCAAATCGCCGAACAGATCCCCTCAATTCTGTTACTCAGAGAAGAACTGCACTTTCTAAAGCGTGCGCTGTAGCTTCACTCAACATTCAGACCAGGCAGTGGTAGTGCTTTGTCCGCATAACGATCAAAGCGATTCGAAAGGATTAACAAGGTCGGAGCCCAAAGCCCGACAAAGATTCCGAAGCTCTCAGCATGCGCCTTCTGCTCGACATCGTTTCCGTTTAGGAACCACCAGATCCAGATTGAAAGCATAATAGAAAGCATGCCTGCTTGGAAGCAGACAGTGCTCAACGTTCGGCAAATACGCGGGTTCATTCCGGAACCCTAACATCTCAAAGCCCAGATGAACAAGCCGCAAACAAATCATGCGGCATGTTCACCAAGATTCAGCGCGCCTGGTGGAAACGCTGAACTAGCTTCTTGCAGCCAAAACTTATTTACCCCAGGCTCTCATCAGTGCAGAAGCCATGTCGGCAGGGCTGTCGGCGACAGAGATACCACACTCTGCAAGAATACGCTTCTTGGCAGCAGCGGTGTCGTCTTCACCCCCAATAATGGCACCTGCATGGCCCATGCGGCGCCCTGGAGGAGCTGTGGCACCAGCAATGAAGGCAGCGATTGGTTTTTTACAGTGATCCTTAGCCCAGCGTCCGGCTTCAACTTCAGCGTTGCCACCGATTTCGCCAATCATGATGATGGCTTCGGTCTCAGGGTCTTCATTAAACATCTTGAGGATGTCCAGATGATTGGTGCCATTGACGGGATCACCGCCGATACCGACGCAAGTGCTCTGGCCGTAACCGCGAGTCGTGAGCTGCCAAACAGCCTCGTAAGTTAGAGTGCCAGAGCGGCTAACGACTCCGACATTACCACGCTTATGAATATAACCTGGTGCGATACCGATACGGCAGCCACCATGGGATTTTTCACCCAGACCTGGGGTAACGAGACCAGGACAATTGGGTCCAATCAGGCGCGTCTTGCTGCCTTTCATGGCGGACTTCACACGGATCATGTCATTGATAGGGATGCCTTCAGTAATGGCCACCACAAGATCAAGCCCCGCATCGACGGCTTCCAAAATCGCATCTGCGGCAAAAGGCGGCGGAACAAAAATCACGCTCACCGTGGCACCAGATTCCTTGGCAGCCTGAGAAACGGTATCAAAAACCGGCACCTTATGGCTGCCGTGTTCAAAATGCTGACCACCCTTCCCCGGTGTGACACCAGCGACCAGTTGAGTGCCGTAATCAAGAGATGCCTTAGCGTGGCGTGAACCAAAATCGCCCGTGATACCTTGGACGAGGATGCGTGTATTAATATCAACGAGGATAGCCATGTGTGGAGATGAGGAGGGGGATTCGAATAAAAAGCAGCCTTAGAGGCCCCTCTATCATAGAAGTGACCTTCTCACCGTCAAGAAGGCAGGCAGAATCATTTTACTTCCCAAGCCGAAAGTTGGCCGGTTGAATTTCATCAAGAGTCGTTCATGGGTATGGAAATGTCTGATCTTAAACCTCTGCTCACCGCCCAAGCCCTGAAACTGGGGTTTGCGGACTGCCGAGTCGCAGAGGCAAAGGAAGCTCCAAACCGAGCCCTATACGAGCAGTGGGTGGCAGATGGAAAATATGGTGACATGGCCTGGATGGCGCGGAATCTAGAGCGCCGCACAGACCCGCGCTTGATCCTGCCTGGTGCCAAAAGTGTGGTCGTCCTGGCCTTGAATTATTTTCAGGGAACGCCTCAACCCGGGATCGGTAACTACAGGATTGCTCGTTATGCGTGGAATGAAGACTATCATGATTTGATCCTCCATAAGTTGAAGGCTCTGGATGCTTGGATGATCGAACAAGGAGGTACTCAGCGCTACTATGTCGATACTGGTCCTGTGCTAGAACGTGACTTTGCCACGGAGGCGGGGCTGGGATGGGGAGGAAAAAGCACCATGCAGATTCACCGCAAGCTGGGCACTTGGTTCTTTTTAGCGGAGCTGATCACCACTCTAGACCTGACTCCTGATCCTAGCGCCAAGGACATGTGCGGCAAATGCACCCGCTGCATGGATGCCTGCCCGACCCTGGCAATAACCGCCCCCCAAAGCATGGATGCCAGACGCTGTGTCAGCTACCTCACGATTGAAAGCAAAGGCCCCATTCCTATCGAATTCCGCCGTGCTATGGGCAATCGCATCTATGGTTGCGACGACTGCCTGACGGCCTGCCCATGGAACAAATTTGCTCAAACCTCCCACGAATCGTCGTTCCACGCGCGTGAGTCGGTCTTTGGACAAAGTTTAACGGATTTCTTAAAGCTCACAGATGATTCATTTCGCACCCTGTTTGCCAAGAGTCCGATCAAACGTATCAAGCGCCCAGCCTTCATCCGGAATGTGTGTGTCGCGCTTGGCAACACCGGAACGGCGGAAAACCTCGCCGATTTGGAGCCCTTGATAGGTGACGAGAACGTGTTGATCTCGGAGCACGCTGCATGGGCAGTGGCAGAGATTAAACAGCGCCTGAATCTCTGATTGTTCATTTGCCAAAGAAGCCAAAAGTAACATGATCAGTGTGATCCCGTTGGTCCCCCCACCATGAAATCACTCTTCATCACTCTATTAATTCTGGGCTCAGCCTTTTTAGCCTATGATTACTTTTTAGCACGCCCCTGGGATAGGGTCATCTTTGAAAAACAAGCACGACCTACGGTGGCTGCTAATCCAAGCATTCCAGACCATGTCGTGGAAGACGATGGAGTCGTCATGCCAAGCGCACCAGCGCCCAAACCAACTTCTGATGACTGGAAACCGTCCATCCCGGTCATTCCAACCAACGACTTTTCTCCTCCATCAATTCCTTCAGCGGAAGCTACGACCAAAAACTGGACAATGATCCCAAAGCAGGCGTTCCCTAGATCTGTGATCTTGAAAAAAGATGTTCAGGTCAAGATGACAGTGGGCGCATCGACACTTCGAGCAGGAGCTACAGCTCATGCTTTGGCCTCAGAGAATGGGATCTTGAGCATCGCGCCGACAGCCACATCTCCTGCGCGTGGCAACATTGCCGTTTTGGACACGAACTTCCCAGAACAGATTCACGAAAAATATGAGACCTGGAAAATCGCTAGAATCGAGCAAGCAAGGCAAGCCTGGATTGCTGGTAAGACCAAGGTGACGACTCCAGGAAAAGATAACAGCACCATAGCTAATGGCATGGGTATCACCTTTGGCACAGAGGGTAAACCAGTCCAGAATCCTGATGGCAGTTACAATCTGCTCTTGGCGGTCATTTCAGCCGGTAAGGTCAGCGATGTGGATCCCAAAAAGGTCGTCCACTGGAGTCAGCCTGCGCTCAAGACAATCGATGGCAAACCCACTTGGGTCATTGATGTGCGCTATGAAGCCAAAACGCTTTTTGGCCCGATGGAAGTGGACAGTCACGCTCAGGTGAGAGGCGGCCAATTTGTGCGCTGGGTCTATGATTCAGGAGAGCCCCTTCCCTGATCAACCGATTCATAAGCCAAGCATTTTCAGCATCATCTGCTTGGAAATGCCGCCGACCTCACGACTGACTTCCTGACCGTTCCGATACGCAATGAACGCAGGAATGCCGCGAATGCCATTTTCTGCAGCAAGAGCACCCTGCTCATCGACATTGATACGAATCACTTTGGCTTTACCCGCTAGTTCAACAGCCAACGCATCAACCACAGGTCCCACCGTCCTACATGGACCACACCAGTCGGCATAAAACTCCACGAGAACTGGCACCTTAGAATTCGCCACTCCTGCCATCGACGATCCTGCGACTGAAGCAGGCGAAGTTTGCGAAAGTTCAGCCAAAATCCAGCCAACCCAAGCTAAAATGGCCACGACAGCCCAAGGACCGATGTTTTTCATAGGTCAAACTGTAGAAGCACAGCCAACTGCTCACAATTATATTTTATATAATTAATCACAATCATTGAACCAAATCACACGACTATGCGTCCCAAAAACAAGAACATCATCAATCTTGATATAAACAACAGGGCGATTTATAGTCAGTGAAACATTTAATTTTAATTTATCACACTTTAATATATAATTCATAATTAACTATGCAGCCAACTAGCCATTCCGAGACAAACTCAACAACCATTCGCGCGGCAGGGCCGGCCACTGGAAACCTGCTTGAAAAAATGGAAGCAAGGCGCATCTGGCGACTTCAGAAGGATCACTCCCCCCACCTCTGGGTACTCGTCTCCATTCTAGTTGACTTAATCTTTATCGTGGCTGCAGAGCACATCGCCTACTGGCTGCGATTTCACACGGCCTTCCGATACTATGGCACCTGGGGAAATATGGAACTTCAGCAGTACAGCAATCATATGCTTCTTGGCTCTCTTTCCCTGCTTTTTGCCATCGGCTGGCAGGGCGTTTATCATCGCAGCGTGTTATTGAGGAACCGATGGGTCGCCTCGAAAGTTGCCCGCGCCGTTTTAATCTGGACGCTCGGCTTTCTTTCCTTTTCATTATCTTTGAAGCTAGAGCCTTCCATCTCTCGCGCTTACGTCATGTTAAACGGGGCCTGCGCATTGCTGCTTTTGCTAGGATGGCGCCACTTGTTTAATTTCTTTCTCCACGCCCCGTCGCGCATCCAAACACTCCAGCAGCGCACTCTTTTTGTGGGCTGGAATGAGGATGCCAAGCGTTTGTGGCGCACACTCAGTAGTGATACGGCCCATGCATTTAATTTGATAGGCTGGGTGGATGCCGGCATGAGAAGCCAAGAGTCAGAACAAATGCCGGAAGACATTCCTTTCGTGGGGTACGTCGAAGACATTCAGCGCGTTTTCGCGCATCATGAAGTTGACATGGTGATCGTGGCAG
>JAIXZA010000043.1 GCA_027489965.1 Verrucomicrobiaceae bacterium
CCATCATCTTTTTGCCTGTCTTCTGAGAAGGATGAAACATTGCCATGCACTTTGATGACAAAAAAATGTGAGACAGAAAGATGAGATACTCAATCCAGCAAAGCTATTTTGGACAGAAAAAATAGAACCGCTGAAGAGCTGCCCTGCGGTTATCCTAACTCTGGCGGTGTCGAATCAGGCTATTTCGGCCCATAGCCACGGACCCGAATAGCGGGCTTGCCCCCTCAAGCCAGAGCCTGGAGTAGCTTGCCATGAATTCCGTCAAAGCCGCCGTTGCTGAAGATGATGATGACGTCGCCTGACTTCGTTTCGGCTTTCAGTCGGGCAATGATGGAATCGGTGCTGATCTCATGGAAGCAGGGATGGCCTGAGGCAGCCACAGCGGCGGCGACAGTGGAAACATCCAGACGCTCAGCGGCAGCGACCTTCTCAGGATTGGCTACGGCAGCGACGATGCTGCCATCGGCTTCTTTGAGTGCTTCGATCAACTGGTCTTGCAGTACGTTTCGGCGACTGGTGTTTGAGCGGGGCTCAAAGACAGCCCAGAGACGACGGCCTGGATACTTTTGGCGGAAACCGCGCAGGGTTTCGCGAATGGCGGTGGGATGATGACCAAAATCATCGATCACGGTGATCCCGCCCACTTCCCCGCGCACGGTTTGCCGACGGCGGATGCCTTTGAAGCTTTCCAAGCCAGCGCGGATTTCATCATCGCTCAGACCTGCATGACGTGCGGCGCAGATGCACATGGAGGCATTGCGCACATTGAACTCACCGATCATCGGCACGCTGAAAGCCACGCCATTGATCTCAAAGGCGGTGCTGTCTGGGGTGACTTGAGTGATGACGATGCGCTCAGAGCAAGAAGCACCTGTGCCGACGGTTTTCACCGGAGCATAACTCTTTAAAGAGAGGCAATTCGGATCGTCACCATTCATGAGCACGAGGCCATTTCTGGGCACGCTGTTGAGCAGACGCTGGAAGGTCAGCAAGATGTCGCTGAGATCTCTGAAGATGTCGGCGTGATCAAACTCAATGTTATTCACGATGGCGCACTCAGGCAAGTAATGCAGGAACTTGCTGCGCTTATCAAAGTAGGCGGTGTCATACTCATCCCCTTCGATCACGAATAGATCGCTGTGATTAAAGCGGGCCCCGGTGGCGAAGTTTTCCGGCACTCCACCGATCATGAACCCAGGCTCGCGACCTGCGTTTTCAAAGATCCAGGCCAGCATGGTCGTGGTGGTGGTCTTGCCATGCGTTCCGCTAACCACAAAACTGCGTTTCCCCTGAATGACTTCCTGTTTCAACAGCTCGGCCATGGAGACATAGGGAAGCTTGCGTTCCAGCAAGGTTTCAAGCTCCTCATTGCCACGGGAGATGGCATTGCCGACGATGTAGAGATCTGCGTTAGCGGGCAGAGTCGCGGCTTGATAGCCCTCAACCAACGTGATGCCAGCCTCCCGAAGAACATCCGACATGGGAGGATAGACCTTTTCGTCTGAACCTGAAATCGTGTAACCGAGCTGGCGTAAGGCCACGGCTGTAGATCCCATGGCTGTGCCACAGATACCGATGAAATGAAGGTGCTTTGACATGAAAAGAGGATGAGAATCCGGAGATCAATAAACGAGATTACAAGAGAGTGAAACCTACCACTTATTGGCTTGGATCACGTCCTTTTCACCTTTCAGGTAGTTCACCAGATTCAAGGTTGCCCGCATGGCTTGACGAGGCACGCTCTCGTAGGTGCGACTGCCGATGTGCGGGGTGAT
Source organism: Verrucomicrobiaceae bacterium (assembly GCA_027489965.1). Classification (GTDB taxonomy): domain Bacteria; phylum Verrucomicrobiota; class Verrucomicrobiia; order Verrucomicrobiales; family Verrucomicrobiaceae; genus Prosthecobacter. The sequence goes on from JAIXZA010000043.1 coordinate 1,776, forward strand.
GAGTGCCTTGGGATGACTGAGCAATGGATGATCAGCCGGTGGTGGCTCCTCATCCAACACATCCGTGCCATAACCACCCACAGTGCCGGCATTCAGGGCTGCAATCATGTCTGGCATATGCACCAATTCAGCACGGGAGGTATTCACCACCAGCAGTCCTGGTTTGGCCAAAGCAATGCGGTCAGCACGAACGAGGTGGCGTGTGCTTTCGCTGAGGTTGGCATGCAGGCTGAGCACGTCGATGCTGGCGATCAAGCTTTCGATCGTGTCATGACGCGTGACGCCATTCTCTTTGGCAAAGGCTTCTGGCCAATAGATATCCATGCCGTGCACTTCCATCCCAAAAGCGATGGCGCGCTTGGCGACTTCTTGACCGATGCGTCCGAGACCGACGATGCCGATCTTTTTGTTCCAGATCTCATGACCTGTCACACGCTTCCACTGACCTGCACGGACAGAGTTTGCGCTATCGACCAGATTACGCACCAGCGCTAACAAAAGGCAAAAGGTGTGCTCTGCCACGGTTGTGTGATTCACACCAGGAGTGAAAAGAACTGGAAGCTTCTGCGCACTGCACTCGGTGACATCAATTTTATCCAAACCGATCCCATACTTGCTGATGACTTTCAACCGAGGCAAAGCCTTATCCAAAACGGCTTTCGTGATCTCGTCATCACCGCAAAGAAAAGCATCGAAGTCGCCAGCCAACTCCAACATGCGGCTTTCAGGCAAAGGCCCACGTTCCCGATGAATGTCGAAGCCCTGCGATTCAAGCAGAGCATGGTGGTCGCCGGGGGTATCTTGATAGGAGGTGGTGGTTAAAAGAACGCGCATGGAGGCCCTGAGAATGTCTCGGATGCGCTCTCGGGCAAGAAGGGATTGCAAGGACCGTGAAGATCGGGCAGCGCCAACACTTCACCGAGGTTGATTTTTGGGCAAACACAGCATTTAACCCAGTCTCCAAAAAATAAGCCACTGGAGCTATGCCTCCTTGATCATTGGGTCGCCACCTGCTTCCATCGTCCTTGTGAATTCTATTCCTCCAGAGTGCCAGCCGTATGTTTTAATCACAGCCATCATGGGCGTTTTATTTCTCGCCGCGATGATCAGCTTATGGCTGCTGAGAAAAAATGAAGCCAAACTCCTGAAGAATAAGGACGCCCTGGAAAAGCAAATCATTCATCAACAGAAAGACCTGCTCGTCGCCCGACAAGATGCAAACGCCTGGCGAGCCGAGATGCAGCGTCAGTTTGATTTATTTCGCCACATGGCCAGTGATCAGCTCACGGTCGAAGAAAAACGCTTCAACGACCTGCTCACGAAGTCACGCGAGCGCGAGCAGCATCTTCAGATGTCTTTAGACGTCGCCAAACAAATGTGCGCAGAACTGCCAGGAACCAAGGCCCGCCTGATGCAGCTAGAGTCCATCGTCGGACTGGATGGGGGAGAGCACCTTTCCGCCCAGCCTGCACCGCCATCAGCATCACGTGGCTTCTCAATGGCACAATTGCCTGATCTTGATGGTGCCGATACCGCGCCATTCACTGCCACAGCCTCAAAAGAGACCGTGATTCCTGCAGTGAATGAAACCGCCAAAGCTCCTGAAAGCAGTCCTGCAATCGAAGCCGAGCTGCGTCATCTCCAGCAGCAGAATTCCCAGCTCCAGCAGGCCCTCACCGCCGCCCGCTTACGTTCCCGAATCCGCGAGCGCCAAAGCCAACAACGCGGGCGGAATGGCAAGCATTGATCCAGTGAAGGTTTAACCTTGAACGAGAATGGCTGAGCAACAATTTGCATCGGTCATTGATTTTACATTGCTATTCGCCTCTCTGGCAGTGTCACCAAGACACAGCCGCTGCACCTCGAAGGAGCCTTGTGAAACCAAGCCCTGGCGCAATTCAACGATCTTCCATTACCGTTTTAAGCAGACAATTCACTTTGTTGGGATGTGGAACGAAGAGTCCCTTTGTCCGTATGAGTCGGAGACAACCAAGCAACTGGATACTCAAATTTACAGGAAAACAGAAAGACATGATTTACAGGTCAGAACCCATTCCTGTGAATCCTGTTTTCCTGTGAATCCTGTGATTAGAAACTCGAATCAAGAACAGTCTCGTATCATCCTTGATGTGCGAAACCGCATGTAACTCTACAGCAAGTTAGTCGGAAGGTTTAACTATCCTGCTCTTGGGCCATCCACTCGCGCAGCTGCCGCATTTGTTGTTTGTTAGGTTTGGCGAGATTTTCGTGAGGGTGCGGGGTCTCCAGTTGACGCTGACGTCTCAGTTCAGCGGCCTTATGAATCCACTCATCGGGCGTTAGATTTTCACAGAATTCAGGCACGCGAGAAGCGCTTAGACGCTGATTAGGAAAAGCCAAAACTTGCAGACGCAGTCGCAGATCGCCACGGACCACTTCAAGCACGTCCCCGATTTTGAGATCTCTTGATGGCTTTAAGGTCTGGCCGTCCAGTGTGACGTTGCCTTTGCTACAAGCCTGAGTCGCGAGGCTACGTGACTTAAAAACACGAATGAGGTGCAGCCATTTGTCGGTTCTTTGAGTCAGCGCTGGCGGGGTCATGCCTTCCTGAGAAAACGCGCCGCGTAAGCTCCGTCCATCTGATCTTTCGGCGGGAAGACGAGACGACTCTCCACAAGTTCTAATTCAGGATGCGCCTCCTGGACGGCTTTCACCAATTGCTGATTCTCCTCAGGATCGATGCTGCAAGTGCTATAAACCAATGAGCCGCCCACCTTCAGATAGCGCAGGGCAGACTCAACAATGGCACGCTGCGTCTGGGCCATCTGAGCAAACTCTTCCTCCTTCAGACGCCAGCGAACATCGACTCGACGACGCATGACTCCGGTGTTGGAGCAAGGCACATCCAGAAGAATACGATCAAAAAGCAGATCTCCAAAAGGCGGTGGTGCTGAAGAAAGGAAGTCATGCTGCATGACCTGAGCGATCCGAACCTTCAAACGGGTGAGATTTTCCCTCAAACGATTCAGGCGTGGTGCCGAAGAATCACAGGCGATGATTCGACCCTCATTGCACATCATTTGAGCAATGTAAGAGGTCTTCCCACCTGGAGCAGCGCAGGCGTCGAGCACGGTCTCACCCGGCAAAGCACCAAGCATTCTTGGGGCTACTGAGGTGCCGGGGTCCTGCGCGTAGCAGAGGCCTTGTTTCAGGGCCTCGCGGGGTGGACTAGTGCACTCAAAAAAATCTTCTTCGGTATGGGGTGCCAGACCTGGAATTCGGGCCATGCGCTCGTGCGACTCTTCCGTCAGACGATTCATGCGGATGAACACGGGAGCCGGATGTTGGTTCCATTCACAAAGTGCTTCCGCTTTGGCTTTCCCCATGATTTTGATCCAGCGACGAACGAGAAACTCTGGATGGGAATAAGCAATGGCGAGAGGCTGCTCTTTCACCTGCTCAAGGAGCTTGGACTGCTCACGACCTGCGCGGCGCAGAACCGCATTGACCAGAGCCCCTGCCCTGCCCGCAATGGCAACCGTCTCATTCACTGCTGCGTGCGAGGGAACACCGATCAGATAAAGCTGGCATAACCCAACTCGAAGAACCCAGCCCGTGCGGTGATCCAGATGCTTTCCATCCGTCAAATGACCCACCCAGTGATCGAGTAAATTGAGGTTTCTGATGGTGGTCAGGACAATGTCATGAAGAAACGCTGCATTCGGACCTGAAAGCGCGGTGCGGCGGGTCCAGTCATCGAGAATCTCGACAGCAAAACGAGGCGTTTTTTGCCATTCGGTGAGCACCTCCAGGGCGACGGATCTGACGTTAGTGGCTTTAGGGCCTGAGGTAATTGGGCGAGTGGCGGGCATGGAAATGGGTTAGGAGCGTGCCTCGATAGCACCGCGGCCGATACCACGATATTGGAATCCAAAATCGGCGGCAGCGACAGGGTCGATGAGGTTGCGTCCATCAAATATCAGTGGCGTGCGCATGACCTCGCGAAGCTCTGCGAGGTCCACACTGGCAAACTCAGCCCACTCGGTGGCGATGATGAGTGCTTCGGTACCACGAGCAGCCTCTAGAGCGCTGGTGGCAAAAGTGATTTTATCAGCGAAGGCAAGCCCTTGGGCTTTCTCCATGGCTTTAGGGTCGTAAACAGAAACGTTGGCTCCTTCGGCCACTAATTTCTCGACCAGATCTGCGGCCACAGAAGAACGCACGTCATCGGTGTTAGGCTTGAAGGCAATCCCCCAAACGGCCAGTTTCTTGTCCTTCAAGACCCAGAGCGCCTCCCTGATAGAATCGAGGAAGCGATCAAGCTGGCGCTTGTTGATCCGCTGCACCTCTTTCAGAAGGTTGAAGGGAATGCCCATCTGCTCGCTAATGGCGATGAAGGCAGCAATGTCTTTGGGGAAACAGGAACCGCCATAGCCAAGACCAGCATTCAAGAAATCACGGCCGATGCGTTTATCGGCACCGATACCTTCAGCCACCTTCAGAACATCAGCGCCGCTCGTTTCGCAAATTTCCGAGAGTGCATTGATGTAGCTGATTTTAAGTGCCAAGAAGCTATTCGCAGCGTGCTTGATGAGCTCAGCACTGTTGATATCAGTGACCAGCACAGGTGAAACAAAGGGTTCATAGACCTTCTGCATCAGCGCGAGCGCCCGATCACTGTTACCACCGATCACGATGCGATCTGGCTTCATCAAATCCGCGACGGCACTGCCTTCACGGAGGAATTCAGGATTACTGACCACATCAAACTCAACGCCAGGCTTGGCATATCGACGAATCGTTTGGGCAACACGATCACCGGTTTTCACAGGCACCGTGCTTTTATCCACGATGACGCGGTAGCTACCCAGATACTGGGAAATCTCACGGGCGACTTTTTCGATAAAACTGAGATCCACACTGCCATCAGGCTGTGGAGGTGTGGGCACGGCAATGAAAAGCACCTCCCCGTGATCCACACCTTCTTCAGTGCTTGTGGTAAAGCGTAAGCGCTTGGCCGCGACATTCTTTTTGACCATGGCCTCCAAGCCAGGCTCATAAATGGGGATCTGACCTGCGAGCAGCGTCTCTACTTTCTTGGGATCATTGTCCACACAGACCACGTGGTGACCCACTTCTGCAAAACAGGCACCTGTGGTTAAGCCGACATAACCTGAACCGATAATGGTAAGCTTCATGATGAGAAAATTAAAGAGGTTGGCAAAAAAACGAGCTATCTGCCGCAGAGAAGTCCAAAAGCAGAAATGACAGGTCTGATTTTAAGACCGAATACGCCCCCAGTCATGCACTTTGCGCATTACTGATTGACCTGAGTACTCTGATTGCCACCACGACCGGAGGGATTGGGATCGATATCCAGAGGTAGGGTGAACTGCGGGAAGTCCTTCAAAGTAAATGAAAGCATGATGCCCGTGTCAGTACGTCCGCCACGATTATCACGAACCATGGCACCGACGGAGGCAATCCAGCTCGTCAAATCTCTGGTGAAGCTGTAGCTCTGGAATTCTAGGGTGCCGTCATCCAGCTCATAGACGTGATTCATGGCAAAACCCCAGTTGTCATTGAAGCGCGCGTAGATTCTAGAGAACATGAGACTTGAGTCTTGAATATACGGGCTCTCACCCACGTATTGATGCCCCAAGGTCAAAGACATTTTGGATGATGGCAGGAAAGTGATGCCTTGATTCACTTCCGTGAAATTACCGCGTGAACTCCCCAAGGGGAGTTGCATGTCTAACCAGAAATTGATCCATGGGACCGGACGGAAGAACAACTCATTGTAGAGATTGGACATACTGCGATCAAAAGGCTGCCCAACGAGCGTGGAGAGATCACGCTCTGGATCCTTGGCAAAGAGATCCACATACGTATTCAAACCCGCAAAGGTGTAGGTCTGAGTCTCTGAATCATTCGCTGCTAAAAAGGTGCCATTGCTTTCAGCGGTGTAGTCACGGCGAGTTTGGAGATAATTGCGAACACCAAGGCGTGCCACACTCCAAGAGCTCAAGCTATCCACCGCTGAGTAGAGAGGCACATCCAGTGAGCGTGGACGAGTCGTGCGTGACAGGCGATCAATCACCGGTATGCCACCATCTGGTTGGTTCGCGTTGAGGTAGGATAAGTTGAGATAGGGCTGTATCACGTGGCGCAGGCCATCAATGCCTAAACCATCCATTTTGTAATCTTCCCATGATTTTGAAACCTTGAAGGAAACGTCTAAACCAGCGTGAAGCAGGCCACGAGTGAAGGAGTTAAAGGAAGTGCTAGAGCCATCAGTTAGGTTTATGTTCTTTATGCCACCATCGATACCCTCATAATGAGTAAAGCCTGCTCCAACACGGGGCACAACATTGAGCCATCCAAAAAACGTTTTCGGATAAAGCAATTCGTGATAAGTGTGCACACGGGTGAATCCGAGGCCATTGAGGTAATTACCAGAAATAGCTTGAGCGATCGCGGCATCTGGAACTGTCACGTTTAAGCCATTAGAGTTGCCAAGGAAATCGTTAACCAGAGAATCTACCGCAGGCACTCCATTCACAATCGTAACTGCCGATGCATTTACATCTCTAAAGTACTGCTTCTGAGCTTCACTAAACTGTTCACTGTATACCCCCGCACTCAGCGTCCCCTGATGAAACAATCCGGTGTTCCACAGTGACCTACGAGTCCAATCAATGGCGAGTTCTGGGAGCTTGGAGCCCACGCTGTAAAAATCATTGGCTTGGAATCGTGTCATCAACGTCGCCACATAGCGCGGGTCGGTATGCACCAAAGACACTTGGTTGTCCGGCTCTGGCAGAGTGCGGAATTCATTGAAGAAGAAGTCTTCGTAGAAATGAGCATCACTGAGTTTATTGATGTCGAAATCCAGATACCAAGTGCTCTTTTCGGGGCCTGGCAGGTAGATCCGATGCTGAAAATTCACTCGGTAACGATTGGTTGGGACAGGACCTCGGGCAAGCCCCGTGTTGTTACTCTCAGGATTGGTGTCGTACTGATAGTACAGCTTCAGCCCTGTCAGATTATTCCAATTTGCCCGGTGCTTGAGCGACATGAAGTCAGCACCTACACCAACGCCACGAGCCGACCGCAAATCCAAGCGGTAACGGGCCTGAGTATGATCGCCATGAATGGCCCCCCACTGATTTAAAAGAAAGCCACCCCAGCGACTTTGATAACCGGGAGTAAAGCGATAGCCGACGTCTTCTTTGATGGCTTGGGTCAGAGAGGGAAGATAAAAGATCGGGGTATCTCCGACGATCAATTTCACGCCTTTCATCTCAATCCGATCCTCTGGATAGATGGTCACGCTGCGGGCTTTGAGTCGGAAGTTGGGATCCTCTGAATCATGCGTGGTCAGATACGATTCTCCGCCATCAATGCGTTTAACGACTTTGTTATCGGAATCGATCGTGTCTGTCTCGAAAAAGAAACTGCCAAGTTCGTTGGGTGTGGAGCTGCGCACTGACTCACCTCTAATGTCACCCGTGTTGGCATTGTAAGTGATGTTTTCTCCGCGATACGTGATCCCGGCCTTCCAGACGACGACGTTTTCCCGAGCAATCACATCGCCCGTCTGAGCATTGTAGCTGGCTGATCCGCACCGGATTTCGACATCGGCATAATTGATATGCACATCTCCTTTGGCCAAAGCCAGCCCAGTCTCTGGATCATAGGTGGTCTCCAGACCTTCAATGTTGAGGTCACTGGTCAATGAATCGAGAATAGTCTGTCCCCTTGCATCCATGGCAAAACATAGGAGGAGAAAAATTGAGGCTGCCGACAGTCTGAGGAAAGTCATGGGTCCGAAAATGAGGTGAAAAGAGAAGCTGAAGACGGTTGAGCGTGCGGGAGCAACCGTCAAACAACCCTTTCATAGGCCAGTGCCCCTTCGGTGACAAGAAAAACGACGTGAATTTATGTATCTCTTTGGGTCAAGTCTGAGAATTTGTGCCAAGATGTTTCCTCTCAGGTCATTGCCGAGTCACTCGATTTGGCTAAGGTTGTATGCATGAATTTATTTCGTCGGCTACCTTGGTTTCCACTGATCACACTTCTCATAGCCACCTGCTCCGTGGTGTATTTGAGAGCACTGCCCGAGTTTGAAAGAAATCTCAAAGGCTGGCTATCCGCGGCGATTCCCCTAGTGGCGCTGATTTTAATTTTGGTCTGGTTTGGTTTTTCCAGGCGTTTCCCGCGACGCGCACGCTTGATCGGACTTGGGGGCTTTGGCCTTGCAGTGATCGGGCTCACCCAAGCTCTGCGCTTGGACGGCACCGCTGACGGAAGGGGGTTACCTCAGTTTGTTTGGAAATGGACCCCTTCGGCTGGCTCGAAAGCGCCTGCTCTTTCGACCAAGGTGGCCAAATCTACACCCACCAGCGTTGATCCGCGCCTAGCAGAAACATCCGATGTACCGCAATTTTTCGGTCCCAACCGTGATGGCGTCATCCATGGGACAAAGCTGTCCAAAGATTGGCAAAAGTCACCCCCCAAGCAGCTTTGGCGGCAACCCGTCGGCCAGGGCTGGTCGGCTTTTGCGGTCGTTTCAGGAAAGGCCTACACTCAGGAACAGCGTGGGGAAGAAGAACTCGTCACCTGCTACGATCTCTTCACCGGCGAGTTGATCTGGGCTCATGCGGACAAGGCTCATTTCACCCAATGGCAGGGTGGCGATGGCCCACGAGCTACGCCAACGATCAAAGACGGGTATGTTTATACTTACGGAGCTACCGGATTGCTCAATTGCCTTGAAGCAGCCACTGGAAAGCAACTCTGGCAGCGCTCAGTCTTGGCAGAAAATAAGCTTACCAATTTGGAATGGGGCGTGAGTGCCTCTCCGCTGATTGTGGATGATCAAGTCATCGTCACTGGCGGCAATCCCCAAGGAGCCGTGCTCTTTGCTTACAAGCGCGATTCAGGGCAAGCTTCATGGAAAGCCGGAAACGATGTGGCCAATTACAGCTCACCGATGCTGGTCAGCGTGGCAGGCAAGCGTTTCATTTTGTGCAATAATGCAGCGCGACTGACCGGTTATGATCCGAAAACTGGCGAAGTCCTACTCGACCATGCCTGGGGAATCGACAAATGGCCCAAGGCCTCTCAACCTGTTCAAATTAGCCCGGATCGACTCTTTGTTTCCGCAGGCTATGGCATGGGCTGTCAGCTCCTGCAAATCCAGGCTGATTCCGCAGGTCAGCTAAGCGCCACTCAGCTCTGGAGCAGCATGAAAATGAAAACCCAATTCAACAGCCCATCGGTTCTCGGAAATCACCTTTACGGACTAGATGATGGCCGACTGGCTTGCCTGGATCTGGCGACGGGAGATCGTCTCTGGAAGGAAGGCCGCTTTGGCTCAGGTCAAAGCATCGTCATCGATGATCTGATCCTCATTCAGAATGAAAGCGGGACAGTACATTTGGCTTCGGCAAATCCAGCCTCCTTCCAAGAATTAGGACAAATTGCAGCACTCAGTAGCAAGACGTGGAACCACCCAGTCTTAGCAGGGCGCTTTTTACTCGTTAGAAATGATCGCGAGGCCGTTTGTTATGAACTGCCGATCGAATAATCACACCTTCTGTGATCCTGCGTTATTTTTCAGAGGCTGAGTATCCCGCATTTTAGCAAATTCTTCAGGCATTAATAGCTCGATATCCGAGCCAAGACTCATGGGGCTCAAGAAGTGATTTTCAGTCTTCTCGGCTGATTCTGCAAGCCAGGCATAAGATTTATGATAAAGCCCCATGAACCGATCCACAAAGGGAGCAATGACTACCGATGTTGTCGAAGCCATCTCTGCTGACAAGGCCTTCATATCCACAGCAGAACCGGGATTCATTGAGATACTCACGGGATCAGGCAGTTTACCTTGCAGAAGATGATCATTCAAAGGGATCGGACGTTTTGTCTTGGTGAACGGATACTGAGCTCCATCCATTGTCGCGAGGATCTGACGGATCAAGTTATTCATCTTTGGCACCACTGATTGCAGTGCAGTGAAAAAGGCACTGTTATCATCTAAATTAGCAAAGCGAGCTCCAAGGGTTTGGAAGGCGAAGAAACAGGTTAGTAGCTCACGAAAAGAAGGCAGTGCCGCTGCCATCGCTTCATAAACGGAGCACCACTTCGGTAATTCTTCACGGCGCTCGCGCAATTGATCATCCAACTCTTCCCGATCACTCCACCAGAGCATGCCTAAAGCAGCGGCAAAGCGACTTTCTAAACGCACCTCATAGGCTTGAATTGAACTCTCCACATGCTCCATGACCATGCGTTGTCGGGCGGCCTCATTGCGCAAGGATTGCGGACTAGTATCATCTGTGCCGAACTGAATTCTAGAGACGGTAAAGCCGGCTAAACTCAAGGTAGCCGCAGCTTCCAAGTCACGCCGACGCTGCCAGGCTAGGTTCCACTCCTGCAGGGCCATTTTAAGCCGACTTCCCCACTCCCTCGACTCTTCTCGGACCCGTAAAATCTCATCCTGCAGCTGAAGCCGTCCAGGTGATATGGCATGAGTTGCACCGAGCCCGCACATCGCCCGTTCTGGATGCGCCAAGCCACCGAAATAGCGGCGAATAATGATGAGTGATTCGTCTTCACGCCGATTCTGATGGATCACCTCTTCCTCCGCCACCATTTTATGTTCATGCAGATTGATGCCCAATTCATGCTGATAATAGAAGAAGGTCACCTGACGCGAAAGATCCACGAAACCACGAAACCGAGTGGCAGCCGGAGCATCCAGAGGAAGATGAGCGATGATGGGCTCTCCGCGTGCTTTCTCTGAACGTGGTATGGCCCCTGGAGTGGTCTTTATATTCCGAGCCGCACGCGCCACATGGCGGGCTAAAAGAAGCGATAGGTTTTCTGGCAACCGATGCTGAGCAAGACCCCGGCGAATCTCCACTTTGCTTGCAGCCCAGGCCTGATCAAGAAGCCCCAACTTCTTTTGCAGACTGTCCCATGCCTGGCTACCAATTAAATTTTTGGCAGCCTGATTTGCCCCAGCCTCCAGCCTTAACAATGCCGCTGCACTAATCACGCGGGCTGCCAAAAAAAAGAGCGCAAATGGTACCTTCGCCAGGCCCATCCACAGCCACATCGTGATACGAATAAACTTCTGGAACTTCGTCTCCTTTTCGCGTGCCTGAGTCAGGTCTAGCTCCCAGGGATCACGATCATGCAGAGCACGATAAAACCAGGCATTCAGTTCCCTGACAACATGGCTAAAAGCTGTACCTATCCCGCCGGCATTCATGGCTAATTCCCGAACGATAAGAGCAGCAAATTCACGCGCACTGATGACTGAAACAACGGGCAATCCAATATTCACAATCATCTCACCACGACCTAGACCAAGGAGGCCACCCTTCAATGAACTGCGTATGCCTGCTGTCGTGTCTAACCATATTTCTTCCACGGGGTTTAGACGCAGGTGCCAACTGAGTTCATCGACAAGTTCAAAGATCTCTGGCTGGCTAGCTGGCGTAACCTGTAAAGCCACGCCCTGCTTGGATGAAGTCGCTTGCAACGGGCGTAACATGAAAATCCAAGTCACTAAAGCGGCAGCTAAATAGGCGAACGGCAAAGCATCCCACCAAAACAATTCAGGCGCATAAACTAGTTTGTGAATCCAATTATGCCCCGCATATAAAATCCCAAGAGCAAGGCAACCCACCGTCAGCAGATAGAGCAGCGGCAACAGTAAAGTAAGACTGCAAGTCACCAGCAATAGCAAAAAATGCACCGGACCACGCCATGGAAGAAGGCGCACACGCTTTTGAAGGAGCGGTTCGGTGGATGTTGCAGACATAAAAGGTTCGGAGAGACGAAAGATTAACCTATTTATTATATTTTACAATAATTACTATAATATTACAGATGCTTTTTCTTCCTTTTCTCTCTTCCATTGCATCTCTTCCTTGCCCAGCTAAGCATCTCCCCCGCATGTGCCCAGAACGCCTCATCACTATATATGGCCCCGGTCTGCTTGGCGGATCGCTGGCTTTGGCGATCCAACAACAGTTTCCTGAGTCAAAACTCCGCCTTTGGGCAAGGCGGGCAGCCGCCGAGCAGGGCATCCGAACGCGCGACATCAACGCCGAATTTTTTACCGATGCACGGGCAGCAGCCGATGGCGCCTCGTTGATCATCCTTTGCACGCCGGTCGAAACCATGGCCGATCTAGCCAGGCAAATCGCCGCTGCTGACCTACCGTCGGATTGCCTTATCACCGATGTAGGCAGCGTGAAAGGATTGGTTGTCAGCGATTTAGAACCCATCTTTGGATCACGTTTCATTGGCAGCCATCCCATGGCCGGGTCTGAAAAGACAGGCATTGAAGTTGCGCGCGCTAACCTTTTTGAAAAAGCGGCCTGCCTGCTCACACCCCGGGCTGGTGTAGATTCTGGGCGCTTGCGCCATTTTTGGGAAACTCTTGGCTGCCATGTTTTAGAGATGACGCCCGAAGAGCACGATCTGAAAGTCGCGCGCATCTCTCACCTGCCCCACATGATGGCCGCCATCACCACTTTAGCCGCTTTGCGTAGTGATCCCAGCGCGATTTCTTGTGTGGCAGGCGGCTTCCGCGACACCACACGCGTGGCCAGTGGCGATCCGGGATTATGGACAGGAATTGCCCTGGCTAATCGGGCAGCCCTGACCTCTCAGTTACGAGAAGCTAGCACCGCATTGATAGAGCTTCTTGAAATCCTCGAAAAGCCGGACGAAGGAGAACTCCGCCGATTCCTCGCCGAAGCCAAAAGCCTGCGCGATACCGTCCCAGCGGCTCGTTTCTAATATGGCCATTCTGAAAGTCCGAAAACTCAAGTCCTTCCCTGCTGAAATCTCTGTCCCTGGAGATAAAAGCATCAGCCACCGTGCCGCCATGTTTGCCGGCATGGCCAATGGTACCACCATCATCGAGGGCTTTCTGCCCAGCGAAGACTGTCTCTGCTCCGTCAAAGCCATGCAGTCCATGGGGGCCATCGTCGAACCGCTCGAAGAGCTCGAAGGTGTCGGCCTAGTCAAGCTGGCCATCACCGGCACCGGCCCCAAGCTCAAAGCTCCGTCCGGCCCGATCGATTGCGGAAACTCTGGCACTACGATCCGCTTGTTATCAGGCATTTTGGCAGGACAAAACTTCACCACGGAAATGTTCGGTGACGCCTCCCTCTCTAAGCGCCCCATGAAGCGTGTGGCCGATCCGCTTCGACTCATGGGGGCCAAGGTCGAAGGTCAGGGCGAGAAAATTTGCGCCCCGCTGAAAGTCACTGGCGGCAACCTCACCGCCATCCAGTACACCCTGCCCATGGCCAGCGCCCAGGTAAAAAGCGCCATTCTCCTAGCAGGTATGTTTGCCCCAGGTAAAACCACTGTCATCGAGCCTGTGGCCACACGCAATCACACCGAGCGCATCATGTCTCATTTCGGCGTTAAATGGCTGCGTGATGGCCATGCCGTATCCGTTTATGGTGGGCAGGTCCCGCGGGCTACCGACATCATAGTCCCGGGTGACATCTCTAGCGCTGCTTTCTGGCTCGTCGCCGCAGCTGCCAGTCCGGGCCAACAGATCACTTTAAAGAATGTCGGCCTCAATGCCACCCGCACAGGCATTCTTTCCGTCCTGCTGCGCATGGGCGCAGAAATCACCAGCTACGAGTCCTCCAGCGATGGCGAACCGCGTGGCAACATCGTCGTCAAAGGCGGTGAACTAAACGGTACGGTCATTGGCGGTGCTGAGATCCCGAATGTCATCGACGAGTTGCCCATCCTCGCCGTAGCAGCCGCTTTGGCCCGTGGTAATACTCTGATTAAAGATGCCCAGGAACTCCGAGTTAAGGAAACTGACCGCATTGCAGCCGTCGCTGAAAACCTGCGCCGCATGGGAGTCGAGGTCATGGAGTATCCCGATGGTATGGAGATCGTGGGTGGTGCCAAACTCAAAGGATCCACCATCAGCACCTACCACGACCACCGCATCGCCATGGCCTTTGCCATCGCCGGTCTGTTTGCCGAGGGCGACACGATCATCGAAGGCTCCGAGTGCATCGGCACCAGCTACCCAGGTTTTGAGCATGATCTGGATCTCTTCATGAAAGGTGACACTGGCGCAGCTCCCATCCGCGTCCTCTCACGCGTCAGTCGACAGGTCGGTGACCGGCTGAGAAATGCCGAGTGATTCCCGATCAACTCACCGAACCCTTATTTCATGCAAGTCATCACCATCGACGGTCCCGCCGCCTCCGGCAAAAGCAGTGTCGCACGCATCGTCGCCCAGCGCCGTGGAGCCATTTACGTCAACACGGGCAACATGTACCGCGCCATGACCTGGGCAGTCATTCAAACGGGCATTGATCCCAACGATCAGGAAGCCGTCCGCCAAGCGGCCGCCAGTCTCACCCTTGAATCCCCAGTCATTGATGGCCAAACCCAGGTTAGCATTGCAGGCAAAGCACTCACGCAGGACGACCTCAACAGCGATCCTGTGAATCGCGGTGTCTCACTTGTCGCCCGCGTGCCTGAAGTCCGCGCCAGACTGGTCGCCGATCAGCGCGCACTCGCCAGCCTCGGCCCACTTGTCATGGAAGGCCGGGACATCGGCAGCGTCGTCTTTCCAGACAGCCCGCTGAAATTTTACATCGACGCCAGTGAGGAAGTCCGCGCCAGCCGCCGCAGTGCCCAGGGACACACGGATCAAGTCGCCGAACGTGACCGCCTGGACAGCACGCGCAAAACATCCCCCTTAGTGGTCCCTGAAGGTGCCATCGTCATCGACAATAGCCATTTGACACTTGAGCAGGCCGTCCAAGCTGTGATGGATAGACTCCCTTAAACTTTCATGGGCCCCTCCATCAATCTCACCTACTGGCTCGGTCACACCTTCTTCCGCAGCTTTGCGCGGTCGTTTTATGACTTCCGCATCGTCGGCGAAGAGAACATGAAATTCGACGGTGCGGCCATCATCGCAGCTAATCACGTCAGCTTCCTTGATCCACCCATCATCGGTCAGGCCTTTGATGAAGTGGTCCGCTCCTTTGCCCGGAAAACGCTCTTTGATCATCCACTAGCCGCCATGATCCTGCGTGAATGGCAAGTCATACCGGTAGATCTAGAAAAACCAGATACAGCCAGCCTCAAGACCACCATGCGTCTTCTAAGGTCAGGCGAAAAGATCGTCATGTTTCCGGAAGGCACCCGCAGTTTTGACGGCAAGCTTCAAAAAGCCGAACCAGGCATTGGCCTCTTTCTCGCAAAAACCGGTGCCCCAGTTCTGCCCATCCGACTCTTTGGCACCTTTGAGGCCTACCCACGAAAGGCCAAGTTTCTACGACGCGCCCAGATCACCCTCGTCGTCGGCCAGCGCTATCAGCCGGACCTCTCCGCCGCTGCAGAACAAGGGCGTGATCTCTATCAGACCCTGGCCGATGAAGTCATGCTGCGCATCGGTGGCCTGACGATCTAGGGTGATCGAGATTTCCAATCAGCTCATACAAGATGATGGCCCAGTCCTATGCTGCGGCTAAATCTCACCACTGGGAGAATTCATGATGGACTGACAGAACCTCGTACGTTCATCATGGCCTTCATGACGCGCCTTCCCTCATCGATCCTCGTTTCTCTGCTCATCACTGCCTGTGGTGAAAAGCCTGCCCCTGTTGCCACGCCAACAGTACCAACAGCCAGCTCAGCACCCGCGTCTCAGGCACCAGTAGCGCCAGCAGTTGCTCCCAGCGCAGTCAAAACGCCAGAGCCGGCAAAGGCGACCTTTTGGTCCACCGAACGCTTGCACACTGAGATTAAATTTCACAATCCTGGTTATGAAGGCAACGGAGAGTTCAGCATGGAGGAAGGACAACCCATCGCAATCAGTCTGCGCGGGGCAAAGATCACCAATTTAGAATTCCTCAACCAACTCAAGCCCCTTGCGCTTGATCTCAGCAACACGCCGATCAAAGACATCAGACCAGTCAAAGGCATGAAGCTACTGGAACTGTATCTCGAAGACAGTCCAGTGACTGATCTCTCACCACTGCGCGGCATGCCACTGGAAAAGCTCTATCTTAGCCGGACACCTGTCAGTGATCTGAGCGCCTTAGAAGGGGCTCCACTCATTGAACTCAATCTTGTTGAAACCAAAGTAACGGACCTCACTCCCCTAGCCAAATCACGCACTCAAATGCTTTGGCTGACAGGAACGCCAGTCGCTAACATCGCGGCGCTCAAAGGAGTTCCCCTCGTCAGTCTGACTCTGCACCGTACACTTGTCGCCGACCTATCCCCACTCAGTGGCAGCGCGCTTCAGCGCCTGCACATCGGCCAAACATCTGTCACGGATCTTTCGCCGCTCAAAGGCATGTCCCTCACCCGCCTCGTTTTTTCTCCTGCCAACATCAAAACGGGCCTGGATGTCGCCCGTGAACTCCCCCTCCAAGAAATTGGAACCAAGTTCGATGAAGAAAGCAAAGACCTCGTGCCTCCAGCCACCTTCTGGGCTCAGTTCGGCAAGTAATCGCGACACTAAACGTCTGACCGGATCCCTTACGCCAAATCAAGGATCACCTTGCCTTGGCGGCTTCCTTCTTGGGCTCGAACCATGGCTTGACGGTGCTCTTTCATAGGAATGATGCAATCGACAGCAGTGACTAATTCATGACGAAGAATCATCTTGGCTAGCGGCTCAAAAACCTCATCAAGCTCTGCACTGCTGGCTTTCTCGAACCATTGGGTGATCCATAGACCATGAAGTCGGAGATTTTTGAAGATGAGATGTTTATTGGGCACCTTCAGACTGCGCCGACTCATGGCACCATAAGTCACCATCATGCCTTCTTGAGATAACAGGTCCATGAGATGGATCGCACTATCTCCACCGACGGCATTGGCGGCAAGCTTAACGGGTGCATTCGCTAAAATGGCCTTGGCTTCAGCGACGCCTTGATCTGTATCGAGAAAAACAGCGTCAGCCCCGAGTTCGAGCATTTCAGGGATTAACTCAGCACGGCGGACGAAGTTGATAGTGCGAAAGCCTTGTTTTTTAGCGATCTGAATCAAGGCACGCCCAACACCTGAATTTGCTGCGTTTTGGACCACCCAATCGCCAGGCTCCAGATCGACATGTTTATTGAGCAAGTGCCAAGCTGTGACTGGATTGATGCGCAGCATGGATGCCTGCACAGGGTCTATGGAACTTGGAAGCTTGGCAAAATGATGCTCGGCCGCGGTTAAGTACTGGGACCAACAGCTGGCCCCCAAGAGAGGAATCACGACATCGCCCTTTTCCAATGAAGTTACCAGAGGCCCGACTGCCACGACCTCTCCGCAGCCTTCATGACCAGGAATAGAGGGAGGATTAGAGGGACGTCCGTAATTCCCTTCAATGAAGTTTAAATCGGCAGGATTCACCGGTGCATAGCGCATCCGCACACGCACCGCATGACCTTCAAGATTAGAAAGAGGCCTTTCGACTAATTCTAAAACTTCAGCAGGCTTCCCAGTGACAGGAAAAGAGAGTGCGAATGACATTTGAAGCCATGATCTACCGCTTTTTACCCACCCAGGTCATGATCGGCTTCACGACGTGTGCAGGAGCCGTCTGTTCATTAGAAAAGGCAATCGCGATCGTCTGATCACCCTTCACCTTGGCGAGACTGACTTTCAGCACATGGATGCCGGTCAATTTCCGCATCTGCTCATCTGTTGGCTCTGGCGGATTTTCCGTGGAAAAGCTGGCCCCTTCAGGAGAAATGATGGTCGCATACAGAGTCTGCTTTGCATCGGTAAGCGTGGCACTTTTACCATTCACGGCCACCTCAGCCTTGGTGTGCATCTTCCAGGTCACATCTGTAGCGTTTTTGATCGCTAGATCATCTTGAATGACCACATAGGGCTTGGCTCCACGCACCATCATCACGCCGCGATACGTGTCTTTGCTAGCCTTGGAATAAGCTTTCGTGAGATCAACCGCCGCAATACCGAGTTCAGGCGTGCCTTGGGAAAAGAGGACCGAAGCCGTCGCTTCAAAACTCTGATTGGTGCTGACTTCAGGTGCAGGAGTTGGGCCTCCTTTTTTTGCTGGTTCAGGCTTGGCATCCGATTCCTGGCCAATCTCCAATGTGTTTTGACCACGAGTGCCTTCGAGGTAAAGTTTATAGCGCTTGGTTCGATCCGCCGCCTTGGGATCGACTCCGGGAGCACGATCAGACTCAGCGCCGAGTTCAATGCCCCAGCGTTTACCTGCCATGTCGAGCACGAAGGTGCCTAAATCCAACTGAGAGGAGCGGATGCTGTTATCTCCGCCTTTTAGGGCGACATAGATGGCTGATTTATCCCAGGCGGAGCGCAGCGCTGCCACTTGTCCGCCAGCAATGCCATAGTCCAGACTATCAGCCTTACCGTCACCGGCTGCGTGAGGATTGTAATACATAAAGTCACCTGCCAGGCTAAAGAAGGCAGTATCAGCTCCTGGAGCAGCACCCGCTTTCAGCGCTTTTGAACCCAAATTACCATGCTGACCAGCCAGCCAAGTGCTGACCCATGGGCGTGCGAGCTTACTGCCGGCAGAATCGCCATAATTAAAGAGATCATTGCCAGGGCCGACAAGGTGCAGGCGTGCCAGTCCTGCCTGGGGCAGACCTTCCAACATGCTGAAACCAAAGTCAGTTCCGGCATTGGCCTTCAGGGTTTGCATGACCATGATCGCGTAGTCTAGGACTTGCTCACCTTGTTCCATGCCCTCTGGCCAGATACCTGCTGGGGCAAAGCGTAGCATGCCTTTACCAAACACTTTACCTGCCGCATCGGCAGCCTGGCGTGCAGCTGCTGGATCGTCATCATGCAGACAAATAGCGGCCAAGATCAAAGCGGAGGCCATGGCCATGTGCTCAGAATCAGCCTCATCTTCTTCGACTTTCTTGGGCGCTCCTTTGGCAGGTGCCTTGGGTTTAGCAGACTCAGTCCCAGGGGCCTTTCCGCGGGCACTTTCTGGCACTGGCTCACCTTTGATATGAGCCACCAGTGCGCCAATGCCTTTTTCGATCATGTACGTGCGGGCTTCGAGCACTTGCTTAGCCGTCATGCCATCTTTGAAGTAATCATAACCGAGTGAGGCAGCGATCAAAAAGTCAGCCGTGACCTCAGGTTCATCCACATACCAGTTTTGGAACGTGGCAGGATCAGTGATGGCTGTCATTTCACGAACTCCGCGTTCTTTCCAGCGTGGATCGCCGTCAACGAAGTTGAGTGTGCCTAAACAGGCCATGCGGAATAAAGCCTTTGATCCAGGAGTCGAGGTGCCTCTCTGCTCACCAAAAATTCGAGTCAGTTCAGGAGCCGCAAGCACGGCTTCACCTGCGGTTTTCAAATTAGCCAAGATCTTAGCAGCGACCGGATCCGCTGCGGGTAAACCTTTCAGATATTGCCAGCCAGCAGCCGCATGGATCAGACGCGGACGAGTCTTTAGGGCCTTGGCGATGTAATCGGCATTTCCAGGAGCTTTAAACGCCTTTGCAGGAAGAATCGTCAGTGCAGGACGAGGGGGTGCAGGTTTACCAGCCACTTCTGGAGCGGCCGCAGGAGCGGGAGCAGCAGGTGGTGCACCAGGAACTGCCGGAGTCGCGGCCGGGGCCATAGCGCCGGGTGCAGCCTGCATTTTTTTCCACTCAGCGGCGGCGAAGGCTTTATCAGCGTCACTTAAGGCATCGATGGGAATGGTGAAGCTCTGACCATCGGCTTTTTTAATGGTGATTGTGCGGGCAGCAATATCGACTGCCGTCATTTCGGCATCGATTGCAACCCCCGCTTTGTTGGTCCACTTCCGAAATTCCGCCGAGGCAGCAGCAGGCAGACACAGAGCAAGTAAAACGATGAGATGAGAACTGTAGCGCACTTTCATGGAACACGGAGGTTGGGGGGCTCCCTAGCTTGCGTACAAGCACCTCTGTGGACAAGAGTAAACTTTATCAGAACCGACTTTTTCTGCCTAAAAAGACAGAAAAAGGCATTCAAATCGACTCAATTCTAAGACTGCTCGGTTGTTTGGAAGTCTGGATAGGCGTTGGCAGCGTGTTCAGCGAAGTCCAATCCATCAATCTGTTCTTCGTCAGTCGCCCGGAGTCCGACCGTCATATCGACCAATTTAAAGATCGCGAAGCAGACGACAAAGGAAGTGACGGTAACACTGAAAGTGCCCAGAGCCTGAACCCCCAATTTTGTAGCACTGAATGGTTTTTCATCAAACAAGGCCACACACAAAGTTCCCCACCAACCATTGCAGAGATGAACAGGAACAGCACCGACAGCGTCATCAATTTTGAAGCGCTCTAAGGCAATGGTGGCGACAGTTGTAATGATGCCCGCAATGAGACCCACAATCAAAGCCGAGGCTGGTGAAATGTTAGCACAACAAGCCGTCACTCCAACAGCGCCACCTAGAGATCCATTCAGTGTGATGCCGACATCGGGGCGACCTTGAACAAACCACATGGAAATCATGGCGGCCAAAGCAGCCGCAGCAGGGGCAATGGTGGTATTCACCGCGATACGACCAATCGAAGCATTGGCAATCAGAGTCGATCCTGCATTAAAGCCAAACCAACCGAACCATAAAAGAAAGACGCCAAGTGCAGCAATTGGAATGTTATGCCCCGCAATGAATCGTGGAGATCCATCTTTACCAAAGCGGCCATGACGTGCACCCACCACGAGGATACCAGCTAGAGCACAGGCACCTCCACAACCGTGAACCACGGTGGAACCTGCAAAATCAACAAACCCCATGGCTTCTAACCAACCCTTGGTGCCACCAACGCCATAGGCTCCTCCAAAACTACCCCAGGCCCAATGGCCGCCGATAGGATAAACAATCGCAGCCAATAGCGCTGCATAGACAAGATAACCGACAAACTTTGTGCGCTCAGCCATGGCTCCAGATACAATCGTGCAGGCAGTGCCGGCAAAGACGACCTGGAAGAACCAAAAGCACCAGAGTTTATCATCTGCGGCATGACCCGAGATCCAGAAGCTATCCATTCCGATCCAGCCCCCTAAGCTCGTCCCAAACATTAGCCCAAAGCCGAGAAACAAGAAGACAATCGCACTGATACAGAAGTCCAAGAAGTTCTTCATAATGATGTTGATACTATTCTTGGCTCGTGCAAAGCCCAGTTCCACCATGGCAAAACCAGCCTGCATGACAAACACCAGCGCTCCAGTCAGAATCATCCAAATGTAATTTAGATTCATCTGCACGGTTTCGATGTCAGCTTTCACAGCAGCCGTTCCAGCATCAGGTGCAGCGGTTGCAGGCGCAGTCACAGCGGGTTCACCACCCATCTTGGCTGCCACACTATTGAGAGTCGTTTGACTAGCGTCTAACTTTTGGATGATCATGTCCAATTTAGCCTCGATTTTCGGAACGGAATCCTGGCCCTGTGAAACTTGAAGCAGCGCGAGACAGACAAAAGAGGTGGTGAGTAAAAGTTTAAACATAGTTTAAGGCGAAAATTAATGGTTCATATCTGCAAGCTGCGAGTCCAGTTCTGCCTGAAGTTGGCGGCGCTTGGATGTATTAGGAATTTGGTCAATGATGCTGGTCGCGAGCTTGCGCACCTGAACAAGATTCAGCCTGTAAGGATCTCCAGTCCCGGTCGCTGCAAGAGTGCGGTCGATGAGATTCGCGCCCTGTGCACGACCCATCACCTTCCCTAAAATGCCTTCAATGACCTTGCGGACCTGCCCCCAGTTGTTGACCACAGGCTCGGCCTTCTGTGTCATTTCCTGAACCCGTCGCGGAGTCGTAACAATGAGTTCTTCGATCCCGTCATGAGTCTTGGACGCACTGGCACTGGCATCGGTCGAAAGTTGAGACAGCAAAGGGATGTGATCGTTGAGAAGCACACTGCCTGCACTTGCGGCAAGATCACCATCTGCACGCGCCGTCAGAAGCAAGAGCAAGATGGTCTCATCCTGAACCAGAATCAGGAGTACTCCGCCATCGAACTGAAGATAAATTTGCCGGATTTTACGCCGCACTTGACGGTAGCCATCCATCATTTGAGTGACAGTCTCTTGGAGTTCAGTCGCCCGAACCTCAGAAAACGGCATCTGCTTATGAACTGTATTTTGGCCCTTGAACAGCATGACACCTGCCACGCCTTCGAGGCGTTGCAAGGTAGCTACGGATGCGATGAGTGAATTGGTTGTCATGGGCATTTAGTCCTTAGCAAAGGATTCACGAAGCTGTTTCAAACTCTTGCGATTGCTTGAAACTGAACCATGCCAACCATTCGACGAGGCTGCAAAAGCAGTCTGCCCTTCTCGATCCTCAACGACTCCTAATTGCAATTGATGCATCCCTAGAATTTCCGTTAATTTAGTAGCAAAGTAAGAAACGTATTTCACCTCACTGCCAAAGCGCTGCGCCGATTCTGAATCAGAACCACCTGAGACAGATTCTCTTCCTTGCGAGATGTCTAATTTGATCATGCCGGGATCAGGCTCCATACGGATAATATTCGAAGGTTGCTGTCCTGGGCGGTTTCCGCTGAGGGGAATGATTCTGGTTGGCTGTTCCACGAGATTGAAGTTTCGATCATTCAACCAAGCAGTAGCCATGCCAGAAGTCAGTGTGATTTTTGTGCATAATATGATTATGTTAACATTTTGATAAATGTCTCAATCATTCGATTTTTAATTTTTAGGAAAAAAACGAAATAAATGCACTCAAGCCATGCAAAAAATCAAACTCCCAGCCAGCGATCCAAAACACTCTCCAATGCGCCATGATTTTTGATATCATAAAGATGAGTGTGGAATCCAAGACGATCAGCAGTGGCAATATTCGCCGGAAGATCGTCAATATAAAAGGTCAGCGCCGGATCGAGACCGAGCCTTTCGATGGTATGGATGAAAATCTCGTCCCCTGGTTTACTGCATTTGGCTGAATACGAGTACACTCCATCCTGAAAGTGTCTGAAGATGCTGAAAGTGCTTAACAGATAATCTTTGTGCAGTCCGTTGGTGTTAGAGAGTAAATGCATCGGCAACTTGCCAGACCAACGAGCCAGCGTCTGCTCCATCGCCACATTTTCCGTGAAAATCTCACACCAAATCTGGCGAAATTCGGCGACATTCCCCTGAAATTCTAAAGCGGCGATTGCCTCACGGACAAAAGTTTCATCGTCCATGTCACCATTCTCATAAGGCAGCTTGATCCCATCCAATTGATGCAACATTTGCTCAGCCTTGAAGGGCGACTTCTCAGCGCAGCGCTGAGCTGCGATGGTAAAATCAAAGGCAACGAGAACATTGCCAATATCAGAAAGAATGACGGGTTGGGGCATCCCTCTGCTTGCTCTGACCTGCTCAGAAATCAACGATGACTCTATTTTTAATTCTAACCAAGGGCCTATGTGTGGGATAGACGAATGAATCCCGGCAATCCTGTAAGGCTGATGAACGACAAACTCTGGCGTGAGGCAGAGAGGGCGACACAAAGACAGTTTGATCAAGGCCGAGTGAACATGATCTCGCCAGTGGTTCTTTCGGTGCCAGTGAGCGGGGGCAAAATGTAGTGGCCGTCACCGATCAAGACATCGCTGCTGAGCGCAGGCTGACGCAGCACACCGCTGAAGGTCACCGTGCGCTTGATGGTCTTGTTCGCCACCACGTCGGATAAAACAAAGCTACCGGTGAAGGTGCCTGTGGTGGGACTGAATGAATGAGTTCTCCACTGGTTGTATAACTCACTCGTAAGGCTCCAGTGGTTGAAAGGGTTGAGAAAGAGGGTGTTGGGCAGGTTTGCATGCGCAGCACTGCCGCTAGGGCTGTGGTGGACATCGAATTTGAAGTCGGGGCCTATAAGACCAAGGCGATTCGCGAGCGTGATGGCGGATATGACATTTGCTGTCGCAGTTGCGTTTTTTGCCGCGACGGGCGGCAGCCAAGGGTCGAGCATGAGCACGGTATTCACAGGGCCAAACCCAGGGCGATACGAAGCATCGGTAGCGCGTCCGGTCTTTTTCCAAGTCAGTCCTGCTTGCTCCACGTAGCGGCGGTTAGTGAGACCTAGGTCGCTGGTTGGATTTGGATGTACCGAGAGTACAAAGGCTCCGGCAAGGTAGGATTCGGTGCGAACAGTGAGAGCGGGCTGCACGATGGGGCGATTGCGGGGTTTTACTTGCTCAAAGGGACTCAGGGGAAAGGTGCGGGCGGGAGCCAAATCGGTGCGTGCGGTGACATAGGGCTGAACGAAGAGGCGATAGACTGGGGTTGCTTGGTCATCGGGACTCAGGGCAGAGGTGAAAGCGGTACCGTCGCCGAGCTTGCCAGTGAGAGTCATCACGCCGCTCTTGCTGATCGTGGCTGTTGCCCAGCCAGCGCCTCCGGGAACCGTTTGTCCCGCAGCTATGGCAGGCTCCAGCACAGCTGTATGCGCTCCGATGTAGTTGACGTTTTTTCCAGGGGGCAGGATCTGCAGCCTGCGGCCATCGCTGGCGCTACCGAGAGAGGCCGAGTCGCGAGTGGCACTGGCGATCACGTCACCTCCGAAAGGCAGTGTGAAGGTGATGACATAGGGGATCTTGACCTTGTTGACTAGAATGTTCGTGGTCGCACTGCCATTGGTTGATTCCACTCCAGGATTTGGGGTGAGGCTGCCCGTGAACGAGATGGCGGACGTATGACTGCCTGTGCTTAGCTTGGCTGTGAAGGTCTTGCTGTGGGTTGGAACAGTGATGCTGAGCTTGGCGACAGGTTGTCGCGCGGCATCCACAAGCAGAGCCTCGTAAGTACCCGCGAAGCTCTCGACGACCATGGAGCCCTGCTGGTAGTTGAAAGTGTAGTTCACTGCGGAAGCAGCGCTGGCAGTGATGGGATAAACACCGCCGACACTATTGGCAGTGGCGGCGGTGGCTAGCACCGGGGACTTGATCATAACTGCGCTCGTTTCCGTGCCTTGGAATCCCCTGATGTCATATGTCAGCGCCGGTGTGGGCTGGCCGACGAACTTGCGTTGGTCATCGGGCGTAACGGTGAGTATGGCTTTTGCGATGACAAGGGTGCCACTCTTGGTCACAGCACCGTCAACAGCCTTGACCGGGTAACTACCCGCATTGGTTGGGGCGACCGAGCCATCAACTCCGCCGATACTATAGGTGATGACTGGGTTACTGCCACCAATAGTGGAGATCGGTTTGGGAGTGCCATCGTAGGTCTGCGCGAGATTGATCAAAGTCAGCACGGTTGGAGCAGTAGTTACGACAATGGACTTCGTCACAGAGTTCACAGCGGCAAAGTTGTTGCCACCGGGCTGGCTGGCCATGACCTTGACCGTACCATCAAAAATGAGTTTTAAGCGATTGTTCTCCAATATGGCTGGGCCAGAGACCACAGTGAAGGTCACTGGTAGCCCTGAGCTGGCGGTGGCCGTGAGGGAGATCGGACTCTGGTTGATGTAAGCCGTGGTCGGTGGCGAGAAGGCGATCGTCTGGGGCTTGAGTATGGTAAGGGCTCCGTAGCCCGTGATGGTGAAGCTGTAGGGACTGGTTTCGCGGCCATTGCTAGAGATCGTCACGGTAGCTTGGCGGTGGCCAGGGAAGCGAGGATCAAAAGTGATGGCAAAGAAGGTTTTCAATCCCGATGCTACTTGCGAGCCAGGCTGGGTAGAAACTTTGAATTCGGCTGCCGCTTCTCCTGAAATTCGGATGGAATCCTGACCCATGAGATGGAGCGGTGCGCCGCCCAGATTAGAAATAGTAAAGCTGCGAGTCGTCTGGCCATTCACCAGGGCTGTACTGCCGAAGTCCGTGCCATCTTCAATGGCAGGCGTGCTATCGGCATTAGCAATGGGAAGAGCGTTGCCCGAGAGTTGCATCACAGCCCAGGGCGGCATCGCCACCAAGGCCAAAGTATAGGATGCCGATGGGCCACTGAAGGCTTTGGTGAAGCGTTCACCAAACAGCAGTGTGCTTGCGTTCGCTGCCACTGGTATGTTACTAGAGGTAGTGCTGTTGTTGCCCAGCTCACCATTCCAGTTACGGCCCCAGGCCGCCACTGTGCCATCAGAGCAAACCGCCAAGCTGTGATTCAATCCCGCCGAGATGGCCATCACGGTCTTGCCAAAGAGCACGCCCGTTACCGTCACTGCTACAGGAACGCTACTTCGTATCGTGCTGTTGTTGCCCAGCTGGCCAGAGTTGTTGTCGCCCCAGGCTGCCAATGTGCCGTCCGAACACAGCGCCATACTGTGCCCCCCTCCCGCCGATATAGCCACCACGTTCTTGCCAGATAGCACACCGGTCGTTGCCACTGCCACCGACACGGTGCTGCTCGTCGTGCTATCGTTGCCCAGCTGGCCAGAGTTGTTGTCGCCCCATGCTGCCACCGTACCGTCTGAACAAAGCACCAGACTGTGAAACGATCCCGCCGATACGGCCACTACGGTCTTGCCAGAAAGTGCGCTATTCAAAGTCACCGCTACTGGCACTTTGCTGAGGTAGGTCGTGGTGTTGTTACCCATTTGGCCAGAGTCATTGCGACCCCAGGCCGCTACCGTGCCGTCTGAGCATAGTGCCATGCTGTGATAATAGCCCGCCGAGATGGCAACCACCCTCTTACCTGCTAGCACACCAGTCGTCGTCACGGCTACAGGAACGCTGCTATATGCTTCTCTATCGTTTTGCCACAAGGCAGAGTAGTTATGACCGAGCTGGCCGTAGAAGTAGGAACCCCAGCCCACCACCGTACCGTCTGAGCACAGCGCTAGACTGTGTTCATAGCCCGCCGAGACGGCCACCACGGTCTTGCCAGAGAGCACCCCCCTACGCGTCACTGCCACTGGCGCTTCGCTATTCGTCGTGCTGTTGTTGCCTAGCTGGCCATAGTCATTGCGGCCCCAGGCCGCCACCGTGCCGTCTGAGCATAGCGCCACGCTGTGCGCACCTCCCGCCGAGATGGCCACCACGGTCTTGCCTGCAAGCAATCCTGACGGCCTAACCGCTTCTGGCACGTTACTATTACCCCAGGCCAACATGCGGTTGTTCTTCCACACAAGCACCAGGTCATTGCCTGTGCCTCCGTAATAGTTCGCGACGTAGTAGTACTCTACGCCGCCGTAGCTCAATGTCACAGGCTGACCATGAGTGAGATTACTGAAGACGCCACTGATGAAGTCGGAACCTGTGTTCTTGACAACCGTCAATTCCGTTCCTGTCTCTGGCGTATAACCAAGGGTTAGGGTGGCCGTGCTGCCACTGACAATGGTCACCGAAGGCAGTGACAGTGGCACATCTGACGCTGACGTGTAATTTGCGGCGAGATTTCCCAACGCTGTGCCAAACGCCCACACATTCGTATAGCTTGTGCCTAGGGCACTGGTCGCATAGGCCTTGAAGCTGTAGGCTGTCCTTGAACTGAGACCGGTCACGGAGACCGTGAAAACGCCAGTGGTACCGGTAGCTGTCACCTTTGTCACGCCGATGCCGCCGATACTCGGATTGCTGTTCGTCGCCATTAAAGCATAGACGATGCCGCGCTCGGTGATCGTTGCATCCCCCTCGCTCGTGACGTTTCCGCCGAGAATAGCGGTGGAAGCGGTTACACTCGCAGTAGTGGGCGTGCTAACCGTTTGGGCTGTGGGTGGTACCGCCACCAAGGCCAGAGTATGGTTTGCAGTTGAGCCGGTGAAAGTGTTCGTAAAACGTTCGCCAGAGATTAGCCCACTGGTGCTCACTGACGCAGGCACGATACTTTGTGTTGTGCTGTCGTTGCCCAGCTGGCCATCATCGTTGCCTCCCCAGGCCGCCATAGTGCCGTCCGAACAAAACCCTAAACTGTGTCGATAGCCTGCCGAAACGGCCACTACGGCCTTGCCTGAGAGGACGCCAGTGGTCGCCACTGCCACAGGTATACTGCCGCTATACGTTGTGCTGTTGTTACCCAGCTGCCCACGGTCATTTTCGCCCCAGGCCGCCACCGTACCATCCGAGCACAACGCTACGCTGTGTTGAAAGCCCCGCGAGATAGCCACTACGGTTTTGCCAGAGAGCACGCCTATCGAAGTCACGGCTACCGGCACTCCGCTGTTTGTGTAATTATTGCTGCCCCAGGCCACTACCGTGCCGTCCGAGCACAGAGCCACGCTGTGATTGTACCCAGCGGAGACGGACACCACCGTCTTGCCAGAGAGTACGCCGGTCGTTGTCACTGCTACAGGCACCCAGCTATCCGTCGTGCTGTCGTTGCCCAACTGGCCAATGCTGTTGGAGCCCCAGGCTGCCATTGTGCCGTCTGAACACAGTGCCACAGTATGATACCAACCCGCCGAAACGGCCACCACGGATTTGCCAGAGAGTGCGCCGGTCGCGGCCACTGTCACCGGCACATCGATATAACTTATGCCATTGTGGCCCAGCTGGCCATAGTCGTTTGAGCCCCATGAAGCGATTGTTCCGTCCGAGCACAGCGCCACAGTGTGATCCCCACCCGCTGAGATTGCCACTACGGTCTTGCCTGAGAGTGCGCCGGTCGCCGTCACTGCTACAGGCACCCACCTATTAGTTGAACCATTGCTGGTATCCCAAGTTCTGTTGTTTCCTAGCTGGCCATAAAAGTTCCAGCCCCAGGCCGCCAGCGTGCCGTCCGAGCACAGCGCCACGCTATGTCTATCGCCCACTGAAACGGCCACCACAGTCTTACCAGAAAGTACGCCAGTCGTCGGCACTGACACAGGCACAGGCACGCTGCTGTTCGTCGTACTATTGTTGCCCAGTTGGCCAATGCTGTTGGAGCCCCAAGCCAGCAGACGGTTGTTCTTCCACACCAGCACCA
Source organism: Verrucomicrobiaceae bacterium (assembly GCA_027489965.1). Taxonomy (GTDB): domain Bacteria; phylum Verrucomicrobiota; class Verrucomicrobiia; order Verrucomicrobiales; family Verrucomicrobiaceae; genus Prosthecobacter. Next base: position 30,603 of record JAIXZA010000043.1, read on the forward strand.
GATCATTGCCGCTGCCTCCATAGTAGTTCGCGACGAAGTTGTAGTTCACACCACTGTAGTTCAATGTCACGGCCTGCCCCTGCGTGAGATTGCTGAACTGGCCGTTGATGAAAGGCAGGCCGGTGCTTTTGATGACCGTCAGTTCTGTCCCAACGACAGGCGCGTAATTGAGGGTGAAGTTTACGCTGTTTCCTGTCGCGGTGTAGGTGGCAGCGGTGACGGGCACATCAGTGGCGCTATTGTATGTGGCCGTGACGACTTCTGCGCTGGATGAGAGCGCAGAGGCGAAAAAGGCGAGGATCAGGAGAATGACTGCACGTAGTCTTTTCATGCGGGGCAGGTTGCGTGGAGAAATCAACGCGTGGAGAAGCGATGGGAATACGCGCAGGTGATTTGCGCAAATGAATACCACATTTTCTCCACCAGATTACAAGCAGAAACAAAGAAGGAGAAAACGTTTCCCAACTGACCTATATAAGAAAACCTAATACGAATTTTATGAATAGCTCAGGCTTGATTCGGGAGTGATTGAAAGGTCCAGGCAAGCAGGCGGCTTTTCTTTTGGCCCTGTGCCATCTCGATGACCTTCACCTCCACAGCTTTCTGATTCCTTAAGGCGTGCTCCAAGTGGGGAAGATGCGCGCTTTTGGATACCAGAGTTGTGAACCAATTCACCTGATGTTGATAAGCGCTACTCTGGATAATCATACGGCGGATAAACGCCAGCTCGCCGCCATCGCACCAGAGTTCACCGGCGCGACCACCGAAATTTAAGGCTGCCTTTGGCCGCCCGATGGACTGCCCAAGATTCCGCAACTTCCGCTGAGTCCCCTCAGCCGCGTCCGCAGCGGAGGCATGAAAGGGCGGATTGCACATCGTTAGCTCAAAGCACTCATCGTCCCTGATAACTCCGTCAAAGCACTTCAGCGCTGAGCTTTGCTGCCGATACTCGATCAAACCTGCGACACTCGGGTGATTCGCAATCATCTTCCGACCCCACTCAAAAGCCAAAGAGTCAACTTCGGCACCCACAAAGGACCAACCATACTCAGAGGCTCCGATCAGTGGATAAATAGCGTTTGCACCCGCACCGACATCCAGCACACGCACAGTCGGCCCGCGCTTCATGGAAATGAGATCTGCCAAATAATGAATGTAATCACTACGCCCCGGGGTAGGCGGACACAAAAACCCAGTTGGGATGTCCCAGTGGTGGAGTCCGTAGGCGTGGCTAAGTAGGGCTTGGTTCAGCGCCTTGACGGCCTGAGGATCAGCAAAATCAAGGCTGTCATCTCCATAGGCATTCGGCTTCACATGAACCGCCAGAGATGGACATACTCGCACGAGTTCAGGAAAATGGTAACGCTGGGAAAAACGATTCCTTGGATGTAAGCCCGGCTTGATCACGTCTGTCATCTCAGTGCAGCCCTCCTGGCTGGGTGCGATCAGCCCCAAAGTACTTTTCACTTCGGTAGCGTAGCCAGACGCGCAGTTCCTGCGGTACCTTTTCCCGCTCAACTTCCGTTAGCGACTCATAGAGCGCCAGCGCTTTTGTGCGCTCACCACGGCAGGGACCATTCCGATGCGCATCCCAGAAGCTCCGCGCCAGACGAATACGCCGCACGGTCTCTTTAATCAGGGCAGCGCCATTCAATGGCTTAGCGTTGGCTTTCTTCTTGGCAGGCATGGGGATAACTCTTTCATAACTCAAGAACCCCACATTACCAGATAGAACTCGTTTAGCCGGATCAACCAAATCAACAGGATTGCCACTATCTGCCCCAGGCGTATATCTTTGATTCCATGGCCAAGCAGCACAAATACCTCAATTACACCACGCCTTGGGGCGTCAGTCTTTCAGGGATAGCGCGCGCGGGACTTTCGTCCTTTTTGATTCATGAAAGTGGCTATCAATCAGCGCTCGAGAATTGGAACCATGAAGATGTCGATAGTCCTTTCTGGCGTCTTTACCACAACCCAAAACCTGGCTGCTATTTACGCTTCCAAGGCCAAAAGATACCGCTGCGACCAGACTCTCTTGTGCTGATTCCAGCCAACACGATCTTTGATTGCTGCGGCCCCACGGAGGCTTGTCACTTCTGGCTGCACTTCACGGTGAATCGGCTGACCGGCTCTGTTGCTGAGCAACCGATCATCTTGGAAATGCAGCCCTTGTTAAAAAGCCTGATTGATGCCGTGATCGAAACACATCAAAAGCCCGCAAGTGCAGCCAGAGATCAGCGAGTGCATCACCAGAGCGCAGCCCTGCTCCATGCTGTCTTTGCCGAGTGGAATGCGCCCGTTCCAGAAACCATACCAGAACAGTTGTTGGAGATTTTAGCCCTGATTCAAAAAGCCCCGCACACCGATCTCTCCAACCCGTTTCTAGCCGAGCGTTCCGGCATGGGGGTAGAGCGGTTTATCCGAGCTTTCCGTCAACATATCGGGCAAACGCCTGCCGCGTATGTCCTGAGCACACGCCTTCGTCTGGCTGGCGAAGCCTTGGCACTCACGGATCACACCATTGACCACATCGCCGCGCAAAACGGATTTCCCAATCGGCATTACCTGTCACGCATGTTCACCCGTCAATTTGGCTGCGGCCCTGCCGAATTCCGAGAGCGTCAGCACCGCAAACGTGGACGCTGAGTTGCTCTTATCTTACATCGACGGACTCAGTTCGCTGAATCAAACCGCCACACATCTGTGGGATCTGGTAACACCTGCGATCCACCTTTTGGAATCAGAGTCACGACGAGATCAATCGGAATGATCACACCATCCAGGTCTTTGCGGAAATTGCGGGCATGAGCATCGGTCACGAGAATGCCATCACTTTGACGATACCAAGTCACATCAGCCACCTCAGGAACCGCTAGGACATGAGGCGGAATCTTGGTAAAGCCATGGGCCTGCATGAAAGCGGCGACGTCAGCGAGTGTAGGTGGATCGCTGTCATCCTGTTCAATGTAGGGCTGAGCCACGGCCATCTGCGGTTCAGGGCCATCGCCGACCTTTCCCTGATAAACCGTTGGTAAGCCGAAAATATCCTGCAGCACAGCCCAACGCCGTAAATACTCCGAAGGCAAAGCACCGCGAAAGGTCAGCACACGACGGTTTTGAAAAGTTCGTGCATCCAAAAGTACCGACTCATCCACCGTGCGACCGTAAAAGCCAGGCAGGGTATGTTTTAGAACGGTGGTCGGAGGATCATCAATCCATACCTCATGTTCGCCTCCAGTAAAGTTTGGCGAAATTTCCGGAGGAAGCTCAGCCAGGGAATCCTGACTGACTAACTTTAACTCACTTTCACGGGCGCGGGAGAACTGCTTCTGCCGTTCTGGGCCAAAATGGATTGAATCGCCCTTCCCCGAGATACGGGCGGCTGCTGCGAGCAAATCTGCGATATTTTTTTTGGATCAGTGATGATAACCGAAGGCTTCATGGTGACAGTTCGAATCAATGCAGGCGATTGTCAACGCCTTCAGGGCAAAGATTTTCCAAGGCTGATTGTCTGCGAAATTCTTCAGTTCGATTTAGCAACAAGAGCTTTTTTAGACTCAAAGTGCAGCACGATACAACTGAACAAAATCATCCAGACTCAGAGAGCGTGGGTTAAACTGGGCGGTCCATTGTTTCATGGCCATTTCAGCGAGTGGTAGCAGGTCTGTTTCCGTTACGCCGTAGTGGCTGATGCGGGTTGGCATCTGCGCCGTGATCAAGAGCTCCGTGAGATAGGTGGCGAGATCACTGGGGAAATAGCTTTGATAAATGGCCGCAATCTCCGGTATGGCGCTGTTAAAGCGAATGATGTGCGGCAGCATCACCCCGACAGCCTCACCATGAACGACGTGAAATTTAGCGGTGAGTGGATTGGCACAGGCATGAGCAGCACCGAGCATGGAGCCCTCAATGGCAATGCCAGCGTAGGCGGCACCGAGTTGCATTTGCGCACGTGCATCAAGGTTTTTCGGCTCAGTGAGCACACGCGAAAAGCCATCGATTAGCAAGACAAAGGACTCCCGGGAAAACAGCGTGGAAAAGTTAGTGCGCTTGTTTGTGACAGCGGACTCCAAGGCGTGCGAGATGGCATCCATTCCCGTGCAAACTGTCACTCGATGCGGTTGGGAAAGGGTCAACTCTGGATCGAGGATCGCCACTTTGGCTGCGGCTTTCAAATCTCCGCAAGCCATCTTCACATGCGTGACGGCATCAGAAATGAGCGCATAACTTTGGCACTCACTGCCTGTGCCAGCCGTGGTCGGAATGGCAATCATGGGAAGCATTGGCAGAGTGGCCTTGCCAGTGCCCCAGTAATCTTGCATCCGACCACCATTGGTGAGGATAAAGTTACAGCCCTTGGCGGTATCCATGCTGCTACCGCCACCTAGACCGATGATGAAATCAGCCTCGAAAGCACGTGCCACAGCGACACAGTGATCCACGTCTTCCGTGCTTGGGTTCTCACGGACCTCGCCATAAATTTTCACGGCCAGACCTGCGACCTGCAAAAAAGCCTCAGCACGCGCCACGTAGCCTGCTTTAACAATGCCCGGATCACTGACAATAAGCACACGCTGGCCCCCGAGCTCTTGCACAAGCTCGCCCAATCGGGCGAGGCTGCCTGAGCCGAAGATAAGCCGCGTGCGCGACTGGTGATCAAAGGGAATGAGCGACATCTCAGAGAGCGGAGCGGTCAATGCTGCGGCGTTTGTAGAGGAACTCGAACATATTGCCCTCATGCGGCTGATCCCAACTGATGCTCATGGTGCTGATAGGCCCCAAGTTCAGGCGATCAATGCTGGAGCACTCGAGAAGCTCGTCGGTAAAGACAGGATCTTCCGTGATAGCGGTCACGATGAGTGAGTAGCCGATCTTCGATAAAACTTCCTTTTGTGGCACTTCAACAACGCTGGCATACGGGCAGAGGAACTCGCGATTGGCCAATGAATGCGACCAGGAATCACAGCGAATGATCGTTGGGCGAAGGAAGGTGCCACCTTGGAATTCGACCTTACGTGGACCGTTACGATACTTCGCCGTTACATCTTCGGCACCACCAGCTGCGAGGTCAGCGTCGATCGTAGCGTCGATGTAGTCAGCCATTTTTGTATTCGCAAAGCCTGAGAGACGCGCATTTTCGTCATCGCTCGGCAGTGGATCAATCGGGCCTAAACGCTGAGCGATGGCATCAGCGATCTCTTTGCCATATTTCGGAACAATGACCGCGCTGGCATTGATGCAAGAGCGCCCGCCATTGTCACTGATGGACTTCACGATAACGTCGATGTATTGCTCCCATTGTTCGATTTTGTCTTCGCCAATGATGATCTTACTCCAGCCTGGGCCATGAACCTGAACGCTAGGATTGCCCTCATACATTTTGGCCATGGCCACATCGCCAAAGACCAGATTACGACCACTGAGTTTCACCACCTCGCCGCTGCCTTCATGATCAGTTGGGTAGAAGCCGAAAGCTTCTGGGGGAGCACCAGCGGCGATGAATGCCTGGATCAGTCGGAAAGGTGTCCAGGGCTCCTCACGGCCTGGTTTGATAACCACGGGGATTTTTAATGCGATGGCTGGCAGCCAAAGCGAATTCACAGCCGGAGAGTTGCTCGGCATCACCAAGCCCAAACTATGGGTGGTCGGGAAATAGGAGACAGGACAGCCAGCCTGCGTGCCAAAACCTTTATCGATGACACTCATGTCCAGACCACGGGAGAGACCGTTGAGGATCATCTCCATGTGCGTCAGTGCGTAATGCAACTTGGCCATGTTCCGCTTCACCATGATGTGAGGCAGACCGCTGGTGCGGGAAAGCGTGGCGATGTATTCCTCCGGGCTCTGCGTGTGGCCCTTGTCACCCAGTGGCAGTGTGCCATTGAGAAAAAGATCACCCGCCTTGGCCGTGATCTCGATCAATTGAGCCACCGTAAACTTCTTCAAGGCCGCACGTGCCTCACTGATACGTCCCAGATCTTTGCGGACGATGCCTGCATTGACCTGACTGACCTCAGCACAGACTTCGCCTGTTTTGTGATCTTTAACGGGGACTTTATCGAGTGATTCGTAAGGGCGGCCTTTGCGGAGAGCGGGGAGGTGGGGGAGTGACATAAATGACTGTAACTAGATAGATCGGTGAGTGGAAAAAGGATTACGAACGCGGAGAAAAACCAGGCTATAGAAAACTGGTCATCAGCGCCCAGTCTTTCAGGCCATTGGATTGATCAGCGTGCCGATGCCCTCAATCGTAATCGCGATTTCATCGCCAGATTGCAGGGTGAACTCATCTCCGGGCACAATGCCCGTCCCCGTCATCAGCAACGCACCGGTCGGGAAAGTATTGTCCCGATACAAGAATCCCGCCAACTCCTCTGGCGTGCGTTTGAGCTGAGAAACCGTCGTTTCGCCGCTAAAGGCCACGGCCCCAGAACGGGTGATCGTCAGCTGAATTTTTGTTTCAGGCGAAAGCAAATCGCGAGTGATGAGCAAGCAAGGTCCGACCGCCGCGCAGAGTTTGAAACATTTGGCCTGAGGCAAATACAGCGGATTCTCGCCTTCGATGTCACGGCAGGACAAATCATTGCCTACCGTGTAGCCGATCACCTCACCGCGGGGATTGATCACCAGCGTCAGCTCGGGCTCAGGCACCATCCATTTTGAATCACTGCGCAGGTGCATCCCCTGCCCTGGA
>JAIXZA010000099.1 GCA_027489965.1 Verrucomicrobiaceae bacterium
CAAAACGGCAATGGCCAAAACGACGAGAATGAAATCACCATCGTTGATCGTGATGGCGACGGCTACGCTGACAATCTAGACACCCATCCAGACGATCCCCAGCGCTGGAATGATCACAATAATAACGGCAGCAATGATGAGGTGGATGTTCCGCCAGACACAGATGGTGATGGCTTACCAGACAGCAGCGACCCATCACCCGCCGATTCCGACAATGACGGCGTCACCAACACCACAGAAGTCCTCAGTGGCACTAACCCTACCAATGCCGATACCGACGGCGACGGCAGCCCCGACGGAGTGGAACAGCTCACAGGCACCAATCCGAGTAATGTGGATTCAGATGGGGACGGTCTGACTGACAATGAAGAGCAGCAGGTTTACTTTACAGACCCACTGGTACCGACTTCATTTGACTCTCCCCAGATAATCAACCAGAGAACGACTCCAGCACCCAGGCTAGTCCGCCATCGGCAGACGATCCTGCGCCAGCCGACCAAACAGAACCTGCTGCCGATCTAGCCGCAGCGGCAGAGATAGCGGTTTCCATTTTAGAACAGGAGACTCCTGGAAGTGGAATGATTGATGCCGAAATCCTCACTTCAGGCATGGCAGTCAACTTTCCAAGCATATCGAGTGATGGATCTTTAAAACGTGATCTAAAAAAGAGGTTTTTTGTTCAGAATGTCGGTGACGCAGATCTCGTACTTCAGCCAGTCACACGTGTAGGGAGTGGTGAATTTGCTATTTCTGCTTACAGCCCCAATGCCACTATTTTGCCTCCAGGTGCTAGTGTCTCATTCACCGTTAGCTTTAGCGCCTTAGCAGCTTTTAAAACAGTCAGTCAAACAGCTGTGATCACCATTCCAAGCAATGATCCAAATTTTAGCCTTTTTAACGTCAATCTAGCCAGCATTGTCCCAACGGGTATTTGGCAGACCCACGGTGCCTACTTTTCAGCAGATCTTCGGGATAGAAATGAGGACGGCATCCCAGACCGCGTGGCGGATATGTATCTTCCACGCATCGTCACGGCAACGGGAGATCTAGATGGGGATGGTGTCACGAACTTAGCCCAATACCGCCTTGGATTTGACTTGCTGCGCAATACCAGCAGCACCGACTTTGACAATGATGGCCTCGAAAACGTCCTGGAGGACGCCTGGGGTAAAGTTTATTCGCAAAGTAAATACAACTTTGCAGATGCCTACGAAGACCCAGATGGTGATGGCCTTTTGACCATTGAAGAACTCAAGCTTACCTGGGGAACCCCTAGTCTGAAGGACCCCAGAGCCGTAGCCACCAACCCATTTTTAACTTCTACTGGTCCCAACATCTCTGCCGTAGCAGCCAACACGACGGCTGCCGCGATCACTGCCGCTACCAATAAGCTAACGTTTAATACTCCGACTCGCACTCCACCTTCCATCAAGACTCCTGCAAACCATTGGAACCTGCGCGAGGCTGGGGCAAATTATGCTGCGTGGATGAATGACGGCCTTTTGCGCAAGGCCTGTCGGGAAAACGTTAATACAACCTCCCAGACTCTGCCCGCAGATTTCTTTAATCAGACCAACCTTCAGGCTTATCAGCCCATCATCGGGTCTGACCCAACCAATGTCAGCGGTTATGATCACATTCCCCTCGGCTATTGGAAATGGCTCAGCAGCAAATATGTGCCACAGCCCGCAGCCGGAGGGCTGTCTTCTGGCCCTTCTAGTGCCTCCCAGAAAATCATCAACGACCACCGCCTGCCCAGCAACAATTCTGAAACATCAGATGCTGATCTAGACCTCATGCCCAATCAATGGGAGGCAGCCTACGGCCTCAACTGGCGTGATTCCACCGACGCCTCTCTGCCCAACATCAAAGCCACGATCATTGATTATGCAGCCAAAATTACACTGTCTGTCGCCGAGAAAGACCGCCTCAATGGCGTCACTCTTGCTGCCCGCATGGTAGATCACACTAGCGAGTTAATCACTCTCACTCTCAAGGATGGTACCATAAGGCAGACCAACCTCATTAATTCATACCCAGTGGTGAAAAAAGTCCCCACAGCTCTAGCTGCAAGGCCAGCCAGCACGGCGACACCAACAGTGAAAAATGATTGGGAACAAAAGCGTGTCATCTGGCAAGATCAATTCACTTTGTTTCATGCTTGGCCCTACCTTGATAAGATCGACCCCGACCACGACGGCCTTGTAAATGCCGATGAATACGCCCTTGGCCTCGACCCCACACTCGCGGATTATGCCGGCACGGGTAATGAGCGCGATACCGATGGTGACGGTTTTACAGATGCTCAAGAACTGCTTGCAGGCACCGACTCCAAGCTGGCCGCAAGTAAACCCGTGCTGACACTGAAGGTCCTCCTGGGTGCCAATCAATCAGGCCGTCCATTTGCGACCCTCACAGACCCGATCATCATCCAGAGTGTCTATCAGGGGCCTAAAGGCGGCTTCGCCCCAGCTCCAGGCACTACGTTCACCATCACGGCTCCGAACAATTTCACACTGCTGGCAGCGCTCAATGCTACAGAAACACCCGAGACACTACCCAAAGCGCAATGGTCCCCTGGAATAATCGGACTAACCCAAGTCACCGATGATCAGGGTAAACTCAAAATTGGAGTCAAGCTACCCTATGAGAAAGGCCTGGCAAGCCTCACTTTAAAGGGCACCAAAGCAGCTTTGAAGGCCACCCCAATCACCACCAAAGTCAGCATCATCCCCGATCCAGCAGACACTGATGGTGACGGCATGCCTGACGCCTGGGAAACACAGATTGCACTGACCACTCCACTCATTCTACCCGCCCACGGACTCAATAAAGCACTGCCAACAGATGCAGAAGTCGATCCTACGCATTATGGCTACCATCGCGACACGCCGCACAGCGCGTTACCAGTGACCCCCGTCAACATCGTTGCAGAGCTTGCCTTGCTGCGTCAGGGTGACCGTCTCATAACCCCTGCTAGCCTAAGCTCAGTCCAAGGACTAACGGCTGCACGAAAGACCTTTCTTGTGGGCATTCTAACAAAGATCGACCCTGATAACGACGGTCTCAGCAATTTAGAAGAGTATCAACAACGTGCCACCGGCCTGACTCATCCAAAGATCGGCATCAAGCCCCACATTACTGTTCAGCCCAAGAACTTGTTTACTTACGTATCGCAATCAGGAAAACTCGAAGTTGGTGCCATAACAGGCGATGGGCGTGCAAACAAACTTTATCTTTATGAGTGGTTTGAAGGCAGCTCTGGAGTCACAAATAAACTGATTAAAACAACCAAGACACCAGAATTTGAATTACAAGCCCCATGGCAGGATGGCGCAAAAAGTCCCAATTATTGGGTCAGAGTCACCGCCTATGATCAAGCAAATGAAGGTGCGGACAAACTCAATGTGCAGACCACGAACAGCCTCACTGCATACGCTCAAGCCGTTAAGAGAATTGAAATCACAGAGCAGCCCAAAGGCGCGACCATCGGAATCGGTAAGACAGTCAAACTAACAGTCACAGCTACTGGTGGCGCTACGGGCCTACCCTTGATGTATCAGTGGTATAAGTGGCATGTTGATGATGATGGTATCACAGCAGCTTATCAGCCCATTCCGGGAGCAACCAAAAGTAGTTATACCACACCCGCAATTACCAAAAGTTCAGCGTATCGTGTGGCTGTCAGTTACCCCGAAAATTTTGCGCTTGATAGTACTGTTGACAGCCAGGCCGCTCTTATCGACGTGCCTGCCGCTCCAGTGATTACAGAGCAGCCAGAACGGATAACAATGGGTCTCAACTCAAAGAATAAATTTACCGTGTCCGCAGAGGGTTACGGTGGAGAACTAAAATACCAATGGGGTGCAAAATTTGTATGGGGTACACCCTTTATGAGTTTGGATACCACCCCAGGCGGAAAAACAAAAGATGGATTCTCCTCAATCATGGAAAGGACTTCCAAAGACAAGCTTTTTGAAACGCCCATGACTTATGCAAATTCCGGATATTATGTCAAGGTTGCTGTAAGTGATTCCCTTGGGAACATTACTCTTAGCGAACCTGTGGAACTCTTTGTGACAGACTCGCCAACTCAGCCAGTCATTGTCGCTGAGCCAAAAAATACATATAGACCTCGCGCCAATGGTGATTACGAATTTTTAATCGGAGCCACAGGATATAATAAGGACTTGCCAGATTCTAAACTCAAGTATCAGTGGTATCGTGGCAAATCACCTGATCTCACACAGCCAATACTAGGCGCGACAGACAATCTTTTAACGATACCTAAATCCAGCACCCCGCCACCTGAAGTTTGGGTGAAAGTTTACAATTACAGAAAGTATCCAGATCCTGTGGGAAGCTATGAAGAAGCAGCTCGCTCTCTTACAGTTCCAAGTGGGCAGATTATAGCAAGCGGCGGTTCAGGTGGAGGTAGAAGAGACGGCAAAGGGGATGAAAAACTCGAACCTAACGAGCCCTTTGAACTCATTGTATGGCAACCCAGCTGGGAAGCCGTAAGGTGGGGGCAAAAAGAATATGAAGATGAAATCGAAACTGGTCACATAAAATCATACTTTGGTGATTTGAAACGAACAACCATCGAATATAAAACATTACAAAACCCCAGTGGATGGGCTCTGCCTAGTTGGAGTACCCAGATTGAAGAATGCACTTTCCCATTTGCCACGGCCCTAAGTACTGATCAGTTGAATGTTCAACATACTAGACCTGCCGACATTCCTTTTAGCTCTGATCTTCTAGTAGCCACATACCCAAGTCCAACCGATACAAGCAAATTAAAAGTGCCAAGACTGGAATGGGTGCATTCCAGAACCCAAATTGTAGCAATCAGACCCAATAGTAATGTCAAGATTCCGGTTAACTTAGCCCAAGGCACAGAAAAGACGTATCTTATTGTGAAAACTGTCAGGAAAGACATCGGTGACAAAAACCCCACGGTTAGCGTGGTAGGCTCTCACACATTCAAAATTGAAGCTGGGAAAGCCTATTCCGACCCAATGCCAGATATATCCCAAGATAACTTCCAATCATTTTTTTCTCTTGGAAGAACAGAGCACTGGGAATTCGACCTCCTCCCCATTGACTTAGCCATAGACGCGGACAGAAACGGCACCATCGCCAGCGGGGAAACTGCATCTCAGGACAAGCCGTTCAGATTCTGGATCAATGACGACGATGATGATTTTGGAAATGGAAATGACATTGGGGGTACGTTCGATCACATTCCAGCCGTTGAGTCTGATCACGAAAATAATCGAATCGACTCTTTTCGTGATCTAGAAGATTTGGCGCGTTTGTCGTTCCGAGTAGATAGTCTCTGGAGTCAGATCAAGAGTGGCGAGATCCAGTTGGGACTAAAGTGGAGTGACACGTCTGGAGGAAGTCCATCCATCAATGTGTTCCGGCAGGCTGATCAGTCAGGAGAGCCGGTTCCCTATTTTGTGGATGACGATAAGGCTTGGGAACAGGCAGGTGGAGGCAGTGGCAATGCTTCCAAGGTGATGACTGTCAGCGGAACAGCGGCATCCTATTTTCCTCAGTCATTCATTGACAGACTTTCATCTAGTTCGGCACCAGTCTATCTGCTTTTCGAAGGTGCCGAGAAGGGTAAAGGCAAGCTTAATCTTGTGTTAAGGATGAATGGGCAAGAATCTACCGGAGCGGGAGTCTGGATCAACTTGATGGATGTCCGACAACTCTTCATGCGAGGTAGGACACAATGGTCAGCGAATCAGATTGGTGATCCTTGGGATGAACCCAATCCGTACTCGGTAACGTCGATGCCAGACAATACGCCAGCTTTCGTTGCTGACCCTGATGAAGCCCAGCAGACCATTGTCTTTGTTCATGGGTGGAACATGACCGAGAATGATTGGAGGAACTGGTCTGAGATGACGTTCAAACGGCTTTGGCAACTACATTACAAAGGTCGATTCGCGACATTCCGTTGGCCAACTTTCAGTAAAGACACTCACCCAAATACAAGCCTTCTGACTTATAATCGCAGTGAGTATCGCTCTTGGCTCTCGGGTGGTGCGTTGGCGTCCTTTGTTAATGGACTACCATATCCAGGCTCTCGCTACCTGATGGCTCACAGCATGGGTAACGTCATTTCAGGTTCGGCTCTTCTTGAAGGAATGAATGTAACTCGCTATGTCATGTGTAATGCAGCAATGGCTGCGATGTCCTACGACGGTGACATTACCAATGCGCCACTGAGTCTTTCTTCAACACCCGACACAGATACTGATCCAGCGACACAAGCTCTTGGATTGAGGAATAAGTTTAACAATAACAGAACCACATACATCAACTACTACTTGCCTGATGACGACGCCCTTCAAACGTGGATTGCAAATCAACAGATCAATAAACCTGAATTATTTTTGAATTCAGCTTATGCCTATAATCCAAATGAACCGCCAGGCAGTAAGCTATACTACACGGATGGTTCTATTTTTCAAACGCGGCGAAACATAACCCGTTTGCCGGAGGCAATGGGCCATGTCACCAAATCTCGTTCGCACGCTGCGGGAGCATTGGGTCATACTAACGGTTCAATCTCTTCCAAGGTTGGAATGGATAGCTTTGGTTTTGAAGATGAGCACAGTGCCGAATGGAATTGGTCTTTGCCCGCTAGCTATCGTTTTTGGCGGCAGTTGTTTGACTCGTTTGACATCAAAACACCAGCGCAAAAAAAATGAAGCGATACACAAAGTGGGTTCGGATTAGTGGAATCTTACTTCTCGTTCTTGGAACTTGGAAGTGCAATAAGAGTATTGATACTAGAATTGTTGAATTGCAGCCGAATAGCAATGCTTCTGAATCTACAGCACCCACCTCGGTTCCCAGCAAAGGATCCGCCGGCACATCTAGCCCAGGCTATGCAGAGTTTGCAGCCGCACATCTGACACCTATCATTTTTTACGGCAAAGTCCTTGATCATGATGGCGCGCCTGTAGCGGATGCGACGATTACATATCGGGCAAACAATATTCCTTGGGGAGGAGGCACACGGAGCCAAATCAAATCGAACGCTAACGGAGAGTTTACCCTTTCCTCTCGTGGTCTGAGTTTGTTCGTCGAAGCTTCTAAAGATGGATACCGAAGCTTGCCTCGACGGTCCGATGTCGCTCCAGGTGCAGTCGAAGTTGGGCCGAAGTCATCTGGCACATTCGCGTATGCAAAGCTCTTTGCCGAGACATCACATAAACCGGATAAAACTGCTCCAGTAATCTTTACTTTGCACAAATCAGGGGAGCTAGAACCCCTTATCTCTCCGTATGGTAAAGACGTAATAATGCCAAAAGATGGTTCACCGGTTCAGGTCCAACTCAATCAAGGAAATCCAATCACAACAGTCGAGATGCGATGCTGGACAGAGGACAAGCAACCCAATGAGGAGCGCCACTACAATTGGCGGTTCAAGGTGACTATTCCATCTGGTGGTTTAGTCGAGCGTCCTGACGAAATCGCCTTCGTGGCACCAGAGTCGGGCTACGAAAAAACCTTCGAATACTCGATGGACAAAGCACTGCTTGGCAATCAGTGGAAATATGACGTGCGAAAAAGTTTTTTTGTTCGTTTTGATGACAATACTCACGCAATTTTTGATGTAAGAATGACGACTGGCGGTGACCACTTCGCGGCGGTCAAATGGCATTTCAATCCCAAGACGGGATCAAGGAACCTGGAAACCGCGCCTCCCAAGAAACCTAAATACAGGTGATGCAAGAATCAGAAGTAATCGGCCTTCAAAATCTATCGGGCCAACTCCAGCGCTTCGCAAAGCTCGCGGCTCCGCCCATTGCCAACCACTGACAAGCTCCGCCCGTTCCCGCCCCCACCGCAAAGAACAGTGCGGCTTTCCGTAACGCCGCAGGTTGACTCGTTCGCTTCGCTCATCTCGCCCTTCGGGCAACTCGTTCCTCGTTGTCTATCTCGGCTCGTTCCTCGCCTCCGATTCGGGAGAACGGGGTCAGGGTGCAACTGCTTGACAAATATTCGCGATTCGATTAGCGGGCTGTATGGCACGCAGTATTCGCATTCAAGCAGCAGGGGCTTTTTATCATGTCCTGGCCCGTGGTAACCGACGGGAGGACATTTTTCATGATGACGATGACCGTCGCTTCTTTCTCCATACGCTGAGCCAAGCCTGCGACATGACCGGTTGGCGAGTGCAGGCTTGGGTGTTAATGGACAATCACTACCACCTCTTTATTCAGACGCCGGAGCCGAATCTGGTGTCTGGCATGTCCTGGTTTCAAAACACGCTGACTCGGCGCTACAACGTTCGTCATAGGAAGTGGGGACGGCTTTTTGGTGATCGCTACAAGGCGGTCATCGTGCAGGGGGAGGACAGGTATCATTACCAGACTTTGATGGACTACATTCATCTCAATCCAGTGCGGGCGAGACTGATCCAGCCAAAGAATGGGCAAAGTGTGATGGACTATGCCTGGAGTAGTTTGGCCAGTGCTTATGCGGTCGAGCCGAAACGCCGTGCGAAATGGTTGGAACTGATGATGGGTTCAAAGCTTTTGAACTTGCGGACACGGTATCTGGACGCCGGAAGATGGTTGAGCGGCTGGATAAGCGAGCCTTGGAAGAAGAGACTAAAAGCTGTGGGGTGCCAGCACTGCCAGAAGAGATGGATACTAGATGCAGCCATTTGCGGCGTGGCTGGTATTGGGGCACGCAGGCCTTTGGCGAGAAAATGGGCAAGCTAGCGGCGACATTGCTACAAAAGGTGGGTGCGCCCAAGTCGAGGTCGTATCAGAAACAGCCAGCAGTGAGAGAGCATGGGGAAAGGCAGGCTAGTAAGTGGCTTAAAGAAGGACTGAAGGCCGCAGGACTCACTGCCCGTGATCTGGTAAGCATCAAGGGATCAGACGCTAGGAAGGTGCTGCTAGCAGATCTCTTATGGCGGCGAACGGTGGTGTCGCAGGAATGGCTTGCGGAGAAACTAGCGATGAAATCAGCAGCGAATGTGTGTCAACAAATCCGACGATTGGAGCGCGAGAAAGCCTTGGCAAAAGTGCCTGATAGCATGAGGCTGTTCTTAGATGAAGCCGATGTCTAACGAACCATATATAGATTCTATTTTGTCAGCCAGTTGCACCCTGACCCCGTTCCTCCGATTTGATGATATCCTTGATCTGGGTCAAAACTATCTTCAGACTGCCAATGAAAATAAGCCATGTTCTGGACTGATTCGCATCCGCTAAAAAAACTATGAGCACCTCTCCGTTCCGCCGCAGCCCTAAACTCAATGAAATCATCTTGGTTCCAGTCTCCGATGGCTGTTGGGCTTATCTCGTCATGTGCAACGAATTACAGGGGTGGCTCTTTGACTTCGTGACGAATTACCCAACGAAAAAGGCAGAATTGTTCACCAAATCGGCTTTCAAACAACCTTTATGGGCTGGGGCCTATTTTCCGAAGCGGTATCAAACAGTTGGCCAGATGGGGCTCACTGAAGAGGAGCTTCATTTTCCTCCGCTGGTGGTTAAACATTCAGCTTACAGGCAAGAAGCCAAAGGGGGGCCTACGCCTTACGAAGTCTTTGCGCCATTTGGTGGTTCGTCATGGGTATCTGAAGAGGAAGCCAAAGCATTCTTTCCCTCTATTTCATTGTGTGCAGAGGATGGTGAGATCGAAGACTACATCCGCACGGTGCTGCCAGAGATGCGCCGGATCGAGGTGGCTCCAGAGGACCGCTGGGCGCCGCCGAAGATCAAAGAACCTGAAGGTGCGGCGCAGGGTCCTGTGCTCATCGAAGTGAACTTCCAATGTGAGCCAGAGGAGATGTTAGGCATGGAGGCATCTGAGATCGCCGAAGAGCTAGGGGATGATTTATTTGTCAA
>JAIXZA010000024.1 GCA_027489965.1 Verrucomicrobiaceae bacterium
TGGGCGAAAGCAAAAGTGAGCGCCTCCGCACAGATAAAAACCGAATCCACCTCGGTGCCCGCGTAATGAAGCGCCCCAAGTCAAGCACAAGGCCACGGCGCTACATTTGACGGATACAAAAGGGAAGCGATCAACTCGGCTGAGGGGTTGGGACAGACCGCGCTCATCACGCCACATCCCTGAGCATGGCACGTCGCAAGCCACGACCACCACGTCTTGCAAGACCTCGTGGAGAAAAAAGCCCTTGTTCGCACCGGAACCTTCAAGAACACCCGCTATCCTCTATACTTCACGCTCAAGCCATAGCCATTCGACAAAGAGCTTGGCTATTTGCGGAGCAGAACTGAGGCAGAGTTAGAGGCCGTCACGTCCGAATCAGAGAACATTCACCGCAGCACCGCCGTCCACGACGATTCCCTGCCCTGTGATGTAGGCCCCGGCTTCACTGGCCAGGAGGAGTGCAGGACCGGCAAGCTCACGAGGTGCAGCCCAGCGCTTCAGTGCGGTGCGATCGGCGAAGTATTGCTTCTCCTCGTCATTCAGTAGCTTTCCAGGCATGTCGGTCAAAAAGGGGCCTGGGCAGAGGCAATTCACGGTGATGCCATAAGGCCCTAGATCCAGAGCGCTGGCACGCGCGAGGCCCATCAGCGCTGCCTTGCAGGCACAATAGACATTTCGTTTCAGGCGGCCACCGACGCCTAAGACACTTGAGATGTGGATCACGCGCCCCCACTTCCGCGCCTTCATTCCAGGCACCAAAGCGCGGGTCAATGACATCACGCTGGTCAGATCCACCTCCACATTCCGATCCCAAACGTCATCGGTGATTTCATCAATAGCCTGAGGATTGTTAATGCCTGCATTATTGACCAAAATGTCGATCTTACCGAGCCGGCTTTCAGCCTCGACGGCCAGACCGCGCACCTGGGCACGATCAGCCATGTCGGCGACCATCCACTCGACACGCACGGAGAGTCCCGCACCGATTTCAGCTGCGGCAGCCTGGAGTTCATCCGCGTTGCGACTGGAGATGAAAACATCTGCTCCTGCTTCCGCGAAGCCACGAGCCATGGCCTTGCCAAGCCCTTTGCTACCGCCTGTTACAAGCGCACATTTGCCAGAGAGATCAAAAAGAGGAGATGCCATAACCTCCCGAATAGCACGAAGCTAGCTTATGAAAAGTCAAGATTCAGAGAGGCGCGTTTTGAGTTAAGTGTTGAGAGCGAGTAAGAAGAGGCTGCGTGGTCCTCTCTAACCTTCTCTTGGCCCATTCCATCGACGCTTGGGAATAAAGGGTTCCTTTGGCGGTGGGCTCGGAGGCGTTTTCTGTCCATCCATGACTCCGTCTCGGGCGTCAATTTCATGGGCACGCAATGCGACAGATTGACGATCCAATACCTTAGCTTCTTCAAGGAGTTCGAGAAGTGTTTCAATCACAAGACCAGCCTGACTAAGATCACGCTCTAACTGTTCCACTCGTTTTTCCATGTCATGCGTCTTCGATTCTTGGACTCTTCGTTTCTGCTCCAAGTGAAAGCGCTGACGAGACTGTTCCCTTGCAATGATCTGGCTCTGGTTTGCGATCTGGTTCAAATAAGTTGCCTGTGCTTGCTCAGGAAAGAAGAGATCTAAAAAGTTCATGGTCTTAAATAGCATGCGCCCCATTTCTCAGCCAATTAAAAACTTCTACAAACCATGTTCTGGATGCAGACCGAGTGCAGCCTTATGTCCTGATGGTGAAGATCACTTGTTTAAGCCCTGAAAACGCCTGAACAGTCCTCTCCACGGGCTGTCCGAACAGGCGCTCCAAGACCTCACACTCGATCTCCGCCAATCCTGGATACTTGTCCATCAGTGGTGCTAGAGGCAGATGGTAATCCACCAATCTCAGTGCACCCGTCTGCGATTTTTCCACCATGCACATGTGGCCATTCGTCGTGCGGATGCGGGCAAGCGTGATGGCTTTATTCTCAAGTGAGGTTTCCTTTTGCAGCTTCAATGCCCAGGCATCCGCTTTAGTCTGGAACCAAGAGTGCAGTAGTTTTTCAGGTGCCGTCGGTCCAAAGTTACGCTCAGCCTGCGCCAGCAGGTCCAAAATCAGCTCGTAACCAACCGAAGGAAACAAGGGATCCATTTTCACCGTCAGCCGATAGAGTTTTTCCGGCCGACCATGCGGGACGGAGCGGCGGAAACTATCCAGGCAACCGTTTTTCTCCATCTCCACGCAATGTTGCTTCACCCCCATGTAACTCATCTTCATGTGCTCTGCCAACTCGCGCACGGTCATTCCATGGGAATGCTTGAGGTGATGGATGATGTCCACCACAGGCGAATGGAAAAGAGTGCGAAGAATGGTCAAAGCCATAAGGAGAGAAGATCAGTCAGCGGACATCGTGCAGGAATAACAGCAGATAGGATTCACGCCATGATAGCCTTGGCAACCCTAGCTGATTCCTCGACTCCTGATAGATAGGCCAAAAGAGTCAGCCCAAAATCCAAAGCTGTGCCAGCACCGCGCGAGGTGATCAGGTTTCCATCCATGACCACGCGCTGTTCTGGCTTTGCATCCACTAGTTCCGAATAGGTCGAGTCATGCGCTGTGTAGGCTTTGCCATTCAGCAAGCCCGCCTCATGCAGAACTAAAGGAGCGGCACAAAGCGCAGCTATCGCTTTCCCGGCACTGGCAAAGATGCGGGCGGTGGTTATTACGCGTGCATCAACACGAAGAGCCGCCACCTGCGGACCACCCGGAATAAATAGCAGATCAAAAGTACAGACATCGACCTCCGCAAACTTGGCATCTGCATGCATCGTGATACCACTGCGACCAGTGACATGGATGCCCTCACTCATCGAAGTGATGATCACCTCAACACCGCCACGGCGAAGAAGATCAACGGGTGTGATGGTTTCAATTTCTTCAAAGCCATCAGTAATCAGGCAGAGGACACGTTTACTCATGATTGTTCATAGCACGAAATGCTCATGAATCAAAAGGCTGTCGTGAATACCATCGACGCCGAGTCTGCAATGAGTCACAAAAATACCCAGAGCCGCCAGTTTGCGAGTAGCGAAGACTTAGCGAAAAGCTCATGGTGGTGATATCTTCAGAAACGACATATCCCCATGGGCAAAGAATTCGACACCACACCGCAAAACGTCCCGCACGTCTCGACTCAATACCGCACGATCTGTACACCTGTGCCGCATCCAGACTCTTTGCAGCATATTGAGCGCAGCCGTAAATTTGAACCCTTGTCGATGCGTGGCATGCCCCCCATTGTTTGGGATCGGGCAGAAGACATTTCCATCTTTGACAAGTATGGCAATCGCTGGCTGGACTGGAGCAGCGGTGTGCTGGTGACAAACTGTGGCCACGGCGTGCCTGAAGTCCGTCAGGCCATCATTGATCAGGTCAATAGTGGCCTCATTCACAACTACGTTTTTCCCAGCGAAGAACGCCCTGAATTGGCTGAACTCATCGCCAGTGTCTCTCCGGCCACTTTGCAAAAAGTATTCCTACTTAGTAGCGGCAGTGAAGCCACTGAATGCGCCATCAAGCTCTCCCGTGCCCATGGCATCCAGGTCGGTGGCCGTGAGAAAATTGGCATTGTTGGCTTCGAGCGCGGCTATCATGGTCGCACCATGGCCAGCCAGCAAGCTGGTGGCATGGCGGGGCAAAAAGCTTGGATTGTCAACCTTGATCCAGCCATCATCAATGTGCCGTTCCCGGATCAGTATTGGGAAGAAGACAGCAGCTTTGAGGGCTTCCTCCAAGGCATTGAAAAAAGCGGACTTAAACCCAGCCAAATTGCCGGAGTGATCATGGAAAGTTACCAGGGAGTAGGCCCTGACTTTGCGCCGGTGGAATACATCCAAAAACTTCGGGCTTGGTGCAACGAGCATCAAGTCGTGCTGACTTTTGATGAAGTGCAATCAGGCTTTGGCCGCACCGGTAAGTTTTGGGCTTTTGAACATTATGATGTGGTGCCAGACCTCATCTGCTGTGGCAAGGGCATCTCCTCTTCCCTGCCCCTAAGTGCAGTCATCGGCAGTGCAGAAATCATGGACATGTTTCCCCCTGGATCGATGACCAGCACCCATTCTGGCAATCCTGTCTGCTGCGCAGCGGCCATTGCCAACATTCGCAAACTTCTGCGGGAAGATCTCACCGGTAACGCGGCACGACTCGGCCCCATCTTGCATGCAGGCTGCAAAAGCATTCAGGCCAAGCACCCTGAAGTGATCGGCAATGTCACCTGTGCAGGTTTTGTAGCTGGGATCCAGACTGTAAAACGTGGCACCAAGCAGCCCGATCATGATTTGGCGCATCGAGTCATTGAGCTCTGCTATCAAAAGGGCCTGTTGCTCTTTGCTCCGGTAGGTGCCTGGGGACAGACGGTCAAAATCTGCCCACCCCTGACCATGCCTCGTGAAGCCTTGGAAGAGGGACTCATGGTGATGGCCCAAGCTTTTGATGAAGCTGTGACCGAGATGCCTACGGCATGATTCACTTCACGATCATGCTCGGGATCAACTCCTTGATAAATGCCTTTGTATCCTCAAGGGCTGCTATCTCGGAATAGGCATCATCAAGTCCACCTACCGACTGTTTAATCGGCACAAAAAACATCATCAGCGCCCAGCGATGATTGATGTTTTTGATGAACGCATCTGTATAAGTTTTGATGACATGTCCCTGATATGAAGCGCTAGTAGCGTCGTCTGAGCCTTGATACCAAAACACACTTAGCGCCTTAATACGCATCTTTTGGCCCGACTCGTTTTCCACCTCACGATACATATTCATGAGCGTTGCGTTGATTTCTTTTCCCGCTCCGATATCAACGGGAATAATGGTCGAACTACCAATCTTCCAGCCCTGAGCAGGCAAGCAGACATCAGGTGGATGCAGTGATCTTTTTTCCGCTCCACTCAAGACGGCTGTGGCTAGGATCACGCGATCCGGTTTGGTAAAAACCCGACGCTCAATCTTCACATCTTCCGCGAGAATGGATTGCTCACGAGAGGTCATGGGTTGATCACTGCTAGCATAGCTGCCGAGCATGCTGGGCATCTCAGCTCGAATACCGGCGGGTGCCACGTGATAACTGGAATCTGACATCATGCAGATCACTAATCCGCCGCCCAAAATGACCAGGATTGCAGCAAATGGCAGCCATGGAAGCGACGACGGGCCAACTTCAATATTCGATTCTTTGACCCCAGGCTTACGACGGTCAAGCCATCTCTCCAGCTGTGTGCAAAGCGCGAACATACCGGACAAGGCGACCCCAAAGACAGCAAAGCCTGCCATGCTATGGTAAAAACTCATTTCCTGCTGACCATCAATGTTCCGACCCACTGCAAATTCTGTACCGAACCAAAGACTCCCTAGTGCAAGCAAGACCATGCGCACCATGTTTCCCACCATGGCTAGCGGAATAGCACTGGCAAAAAGAATCCCCCGAGGAAGCCAAGTCTTCAATGATAGCCAACCATAGAGCGCGCTAATCATCATCAGGGAAAAGAGAGATCGAATGCCACTGCAGGGCTCTTCGACATCCAGCTGAAAAAGCTGCCCACGGACTAAACCGCTTGTCGCATCAGCCGCCGAGTGCAGGCCAGTACCTTCCCGCACGACATCTACGCCAACCAGATTCAGCATCACGCTGGAGGCCTGTGCCGTAAGATGTCGCAGAGGCACAGCCATCAAATTCTCCAAGGGTAACATCGGCCAGGTGAACACCAGAAAAGCCCAAGGAAAAAACAGCTGCCGGAACCAAGCCAACCCACCGATCGCTAAGATCAAACCCAGAGTGATGAGTTGTGCAGAAAGATAGCCGGGATAGGCCGTATCCACCTTGAAGCCGAACCAATAAAAAACCATGCCTAGAGTCAAAACGGGAATCCCAGACCAATGTGCTTGCATCGGCAATGCAGACAATTTGGCCCTCATTCTCCAAACAAGCCAAGCCACAATGAATGGAGTGAACAAACAAAACCACCACTCGGCATCTTGATTTGCCTTTCGAATAATGCCCCCGAAAACACTGCTGCGCTGCTCAAAATCCCAATGCTGATAGGGCCACACGCCAAGAAGCAGGACGAGAAATACAGCAGCTAGCACCCACAAGACGCGACGTCGAAGTAGCTCGTTTGCAGAAAACTGCATGGGTTGAGGAAGATCTGGCATGGATAAGTTGAGCGTGACTCTAGCGACGACATTGATCAATAACAAGACTTCCTGTGCTAGATTTTTGTTTCAGTTTGCAGATTGATTCCGTTGAATTCAAAGCCATTAGAATGTCTTAAAAATGCCTGACCCTGACCAAGACAAATCCACCAAGAGTAAAACCAACAAAATTGGTGCTGAAATGAGTCATGATAAGAACTCGATCCTACCGGAAGTAAGCCACGCCAAACGGGACAATCATCGCCAACATCGCGTCAGCTGGCCCGCCTTTGTGATGATTCAATTCCTCATCTTGCTGGGGATCGTCATGTTCTACAAATCAAGCGTCGCGCCAAAAATCAATCAAGGCGCAGTCTCCACTGGTCAGGCACTAGGCCAATCCGAGGCCAATTTAACAGCCAGTCTGAATCGTGCAGAATCACAAATTGCAGCACTGCAAAAGCAACTGGATGCCCAGGCTGAAGAAAAAGAACACACCAAGGCACAGTTACAAGAAATGACTGACCGCGTAGCCTTGGTTCTCAAACAGTCCTCCTTTCTCCCCTCTGGAGAAAAGACAAGAATGGGTGCTTCAGACGCGGCTGAAGTAGCCAGCATGATGCCTTCCGTCTCACCTAGCACCAGTGAACTCATTTTACTCAAGGAACGCAACCGGCTCAGTGAATACGCAGACAAAGCCATCGCCATTGGCAGCCGGGATGATTTACAGGCCATTGTGGATGCCATGTTTGACCCAGCGATGAAGCATCTCAATCATGCCTGCCAGGCTGAGTTTAAACGTGTTCAAAACTACTATGAATACAGCATCAGCATTGATCCAGGATTTACACTGCCAATTCAGGACCTTTTCAAAGACGGCTCCATCCGCGCAGAAGCGGACATAACCCAGGCGCAGCTCACTGGTCTGCTTCAAGACTTCAAGCAGCCATGGGAATTCCGTCTCAGAAGCGCTTTCCTGCTCCGTGCCAGCACTGACAAAAGCACGAATGAGATTCTTTTAAAGGCGCTCAAAGAAGATCCATCGCTCGATGTAGCCAAGCAGGCCCAAACAACTTTTGAAAAGCGAGTCGGCCGTAAGTTTCGACTCTTTGATCTGCCGACCATCGAAGCCTGGTGGGAAACTCAAAAGAGCAAATAAACCCAATCAATCAGCCACCTTCACCCGCAAGGTGGGCGGTGAATTCCGTTGGTTTTCTTTACTGGCAAAAGCATGAGCCAACCCATTGCGATCCGTCTCATTGGTCTCGCGACAAAGGATGAGCGTCAAAGTGCCGTTCGTGTCACTACGCAAAGCTTCAGCCAATGAGGCACTCTTCACCGAAAAAGCACCCCGCGTCGTGCCCTGCGGCATCATAAACGAACCAATGCAGACAGTCTCTTCTGCAACAGGTGAAGTGCGATGCTTTGGCTGATCATCATGGGCAGGCGCATTCCTCCAGTTAAGTTCAGACTCACGCCATTGTTCCTCTTCCTCGCGCGTTAGGACATAGACTCGAAAAGTTGCATCTGGCACGAGCGATGCAAAGCCGAGATCGCTTGGCTCGACATTGATGACAAACTCAGCTTCTTCGATTTGCTTACCTTTGAAGCGGGAGATATCAAAAGCCATGTAGGCTTTGCGATCTAACTTACCATCAAAGGTCGAATGTTTCACACGCAAGTAAGACTCTTGACCTGTAACTTTGACATTGGGGTTGGATTGAATCCATGAATCCCGTCCCTCACCAAAGGCCGTCGTAACAGCTTGCCAACCATCACCGAGATCTTTAATCGTTTCAGGCAGCCAGCGACCAGGCTCAGCTTCGCGTTCGGCATCAGGATTCACAGCACTTGCCAGAAAACCACCATAATCTGCCCGCTCTCCGGCACGCAGTTCCTTGGATGTTAACTCACCCTTGCGTTGCACTTCGACCAGACCTTTGATCACATGCACCAGGCATTTACCATCATCGCCAGCGCTCACCCCAAAACGAGTCCCCCAGTCCACCACCTTTGTCTCAGGCGTGTAAATGGTAAAGCCCTTAGCCTGATCTGGAACATCTGCAACGACAGTGCCTTTACGCACTCGACATTCCATGCTGGAAAGGACCTCCAAACTGACAGGTGCCTCCATCACCACCTCAGCACCACTTTTGAATTGAAGCGTCGCCATGCCTTCCACCAAATCCAGCAGTCCAGGCGTTAAAAGCCCCCCTTCAAGGGTTGGCAGAGCGCTGTTTCCCCACTTGCATGACTGAGCTTTCACCAATGTGGCCACAGGCGCTGGTTCTGCCGTGAGAAGCCAAACGGCCCCGGCTGCGACAAAGGCGGCTGCCGCGGCTGTCATCATATACCAAGGCCAAGCACGAGGCTGAACATGAGCGGGCTTCAAAGCTGGCTTAGCCTGGAAAGCGGCCTCTTCCATGTCACGTAGCTGGGCATCCATCAGGGCCATCCGCGCAATCAAGGGCAGAACCTCTGCATGGTCATTGATCAGGGCATTGAGTCTTAGCGCCTCGGCCTCTGTCGCCCTGCCATCTCGGGCTTTTTCCCAAAGTTCACTTAAGTTCCACTGTTCTTGAGCTGTCATAAGGACTTCTATTTTCAGGCCATTTCAGCGGCCATTTGTTTCTGAACACACTCCATGAGCGTCATACGGACACGACTGAGAGCCCGATAAACAGCGGCTTCTGTGCGATTAACGCGCTCAGCCACCTGCTCGATTTCCAAATCATCGTAATAGCGTAACTGCATGAGTTGTCGGTGTTCTGTAGGCAGCCGCGCCATGCAATGCCGCAGCGCCTCATGTCGCTGCGGCAGCTCAGAGGCCAGCTCGCTCACGGCCGCGCCAAGAGCCTCCAAAGTGACCTCATCCAGCGGCAAATGCTCACGCTTTTTCTGACGCCGATGGGAAAGAATCTGATGAAACGCAATCTTTCGTGCCCAAGCCAAAAAATTAGTACCCAATTCAAAATCCGCGAAGTGCTTCCAGAGCAAAAGCTTCGTCTGTTGCAGAATATCCTCAGCAGACGAATCACGAGGCACAAGACTATGAACATACATCGACAACGCCCGGTCATGGGTGGTCAGCAATTCAAGAAAGGAAGTCGTTCGATCTGTCATAAAGAATAAGCAGCAACGTTTAAAGGCCCGTCAACAGACACTTTGGACAGATTTTGGGTTCTTTTTGAATCTTGAATGCAAGGCTGTGTGGGCATGGCCCACCAAAGTCGAGCGCAATATCTCTGAGCGGGTCGCGTTACAGGCCCATCATGAAAGTTATCCTCTGTTTGCTGCTCCTCGCCACGCCGATCCTTCACGCGCAGAAAGCCAAAGGTGGCGGAAAGAAGACCACCATCAAGCTCACTGCCGAGCCAGTAAAGACAACGGAGGTGATTTATAAAACGACCCCACAAGGTGAACTAAAATTGCATGTATTTGCCCCTGCGGGCGAAGTGCAAGTGGCCGTTCAGCGCCCCTGCGTCGTCTTTTTCTTTGGTGGCGGTTGGAAGAGTGGCTCCTACCTCCAGTTCGTGCCGCAGGCAGAGTATCTGGCTACGCGTGGCATCGTCGCCATTTCAGCCGACTATCGTATCCACAGCCTTCACAAGACCACACCAGACAAGGCTGTGGAAGATGCCAA
>JAIXZA010000130.1 GCA_027489965.1 Verrucomicrobiaceae bacterium
AAGAACACCAGCCGCATCCTCAGCACCGCCGAACTCGCCCGCGAATGCGGCCTCTCCGAGCGCACGCTGTATCGCAAGATCCACCAAGCCCTCGGCGTCACGCCCTATGAACTCATGCTCCGCATCCGCATCGAGTCCGCCGCCGAGGCCTTGATCCAAACCACCGACAAAGTCATCGACATCGCACATGCCCATGCCTTCTGCGACCAAAGCGCCTTCACCCAACACTTCCGCAAACGCATCGGTCTCACGCCGAAGCAGTTTCGCATGCGGCATCAGGGGTAGGTTGGTTCATCGTTGATGGCTAGGATTGCGGCTGAAGCCGCAGCCACTTTGTTCACGGCGCACTCCGTGTCTCCGCCAGCTAAGCCAACTCCTCCGCGCTAAGCGCCCGGTCAAAGACCGCCACGCAAATCTCCCCCAACGCCGCGCCATTTCCATCACCGCCGCCAAGCGACTCACATGGCCCTAGGAGACAAGGCCTCGCCTAAGTCGTTGGCAGAAGATGGCGGGTTGAAAGTTCTCTATTTTTCCGCTGTAGGGATGGTCCCCGGCACCCATTTGAGGCCCCAGTCCTGCATGGCGCTCAGGACGGGCAGGAGAGCTTTGCCTTTGGAGGTGAGTTGGTAGGCGAGCCTCTTTGAGCCTTCGGAGATGGGAACTTGAACAACGAGTTGTTCCTCTGTGAGACGCTCGAGTCTGTCGCTGAGAATATTGGTCGGGATACGCTCTGGAGAGGCGGCAAAGTCTTTGAAGCGGGTGCTGCCGCTGGCGAGGTCGCGGATGAGCAACAAGGTCCACCGGTCTCCGATGATGTCCAAGGCGCAAGCCAAGGGGCAGGAAGACCGGTGGGCCTGTGGTTTGGCACTTTTAATGAGGCTGGGCTTCACCTTGCGGGTTGGGATGGTTGTATTCCCCTTGGTCCACTCGGAACCAGATGGCGTAGAGGGCTGGCAGGAAGGCCAGCGTCAGCACCGTTCCGACGGCCGTGCCGCCGATGAGCACGTAAGCCATGGAACCCCAGAAGACGGAATGCGTCAGCGGCATAAAGGCCAGCACGGCGGCAAGGGCGGTGAGAATGACCGGGCGTGATCTTTGCACGGTGGCCTCGATGATGGCTTGATAGGGAGTGTGACCTTCTTCCTGATTGGTGTGGATTTGGCCGATCAAGATGAGGGTGTTCCGCATGAGGATGCCCGATAGACCGATCAAGCCTAGGATGGCATTGAATCCAAAGGGTTGCTGGAACAGCAGCAAGGCTGGAACGGCTCCGATAAGCCCGAGCGGACCCGTGAGCATAACCATCCACATGGCCGAGAAGGATCGCACCTGGACGATGATGATCGCCAGCATGAAGAGCAACATGACAGGGAACAGAGGAGCAAGTGCGGCGTTGGCTTTGGATGACTCCTCGCTCGAACCTGCGACTTCAATGCGGTAGCCGTCCGCAAGCGATGCCCGCAGGGGTTCAAGTTTAGCCCAGATGGCAGCGGAGACATCTGGCGGCTGGGTGGTTTCGCTGTTGTCTCCACGGACGGTCACAGTTGGCTCACGGTCACGACGTTTGATGAGCGGGGCTTCGGATTGAACCTCGATGCTCCCGATCTGAGTGAGCGGGATGGTTTTTCCGCTCCGGTTCATGAGCGTGAAGTTCTCCAGCCTGGCTGGGTCGAGACGATCCTCACCTGAGCTGCGGACCATGAGGCTGACTGCACGGATGTCTTCACGGACCTGTGTGATCGTCATGCCGTTGAGGAGGAACTGAAGCTGTTGCGATACTTCCTGGGGTGAGAGGCCGATGAGCTGCAAACGCTCTTGATTCAAAACGATCTGCAGTCTGGGCACTCGCTCGCCCCAGTCCACATTGACCGTGCGCATGTTTGGATCGCCACGCATGATCTCAGCCACTGAGTTGGCGATTTCACCAAGCTTTGACTGATCAGGCCCGCTGACACGAAAGGCGACGGGGAATGGCGAGTAGGGGCCAAACACCAACTGGCTGGCGCGTATCCGGGCTTCCACGGCCAAACCATCAACGGCAGCCTGCCGAAGGCGAATCTTGAGGCTGTCTCTTGCCTCGGCATTCGGTGTCAGAACGACGATTTTCGCGAAGGATGGGTCCGGCAGTTCGGGATTGTAAGAGAAGAAGAAGCGGGGTGCTCCAGCACCGATATAGGCGGTGACCGTTTTGGCTTCAGGCTGCTTCGCCAGCCAGCTTTCGACTTTCTTAACCGCAGCGCTGGTGGTCTCGATGCTGGTTCCCAACGGTAGCTGGACTTCGACCAAGAGCTCGGGCCGGTCTGACTGCGGGAAGAACTGCTTCTTCACGGGCACCATGCCAGCGCCAGCGGTCACGAAGGCGACAAGGACAAGCGCGGCCACCGTGTATTTCCTCCGCACACACCAGACGACGAAACGGCGCAAACGCTGGTAGCCAGGCGTGGAATAGAGTCCTGCATGGCCTTCTGCGGGCGGTTTGATATCCGGCAGTAGCTTCACGCCGAGGTAAGGGGTGAAAACCACGGCCACGATCCATGAGACGATCAGAGAGAATCCGACGATCCAGAAGATATTGCCGGCATATTCGCCTGCCGTGGAGCGGGCGAAGCCTACTGGCACAAATCCGACCACTGTCACCAGCGTGCCCGAGAGCATGGGGCCAGCGGTGTGACTCCAAGCGTAGGCTGCGGCCTGGATGCGGTTCATACCCTCTTCCATCTTCACCACCATGGATTCGATGGCGATGATGGCGTCATCCACCAGCAGACCGAGGGAAATGATGAGTGCCCCGAGGGTGATACGATCAAACACACGGTCTGTGAGCATCATGATGACGAACACCACCCCGAGCGTCAGCGGAATGGCTGCCACCACGACGATCCCCACCCGCCATCCGAGGCTCAAGAGGCTGACCAGCATGACCACACCGACGGCCATCGCGAACTTGATCATGAACTCATTCACGGCAGAGCTGATGTTGACGGCTTGGTCGGTGATCTTTTTCAGACTCACGCCCAGAGGCAGATTGGATGCAATCTTGGTGCTCTCTGACTGAAGTGCATCTCCCAGCTCCAGCCCATTCCAACCGTCTCTCATGACCACGCTCAACAGCAGCGATGACTGCCCGTTGTGACGCACAAGGAAGGTGGCGGGGTCCTCGTAGCCACGTTTGACCTCAGCAATGTCTGACAGTTTGAAACTCCGCTGCCCGGCCACAATCGGGGTATCGCGCACCTTGTCGAGGGTGGTGTAAGCTCCGTCCAGCCGGACGAACACTTGCTTTCCATCGGTATCCACGGAACCGGCTGGAGTGACGGCGTTCAGTCGTGCCAGAGCGTTGAAGACATCGGCTGGCGAGATGTTCAACGAGGACAACCGTGCGTTGGAGAACTCGACAAAGATCCGCTCCTGTTGCTCGCCGACGATGTCCACCTTCTTGACGCCCGGCACATGCAGAAACCGTTGCCGGAGATTCTCGGCGGTGCGGGTGAGCTGGTTCATTGGCATTCCAGGTGCCTCGACTGAATAGAGGGCGAAGGAGACATCGGAATACTCATCGTTCACAAACGGCCCCATGGTTCCCTGGGGCAGTTTGCGAGCCTCATCCCCCAGCTTCTTCCTGGCTTGGTAGAACTGTTCCGCCACTTCCTTCGGCGGCGTTTTGTCGCTGAGCTGGAGGGTCATCAAGGCCAGGCCGGGACGTGTGATGGTCTCGACGCGGTCATACCAGCTTAGCTCCTGGAGTCGCTTCTCCATCGGCTCTGCCACGAGGTACTGCATCTCCTGGGCCGAGGCACCAGGCCATACGGCAGACACGGTGAGCACTTTGATCGTGAATGATGGATCCTCTGCGCGTCCCAGGTGGAAGTAGGCGTAGATGCCTGCAAACGCTGAGGCGATGATGAGGAAGAGGGTGATGGCGCGTTCCCGCACCGCCAGTGCGGAGAGATTAAAGGCTTGCATCGGAGAAATTTGGCTGGGGTGTGATTCGGATGGTTTGGCCCTCGTGCAGCATGTGTGCTCCGAGCGCGATGACGGTCTCTTCGGGCTTCACTCCGCTGGAGAGAACCGCTTCGTCTTTGCCAATGCGGTTCACTTTCACCGCGCGGAACTTCACGGATGATGATTCATCGACGATCCAGACGCCGGGTCCTGTGCCGCTGTCATGAATGGCACCGATGGGCAGCGAAAGATCAAGGCTTCCAGGGGCTTGAGGCGTTGTGATCGTCACCACCACCGTCGAACCCAAGGGTGCTTGTGCAGCGTCACCCTCCAGCACATAGCGTGCTTCAAACGTCCGGCTCATCGGGTCCGCTGCATCGGAAAGCTCGCGTAGCTTGGCTCCATAGACAGGTGTCTTTTGACCATACAACTGCGCTGTGGCCGCACTGCCTAAAGCAGGGCGCAGACCTTCCGGAAGATGAATCAAGGCCTCTCGCGGGCCATCTTGTGCCAACTGAATCACCATTTGCCCGGCTGACACCACTTGTCCGGGTTCACCCGTGGTCTTCACAATCACGCCATCTGCATCAGCCAGCAGCTCGGCATAAGTGCTCGCGTTGTTGGTGACCTTTGCCTGTGCTTCGGCGGCTTCAAGGAGCGCCTTCGAGCTGTCGAGTGAGGCCCGAGCCAAATCATACTCTTGGTTTGAAATGGCACCTGTTTTCACCAGCCCTGCCACTCTGGCTTCATCTGCTTTTGTCTGGATGTATCTTGCCCGGGCGGCTGCCACATTCGCCTGCTGTGCTGTAACAGAGAGTTGGAGGTCCACCGCATCCAGCTTCATGAGAAGCTGGCCCTTTTTGACGTGCTGCCCTACGCTGACAAAGCGCTCCAGCACTTTCCCACCGACTCGGAAGCCGAGGGCACTGACGACCCGTGCATCCACCACTCCGGTGAAGGTGCGTTGCGTTGCTTGAGCAGGTTTCGCATGGCAGACAGCCACTGTCGGAGGTTGAAGCCGGGGATCTTCAACCGGAGGCTTGGAGCATCCGGTGACCAGCAGCGCCGCTGTTAGGCCGCTCGCCAACAAGCGAACGTGTGAATGTTGTTTTGGTAGAGTCATAGTCTTGGGGTGTTGTGAAAGGTTGATCAGTGAGTGGCGGCCCAGCTTCCGCCGAGTGCCTTGACGAGTTGGACGGACGCAATGAGGCGCTGGCCCGTTAGTTGGACCCTGGCTCGCTGAGCCTGGAGAGCCTCCCGGTCAGCATCCACGACCTCCAGGTAGCTCACGACGCCTGCTTCATATCTCTGGCTGGCCAGTTCAGCGCCACGGCTGCTGCTGGTGACGACGCGGTCGAGAGCAGCGGACTGCTCGGCAAGAAATCGGATGCCTGCGAGACTACTCTCCACATCGCCAAAGGCCACGAGAACACTCTGGCGATAACGTGCGACCGCCTCCTGGTAGCCGGACTTTGATCTGCGATAGTTGGCAAGATTTCTACCCCCCGCGAAAATAGGCAGCGAGACACTCGGACCGATGGACCATGCCCGGCTGTCCCAACTGAACACGTCCTGAAAGTCAGCGCTGACGCTGCCACCCGAGCCGGTGAGGCTTACCGCCGGAAAGAAGGAGGCCTTTGCCACACCGATGCGAGCGTTTGCGGAAGCCAGCTGGCGCTCAGCTTCAGCCACATCAGGGCGACGCTCGAGCAGATCCGAGGGAAGCCCGGAGGGAATGCTTGGTGGTGTTGGTTTCCAATCCTGACCTTTGCCACCTGAAGCAGCAGGAAACGAAAACGTGGAGGGATTGGCTCCGACGAGAATCGCCAGAGCATTCTCCAACTCCGCCCGCCTCTTGCCGAGCCCTGCCTTTTCGGCCTCGGTGCTCGCCAAGGCTGTTTCTGCCCGGGTGACGTCGAGTTCATTGCCCGCACCGCCTTTCGATTTTTTCACCACCAGCTCCAACTGCTTCTTTCTCAACTGCACCGTGTCAGCGAGCGTCAGGAGTTCTGCATCGAGTGCCCGCAGGGAGAAGTAATGCTGTGCCACATCCGCATGAAGAATGAGCAACACACCGTGGAACGCTGCCATCGAAGCTTCCGCATCAGCACGAGCACTCTCGGCACTGCGGCGGACGCGGCCCCACAGGTCAATCTCATAGCTCAAGTCCAACGGCACCCGGAACTGGTTTGCCGTGATGCCGCCGAAGCTAGGCACTTGATTCGCAGAGAACTTCATCCGCGAAAAACTCGAGCCTGAGGCAATCTGCGGCAGCAGTTCACTACGCGCCACTCTGGCTGCACTTCTGGCCTGATCCACGCGAGCGATAGCAGCCTGCACTTGCTGGTTCGCCTCAGCAGCCCTGCTTTGAAGGCTGTTGAGTGCCTGGTCATTGAAAACGGTCCACCAGTTGCCTTTGGGCAGGTTATCCGTTGGCTGGCCTTTCTTCCAGGAGCCAGCATCGGCACCCTTAAACTCAGATGGAACTGCATCGGCGGGCCGCTTGTAGTCCGGCCCAACGACACATGAGGACAACGTGAAGAGGATCGCGGAGGTGAATGCAACGAGTAAAGCATTCATTGCTCCTTTGCCGCCTTGGATGTTGGACGTTGGCTTCGGGCTCATCACCTGGGCGAACACGGCCTGGTGCAACCACCGTGGACTCGCCCAGATAAACAAAGCCATGAACTTGTTTGGCAAACCCGGCACCACGCTGATGCGTCCGGCATTCAGAGCGCGAATACCCGCTTTCACCACGGGCTGTGGCTTCATCATCAGGAGCTTCAACAGAGGCGAAACGTGCATCTGCGCCGCAGCAGCAAAACCGGTGTCTGACAATCCAGGACAGAGCGTGGTGACCGTGATTCCATCCTTCTTCATTTCCCGATGAAGCGCCTCTCCAAGCCGCAAAACGTAGGCCTTGGCAGCGGCATAGACCGCAAAACTCTCCACAGCCACATGAGCGAGCAAACTCGACACGAGCAGGATTTTGCCGCTCCCCTTTGCTCGCATGTCAGCCGCAAACAGATGAGTCACGGCCGTAAGGCTGGCGATGTCCAACTGCACCATGCCCAGTGCATCGTTCAGATTGGCGTCCTGGAAGCCTCCTTGCAGCCCATAGCCGGCGTTGTTGATCAGCACGTCAATCGTGACGCCACGCTCCTGCACCCGCTGATGCAGTTGCCGCACGCTCTCCAGATCAGAAAGGTCCACACCCTCCACGATCACCTCCACCTGATAATTGGAGCGCAGAGACTCAGCCAGCGACTCAAGCCGATCCTTTCTGCGGGCCACGAGGACCAGCGAGTGGCCCTGTGCGGCATATTGACGTGCGAACTCCTCACCGAAGCCGCTAGATGCACCCGTGATGAGTGCCCAATTGTTGTTTTTTGTTTGAGTGTGCATATACACAGTTTGGAGTTATTGCCGTGCTGGCGTTCTGATTCTTGTTTATGGTGTTACTTGCTGAGAGCCATCGTGGCCTTTTCCAGGTCAGCGAAAATGGCTGACCAACGATCTTTACCGAGAGTTTCGACAATGGCCTGCTGGGCAGCGAGCCAAGCCGGGTGTGCTTCCTGGACTTTTTTCCGCCCCAGGGGAGTGATAGACACTTCAATGCGGCCACCATGCCCAATGGCCTCCGTCAGCAGAAGCCCATCGCGCTGAAGTGGCCGAAGATTCCGAATGAGTGTCGTGCGGTCCACACCCAAAAAGTCACTCAAATCCGCCATCCCCCAACTCTCCTTCGCGCTCACCGCCACGAGAATCGTGCACTGGGTGGGCCGGATTCCATGCCTCCGCATCTCCGCATCATAGAACTGAGTCACCGCCCGCGTCACACTCCGCAGGTTGAAGCAAACGCAGTTCTCTTGTGACTCCATGTCTTTGGCCTTTTCTTTCATGGTGTGTATATACACACTCACCACGACAGAATCAAAAGGTTTTTCGAAAAAAACGTCCACACCCGTCAAACTTGCCGCCTGGAAGCCTTTGCGTGAGACATCTATCATGGATCACCTCACGACTGACAGCCCAGCCCCGTTTGGTGGCGTGCTTCACGATCGGCGCCCCTTTGGAAGGGGGTAGGTTCGCGTTTGGAGGGGCCGCAAAGTGGCTGCGGCTTTAGCCGCATCAATGAATGAACGCTTCGGCTAAAGCCGAAGCCACTTTGGGGGCTTATCGATACTCAAGCTGTGCCGAGGCGGTGCAGTCCGCGCTGGCCTTCACTCGGACCCAGTGGGCGGCGTAGCCTTGGGGGAACTGGTGCACGAGGGGCTTGCCGGATTCGACGGTGAAGTGCTGGTAGGCGTGCCATTGGCCGTCGGCGTAGAAGTCCACTTCGAGGGTGAACTCGATGGGGTGTTGGGCGTCGTGCGAGAAGGTGAGGGTCTTCTTGTCGTAGCCGGTGAGGAGATAGGGATCGCTGGGGGCGTTGGCTTGGACGGCGGTGTCGCGCCAGGGGCCTCCCTTGCCGCGCGGTTGGCCGAGTTTCCAGAGATCGTCGATGGCTCCGAACCAGAGTTTGGCATCGACGCTGCCGAAGATGTGGCCGTCGTTGGCGGCATCGGGTTTTACGCCGCTGAGGACGAGCATGCCGCGCCAGACGCAGAAATCAGCGATGGGTTTATGGTGTGTGGCGACGGGTTTCATGCGCTGGAAGTCGGGCATGTTGCGCTGGCCGGAGGGTGAGGTGCCGCCGCGTGGGACCTCGTAAATGGTGCCGTGGAAGTTGGCGAGGTAGCGCTCCTGGATGCACTCGCGGATGCTGCGGGAGGCGGGTGCGCTACTGAGGGCGGCATCGCCTTTTGGCAATCGGAAGCGCTGGCCGTCGTAACGCGTCACAATTATGGACGCAGCGTCTTCGGTGAACTCGTTGTTCAAGGCGTGCGTGTCTTGCAGCTTGGCAACTTCGCCTGGCGCTTCGATGGCGTGGAAGGCGAGCTTTTCATCCACCTCGTAGTAGCGGCCATCGCGGGTGAGGAACTGCAAGTTGGTCGTCGGGAATCCGGCGCGGACGATGCCGCCGAGGCTGGTCGCGGATTCGGTGGCTTTGGAAAGGCCGTCGAAGAGGCGAACTTCATCGGGGGAGGAACGGCGCGGAGTCGAGACGTGCAGGAAGGCGGTGGCGATGCCGTCGGCGTTTGCCTTCACGCGCAACCATTGAGCCTTGAGATCGCTCGGAAGGATCAGCGGCGAGTAGCCTTTGGCTGGCAGCTCGCGGGTGGTGAGTTCTTTCCACTGACCGCTGCCATCGGCATCCGTCTCGATGGTGAAGCTCAACGCGGCATCGCCGTGATTCACGAGATGCAAGCAGCGCTGCTCGTAGCCACCGATGAGGATGGCATCGCTCGGCGTGTTCGCTTTCACCGCATCTTCCACCCACACACCGCCGCGTGCCCCGGCGGGGCCCCAGGATGGCAGGTTATCGCGCTGGAGGAACTGCATGTTCGAGTGCGGCTGGCCGGGCACGGCGAAAGGGATGCCGTGCACCGAGGTCGCCTGCTGGCTGAAGACGAGTTGGTTGTTCCAGTTCGTCATGTCGGTGACGGTGACGAGCGTGGACGCGATGTGCCGCAAACAGCCGCTGTGGCCGTCGCGAAAGCCAGTGGGCAGCTCGTAGAGGCCGTTGTGCAGGAACATCAAGCGAGGGCCATCGCCCACGTCGCAGATGCGCGGCCACTCGGTGTTCGAGCCATGCACGCCATCGGCGGTGTAGCTTGATTTAGGCAGGCGATAAGTCGTCCACGTGCCAGACTTCTCGCGCACCTTGATGAAAGCCGAGCGCAGATCCCAACCGAGCGCCCAGACGGGTTCGTCATCGCTCGTCGGGCCCTTGAGTCCGCCGGGGCCGGTGATGTCGAGATGCTGCCGACGCGAGAGGATGCGCCACGTTTTGCCATCCCACTCGCCGAGGTTGCCGATGTCCTCGCTGATGCCGCGCCACATCGTCTGCCCCGTCTGGCGCGGCGTGGCGAGCGGCTGATACGGCGTTTGCAGATACGGCCACGTCAGCTTCTCCGTCTCGAACTTCGTCGCCGAGCTGGTGTAGTCCACTTTCCAAAAAGGCGA
>JAIXZA010000182.1 GCA_027489965.1 Verrucomicrobiaceae bacterium
CTACGGCCTCCTGCGGAATCCCGCCGTGCTCAAGCATCCGCTCGCTGCCGAGGAAGCGGTCGAAGTCATCCAGACCTACCGCAACCATCCCCGCTGGCGCTTGATCGGCTTCCCCACCGAGAGTCGCCCACTCCATGACGACCTCTGGAAGAAGGCCACCGCCAAATCGTTCGCCTTCCGCAAACTCTATGACACTCGAAGTGCCCTCACCATGATCGCCCAAGGTGTCACCGAGTTCGCCACCGTGAACGTGAAGGACTTTGAGGGCGTTGGGTTTCGGAAGGTTTGGAGTCCGCTGTAAAGCACCTCGCGCAATGAACACTGTTGCAAAAGGAGACAAACTGGAAGCCGAGGTGTTTCGGCTCTTCCGGCGCATCATTGATGAAGGCGATTTCTGGGCAAAAAGGATTTTTGTAAGCTTACCCAAAAGGCCCGCTACTTCTCGAGGACGCGCGAAAAAGAAATTGAGTTCGATCTGGCTGTCGAAATTTGGCTTCCTGGTGCGTCTCGCCCATCGCTAATCTGTCCGATCGAGTGCAAAAACTATGCTCATGCGGTGCCTGTGGATGATGTTGAGGAATTTGTGTCCAAGTATGAACAGGTTGAGGCTCACAAAGGCATCATCGTTTCACGAGGTCCATTCCAGAAAGGGGCACAAACCTATGCAAAGAACAAGAATCTAGGGCTGATTCGATACCTTGCCGACGATACCCACAAGTGGGTTCTCCATAGATCAACGGCTGCAAATGTTGTGTCAGCAAAAGCTACTGATCGTGTCGAACTAGGCAGAATCATGTCTGAAGAGGTATGCCATCCATCTGTGATTGATGCAGTATGTGAAACCGCAAATGGCGTGACAACATCACTGTGGGAATTCTTTGACGACCTACTCGATAATCCGAGTTCCCCTGAATGGCTCCGGATTCAGAACCCGATCAAACAATTCGGAGGTGTGGTCCCTTATATTGAAGCGGATGAAATTGAGAATCTCGCAACTAGAACAGCTGCGCTCGATGGTGGCGCGCTAACGCCTATTGATCTTGATCAGCTCTGTTCGGGGGAGAGCCAGCGTAGCGGCCTCAGGATTCAGCGATTTACCTTCGAAAATTTGCCGAATGTACTCCCGAGCGTGCTCGGAAGATTCCGTTTTGATCAAAACACTATTGAGCTTTTTGATGCGCATGCACAGAGCAAAGAGCAAATGCGTTTCACTCTTGCCCATGAACTTGGCCATCATTTTCTTCGTCATGGTAAGTACTTGGCACTCGATATATGCGACGACGACGATGTCGAGGATCGAATTCGGCCCTTGATTAACCTCACAGATATTTCCCGTCTCGAATGGCAGGCAAATCACTTTGCCTCCTGCTTGTTGATGGCAAAGCGCCCTTTTTTACGCCGGTTCAGGCAGCTTTTAGATGAGCTCAATATCAAGGAAAAAGGCCACGGCGTGTTGTACGTCGATACGCAACCATGTAACCAAGCGTCTTTTGGGGCAATCTGCTCCGATTTGGCACGGACCTTCCAGGTTTCATTTAGTGCAGTTAACGTCAGGTTAAATAAACTGGGGCTTCTTAATGACCAGAGGGCATCGTCCGGTTCCATCAGCCCCTAGGGTGAATGTTTCTTTAACGCAGCCTCATGTTAACATATCACCTCGAAACCACCCATCTCCGCTGAATGTGCTCCATGGAGGGCGTTTGGATTGCTCCCCTTCCATGAAAAAAGCCATTCTCTCCCTTTTCGCCATGATGGTGCCGCTGGCGTCGGCTCAGAGCCTTCTTCCCGCCAACTGGGACCCCGCGCTCGCGGGCGACATCGTCATGCAGCGGCTCGTTCGCGTCTCGGCCCCGCAGGTGAAAGGAGCGCATGATGCGGAGTTCGTCTGTGTCGGCGAGCGGGCTTACATCGTCGAGCATGACAACGACGTATCACCCGGCCACGGCGCGGGCGTGGCGATGTATTGTGTGCTGTCGGTGGTGAACTTGAAGTCGCTTAAAGTGGAAAAGACGCACCAGCTTGCCAAGGCGGGCCAGTCCTTCGCCAAAATCACGCTGCCGGAGGCGCAGGTCTTCGTGCCACGCATCATCCGCAAGGACGAGCACACGCTGCGCACCTACTTTTGCAGCCAGCCGGCCAAAGAACAGGCCGTGACATGGTATCGCGACTTCGATCTGCGCACGCAGAGTTTCGAGGACAGCATCCACAAAGCCAGGCTCAAGACCGCCGCAGGCACCTTCGATATGGAGCCGCGTCATTTTCATTCGGACGCAGCAGCCCAGGGCTTCAAAAGACCCGCCTTGAATCAGGGCCTGTACATCTTCGATTCGTTCAAAGAGATCGACGGCAAGCGCTACATCGCGCTCAACAACTTCCCCGGCAAACAAAACGCCCTCGCCGTGCTGCACGACGACTTCGCGACCTTTGAGGTCATCGGCCACTACAATGAGCCGCAGTCGCAGCAGCTCAGCGAATCCGCCGTGAACCGCTTGCCCGACGGCACCTGGATGGCCATCGTGCGCAACGACGCGGGCAACTACCACTTCACCACCAGCCGCGACGGCAAAACATGGACCGTCGCCGAGCCAAAGCCCTTCGTGCCGAACGGCCTGAACTCCAAACCGACCTTCGATAAGTTCGGCGGCGTTTATTACCTCGGCTGGCAGGAGAACACCAAGATCCAGAACTGCAATCGCAGCGTCTTCAACGTGGACATCTCCCGCGATGGCAAAACCTGGCAGCGCAAATACCGCTTCGAGTCCCCGCACTCATTCCAATACCCGACCCTCCACGAACACGAAGGCACCCTCTGGCTAACCGTCAGCCAAAGCGACCACGGTGGCACCACCGACCGCATCATGTTTGGTAAACTGGAGTCCGTGGGCGAGTTCGAATCGCAAAAAGGCCAAAAACGCATCGAATGGCCCGCACCGCCGCCACCAGCGCCCGCCGTCATGAAACGCGGCGTGAAGCTCTTCACCGACCGCGACTACGTCATCGATGAAATGCCCGCTTTGGTCAAAGACCTGCCGTTTCATCGCACCAGCATCGAAAAACTCGACGTGACCGTCACCAAGTCCGGCACCCTCTTCGCGCTCACGCCGACGATCCGCCCAACAGCTGCGAGTCAGGAGGAAGCAATGCAAAAAGCCGGTTTCACGAAGGTCGATGTGCCCGAATCGCAACTCTTTCCTGGCGAGATCAATCGCATGAGCCTGTATCGCAAAGCCGTGAAAGCCGGTGATCGGCTTCATTTTAAGAAGCTTGTGCTGCTGGTGTTTGCCGATGGGGTGATTGTGCAGTGAGTGGCAAATAATGCCGATTCTTTCTCTCGATTCCTTGTTACATCGCATCCCCTTCACCACCATCTCGCGGAAGGCGCGGACGTGGGCGAGTTCGTGGCGGCCTTGGGGATGGAGAAGGGCGATGTTGTAGCAGAACCACGAAGTGCCGTTTGAACTCCTCCTCAAACCTTTTCGTTTGCTCAAAATTTTCCCGCAAGAAAACGCTGTGGCGCGGGTACTTGGACCGTGACACCCATAGAACACGTTCCAAATACGGCACAGCAGCGTTCCAAGAACGCTGTGAGTACGAACATTGAGGCACCGGCGCTGGACCGGGGCCTGGCGATTCTGGAGGCGCTGGATGGGAGACCGGAGGGGATGAGTTTGTCGGAGATCAGCCGGGTCATTGGCAGTCCGAAGAACTCGACCTCGCGGCTGGTGCAGACCTTGATGGTGCGCGGCTATGTGGAGCGGGATGAGGCGACGATGATCATCCGGCTGACGGGGAAGCTGCTGCGGCTGGGACATCCGCGTGTGGGCCGTGTGAGCCTTGTGGAATGTGCGCTGGAGCCGATGCGGACGCTGCGGGACAGGGTAGGGGAGACGGTGCAGCTTGGCATTCCCATCGGGAATGAGGGTGTCATCATCGAGCAGGTGGAGAGCACGCAAGCGGTGCGCATCTGCGTGGAGATCGGTCTGCGTTTTCCACTGCACAACAACGCGCCTGGAAAAGTGCTGCTTGCCTTTCAGCATGAAAAAGCACGCGAGAAGGGGGTTCAACGGCTCAAGCTTGCCCGATTCACGGACCGGACGATCACGACCAAAGATGCACTACGGCAGGAGTGCGAGCGCGTGGTGAAGCTGGGCTACGGCACGGACTGGGGCGAGGCGGACGAGGGCATTCATTGCGTGGCCGCGCCGGTGTTTGACCGGCCGAATCATCTGCTGGCGGTCGTTTGGGCTTCCGCTGTGGCCGGACGGATGCCGAAGAGCACCTTTGCCAAAGTGGGCGTCGAGGTGATGAAGGCGGCGCGGGAGATCGAAAGGAGGCTGCAAGCATGAAACGGGCGTTTTTGGCCTTATGGGTATTTGGAGGCTTCTCAGCTGTTTTCGCGGATGAGTTCTTCATCTCAAAAATCGAACCACTTCTGAAGCAACGCTGCTTGGAGTGCCATTCGCATGAGAAGAAGATGAAGGGGGGGCTAACGCTTGATTCACGCTCGGGTTGGGAACAAGGCGGCGACTCGGGACCTGCAATTGTCGTGGGAAAGCCGGAGGAGAGCTTGTTCATCAAGATGGTACGTTGGAGCGATGACGAGCATCAGATGCCGCCGAAGGAGAAACTGCCATCGGCGGAGATTGCGCTGCTGGAGGAGTGGGTGAAGCGTGGCGCGCCTGATCCGCGTGTGATGGTGAAGAAACGGCCCACGGAGTCGGATTGGTGGTCGCTGAAGCCGCTCGTGGCTCCAAGGATGCCGGAAGTCGCGGGTGTGGATCATCCTGTGGATCGTTTCATCCGTGCGCGTCTCGCCGAGCGGAAGATCATGCCTTCGCCGGAGGCGGATCGGCGCACGTTGATCCGGCGTGTCATGTTTGATCTGCATGGGTTGCCGCCATCTCATGCCGAGGTGGAGGCGTTCTTGGCTGAGACGGAGGGGCCATCAGACCATCAGACTGGGGGACAATCAGACAAGGAGAAGGACAGCTTATTGTCTACCCATCCCATTGTCTCATTGTCTGCCTACGAAAGACTGGTGGACCGTCTGCTCGAGTCGCCGCGCTATGGCGAGCGCTGGGCGCGGCACTGGCTGGACACGATCCACTTTGCAGAGACGCACGGTTGCGGTCATGACCTGCCTCGCGACCATGCGTGGCGCTACCGCGACTATGTCATCACCGCGCTGAACGAGGACAAGCCATGGCCACGCTTCGTGCGCGAGCAACTCGCGGCTGACGTGTTGTTTCCCGGGGAGCCGAAGCTCATCGCGGCTCTCGGTTTCCTCGGTGCGGGCGTCTTTGACCACAGCGCCTATCAGACAGCGCGGACGAACTTCGACTATCTCGACCGCGATGATCTCGTGACGCAGACGATGGGCGCTTTTACCAGCACCACGGCGAACTGCGCCCGCTGCCACGCTCACAAGTTCGATCCCATCTCACAGGACGATTATTATGCGCTGCAAGCAGTCTTCGCGGGACTCATCGAGGGCGACATTCCTTTCGACGAGGACAAGACGGTGGCGCAGTCGCGGAAGCGCTGGCAAACGCTCCTCACCGCCGCCGAGGCGAAGGACAAGGTCGTTCTGCTCAACCCAGAAAATACAGCACTGGTCAGCGCCTGGGAGAAAACACAAGGAGCGCCGGTGAAGTGGAGTCCGCTGGGCTATGAGAGCTTTATCAGCGCCGAGGGATCGAGCCTCAAACGCACTGGTGACACACTGCTCTCATCGGGTGCGAAACCGGACAAGGACAGCTACATCATCACGAGCAGCGTGCCGCTCACCAAGATCACCGCGCTGCGACTCGATGTGCTCGCGGACCCTTCTTTGCCGATGAAAGGACCGGGGCGTCAGGACAATGGCAATCTCACGCTCAGCGAGATCGAGGCTCAGCTCTTCGATCCCGGTGCCGCACAGCCGGTGAAGCTGAAGTTCACGCGTGCCACGGCGGACTTCGATCAGCAGGGTTGGACCTCGGCGATGGCGATTGATGGCAACGCGGCGACTGGCTGGGGCATTCATCCTGCGGTGGGTGTGTCGCACCATGCGGTGCTCGAGTTTACTGAAGCCATATCCATCCAGCCCGGCGCGAGGCTCACGCTCACGCTGAAGCAGCTCTCGGGAAAATCGCATCTCATCGGCTCCTTCAAGCTTTCCGTGACCGATGAACCTGCCGTGCGCGCCGCCGCCATGCCGACGCTGGCGCAGGAGGCGTTGAAACTGCCCGCCGACCAACGCAGCGAGCCGCAGCGACTCACGCTCGCCGCTCACGCGCTGCACATTCGTGCCGACGAAGAAATGAAAAAGCTGCCCGGGCCTGCGCTGGTCTATGCCGCCGCCAAGAAGGCCGACGTGCTGCTCGCCGTGAGCAAAGGCACGCCGACCACCATCGCGAAAGCGAAGACCGTGCAGGTGCTGAAACGCGGCGAGTTCGACAAACCGATGAAGGAAGTCGTGAGCGGTACCTTGAGCGCGATTCAGGCGCTGCCCGCCCGTTTTGAAAAGGCGCACATCTCTGATGAATCCGCGCGCCGTGCCGCGCTGGCCGAATGGCTCGCGGATGAAAAGAACCCGCTTACCTGGCGCAGCATCGCCAATCGCATCTGGCACTATCACTTCGGTCGAGGTCTTTGTGACACGCCAAACGACTTTGGCCGCATGGGTGGCACACCATCGCATCCCGAGCTGCTCGACTGGTTCGCGTGTGAGCTTCGCGATCACGGCGGCTCGTTGAAGCATCTGCATCGCCTCATCGTCACCAGCGCCACTTACCGTCAAAGAAGCGAGCACCGCGAGGACGCAGCAAAGCTTGACGGCGACAACCGCCTGCTCTGGCGCATGAACCGCCTCCGCCTTGATGCGGACAGCTACCGCGACTTCGTCCTCGCCGCGAGCGACCGTCTCGATCCCGCGCTCGGCGGCCCCAGTGAGCGGCAGTTCGTCACCGGTCCGCCCGTGCAGCTCACGCCCACGCTGAACTACGACGCCTACGACTGGTCCGCGCTGCCGAAACACCGCCGCAGCATCTATCGCTTTGTCTGGCGCGGCGTGCCCGATCCCTTCATGGATGCGCTCGACTTCCCCGATCTCGGCATGCTCGCACCCGCACGCGGCTTCTCCGCCTCCGCGCTGCAATCGCTGGCGCTCTACAACAACCGCTTCGTGCTCCACTTCAGCGGCGAGCTAGGAAAACAACTCATCACGCCCGAAGAAGCCGTGCGCCGCATCCTGCTCCGTGAACCCACTGCGGAAGAAAAGACGAACTTCACCACCTTCGCCCAAAAGAACGGGCTCGCCGCGCTCTGTCGCGTGCTACTCAACAGCAACGAGTTCCTGTTTGTGAACTGAAACCCATTACTCATGAAATACATCCTTAACTTCCATCCCGTCTTTCGTTTGGCGATAACAGCCTGTGCCGCGTCATTGATGAGCACCTCTGCCGTTGCCGATGATTCACCGCTATGGGATTTGTCGCGAAATGACATTCTCCCTGCGCTGCGGTCAGGAGCCGTTGAGAAGGTGGATGGCGCGGTCAAGTTGCGCGACGGCGCGGCATTCGCCTTGCCACCGGAGGCATTTCCTGACCAGGCGAACTTCACCGTGCAGGTCACCCTTTCGCTCGATGCACTGGTGCAAGATGCGGTCTTCACCGCGATGCGAAAACAGAGCGAGCAGGACGATGGCTTTTCCTTCCACTTCAACTACCGCGACAACCCGTATTACGCACGACAGGTCAACTCCGTGGTGAACAACATCCTCATGACTGGCGGCTCGCTGAACGGTCGTCTGGAGCCAAAGCTCGACACGCCCTACACCCTCACCATCGCAGTCCGCAAAGGACTCGCGACGTTCTACCTCGATGACATTCCGTGCAAGACCTGCTTCATGGAACTCATCCCCAATCGCGAACCGATGTGGATTGGCCGCAACGTAAACCCGAAGGCGAAGACCATGCCCGTGACGATTCGCGGCGTGAAAGTGTTTGGCCCATCCTTCAGCTATGTCTCGAAGCGCGAGTCCAAACCCGAGTTCCCACGCGGCGCAGTCGCGGGCAAAGGCTGGGCGCTTGATGTTCCCAAGCTTGACCACCCCGAGTGGCCGAAGGTGCTCATCTACGGGGACTCCATCTCCATGGGCTACAGCGGCTCCTTCATCCCGGAGATGTTGAAGCAGAAAGTTTATGTGTTTCACTGCGTGCATTTCGTCGGCGGTGACGTGCCCGAAGCCGCGCTCACCGAGATGGCCGCGCGCTACAAGTTCG
Source organism: Verrucomicrobiaceae bacterium (assembly GCA_027489965.1). Classification (GTDB taxonomy): domain Bacteria; phylum Verrucomicrobiota; class Verrucomicrobiia; order Verrucomicrobiales; family Verrucomicrobiaceae; genus Prosthecobacter. The sequence continues at coordinate 8,265 of JAIXZA010000182.1, forward strand.
ACGTGGTCGTCTTCAACAACGGCCTGCACTCCCTGAGTTGGACGCCCGACAAAGTCTCCGACACCGTCGTTCTGGAGCGCATGCAAAAGTTGACGCGCTGCTTCAAAACAGGCGCACCCCAGGCGAAGATTTACTATCTTCTCACCACGCCTCACACCGCCGCCAAATCTGCTCCAGACAAACCAGTCGCCAGCCTCGGTGACAAGAACGATGTGGTCATACGGCTCAACACACTGTCGAGCCAAGTGATGAAAGAGGAAGGCATCGAGGTCATCGACGCCTATGCCCTTCTGGCCTCACACCTCGAACTCGCCGCCGGCGACAACTTTCACTGGCAAGGCGCAGCCTACCAGTTGCTCACCCAAGAAATCAGCAAGCGAGTCATGCCCAGGCTGCAGGGAGACAGATAATGAATACCATCAAGCTCATACTCCTCACCTCCTTGCTGTTGATAGGCGTTTGCGCTAGCACCGCGTCAGCCGTGCAGCAGCGAGTCTTCTTCGCTCCGAGCGCGACTGATCCGGCGATTACGCAGTTCAACAACAACCACTACGCCGTCGTGGACCCGGCAGTGACGAGTCGCGGGCGTTTGGTTCTCTTTCTGCCGGGCACGGGAGCGATCCCTTTTCATTATCGCGAGTTCCCCCAGAATGCTGCCAGCCTCGGCTTTCACGCGCTGGGTCTGATGTATCCAAACGGCAGCGCGATCAACTCGCTCTGTGAACAGAATGCGCCGCTGGATGCCAATGCGGCGGGTAATGCACGGCAGGAAGTCATCGACGGCACGGACCGCGTCAGCTTTCTCAGTGTAGACAGCACCAATTGCATCCAGAACCGCCTCCTCAAGGCGCTGCAATACCTGTACACCACCTATCCGACCCGTGGCTGGGGCCAGTATTTCAGTGGAAACATCGTGCTTTGGAACAAGTTCATCGTCTGTGGCCATTCTCAGGGATCGGGCATGGCCGCGATGCTGGCAAAGACTCGCGTGACGGATCGTTGCGTCATGTTCACCGGCATGGACTGGTGGGTCGCAGGTAACCGCCCCTACAACTGGATGTTCACCGCGCCGCAGACACCTGTGGACCGCTGGTATTTGCTCGCCCACGAGCGCGATCAGTTCCTCGACTTCGCCGAGATGCAGATCAGCGCCACCGCGCTCGATGTGTCGCGCTACGGCACCCATGTGCAGGTGGAGACAGCCACCTCCGCCAGCTACAGCGGTCGGCATTTTCTCTCCACGAATCTGGCGCCAGCACCTGCCCAGCCGGACAGCTATCACGGCTGCCCCATCGTCGATGCCGCTCTGCCCATGCAAACCGATGGCGTCACCCCGATCTTGAAGCCGGTGTGGGATTACCTGCTGCTGCACGATACCGTGCCGATCAACATTGAGTCCGTCAGCGGCAACATCAGCGTCATTTTCTCCCCCGGCACGCTGGAGCAATCGGACGATCTCACGCTCTGGACTCCACAGCCCGCGGCCAGCAGTCCGCTGACAATGCCACTCGGCACGCTTCCTCCGCGCCGTTTTTTTCGACTCATCACAACGCCATGAAGACTCTTCTTTCCCTTCTACTATTCCATCTCGCAAACGTGTTCTCGCTCACCGCGCTGCACGCAGCCGACGCGCCCGTTTCTCACCGCCTTCTACTTACCGACTACGGCGGCAACCGCGTATGCATCCTCTCGGCCAAGGGCGAGATCGAGTGGGAATACCCCGCCAGCACGCCGCAGGATTGCTGGCTGCTGGCGAATGGGAATGTGCTCTTCAGCCAGATCACCGGCGCGGTCGAGGTCACCCGCGACAAGAAAGTGGTGTGGGAATACCAAGCGCCGGCGAAGGCGCTGGTCCACTCCTGCCAGCCTCTGCCAGATGGCACGGTGCTCGTGGCCGAGTGCTTCATGAGCCGTCTCGTCATTGTCGGGCGCGATGGCAAGGTGGTGAAGGAGTTGCCGGTGAAGTCCACTCCGAAGGTGATGAGCCATCAGTTTCGCGGCGTCCGCCGCTGCGAGGACGGCCACTTCTGGGTCTGCCTCATGGACGAAAAGAAAGTCGTCGAGTTGGACGCAGACGGCGGCCCTTTGCGGGAAATACCACTCAAGGGCCAGCCCGGCGCGGTCGTGAAGCTGCCCAACGGCCACCTCATCATCAGTCTATGGAACAAGACCGAAATCATCGAGTTGGACGCGGACCTGAAGCCCGTCTGGCGCATCGGCGAAAACGAAATCCCCGGTAATCCCTTGCGCATCCCGATGGGCATCCATCGCCTGCCGAATGGCAACACGGTCATCGGCAACTACATCGGCCACGGCTTCGCCGGCAAGCAGCCCATGCTCTTTGAGGTCACTCCAGACAAAAAAGTCGTGTGGGAGTTCGCCGATCACGCCCGCTTCAAGACCGTCTGCCAGATGCAGATCATCGATGCACCCGCCGACCCGCTGAAAGGCGAGGTGCTGCGCTGATAACTTTCTCTTCATGCCATGATCACTCCACATCTCATCCTCCGACGTGATTTTCTCAACAGCCTCGGTGGCGGCTTCGCAGGTCTCGCGCTTTCGCAGATGCTCACACGCGATGCGTTGGGTTCCACCTTGTCAAAGCCGGAGCTAAACGGCGGCATGCATCATCGTGCCAAGGTGAAACGCGTCATCCAACTTTTCATGAATGGCGGCGTGAGTCCCATGGACACCTGGGACTACAAACCCGCGCTCACGAAGCTCGACGGCCAGAAACTCGGCTCCAAAACCAAGATCGAAGGCGCAACCGGGATGCAGGGAGCGCTGATGAAAAGCCCCTTCGAGTTCAAGCAGCATGGACAGTGCGGCAAATGGGTCAGTAGCTTGTTTCCCGAGCAGGCGAAGCTTGTCGATGAGATGGCTTTTCTTCAAGCGATGACCGGTCGCTCGAATGTCCATGGTCAGAACGCCTACTTGCTGAACAACGGCTTCCTTCTGCCCGGCTTCCCCTGCATGGGCGCGTGGATCTCGTATGCGCTCGGCAGCCTCAGTGACAACCTGCCTGGCTTCATCGTGCTGCCGGATGCGCGTGGCCTGCCCTACAACGGACGTGGCTGCTTCAGCTCGGGCTTTTTGCCTGCCGTGCATCAGGGCACTGTCATCAAGGCCGACAGCCCGCAGCCCATCGCTGACCTATTTGCTTCCGACAAGTTCGCCTATGCCACTCGCGGTGCCGATGTAGATGGACTCGCTCTTCTTAACCAGATGAACCGCGCCCACACCGAGCAACATCCCGGCGACTCGCGTCTCGCCGCCCGCGTGGCTGGATACGAGCTCGCCGCGAAGATGCAGCTCAGCGCCCCCGAGGCCTTCGATGTCATGCGCGAGCCCGAATCCGCCCGCCAAGCCTACTGCCTCGACAGCACCGACAAACCCACCGCCGACTTCGGCAAGCGTTGCCTGCTCGCCACACGCCTCATCGAGCGCGGCGTGCGTTTTGTGCAGGTCTGGAGCGGCCCCGAGGGCGCAGTGAACAACTGGGACAACCACGGTGACATCCCGAAACAACTTCCGCCGATGGCGGCCAGCATCGATAAACCCATCGCCGCCCTGCTGCGCGATCTCCGTCAACGCGGCCTCGCCGAAGACACCCTCGTCGTCTGGACCACGGAGTTTGGACGCACGCCCTTTTCCCAAGGCTCGCTCGGTCGTGATCACAACTGCGGCAGCTTCGTGAGCTGGCTCTGGGGCGCAGGCATCAAGCCCGGCATCACCCATGGCGTCAGCGACGACATCGGCTACCAAGCCGCGCAAGACATCACCAGCGGATACGACATGCACGCCACCATCCTGCACCTGCTTGGCATCGATCACGAAAAACTCACCGTCCGCACCAACGGCGTCGATCGCCGCCTCACCGATGTGCATGGGCATGTGGTGAGGCAGATTCTGGCGTGATCATGGCAGTGGCTGCTTCTTACCGCCCCGAGGCATTTACAAATCGACTTTCCTTGGCGTATCCGCCAGCAGCCCCTTCACCACCATCTCGCGGAAGGCGCGGACGTGGGCGAGTTCGTGGCGGCCTTTGGGGTGGAGTAGGGCCACTTGGTCGTGGCCGAGGAAGCTGGAGACATCCCGGTGGATGAAGTTGGCTTTCACATCGGCTGGCACAGGAAGCGCCTCACTTGCTGGGCGGGTGAGGATGGCCACGCCCATGCCGAGAGCCACGTAGTTGAGGATGGAGGTGACGTTGCTCGCAGTCATGATGATGTTCACTTGGGAACTCAACCCGGCTTTGGCGACTAGGTGGTCAAACTGCATGCGGGAACTAGAATCCTCCCCAGCGAGGATGAGCGGCTGCTTAACGATGTCGCGCAGCTTGGGCGCTTTGATCTGGGCAAAAGGATGGCTGGCAAGGCACACGACCTCGAAGGGATAGCGCACGAGCGGCGTGGCCTCGAAGCGGGTCGGTATCGCCACGCCTTGAGGCGTGCCGACGATGGCGAGGTCGGCTTTTTCGGCCTCCAGGAGCTGCCACGCGATGCGCGAAGGTGCGTCGATAAGCGAGAGTCGCACCTGCGGATGGGACTGGCGGTAATGGGCGATGACATGACGAAGTGTGCCGTTTAGTACGGTGGCGGGCGCGGCCATGCGCAGGTGGCGCTCGGCTTTGCCGTGCTGGTCGTTGAAGACTTTTTTCAGCGAGTCAAAGCCCTCCACCAGCGGCGCGGCGAGGTCCACGAGCCGCTC
>JAIXZA010000135.1 GCA_027489965.1 Verrucomicrobiaceae bacterium
ATTACTACACTCAGTTTACTAAATTTTATTTCTTCATTATGACCCGCGTTCGTTTTGCCCCATCTCCCACAGGCGACCTCCATGTTGGAGGTGCGCGTACTGCTTTGTTTAACTGGCTTTTTGCTCGTAAAACTGGAGGAACCTTTATTCTGCGGGTCGAGGATACCGATGGTGCCCGAAATACCGAAGAAGCGGCCCAGGGCATTCTCAAAGGGCTTCGCTGGCTAGGTTTGGATTGGGATGAGGGGCCTGATGCAGGTGGGGATTATGGCCCTTATTTTCAGAGCCAGCGTAAAGCCATCTATGACGCGTATTTGGCCAAGCTAGAGGCAGCTGGTCGTGTCTATACTGAGGATAGTGGTGCTGTGCGTTTTAAATTCAGCCGCACCCCGATCAAAGTACATGATCTTGTCTGCGGGGACGTCATGTTTGCTGCCACGGAGGAGCCTGACATGACCGTTCGGCGTCCCGACGGTAGTTATATTTTCCACTTTGTGAATGTCGTGGACGATATCGAAATGAAGATGACTCACGTTTTCCGTGGGGAAGATCATTTGTCGAATACTTGGAAGCACATTGACCTCTTCAATGCTTTTGGTGCCACACCTCCCACCTATGCCCACATCCCGCTGATTCTGAATCCAGATGGGACAAAGATGAGCAAACGTGACGAAGGCAGCGCGGTGGAAAAGAGCTACATGAACGAGGGCTTTTTGCCAGAGGCTGTTTTCAATTACCTCTGCTTGCTTGGCTGGACGCCACGCACGGAAGGCGAAAAGCTCTCCAGAGAGGCTCTGGTTAACCTCTTCGATCCAGCAGAGATCCATAATGCTAATGCCCGCTTTGACATGCATAAATGCCAGTGGTTTAACGCCCAGTATCTACGCGCATTGAGTGCCGAAGAACTTCTGTTTTCTTGTCGGCGATTTATCGAAAAAGCAGGCTACACGATCACAGATGACGCAGTGGCCGCTGCGGCTGTTTACAGCGTGAAAGAGAAAGTTAGCCTGCTGACAGAGATCCCAGCCTGGGTGCACTATTTCTTCCGCAGTGACTACCCTTATGAGGATGATGTGATGGCGAAGCTGAAAGCTAAACCAGAAAATGCCACGCTTTTAAAAGCTGCAGCAGATGGCTTTCGCACTCTCACCGATTGGTCTGAAACCACGGTTCAGTCAGCCATTGAAGAGGCTGCCAAGGCTCATTCCGTTAAACCAGGTGCTCTGATGCCTTTGTTGCGTTTTGCTCTCAGTGGACAATCCCGTGGACCAGGCGTGAACACCATTGGTCACCTCATCGGTCAAGAAAGCACTCTTCAGCGCATTGAAAACACCCTGGGGCTTATAGGCTAAGCCGCCAGCAATCCCGCCCGCATCGCCTCGATGGGGGCGGGTTGATCGAACCAGTGTTCAAAGGAGATGGCTCCTTGGTGCAGGAGCAGGCACATGCCATCAGCCTGTTTGGCGCCGACCGCTTTTGCCTGCTGCATGAGCTTGGTCGGCTCATTGGCGCGATAGACCATGTCATAAACAAGGTGGCGTGACTCCAGGCATCCTGCTGGCAGTAGGGCGCTATCCTCGGCTTTCATTCCAAGGGAAGTGGCGTTCACAATAAGATCGATCTCTGGAAGATGCTGGGCTAAATGCTGGGCATCCAGAGAACAGGTTCTTAGAGTAACTCCGCCATGGGATCTTTGGTGTAGCTCGGCTAAAAGTGGCTGTAATTTGGACTCGGTGCGATTGGCCAGAAGCAGATTTTTGCAGCCTGCTAGTACGCTTTGAACAGCCACCGCTCGCCCTGCGCCGCCGCCCGCTCCAATGACGAGAATGCGCAGATCTTTAACATCGGCAGCAAAGGCCTCCTGCACGCTGCGTAGGAATCCGGGGCCATCCGTGTTGTAACCAAACAATTTTCCTTTTCGAATCGCCAGCGTATTCACCGCTCCCAGTTGGCTGGCCAGTGGGTCGAGGACATCCACAGCGTTCAGCGCCTCAAACTTATGAGGAATAGTGATATTGACGCCAAGAAAATTTTGCTTTTGAAACAGGCTAAACGCAGCCTGAACCTGACCAATGGGTACTTGCACCCGCACATACTGGGCGTCGATGCCACAGGCTTGGAGTGCGGGGTTATGCATCTGTGGAGATTTGGAATGCGCAATAGGATCGCCGATCACTGCGAGCCGCGCAGATGGGCTCAGGGTAGGGAAGTGCTGAAGTTGGTCGAAAGTGAAAAAAGTGGCCACATCTCAGACATGGCGCTGCGGTGAGAATGGTCAAGCGCTTGCATAAGTCGGTTGACGTGGCACCCAGCACTGAGCACTGAGCGTTTATCATCTGCTCATGGCCCGAGAATACACGCTTCATCAATCCACTTCATCAACACCCCGCATTGATTACAGAGCGGAGCTCAATGAGCAGCAGTATGCAGCTGTCACCGCCCCACCTGGGCAGACACTGGTCATTGCCGGTGCCGGTTCAGGGAAAACGCGAACACTCACTTACCGTGTGGCTTGGCTTTTGGATAATGGCGTGCTTCCAGAGCAGATTCTACTTCTGACCTTTACCAACAAAGCTGCCCGTGAAATGTTGGACCGCGTTACAGCTCTGGTCCCAGTGGATATCCAGAGGTTGTGGAGCGGCACGTTTCACAGCATTGGCAATAAGCTGCTGCGCTGGAATTCTGAGCGTCTGGGTTACCGTAAAGGCTTTTCGATTATGGATCGTGAAGACCAAAAGGATTTGCTGGAGACCGTCGTGAATAATAGCGGCATCGACACCTCCGGTTTCCGATTTCCAAAAGCCGAGGTGTTGGGGGACATCTACTCGATGGCCAATAACACCTGCCTCTCCTTGCCTGAGATTATCGCTTCTCGATACCCGTATTTTGACAAGGTCTTGGATCATATCATTACGCTGCGGAAACTCTATCAGACCAAGAAGGTAGAGACGAATTGCATGGACTTTGATGATTTGCTCACACAATCCGTTGCCTTGTTAAAGGAGAATCCAGATTTACTGGAGCGTTATCGCCAGCAGTTTGAATTTGTGCTTGTCGATGAGTATCAGGATACCAATAGCTTACAGTCTGAGTTCGTGGAACTGCTCACCGGTGCCGATGGCAATCTCATGGTCGTAGGAGATGATGCGCAGTCGATCTATTCTTGGCGTGGTGCTGATGTGACCAATATCTTAAACTTTGCCGAACACTGGCCTCGTGCACGATCTCATAAGATCGAGGTGAACTACCGCAGTGTGCCTGAAGTGCTCGCTTTAGCCAATGCCAGCATTGCCAATAACCGCGCGCAGATTCGTAAAAACCTGCTGCCAGCCCGGGAAGGTAAAGGCACGCTGCCCGCACTTGTACCCCTGGATAGCGGCAGTGCCCAGGCAGGCTTTGTGTCTCAACGCATCTTGGAGCTGATGGATGAAGGTGTGGATTTCAATGAGATGGCAGTCATCTATCGGGCTCATTTCCATAGCATGGAGATCCAGATGGAACTGACCAATCGTGGTATCCCCTTTAAAATCACCAGCGGTCTGCGTTTTTTTGAGCAGGCTCATGTCAAAGATGTGGCATGCTTCATGAAGTTTGCCGTCAATCGCCGGGATGAGGTCAGCTTCATGCGCATGGTGAAATTGATACCTGGCATTGGCAGCACGAGCGCGACCAAGCTCTGGAATGCCTGGATGAAAACGGATGCCGCAAACGCTGAAGTGATGACGGGGAAATTCAGTGATTTATTGCTGCCGATGAGCGTGCCGAAGAAGGCAAAAGCTAGCTGGGATCAGTTCGCCTACACTTTGGATGAACTCATCGTGGATGGCAAAATTTCCACACCGCCTGAGATGATCCGCAGCATCTTCGATGGTGTTTATCAGGAGTACATGCAGGCCAAATTTAAGAACGCCGAGCAGCGTGAACAAGACTTGGAGCAGCTCAGCAATTACAGCAGTCGTTTCACGGATCCGCTGGAGTTTCTCAGTCAGCTATCCCTGCTGAGTGGCGTGGATACAGATAACAAACCCGACCAAGAGGAAGAGCGGGATGCTGTCACGCTTACCACAGCTCATCAAGCCAAGGGCTTGGAATGGCATACGGTCTTTGCCGTCTGGATGGCGGATGGCATGTTTCCTCATGCCCGTGCCGTCGAAGAAAGCGACCTCGGTCTCGAAGAAGAACGCCGCCTCTTTTACGTGACCGTTACTCGTGCCAAAGACGAACTCTACCTCACCTATCCCGTGCTCAATCATCAAGCACGGGACGGTGACATCCTGATGAAGCCAAGTCGCTTTATCACTGAATTAGATCCAGAGTTGCTGGAAAAGTGGAACGTGCGCAGCGGCTGGTGATCAGCTTTGACGGGTGCGGATGTCGAGAAGCTGTTTCATGACATGATTCACTTTCCCGCTCCACTCAGTGGTCCCAAAAGCGTCATGCAGGGTGCGGTAAAGTGTGTATAGCTCAGCATACACCGCCACGTTTTCGGGGATTGGATAATAGATCTTTTCGCGCACCGCTGTCACTTTTGATTGCAAGTGCTGCCAGCTTCCTTCTCCAGCGGCAGCGGCAGCAAAGATCGCCGCACCAAGGGCGCAGGTTTGCTCGCTTTGGCTTACTTTCATAGGCTTGCCGATGATGTCGGCATAGCACTGCATGAGGGTGGCGTTTTTGATGCTAAGACCGCCTGTATTGATCACTTCATCAATTGTTACACCATATTCTTCCACGCGCTTGATGATCGTTAGGGCACCGAAAGCCGTAGCTTCAATGTAGGCGCGGTAGATTTCGTGAGCTTCGGTATGCAGAGTTTGACCAAGCAGCAGTCCTGTGAGTCGTACATCGACGAGGATAGTACGGTTGCCGTTATTCCAATCCAGGGCCAGTAGGCCGGTGAAGCCTGGTTTTTTTCCATCCATGGCCTTTTCCATATTCACAAACTTCTCTCCAATAGTGCTGCCATAGCTCTCCGGAACGAGATGGTTGACGAACCAAAGGAAGATGTCTCCAACAGCGCTTTGACCTGCTTCAATGCCATAGTAGCCCGGCAAAACGGAGCCGTTCACGATGCCGCAGACACCGGGGACATCTGCCAATGGCTTATGGTTTGGAGCGATCATGAGATCACAGGTGCTGGTGCCGAGAATCTTCACCAAAGTGCCTTCCTTGATGCCGGCACCGACAGCTCCCATATGGGCATCAAAAGCGCCGACAGCGATGGCAATGCCAGATTTTAAACCCAGTCGCTGTGCCCACTCAGTACAGAGGTTGCCCGCTTTTGTGTCCGCCGTGTAGGCTTCACTGAAAAGACGGTCACGAAGGTCCGCGAGTGCTGGGTCTAACTTGGTCAGGAATTCCTTGTCTGGAAGACCACCCCATTCATTGCTGAACATCGCCTTGTGCCCAGCCGCGCAGACGCTTCGCTTGAGGGTTAATGGGTCGGTGTTGCCAGAGAGCACAGCAGGAATCCAATCACAATGCTCAACAAAACTGTAAGCTGCCGTAAAGACCTGTTCATCGATGCGGCGCAGGCGCAGGATCTTGCTCCACCACCATTCGCTGGAATAAATGCCGCCGCATTTGGCGATCATCTTTGGTCGAATTTCTTGGGCTAGTTCAGTGATCTCGGCGGCTTCTGCGTATCCGGTGTGATCTTTCCAGAGCCAGACCATGGCATTCAGATTGTTAGCAAATTCAGGAAGCAGTCCTAATGGGGTGCCTTCACGATTCACGGGAATCGGTGTGCTGCCGGTTGTGTCGATACCGATACCCACAACGTGAGCGGCGTCGAACTGCGGATCTTTGTCTTTCGCCTGCTGGAGCGCGCCTTTGATGACGACTTCCAAGCCTTCAAGATAATCCTGGGGATTTTGGCGGGCAACATGCGGATCTTTGGGATCTAGCAGAATCCCCATTTCACCGCTCGGATAGTTGAAAACCGTCGATCCCAGCTCCACTCCATTATCCAGGTCAATGAGAAGAGATCGGCAGGAGTTGGTGCCATAGTCGATGCCAAGGGAGTAGCGTTTCATGTCGGTTGGTTGGTGGAAGTGAGCGCAGGATGCTAGCTTGATCATCCCGCCGTGCTAGCTAAAACCAGACGATATTATTCTGAAATTGCTGCGCATCATTCATTCAGGGCTTGGCAATTTCTGAAGACGCCGCTAAAACAATTCCATGGCAGTTTCTATCTCTATCGATTACACAGGCGGGCTTCGTTGCACAGCGACGCACGGTCCCTCCCAGACTTCAATCATCACTGACGCCCCCGTGGATAATCACGGAAAAGGTGAGTCCTTTTCACCAACCGATCTTGTTGCCACAGCGTTGGCTAGTTGCATGGCGACAGTCATGAATATCAAAGCTCAGCAAAAGGGTTATGATATGGTTGGTATGAAGGTCAGTGTGGAGAAGCATATGAGTGAGGACACTCCTCGCCGTATTGTTCGGCTTCCTGTGACCATTGAGGTGCCGCTTTCTCCTGAGCATCCTGATCGTAAAGTGCTTGAAGCGACGGCTCTAGCCTGTCCTGTGCATCAGAGTCTGCATCCAGACATCGATAAGACGGTGACCTTTGTTTGGAATGGCTAGTTTTGTCTGGCTAGGGCAGACATTACAGTGAATCGAACATTTGGCGAAAGGCCGCGGGCTTGGCAGGCGTAAGTTTAGCACCCTCCATTGCTATGCTTTACCGCCGCGCTTTCATTTCACTGAACTCCATCCTGTTTCTTTCCGCTTCTGCCTTTGCGCAGGATGGGGAGAAAATCACGTATGAGGACCACGTTCGGCCTTTGTTAGAGAACAAATGTTTCTCTTGCCACAATCCCGACAAAAAGAAGGGGGATCTCGATCTGACGAGCATGGGTGGCGTGCTGACGGGCGGGGGTGGCGGTGCCGTTGTGGATGCGGGGAATCCAGATTCAAGCCGACTTTGGACGACCTGTGCCAAGAAGGAAGAGCCTTTTATGCCGCCTGAAGGCGCAGCTTTGGATGCCAAGGAACTGGCCATTTTGGCTAAATGGATCTCAGGTGGTGTTTTGGAGACAAAATCTAGTTTGGCCAAAAAATCCACGAAGCCTAAGGTGGACATGGCAGTGACCGTTACGAGTGGGAAGCCCGCAGGACCCATCGCTAAACCTGAAAACGTTCTCTTAGAACCAGTTATAGTGACGCCGCGCAGCACCGCTGTGACGGCCATGGCCGCCAGTCCATGGACCTCCCTTGTCGCTTTTGCTGCGCCAAAACAGATCCTGCTTTATGATACAGATACAAAGCAGCTCGCAGGCATTTTCCCCTACACGGAAGGTTATGCACGCACTTTGAACTTTAGCCGAAATGGATCGCTTCTCGTCATGGGTGGCGGGCGCGGAGGCAAGCTCGGCCATGCGATTGTCTGGGATGTAAAGACCGGCAAGCGTATCGTCGAAGTGGGTAAAGAGTTCGATCAAGTCATGAGTGCCGACATCAGCCCAGACCAGAAGATGGTCGTGATCGGCAGCCCATCCAAAAAGGTCAAAGTGTATGACACGGCTACGGGTGAGGAACTCTACACCATCAGCAAGCATACCGAATGGATCATGGGAACAGCCTTCAGCCCTGATGGCGTGCTTTTGGCCAGCTCTGATCGCAATGGCAATGTCATGGTTTGGGAAGCTGCTAATGGTGGAGAATTTTATGTTCTTGGACAGCACAAAGCATCCTCCACGGATTTGGCCTGGCGCGCGGACTCCAATGTTTTGGCCTCAAGCAGCCGAGATGGTTCCATTATTGTCTGGGAGATGACTGAGGGCAAACAAATCGCCACCTGGCAGGCTCATGGCAGTGGCACGGAAAGCCTTTCCTTCACGCCTGAAGGCACTTTGGTCACCTGCGGCCTAGATGGCAGCGTCAGTCATTGGGACATCAAAGGCTCCAAGTTGGCAGATCTCCCCAAGCAGCCAGACGTGGCCACTCAGGTCGTCTCATTACACGACGGTAAGACCTGCGTGGTCGGTAACTTCCTGGGTGAGGTGAAGATGTATGACTTGAAGATGAAAAAGGAAGTGGGTGCCCTTAGCTCCAATCCGCCGCTCATTACTCAGCGGATCATCGAAGCCGAAAAGCGTGCGACCGATCTCGTCGCTAAGCTGCCAGCCTTGCAAGAAGCTGCAAAAAAAGCAGAAGCAGGACTCAAGTCCTTTGATGACAGCTTGGCCAAAGTTCGTGCCGAACTCGCAGAGCATGAGCGCCGCAGTAAAAGTTACCCAGCTGAAATAGCAGCCGAGGAGAAAGCGTTGGCTGCGGCAAAGGCTGCCATCACCAAAGCTACGGCTGACAAAACCGCCCGCCTTGCTGCGATCAAAGCATTTGAAGAAAAGTCCCTGAAGTTTGCGGCTCTGCAAAAAGAGCAGGCGGCTGCCGCCGCTGAAGCTGCCAAGTTCGCTGTGGCAGAAAAAACTGCCACAGATGCCAACGTGGCACTGGAGGCTGCAAAAAAAGAACTCGCTGCCAAGACGGGTGATACTGCTTTAACCGCCAAAGTCAAAGACCTGGAGAGCAAGCTGAATGCCGCTAAAGCCGAGCAGCAGAAGCTGGCACCACTGAAAGCCAAAGCGGACCAGCTCACAGCTTCGGCTACGAAAGCGAAAGCAGAGCTAGGTGCTGCACCAGCCCCGGTCGCTGACTTGGATAAACTGATTGCCGACAATACCGCTAAAGTGAAAAGCACGACGGACAGCATTGCAGCCAAAAAGGCTGAACTGCCTAAATTGCCAGCCTTGGTAAAGGCCGGTCCTGACCGCATCAAAGCTGCCGAGTCTCAGGTCGTCAAAGGCAGGGAAGAGCTAGCCTCAGCCCAGTTTACCGCAAAGTCTGTCACAGAAGAAATCAACATCCTACAGAAGCTCCCCACAGCTCTTAAGGCCGCGCAATTCAATGTCGGCGTTCTTTCTGAGAAAGCCAATTTGGCCAAGCTCGAAGGCAGCTTTAACGATTTCACAGCGGCAAAGAAAGACAATGAAGACGCCAAGGTCAGTAACACGGCCAAGATCGAATCTTCGAAAAAGACAATCGCTGAAACCAGCGCTGCTATCCCACAGCATGAGGCTGCTACAGCAAAGCTTAAAACTGAATTGAATGCCTTAGAGCAAGCCGCCGCACCGAGTAAAGGCGCGGATGCTACGGCCAATACGAATTTGGAAAATCATAAAAAAACGCTCGCAGCCCGGGTGGCGGAAGTGGCTGCTTTGACCAAGGCCAAGGACGAAGGTGTGGCTGCTGCCAAGAAAGCGGCTGATGACATCGGCAAAGCCATCGAGCCGCTGAAGAAAAAGCTGGCTGAGGTGTCGGCCAAGCTGAAAGGCCCTGCTGAGCAGGTCGCTAGCAAGCAGGCCAATGTGGCTAAGCTGGAGGCCGCCAATGCTGAGGCTAAAAAGGCTGTGTCTGCGCTTACCCCATTAATTCCAGTCAAAGAAAAGACTGCTGCTGAAGCAGAGGCTGCCATGAAAAAATCCGTGGCTGACATTCAAGCGGCAGAAAAGGCATTATCGGAAATGAAAAAGGGTCAGGATGCACCAGCCATCGCTAAAGCTCAGTCAGAACTGGACGCAAAACGTGCGGCTAAATCTGTTGGTGAAAAGTCTCTCAATGAGGCGAAGCAAGCCACCAATAAAATCAAAGCTGAACTTGCTGCTGCTAATAACACCCAGACCCAGACGGAAAAACGCCTGTCTCAAGCCAAAGCTGAGCTGGCAGCGGCAGAAAAGAATGCGGCTCCATTCAAAGGTCAGTTAGAAAGCATCACGAAAGAAATTGCCGCGCAGGAAAAGGCTCGCACTGATAAGCAGGCTCTGCCAGCCGCTTTAGAGGCCAATTTTGCCAGTAAGACCAAGCCAATCAATGAAGCTATTGCTCAGCTCAAAGCTGCTCAAGCACCGCTGGAGAAATCCTTTGCGGACGCCCGTGCTAAGTTGGAAGGCGAGTTAAAGATCATCGAGGCAAAGCGGATTGAAGTCACGAAAGCTACCGAAACTGTGGAGACTACCAAGAAGCAAAAAGCAGCTGCTGAATCAGCGCTGGCAGCCGCTGAAAAGGATAATCCACAGCGTGACAAAAACCTCGTCGAGATCACTGCTGAACTGGCCAAACTGCAACCTCAGTTAGAGCCTCTGCGCGCTAAGGTGAAGCAGCTGGAAACACAGTACTTTACCATGCTGCCGAAGTAAGCTTTCCTGCCTTATGTTCAAGCTAACGGATAAAGTAGCACTCGTCACGGGTGCAGGTTCAGGCATCGGTCAGGCAATCGCACTGGTCTTTGCCCGTCAGGGCGCTCACGTCGAGGTCATCGATCTCAAGCTGGAAGCTGCTCAGATCACGGTGGATCAAATCATCGCCGCTGGTGGCAGTGCACAGGCTTCTGCCTGTGACGTCGGTGATCATCTGGCTGTGAAAACTTTGTTTGAGTCGATTGCCATTCGCCGTTCGAAGATCGATATCCTTGTGAACAATGCAGGTGTCGCCCACATTGGCACCCTATTAACCACAAGTGAAGCAGATCTGGATCGTCTTTACCGGATCAACATCAAAGGCGTCTTTAATTGCGCGCAGGTGGCTGTTGAGCAAATGGTCAAGCAGGGCGGGGGAGTGGTCTTGAACATGTGCAGCATTGCTGCGGAGATGGGGTTGGCTGATCGTTTTGCTTATTCAATGACCAAGGGGGCGGTGCTATCCATGACTCTGTCGATGGCGAAGGATTTTATCAAATCTGGAATCCGTTCTAACTGCATCTGCCCAGCCCGCGTTCACACCCCATTTGTCGATGGTTTTTTGGCCAATACTTATCCTGGGCGTGAAGCGGAAATGTTTCAAAAATTGAGCGAGGCACAGCCCATCGGACGCATGGCAAGGCCTGATGAGATCGCCCATCTAGCTCTTTATCTTTGCAGCGATGAGGCCGGTTTCATCACCGGTTGCTCCTATCCAATCGACGGTGGTGCAGTGAACCTGCGTTAACTGGTTAAAGCGAAGGGTTCATGAATATCCGCATCTAATGAGAGCGCGAAAAGGCAGACATATTCTCAGACTGAATAAAATTATCTGACTTAACAAGTTCATGATCAGAGTCAAAGAGCGATCTGTATGATGAAGATGCGGACAATGCTCTGCTTGGGATAAGGATTTGCAAGTAGAGCAGGCAGGAGAGGCTAACCTCTCCTACTTACTCTACCAATCATAATTCATGTGTGGGTTGTCCCCAGCCTCCGCCTAAGGCTTTCATGAGTTGGACGGCTGCCTGAAGACGATTGCCCTGCGCCTGAACCTGCGACCGTTTGGCTAGTAGCTCTTCACGCTGGCTGTCCACGACTTCCAGGTAATTGACGATTCCTTTGCTATATCTCTCCAGAGATAGCTCAGTTGTTCTAGCCGCAGCCTCAGCATTTTTTTGCTGGGTTTCAACCAAGCTTCGATAACTTCTCAGATTGGTCATGGCATCCTCGACTTCTTTAGTGGCAGTTAAAATCACTCCATGATAACTGGCGAGTGCCTCCTGGTGTTTTGCCTGAGCTTTCAAAACGCGTGCTCGATTGGCACCACCATCGAAGATCGGCAGGGAAAGTTCAGGGCCGATGTTAAATGACCTACTGCTAGGACTGAGTAGATTGGTGAGGGACAGGCTTTCTAGGTTCAGATTCCCATTTAGTTTTATCGAGGGATATTCTTTCCCGACGGCTACTCCGATCTCGGCATTTCTAGCCGCGAGTGTTCGCTCACTTTCTGCAATGTCTGGACGCTGTCGTAATAGGCTCGCAGGGGAGTTGACGGGCACTTCAGGCACCCTTGTCGAAAGACTTGAGTCGGCGCTTATTTTGAAAGCATTGGCCGGTTGACCACAAAGCTCAGCAAGTGTGTGAAGTGCCAATTCACGCCGGCGCTGAATGTCCACAACATCTGCTTCTGCTGAAGCTAAAGAGCTTATAGCGCGTGTGACATCACTTGTATGGGTGAGGCCGCCCGCTTGTTTGGTTTTGGCAATGGCAAGCGACTCATTCCGAAGTGAAATGGTTTTTTGCAAAAGTGATTTCTCAGCATCTAAGGTGCGCAGATTGAAGTATTGCTGCGCTGCTTCACCCGTAAGTCGAAGCATCACAGCATCTCGCGCATAAGCTGTCGCTGCGAGTGTAGCTTGTGCTGATTCAACACTGCGGCGCACTTTTCCCCAGAGATCGAACTCATAGCTAAGCGTGCTTTTAAGTCGATATTGGGCCACTTTGGGTGGCGTGAAGCCTGGTAGTTGCGTGAAATTGGCTGAGCTTTGACTGCGGTCTGCCGATGCGCCAACGCTTAAGCTTGGTAAATGATCTGCGCGGTTTGTTTTGAAGTCACTCTGGGCTTCATCGACACGAATCATGGCTGCGATTAGATCTTGATTCGCGGTCAGCGTCAGTGCTTCCAATCGGTTGAGTTCAGGATCATCAAACAAGCGCCACCACTGCTGACTGAGCGACTTGTCCGCCACGCCTGTTGCGCTCCAACGATCAGGCAGTGCAATCTCTGGTAAATGATGATTGGGGCCGACAGGATGGGTGCAGGCACTGAGTGCCAGCACCGGGATAAATAGACCGATGACTTTCATCTTTATTCTTCAATGAAGATATCGACCTGCTGGCCGACATAGGTTTTAAGTTCTTCGTGATTGGCGAAGCTGAAAATGACGGGTAGGACTCGCGTATCGACGCGCTCGGAGCCTGCACCCGTCAGACTTTTCTTGGGAATGATGTAGGGTTCGATGCGGACAAAGGTGAGTGGAATGGCTTTGTCGGTTTCTCCCTTTCGATAGGCGACCGCTCGTGCGCCGACTTTGACTCGGGGAGCGATCTGTTCATCCACATCTGCTCTGATTTGCAGGTTATCAATGGATCCGAGCACAATGGGTATCGTGCTGCCGCCTGGTGTAGCATGTTCACCTTCGCGTAGATTGATTTGTAAAATGGTGGCATCAATGGGGGATCGAATCAGAAAGCGCTCCAAATTCCTCTCTGTTTCTGCAATGGCTGCTTTGGCTTTTTCGACATTGGCCTTTGCCACTAAAAGATCGTCTTCTTTGGTCTCTAAATCTTCTCGTGCCACTGCCGCCCCTGCACCGATTTTTGCTAGACGATCGTATTGACGTTTGGCTCGGTGCTGCTCTGCCTCCCGCACGGAAAGTTCTGCTCGCTGACCAATGAGTTTGATGCGCATTTCTCGATCATCCAGTCGCATGAGCAGATCTCCTTTAGCGACTTTTTGCCAAACTTTGACTTTGATCTCGGTGACAAGAGCCGCAAACGGGACACCGATGCTGGTGTTTTCTCGAAGGGATTCGATGATTCCAGAGGCCCCGATGCCCTTTTCAAAAGGTTTCCTCGGCGGCGTTAACGGCGGTTCAGGCATTGGGGCAATGCTAGTGTTTGCGTGGACGAAAAACACAAGGCCGGTTAGGCCTGCTAATGCGAGCCAAAACGTAAAGCGGCGAAAGATGATGATCATAATTGAAGTGAGTTTAAGTCTGGGGTGAGATTCCAAAGGTTCTGAGTGCTTCAGCTTGTGAAAGCGTGCGACGAACCACTCCGTCTTCCATTTCGGCAATGCGATCCGCGTGGTGGTAAATGCGGGGATCATGGGTGACTACAATGACCGTGCGGGGTTTATCCTGTGATTGCGGCCTTAGCAGTTCCATGACCTGACTGCCAGTTTCGGAGTCTAAGGCTGAAGTGGGTTCATCACAGACGATCAGCGCAGGTTGATGCACTAAGGCTCGGGCTATGGCCACACGCTGCTGTTGGCCGCCGGAGAGTTTGTTTGGACGTTCGTTGATCTTTTCAGCCAAACCAACCCGTTCTAGCATTAGTGCAGCTGCCTGGCGTGATTCGCGGGCTGATTTTCCCTGAAGTCGTAATGGGATGGCCACGTTTTCGCAGTTGGTTAGCGTCGGGATAAGATTGAATTGTTGGAAGACAAAGCCCACGTTTTGAGCACGAAATTCAGTGACTCGATTTTGGCTTAAACTGCGTAGGTCATGGCCCAGAACCATGACTTCTCCCGAATCAGCGCTGAGTGTTCCGCACAGTATCGATATAAGCGTGGTTTTTCCGCAGCCGCTTGGACCCACAATGAAGAACATTTCTCCACAAGAAACATCCAGATCAATGCCCTTCAAAACAGGAGTGATCACATCTCCCGAACGGAATGATTTTTTTAAACCATGGAGGTGGATGTCTGGGCTCATGAGCGGAAAACGATGGCTGCATCAATGCTAGAGACCCTGCGAATGCCCATCATGCTAGCGATCACGATGATGAGGAAGACTGCGGCAAAAACCAATACGGCGACTTCCCAGCGCAAGAGCAGAGGTGCTTTTCCCTCCGGCAGACTGCGGAAAAAGAGGCTGAGTAATCCCATGCCGATGCAGTAACCCGTGGCGCCGACGAGGGAGGCTTGTAGAACGGTCATGCGTGCTAGTCTGAAATTGCTGGCTCCCATGGCTTTGAGCGCGCCTAGGTAGCGAGTGTTTTCCAAGACAAAGTTATAAAATGTCTGCCCTGCTACAATCACCCCGACCATGAATCCAATGCCAACAATGAGACCGACCACGAAAGGGATGGGGGAGTTATAGATCATCCAGTCACTGGAGGCTTTTTTGAAGTTGGCTTCTGTGTAGGCTCTTAGTCCAGTCTCAGCCATGATGCTGTTGGCCACGCTTTCATCCGTCAGTCCTTTCTGTGGACCCGCCAGGACATGAGTCGTCATTTTACGCTGGCTGAAGCCATAGTGTCGAGCGCGATCAAAGGTCGTGAAGACATAGGCAGCACCACCTTGGCCTTGCTTCGTTTTTACAATCGCGATCACTTCGGCACGCTGATCATTCATTTCAAAAACATCGCCAACATCCAAAGGGTGCTCGTGATCGGGTCCCAGTCTTGCCGCGACTTCTTCATCTATCACCACGCTCTGGGATTGCCTTAAGTCGAGGACAGAGCCTTTCACCACGCGTGTCGGTGCACCGGCTAGAGTTGCCGAGTCGAGGCCAACCAGAGTGATGGGTTTTGTTTGTCCACTACCCAGCACACGAGCCTGAGTTTGGCCTGTGTAAAAGGGCACGGCCCAAGCCACACCAGCGACTGATCGTACACGGTCTACATCGGTGTCTTTGAGCGGCTGATTATCGGCTATCTGCTCGACCTTTGGATCGACAACCCAGATCGGTGCCCGTGCATTTTCCAGTGTGGCATACGAGAAACTTAGAATTCCAAAAAACATCGCCAAACCCTGAGCCATCAGGACCGTCGAGAAACAAACGCCACTGATCAGCAGCATGTATTTGGAGCGATCTCCGTAGAGCATCTGTACAGCAACGTCAGTCATGTGAGATGTTGATTAAACGTTTGATTAAATCTAAGTGCATACAATTGCTCGGTGCTATACTGCGTGCATCAATGCTTATCGGACTGAAGGAACTTTTGCTCTCATGCCAGCCGCTGAAAAAGCAACCAGCCTCGCCACGACCTCATCGGTGGATGGTGTGCCCTTGAGCATTTTAATGGGCAGTTGAATCAACTTGGGGAGTTGATCAAGCATGGAAAGCATGAGTAGAGAATGCTGGACTACACCTAGAGTGGCGATTTTTCGCCAAGCCATGTCACTCTCGCTCAGTCCTGGCAACGCTTGTTCAAAAGCAGCATCAAAGAGTTTTACCATTTTCCCCATCTGTTTATGAATGTGGATCATGAAAGTCGCAGGCTCGGAGAATAGACGGCCAAAGACACGAAGAAAAAGTGCGCCTTCTTTGCCGTTTTCAAGACCCATTTCTACGGCTGGTCGGATCAATGCTGCCAGCACTTCTTCCAAGGGCATTGGTCCATTAGCGTGCTTACGCTTGACCTCGTCAAGCAAGGCCAGTCTCATTTTATTGATCGGATCAAGCCGACGATTCAACATGGCTTCAACCAGCCCATTTTTGGAGCCAAAGTGATATTTGACCAAGGCGAGATTGACTCCAGCCAGTTCGGTAACTTCACGCAACGAGGTGCCTGCAATCCCGTGGACTGCAATCAGAGCCTCTGCTGCATCTAGCAGGCGCTTCTGTGTTTCATGGAGCTGGGGTGCCTCCTCAAGCTTTGGCATATATTATACGTTCGTTTAATTGCTTTATAATTAAACGAACGTATAAAAAAGCAAGAGTAATCCAAGTTTTTTTCGAGCCGACTGGTTGGATGATCCGCTCCATAAGGCTGAATGTTACTTTAGTCTTCCCAGACTTTGAGTAACTCAACTTCAAATATGAGCGTCTCATCGGCACCAATGTCGATGCCTGCTCCACGTGAACCGTAGGCAAGCTGCGAGGGGATAAAGAAGCGAAATTTCGCGCCTTCCTTCATAAGTTGCAGTCCTTCCGTCCAGCCTTTGATGACGCGATTGAGTGGGAACTCTGCTGGCTCGCGGCCAGCCAGGTAGCTGCTGTCAAATTCCACGCCATTGATGAGCGTGCCCCGGTAGTTCACCACGACAGTATCGGTTTTCTTGGGGCTTTTGCCCTTGCCCTCGGTGAGCACAAGGTATTGCAGACCGCTTTTAGTGGTGATGACGCCTTCTTTTTGGGCGTTTTCAGCGAGGAAGGCTTTTCCGATTTCTAGGGCAGGGGATGGCATAAATGGGGCGCTTTATGCCAAGGCTTTACGGTTTGAGCAAGCAGGAATGCCATAGTCTTTCATTGCCTCCTGCTCTGCTCTGGGGAAATTGTAGCCTTCATGTCAGACCATCCTTTGCTCCGCCGCCTTCCTGTTTCAAGGGACTGCTCCAGCGATGAACTCCTCAGTCTTTTTCTCGATTATGTGACGGAGAGAAAGTTGGAGCTGTATCCGGCTCAGGAAGAGGCCATCTTGGAGCTATTTGAGGATAAAAATGTGATCCTCGCTACGCCAACAGGTTCTGGAAAATCACTGGTGGCAACGGCCATGCACTTTCGTTCGATGGCTCAGGGACGGCGCTCTATTTATACTTGTCCGATCAAAGCGCTGGTGAACGAGAAATTTTTGGCGCTTTGTCGTGATTTTGGTCCTGAAAATGTGGGCATGGCCACGGGGGATGCAACGGTAAACCGAGATGCACCGATCCTCTGTTGCACGGCTGAAATTTTAGCCAACTACGCCCTGCGTGAAGGTGAGCGTGCGCCTTTCCGCGAGGTGATCATGGACGAGTTTCACTACTACGCGGATCACGAGCGTGGTGTGGCTTGGCAGGTGCCACTGCTGACAATGAGTCGGTCACGTTTTTTGCTGATTTCTGCTACACTGGGAAGCCCAGATTTTTTTCAAAAAGAAGTCGCTCGTCTGACTGGCACGGAGACGGTGATTGTTTCCTCCACTCAGAGGCCTGTTCCACTGGAGTTCAGTTATGTCGAGACTTCGGTGGATGTGACGTTGCAGGAGTTGATTGCTGAAAACAAAGCGCCCGTCTATCTCGTGCACTTTACCCAGAATGATGCTGCGCAGGCAGCGCAGGATCTGATGAGTCTGAACTTCTGTTCCACCGCTGAAAAGGCCAGTATCAAAGAGCTGATGCAGGGGGCTAAGTTTACCAGTCCGTATGGCAAGGAGGTGAAAAAGTATCTGCATCACGGCATCGGCATTCATCATGCCGGTCTTCTGCCCAAGTATCGAATCCTTGTCGAAAAGTTGGCGCAAATGGGACTGCTGAAAGTCATCTGTGGCACGGATACCTTGGGCGTGGGCGTGAATGTCCCCATCCGGACGGTGTTGCTGACCAAGCTCAGTAAATATGGTGGACAAAAGGTGGCCACTCTTTCTGCACGCGATTTTCACCAGATCACTGGCCGCGCAGGTCGGCGTGGTTTTGATGAGATTGGTTTTGTCGTGGCGCAGGCGCCGGAGCATATGATTGAAAATGCCAAGATGGAAGCCAAGGCCGCTGGTGATGTGAAGAAGATGAGAAAGATGGTCAAAAAGAAAGCACCTGAAGGCTTCGTAGGTTGGAGTGAAGACACTTTTAAAAAGCTGCAAACGGCGACTCCAGAGCCGCTGGTGTCACGCTTCCAAGTTTCTCATGGCCTGCTGCTGCAAGTGCTCAGTCGCCCAGATGATGGCTGCCACGCGATGTTGCGTTTGATTCAGGACTCACATGAAACGAACAATGCCAAAAAGCAGCATCGGAAGCGTGCCTGGCAGCTATTCCGCGCCCTGATCGATCGGAAAATCGTGGACATCGTGCCTGTGAGCCAACGTGCGGGTGGGTCCAAACTGCGGCTGAATGTGGAGCTTCAAGAAGACTTCTCTCTCAATCATGCTCTGTCACTTTATCTCATTGATGCCCTGACTTTGATCGATCCCAATTCACCAAGCTATGCGGTGGATGTGATGACGCTTTGCGAATCCATTTTGGAGAATCCTGACCTCATCCTGCGCCGCCAGCTTAGCAAGGTGAAGGACGAAGCCATGGCTGGCATGAAGGCCGAAGGCGTGCCGTATGAGGAGCGGATCGCTAAACTGGAGGAGCTGGAATACCCGAAGCCGAATCGCGATTTCATTTACAATACCTTCAACGATTTTGCCTCCATGCATCCCTGGGTAGGTCAGGAAAACATTCGGCCCAAAAGTATCGCTCGTGAGATGTATGAAAACTTCCGCAGCTTTGCTGACTACGTGCACGATTACGACCTGCACCGTGCCGAGGGCGTGCTGCTTCGGCATCTCAGCAGCGTTCATAAAGTGCTCGCGCAGACTGTGCCTGAAGCAGCCAAGACAGAGCCTGTACAGGAGATGGAAGCCTGGCTTGCCGGTCTGCTGCGTGGCACCGATTCCAGCCTGCTGGATGAATGGGAGCGTCTGCGTGATCCCGATTGGAAACCCAGTGAAGAGAAGCCTGAAGAAGCGCCTGACATCACTCGAAACAAGCGCGAGTTCACGGCTCTCATTCGCACCGAGATTTTCCGTTTCCTGCGTCCTCTGGCTCTTCAAAATCTGGAGAACGCACTGAGTTCGCTTGGCGCTGGAGCCCTCGGGTGGACCGTGGAACGACTGCGAGTCTTAGTCGATGATTACCTTTTGGATCATGAGCGCATCCGTCTTGATAATGAGGCCCGCAATGGCCGCCACACTTACATTGAAGCCAGTGAGGATCAGCAAACCTGGCGCATCCACCAAGTTCTCGTCGATCCTGAAGAGCTCAACGATTGGCAATTGGAGTTCACTGTCGATCTACGTCAGGCCAAGGAAGATGGGAAGCCTACCTTGATTTTGGTTGTGTTAAAACCGGTTCTTGAGATGGGAGTCTGAATTTGGAAAAGCCGCCCAAGTCGGCCATCGCCTATTTCATGCTTATGTCCTGAGGATTGCTGAATCTAGGCTGAACAAGAACGTCAGACGAAGCTCCAGAAAAATCCGATCAAGGCACAGGCGGCGATGACAGGGATCAGGCCAATTTTGAACCGGTGCATGGTCACAAAGGCAGTGATGGCGAGAATGGCCACGAAGGAATCCAGTTGATCGCCAGTGGGCCAAAGAGCGTGAGTGGTGAATTTGAGGCCGAGATTGAGGATGACCCCAACGACAGCGGCCGTTATGGCTGTGAGCACCGCACTGAATCGTTGACGCTCCGAGAGGTTCTCGATGTGGGGTGCACCGAGGAACACAAAAAGAAAGCTGGGCACAAAAGTGGTCCAAGTCGTAATCAG
>JAIXZA010000143.1 GCA_027489965.1 Verrucomicrobiaceae bacterium
GTCTAGGATTCCTCCTTTTCTTTGCCTCGGCCAAGTCGAACGAATAAACCCACCAGACCAAAACAAACGGCTACGCCTAAGGCGCCCGCGAGTGTTGCCATGACTCCGCCACTGAGTGCGCCGCGAACGTTCTGACTCGCTGACATGGCCACCACCACTGGCACATAGATAGCGCCCCAAAAAGAGATGCCGGATTCTGTGCTGACTTGCAGGCGGCCCGTGCGTTTGAGGTAATCCGTGCTGAAGATGAGCAGCAGCATGGCAATGCCGACGCCACCGATGTCTGCATCAACGCCAACCAAGGCCCCAAGAAGACGTCCTGCCGCCAGTCCAATGAGCAGGCTGAGAGAAAGAATGGCTGTTCCGTAAATGGTCATTTTGTGAAAGAGCGGATTCTTTTCGGGAATGTCTGAAATGGCAATCTTTGTTTTCGAATCCAAAATTCACCTGAACTTATAAGGACAGGCGGAAAAGATGGTGCACTTTAGCGGGCCATTTCAACTCTTCCTTCTCATGAAACTGATTCGCGATCTTCTGGTGCTCGGCTCGGGTATTTTATCCGCTGTGTATTTGCTCAACTTGGGCTTTGGTGTGGTCGAGATCATCCCTGATAATGTGCCGATTTTTGGCAACCTAGATGAGGCGACAGCCGTGGCTCTTTTGATTAACTGCTTAGCCTACTTTGGCTTGGACGTAGGACATCTACTACGCCGCAAAACGGACGGCGCAAAGCCGTCTCCAAAAACCCATGACATTGATGTCACGAAGTAGTTGGGTTTCAATTTAAGGCTGCGCCAGAATGATCTCGTAGCCGTAGATCTCGCGGAAGATGTCGCACTTGGAGTTGATGGCAATCTGCTCGATCGTGGTGTCCTCAATGCCGGGTGTCAGAATCGTTAATCGACTGCCTTCAGGTCGAAGTTGGATGCTTTTGATGCGCTGGGTATGACTGCGATCCAAGGCATCAGCGATGCGTAGTAGCGCGGCCAACTTAAAGACGATCATGCGCTCTTCACGGGACAGATCTGCAAAATGCGGGTGACTTGGCTCGGGATTGTAACGCCGGTGGTAACGCGCCAGTAGCGCCACCATCTCGCGTTCAGCGGTGCTGAGGCCAAAAATCTCGGTCTGAAGAAGGATGTATAAACTGTGCTTATGATGCTCGCGAGGACTGATGAACATGCCGACCTCATGAAGCATGGCAGCGACCCGGAGAACCAGTTCGTAGCGTGGCTCTAGCGCGTGCATGTGCTGAAGTTCACGGAAGAGTTGTTGGGCAAAATTAGAGACATGGGTGGCGTGTCTGCGATCCGTCTTATAACGGAGTCCGATCTCACAGGCCGCCTGCATAACCTCTTCTTGGAACATGGCAGTGCGGGGGCGTGCTGTGACGAGATCCTGCATCAGCTCTTTTTGGAAGTCGCCATGTGGAACCCAGAGGGTTTCATCCCCAAAACGACGGGCCAAGGCAAGGTTAGTTTGCAGGGCTGGGACGATGCCCTCACCGCCAGTGTAATGGGTGTGCAGTTGGCGGATGAGTTCGTCTGGACTAAGCTTGGCGAGTTTAGTCGTGTAACGCAGCAGTTCGCTTTCATTCAGGCGGCAGGCACCTTGTTTAGGCGCTGCTAAAAGCGGGGCCACACTCTGAATCTCGGCGCCGATGGCCACATGATGATTCATTTTGTAGTGCTCGTAATCCTGCTCAAGCTGATCGACGACACCGCGGATCTGTTCTTCCAAATGAAGCAGATGATGAGAGGACTCGCCGTCACCGCTGGCCACCGCTTCACGGGCACGAAAGATGCCCAGACGATAGTTGCTGTAGGCTTCCAAACGGCCGTCTTTAAAGTAGAGAGCACGAGTATTGCCTGGGCCGATGTGGGAGACAAAAGTGTTACCTTCAGCCAGCTTGGGGTTCTTTTCCAGCACACGCCGTGCGATCTGATAAACGAGGCGGGTCATGTCGCCATCATCAATCAATCGTGCCGTTAGCGCTGTGGTGACTTGCAGGCGATTGAGGAAGATCTCGTGATTGCTGGCTTCAGAAAGGATGTTGGTATTGTAGAGACGAATGGCCTCCAGTGAGATGCCGTATTCCTTGGTGCTGCGGAGGTAATCCCGCAGAATGCTCGCGGCCTGCTCCATGGTGCTGCGGGTGACTGTGCCTGTGCGGAAAATGTCGCGAGCGATGGGCAGCGGACGGTCCATGTGCTCGATCTCTACAAAGCCATGGTTGGGTTCTTGATAACCAATGACAATGGAGAGCGAAGCTGCGCCGACGTAAATGACGGCCTGCTCGGCTGGGGGACTGGTGGGTTCAGGCATGAAAGGAAATAGGCGATTAATTAGGCGGTCACGGTCGGCTTCTTTTCCCGCAGCCAAGCCACTGAGCCGACAGCCACGGCAGTGCCACCGAGTTTGGCCACTGAGTATTTGATGCCACGCGCTAGGGCAGGGATGGCAAAGCGGTTGACTTCCTCTTTGAGTAAATTGACGTAGAGACCTGGCAACTCTTCCACGAGTCCGCCGCCGAGTGTGATTTGATCCGGGGCAAAAAGATTGACCACTGCGGCCACGCCCATGCCGAGGAAGCGGATGGAATTGCCAAACATGATCATGCCAGCATCATCGCCACTTTTGAAGCTATTGGCCAAAGCCTTGCTGCGAATGTCACGGAGGTTTCCGCGTGTCTTCTTATCCAGTTCAGGTAACTGACCGCGATAGCAGGCGATGCCAGCCTGAGAAGCCAGAGCCAGTCGGCTCGTCAGATCTTCGAGCATCACGGCTCCATGCTGTTCGCTTCCTAGATGCGTGCCGGGCAGATAAATCATGCCCAGCTCCATGGCTGAGGCAGTGCGTCCCATGATCAATTGGCCATTATAGACAAAACCGGCACCGACCCCAGTTCCCGGAAACACTCCCAGCAATGAACGTGCGCCTTGACCTGCTCCTAGTTTGAACTCGCCGAAGGTTCCAGCATCCACATCATTGAGGACAGTTACTGGTTTTTTAAAGGCTGTTTTGAGAATGCCCGCCAGCCCCATGTTATTCCAGC
Source organism: Verrucomicrobiaceae bacterium (assembly GCA_027489965.1). Classification (GTDB taxonomy): domain Bacteria; phylum Verrucomicrobiota; class Verrucomicrobiia; order Verrucomicrobiales; family Verrucomicrobiaceae; genus Prosthecobacter. The sequence goes on from JAIXZA010000143.1 coordinate 3,056, forward strand.
CCAGATTCGGCGCATTGATCAGGATACCCTTTTCTGGGTTGACTAGCCCAGGGCAACCAATGCCGATCCCCTGGAGTCCTTTTGGATCGACCCCTGCCTCGGAGATCGCTTCATGGATAGCACTGATGATTTTCTTGCGTCCTTTGACCTGACCATCGGAGCCGCCGGTCGATTTTCTGGCCGTCCCGAGAACGTTGTAATCTTTATCCAACACACAGGCCAGCATCTTGGTGCCACCGAGATCAAAGCCGATCCAGAAAGGCAGGCTTTTCAGCTTTGGTGCCTTCTCAACCTTGGCCGCTTTTGCGGATTTATCGCTCTTACTCTTGGCTTTCTCAACCTTGGCAGGTTGAGCGGCCTTCACTGACTTGGCAGGCTTGCCAGCAGATTGCACTTTGGATGAGGTTTTGGAAGTCTTCTTGGCCATGATGAACAACAGAGCACGGCAGGGCGGGTATGAGCAAGTGACAAGAATAACCAATCCCGCACTTCGCCGCATCAGGGCATTCGATTCTACTGAAATTAACCAATGTAGAAATTGAATCGCTTAGCCACTTCCCGATACCTGCAGCTTTGGCTATCGGGATACTTCGTGGCGTTTGATATTGGGATGATACACTTCACACTCCTTTTTGTGA
>JAIXZA010000001.1 GCA_027489965.1 Verrucomicrobiaceae bacterium
GACTGCGCCATTTCCATCCTGACACTCGGAGAAGTCGAACGTGGCATCGTGGACATGGCTCCGAGCAAGCGCAGGAGCCATCTGCTTGCTTGGTTCAATGCTTTTGCGGATCAAATGGAACGACGTGGACGCATCCTGCCGGTGGATCGGGCGCTCATGAGCTTCTGGGGTCCGGTTTACAGCCGCGAGGAGCGCCTGACGAAGCGCAAGCCTCCTTTCGTGGACACACTTCTGGCCGCGACGGCTGAACTGCACGGGCTGACGATGGTGACGCGAAACGAGAAGGATTTCCCGAAAAGCCTGGCGCTGATCAATCCGTGGAAGATCTAGCTGGGCCTTCGAAAGCGGTGCCGACGATACAAGGCTTCGCCCTCGCATCTCTGCCACCGCACTCCACGACGCTGGCGCGCGCATGGATAAGCCCGAAGCAAGCGAGGAATACTCGAAAGGAGTGCAGGGTGTAAAACTGGCTAAAATCGAGTTCATGCCTTCTTGCTCCACGTTTCGATGATGACCCTCACGAAGGCCTGGGTGTTGTCCTCTGAACCGTTGGTGAGATACTTGTCGATCTTGGCGAGGGGATAACAGTAGCTCGTGGCGTTCTGGCTGAGCACGAAGGCGTTTCCGATGGCTTTGCCAAAAGCCGAAAAGTAGCTCGGGGCGATTCGATCGCCTTCGTCGTAACCAATCCAATGCCATTCGGCAGGATTGTGGCGTCGAATGACTTCGCCAAGGTAAGCGCCGGCTCTCAAGCAGATGAGGTTCCAGACTGATTCCACGCTTTCACGCTTCCGGGCGAAATTGAGGTAGGCATTAAGTTCTGACAAGCTGTCCACCGAGTAATCGAAGGCAGGTACGTTCAGACGTTCACGCCAAGGCGTGGGGCGTTCGTTGTCATGCAGGAACATCTCGGAAATTTCCGAGAGTGCTTGGTCTGCATATTCGACAACTGGTTCCATGCTCTTCGATCAACCAACGCTGCCTTCCATCTCCAGATCAATGAGCCGCTTCAGCTCCACGCTGTATTCCATCGGGAACTCCTTCACGAGGTCGTTGATAAAGCCGTTGACGCTCAAACTCATGGCTTCGGCTTCGGTGAGGCCGCGTTGCATGAGGTAGAAGATTTGGTCGGCGCTGACCTGGCTGACGCTGGCTTCGTGCTGAGTGGCGTGCTGGTTGCCGCGGACGCTGATGGCGGGGTAGGTGTCGGTGCGGCTGTTGGGGTTGATGAGCAGGGCGTCGCACTCGGTGTTGTTTTTGCAGCCTTTGAGGTGCTTCGGGATGTGCACGAGGCCGCGGTAGGTGGCGCGGCCTTCACCGATGCTGATGGATTTGCTGATGACGTTGCTGGTGGTCTCGTCGGCGGCGTGGACCATCTTCGCGCCGGTGTCCTGATGCTGGCCGCTGTTGGCCAAAGCGATGCTGATGACTTCACCACGGGCGCGTTTGCCTTTCATGATGACGCCGGGGTATTTCATGGTGAGGCGGCTGCCGATGTTGCAGTCGATCCAGCGCACTTCCGCGTCTTCCATGGCGATGCCGCGCTTGGTGACAAGGTTGAAGACGTTGCTACTCCAGTTCTGCACGGTGACGTATTGGATCTTGGCACCTTTGAGAGCGACGAGTTCGACCACAGCGCTGTGTAGCGTGGCGGTCTCAAACTTCGGCGCGGTGCAGCCTTCCATGTACATGACCTCGCTGCCTTCATCGCAGATGATGAGCGTGCGCTCGAACTGGCCGAACTGCTCGCTGTTGATGCGGAAGTAGGCCTGCAGCGGGTGCTTCACTTTCACGCCGGGTGGCACGTAAATGAACGAGCCGCCGCTGAACACGGCGCTGTTGAGCGCGGAGAATTTGTTGTCGCCAGTCGGGATGACTTTACCGAACCATTTTTTAAAGATCTCAGGGTGCTCTTTGAGGCCCTCGCTGCTGTTCACAAAGATCACGCCCTGCTCGGCAACGGCAGCTTTGATGTTTGAGTAAGCGGCTTCAGAGTCGTACTGCGCTTCGACACCCGATAGGAATTTCCGTTCCTGTTCAGGGATGCCGAGACGGTCGAAAGTCTTCTTGATGTCCTCAGGCACGTCGTCCCAGGAGCGCTTCGGTTTCTGCCCATCGCTGAGGTAGTAACGGAACTCGTCGAAGTGGATGTTCTCCAGATCCTTCGTGGCCCAATGCGTCGGCATGGGCTTGTCCTGGAAGACTTTGAGCGCCTTGTGACGGAACTCGCGTACCCAATCAGGGTCGTCCTTCACGTCGCTGATGTAATCGACGGTCTTCGACGTAATGCCGAACCCGGAGTCGAATTTGTTGCGCTCGGGGAAGGTGAAATCGCCGACGCTATCGACGCGGATGTCGGAGATGTCGTTTTCGACGGCGGATGGGACGTCGAGGGTGGAGTCGGGGGCGGAGACCATGATGTTAAAGTTTGGCGGGTTTCAGGTTTAAAGTTTCAGGTTGGCTCAAGCGGCGAGAGCGCTGGCTGGTGACTCGACAGGCTGGCCATTGAGCCAGAGTTCAGACTCAGCGATGTCGATCTCATCGTTCCAGATGACGCCGTAGCCGCCGATATCGACGCGGGCACATTTGAAGAGAGCTTCGTTACGAAGGGGGGCGAAAGGCGGAGAATCAAGCTGGCTGCCGAAGTCGTAGAGTCGCTGCTCGCCATTGTGAAACGAGACCATGAGACGATGGTGAGCCAGTGGCTCGACGGCCTTGATCTTGGGGTATTCAGTCCAGGTGTTCATGGTTTAGTCCAATCCGGGGAGCTGGGTGAAGTTTTTGGTATTCCACATGGTGAGCAGGGAGCCGCGGTGCGTTTCCGCCCAGTCCCGTACCAGCCTGAATGCACGTGGAGGCAAGTCGCCTTCAATCATCTCCAAGGTTTCGATCACGAAAACGCCGACATGCTCACCATACACGGCGTGAAAATGCGGCACGCCATGCTCAGAGAAGAACATCTTGATGACGATACCGTAGAATCTGGAGACGACGGGCATGGCGATGAATTGTTTAGTTAAGCCGCAGCAGCCAAAGGCTCCTCATGGACCCAGTCGTAGCCGCGTTCTTCGAGTTCTAGAGAAAGCTCTTTGCCGCCGGTTTTGACGATGCGGCCGTCTTTGAGGACGTGAACGATGTCGGGCTGGATGTAGTTCAGCAGGCGCTGGTAGTGGGTGATGACGAGGAAGCCGCGGTTCTCGCTACGCATGGCATTCACGCCGCGGGAGACGATCTTGAGGGCGTCGATGTCGAGGCCGGAATCGGTTTCATCGAGGATGGCGTATTTCGGTTCCAGCATCATGAGCTGGAGGATTTCGTTGCGCTTCTTTTCACCGCCGGAGAAGCCTTCATTGACGCTGCGGCTGGTGAAGCTGCGGTCCATTTCGAGCTGGTCCATGCGGGCGTACATTTGCTTGTAAAACTTCACGGCGTCGATGTCTTCACCCTTCGGCAGGCGGGCTTTCAAGGCTGCGCGAAGGAAGTTGGCGTTGCTGACGCCGGGGATTTCATGCGGATACTGGAAGGCAAGGAAGAGGCCGGCGCGGCTGCGGGCATCGACGGCCATGTCGAGGATGTTTTCGCCATCAAGGAGGACCTCGCCGCCAGTGACTTCGTAGTCTTCGTGGCCGCAGAGGACCTTGCTTAGCGTGCTTTTGCCTGAGCCGTTCGGTCCCATGATGGCGTGTACTTCACCGGGGTTGATGGTGAGGTTCAGGCCTTTGAGGATTTCGCGGCCGGGGATTTGGGCGTGGAGGGCTTTTATTTCGAGTGACATGAGGGGGAGGGGATTTGAAAGGCCGAAATTAGTGTTTGGCGGTGCAGGCTTCGCAGGTGCCGTGGATGGCGATGTCCATGCGGGTGACTTTAGTGCCTTTGGGAAGATTCCAGAATTTGGCGGGGTCAAAGTCGGCGGCTGGGTGGGCATCGCTGACTTTTCCGCAGGTTTCACAGTGAAAATGAACGTGCTCGTGGAGATTCGCACAGTAGCGGCTCTGGCCCCGCTCTAGCTGCACCTGCTTAATGAGGCCCGCCGTTGTGAGGTGCTCCAAGCAATTGTACACGGTGGCTAGCGAGATATGCGGAGAGCGGCTTTTTACCCGATCCAAGATGTCATAGGCAGTAGGGTGATCCGTCGAGGAAGCAAGAACGTCAAAGACCTCACGGCGATGGGGCGTGAGGCGCACATCAGATCCTAGCACGGCAAGACGGCAGTCCAGACCGGTCGGTTTGGCGGGAGCACGTGGGGCAGAGGCATTCATGGCGTTTTTAGAATTAGAATGATTCTAATTGCATTAGGAACGCCGACTTAGCAAGTTCGGATGCCTTTTTGGGAAAAAAAGCAGCCAAAACCATTTGGCTCTGTCTTAGTCTTCGACCCCAAGCTTGACCTTCAAACGGCTAAGCTGGGCTTTGAGGATCTCGATCTCCATTTCCATGCGCTGTTTCCAGGCCTGATCTTCCGCATTGGCAGGTGCCGGCGCGATCATGGGTGCTGTATGGATGATTTCTTGAGCTGGGGCTAAGCCGCCGGGTTCTCCGGTTAAAAGTTGCGCCCACTGCGCGACGCGACGTCCGGGTCCGGCTGGCAGACAGGCAACGATGGGTCCCTCGCTGTAAGTGACCAGCTTCATGAGCTCGGCCTCAACACTATCGAGGTCGGGAAAGGCGCAAAGGCGCTCCGTGCGTTGGCGAAGCTCGCCCAAAGTCTGTTCTCCGCGCAGGAGCAGCACGCTCAAGAGACAGATAGTGGGCTTTTCCAACCCTACAAACTTGGTGCGGATGTTGTGGCGGAATTTATTCACCCGTCCGCCCACAACGGTCACCTGGAAAACCCAGCCGCGTGTTTTTAAGGCCTCTGCGGTCCGCAGGACGGTGGACTCGTCCAGAGTCATGATGGGATCACGATTGGTGGTCTGGTTGCAGGCTGCCGTGAGAGAGTTCAGCGTCAGCGGGTAGTAATCTGGCAGCGTGATTTCTTTTTCGATCAGGCAGCCGACGATTCGGGCTTCGATAGGACTTAATAAAGGAGGTGTGTCAGACATGGAGATTGATAATCAACCCTTCCGTGATTTCGCCCATTTTCACAAGCAGCAAAAATGGGACCTTAGTCTATTGGGCTGTAGGAAAGTTCTCATCACCAATGACTTTTCCAGAGAGGATTGGAGCGCCTACTTCATTGGAGGTCGGGAGCAAAAAGTGGCCGACAGCCGTCTCTGAGGCTGGATTCAGCAAGGCGCTGAAACTGCCAGGCCGCTGACGATTGAGATTTGGTTGTAGAGGATCAATCTCGATCGCGCTACCAGAGCCAAGGATGATGCCTGAGCTGAGATCCAGAGAAGCTAGGATTTGGGATGGATTAGCTGCCGCACTGGGCATCAGGATGACGTGCTGCGGACTCAATGTGAAGACCTGCTGGAATGGCGTGAAGAGCCCCCCTTCAGTAAAGATGAAGCGTGCATTATGAGCGATCAGTGGGATGCCAAATAAAGGCTGATTGGCAATAGGTACTGTATAGCGGCCGCCTGTGCCGACGAGGTCATGCCGAGCAAATCCTGCAATGTAGTTAGCCGAGATGACAGGCGTTTTAGACCAAGAGAGGGCACCTGAGCTTTGGGCTGTTGTCGAGTTCAGCGTCTGCCATCCCTGAACCGATCCACTAAAAGCATAAAGCATGGCGTGAAGTGGAGTTTGACCAGTCGCGGTGACGCCGCTGCTGGCAGTAATCGCCGTACCATCCGCCAGACGACCTGTCCAAGTGGCCGTGCCTGAAAGACTGATAAGCTGACTACCCCAGCCTGCGCCTTGTGGGAACTCAGCATTGCCCACCAATGGCAGAGGTAATTCATAGCTGGTATTCCAGCGGCTATTTAGCAGACCTGTAGGCAGATCAGTCGCACGAGCAGCGCGCAGGCCTGAAATGTTGGCAATGTCAGGTGGATTGATTGCTGAATCACGAAGGGTCCCCGTAAGTTCATTGCCCGTAGTCGAAAGGTCAAAGCGTAAGCTTAGTGGACCAAATGGAGCGCGGCGAGTGAGACGGACCTCTCCTTTCACATGGCTACCACCAGCCCCCATGCTGAGCGTACCGCTGAAGCTGTGCTGATGCATACCACGATTCAGACTTCCAGAAAAGGCACCCGAAGCTAGAGTGGTGATCGTCAGCGCGCCTCCAAAGTCACCATTATAAACAGGATGTCGATCGATTAAGCCATGATAAGTGCCGACAACGGATGCAGGGAAAGGCCGAACTTCCCAAGCAAATGTGATTGGAGCACTGGTGCCGATGGAGTTGCCAGCACTGACGGTGATGAAATAAGTGCCAGGCTGACTCGGTGAGCCTGTGATCAGTCCGGTAAGTGGATTGTAGGTCATGCCAGCAGGCAGGCCCGTGACAAGCCAGCGCCTGACTTCATTGTCAGCTATTAGCTGTCGTGGAGTGGCATCTCCGACAATGCTGGGTAAGCCCAAGAAACCGGCTTTTACCGATGGACGCCGTCTAATCGTCAGCTGAGTGGGTAGGGTGTTTAGCGTCAAAGGGGAGATCGTACCATTGTTCATGGAAACGCGACAGGTATAGGTGGCTTCATCACTGGCGCGAATATCACGTAAGGTCACGATGGGGGTTTGCACTCCTGTTACACGGCCATTTTCCACCAGTGGTACAGTTCCTCGATACCAAAGATAAGATAAGCCTTTGCCTGTAGCTGTTACTCTGAATGTCGTTGTTGTGCCCTCATTGACGACTTGTGGGGGCAATACTGTTCTCACGACTGCAACATCAATCGAAGCTGTCGCTGAGCCCCACTGACTGTTCAGGACATGCTGATAGGTTGCCGCATCCGTCATTTTTGAACCAATATTGGAAAGCGTATTCGTCGTTTGCTTTGGAATGGCTACACCGTTTTTCCGCCAGCTTAGTTTTGTATCAGCTGGGCTATTGGCTGTCACAGAGAGGCTGATTGGAGCGCCTTCCGATAAAAGTTCCTGGGGCCGATAAGCCATGATGGAAGGTCCCGGCACAGCAGTGCCATAAAGACTCAAGGTGGCTTCATTGAGAATGCCGTCATCTAATGGGTAAGTATCTGTAATTTCCAAGGTCCAAAGACCCTGCCCACGCTCACCCCAATGTCTCAAGGAACTGAAGGTGAAATCCGCATAGTCAGATCCTCCATCATAGAGAGTCTCTGTCGCTAGATTACTGACGACACCATTAGGGCTGCGCAAATGAATCCTCAAATCACCGCGGTATTTATGCGTCAGATTGAGCTTCAATGTGACATGCTCCAACCTCATGGCTGGGGACTTCGTCAGGTCCAGAGTCCATCGCTGAGTCTTGCCTACTGATGATTTGCCATCTGAACGATCAGGGAACGATACCGTGCTGTTTAATGGGATCAGCGAGGCTGCTGTTGGAGTGGTTTTTTTAGCTGGATTGCCCTCAAAGTTTACCGAGCTGCCGGGACTGATTTTTTGGGAAAAAGTGATCTGTGGTGCCAGAAGCATCCAGTCCTTAGCCATTGACACGGCTGCTTGAGCCTGCACGAGTCCGCCGCCGTAGAGGTTGCTGTGCTTGAGCGGCGGCAGACCGGTGGTATCGGCGACTTTATGAGTTGTCCAGGATTTTGATTGTGGATCGACTTTGAGAGCCGACCTGATTAGGATTTCCTTCACATCACGCCAAGTCAATTCAGGCCGAGCCTCCAACATGAGCGCTATCACACCTGAGACGACAGGAGCTGCGGAAGAAGTGCCGCCAAAACGCCCCGTATAGCTGTAATCTTCTTCCTCGATATCAGGGATCTTCGGATCAGGATTGTAGCCAACCGTGCCCGCGACATCTGTCGTCGCCATGCCCAGGGTTCCTCCATTCGAAGGTGCTACGACGCAGAGATGAGCCCCTGTTTCCGAATAGTCTGAAAGCACACCTGTATTGGCCAAAGAGCCAACGGCCACAGCATACATATCATTGGCCAAACCATTTTTATTTCCTTGGTAGTGATAGCGCCGACCATTACCTGCGGCCCAGACAGAGATCATTCCGCGCCCGTCTCGTCCGCCTAGTGCAGCTGATTTCATAGCCCCTTTAAACAAAGGTCCCACATCAGCTGTGCCTGCGTAATAACCACCAAATCCCCAACTGTTGTTTTTCACATCAATGGCATCAGTAATGTAGGACTCATTGGCCAAGGCACCGGGGATTAAGGCAGTAATATCGAGACGTGTTTTACCTCTATTAACAGTATCCGCAATAAACGCGTCATCAGCAGGTATGGAGGGATCTAAAAAACGATGGCCAATCAAAGACGCCAAAGGTGCGACGCCCGTGACTCCAATCTCATTATTACCTCGGGCTGCAATCACGCCAGCAACAGCTGTTCCATGAAAATCGTCTAATTCGATGACTGGATTTGGGTTTGGATTCTTATTGAACCAGTAGCTCACTCCATTGAGAAGCCCTGTGGAATAATCGGTCCAGTTGAAATGGTTTAGCGGATTGGGATCAATATTTTGTCGCAAGTCGGGATGATTGAGCTCCAGCCCATCATCGACCACGGCAATGCGGATGCCTTTACCAAGCCCTTTGCCCTCCGCAAAGTTCCACTGATTGACGATCTTGATATCGATGCCGATTTTCCCCTTGCCCTGACCGCTGTTTTGGAGATGCCATTGGCGAGCAAAAAGAGCGTCATTCGGAGCTGCCATAGGCACGGCCTGGCGACCTAACAGAGGAGAAACCGCTGCAATTTTGGGTTCGTTTTGCAACTCCCACATAGCATCAAGAGCCTGGATTGGACTGCCGGTCTGGCTTTCTGTCACTAAATGAGAGAGCGAGTAGCTGGGGCGATCCAGAATCTTGATTCCATAGCGGTTCAAGTCGGGCGTGACTTGTTCTTCACTGTGCAGCTCTACTAGAATACGACCCGTGAGTAGGCGGCGGGTCCCTGGAGTTTTGGGGCCTGCTTCAGGATAAAGAACAAGTGCTGGCCAGACGCCTGCTGATTTAGCCTCTGTAGCTGCCTGGTTTAAGAATAACTGGGCTGTCGGCAAAGGGGCAATCTTCCTGGCACCTCTGCTGCCCTTTCCACGATCAAAAATTTCATCCAAGGCTAGGCTGTAACGCTGTTTCCGCCCATTCGACTCCGCTAATGTCACCAGACCTGTTTCCGCCAATTCTTGCGCTGGTGTCTTCGCCACAGGAAGAGCAACGGTCCTTAAATTAGCCGGCACATGGATCTTGGCCTGCTTAGCTTCAAACTTTGATTTTGAGCTTGTTACGGCAGGAATCTGAGGCGCTAGAAATAGCCACGTGCAAAAAAGAGTTATCGATCCGAGGCACAAAAGTCCCAGTAACCAGAATCGGCTGTTTCGAGGGCTGCTGAATTTAACCATAATTTCCATAATATCACCACAAGCCAGCATGAACGCTAGCTTAAATTATGGAAATTATCAATCTGGCTGTATAAATAAAACTTTGATGACGACTTCTGAAGAGCCATCACCAAAGGGCGCTGCCTATTTCACCTTGGCCGCTTTGGGAAGAAAAACCTTTCGATCCCAGTTTGTTTTGAGCGCTTCGGGGCTGACTTCGCTAGCCACTCCAGCGGCGGGCACTTCCATTTTGGCGGTCCAAAGAATGCCGTTGAGGATCAGCAATCTCTGGTTCGCCTCTGCCCAGTTGGCATGAAGATCACAACCTGTGAAGCCAAAGCTGCGGCCGCCATTTACTCGCTCATAGGCCCAGGCGACGGTCTCTGAACGCCCAGCATTGGCTTTAGCGGCAGCGTTCTTACGGCTGCTATCAGGCATCTGACAGGCTAGCACAGGTGTCACACCTTTTTCGGCAAAGTGCAGGTTGTAAAGCCAGCCATCTTTCAAGAGCTCAAAGGGGGACATGCCGCGATTGATTTCATGCGTTGGTATAGCATCAAACTTCACGTCCCAGTGACCTCGGCAGCCGATGTCTGACTGAAAAGCGGCTCCGAACCAGTTTTTAAAAGTCGCCGCCTTATCGGCAGAGCAATCGATGCCCTGATGCAGAACGACAAAGCCAGTGCCAGCATCCGCGAGCGACTGCATCCGTGCCCAGCGTGTGGGTTCTAGAAAGGAGAGTTTAACGCCACCATCCAGAAACAGCAGCACGGCCTTGGCCCCATCTAGCACAGCCTCATTCTTCGGCCAGCCATCAGCCACCAAGACCGGGGCCACACCAGGCACCTTTTTAAGCCAATCCATCATCAGAGCACAACCTGCAAAGTACTCATGCTGCCCCGGTTTGTTGCTGGTGCTGCCTGCGATGAGGACAATCTTGGCTAACGAAGCATCCGTGGGCAAAACTTCCAGTGGCACCTGTCGCTGCTCGCTCGTGAGTTCAGCATGCAGGCAGGTAGCGACGAGGAGTGAGAGGTAGAACAGTTTCATGAGTTGGGTGCCAGATAACGTCAGTCACTTAACTCACCTTCCAAAAGAAGCACCATCTACAGGGCCTTTTCCATCCGGAAGTCGTCCATGACAAAGCCACTGCCGATGTCTGAGCAAACATCATCTAGGAAAACAAAGCCCGCGCGCAAATAGGCACGAATCGCTGGTGCATTGGCTTTGTTCACTCGCAGTTGCAGACGATTACAGCCCATCTCTCGGGCGCGATCTGACACCCAATCCAGGATCAGACGGCCAAGTCCGCGCCCATGCATTTCTGCCATCAGATAAAGTTTATTGATGAAACAAAGGTCGGTTTCAGGATACTTCTCAAAGGAGACATAACCGACTGCTCCATGGCCAGCCACCTCTACCAACGCATACCAGACGTCACGCAGTTCCATCTCCCGCGCCATGGCTGCGGGCTGATACCAGATGGATAACATATAGTCGATCTGCTGCTCGGAGATGATGCCTGGGTAGCATTGCTCCCAGATCTTGTGGCCTAGCCTTTGAACCATGGGCAGCTCATCCGCAGCTATTCGACGGATCCTTGTCTCGACCGCCTCTGCCGCTGCAAGGCCGAGCTGTCCACGACTCCAATCCAACGCTGCCTGCCAGCGTGAGACGTCGTCAGCTGGAGACAGTTTTTTTAAATGCGCTGTGATCTCGGCATGAGTCGGCTCAGTCACCTGTTCAAGACGGATCTGTTTCAGATCACTCGGGAACTCAGATTCTGGTAAAATCTCCTTGGCCAGATACCAGCAGGCCCAGGCACGCCAAGAGCGCAGTTCATTGTTAGGCTCCACCATGCGGGTGGCCAGATGCTGCCAGTGACGGCGCGGATTGCCGATGAACTGATCCTCGGGCCGATGAATGAGCAGCCAGGCCAGCGCCTGATAGGGCAGAGGCCAGCGTTGTAGGATCGGTTCACTGGCAGGCAGAGTGCAGGACAGTGCGCGGTTCAGTAACAGGATGCACTTTGCCGGAAAACCCGTGACCCAAAGTGTCTGCGCATACTCATGACAGATCTCGTAAAAAGCCGCCCCGCGATCTTTCCCAAACGCGTTCACCTCCTCCGCCTGATAGAGTCTTTCGATCTCAGGCAGGAGCGGATGCGGCTGATTGATGAGGTTCACGGCAGTGTATTATTCACCCACTGCATCCCCATCTTCTTCCCACTCTTCCATCAGACGAGCCAGCTTACGCTTTAGACTCACTTTGCCTACGGCTGACAGGCGATCGATAAACAAGATGCCATTCAGGTGATCAATCTCATGCTGGAAAGCACGAGCCAGAAGCCCATCACACTCCCAGGTTTGGGTTTCACCGTTCAGCGTCAGAAAGGTGACCTTGATCTCCTCACTGCGACGGATGTCACCGCGCAGGCGCGGGAAGCTCAGGCAACCCTCTTCATCCACGGCCTTGGATTTGCCAAGATCGAGCACGGGATTCATAAAGACAATTGGCATGTGTTTCACCATGTCCACCCGCTCGCCATTGATGCGCAAAAAGGTCAGGCACTGCGGATTGTGCGACACATCGATCACTGCGATCTGCTGATCCACAGCCACCTGTGGCGCAGCCAGGCCTACGCCGTTGGCGGCATGCATTGTTTCGATCATATCCTCCGCCAGTTTGTGGATGGCAGGGGTGATTTCAGAAATCTCGCGGCACTTGGCGCGCAGAACTGGGGTGGGGTAACGTACGATTTTGAGGACCATAGGAAAAGTTAGGGCTATTTGCCTTCAGTGCGCTGAATTCGCGCAGGGACGTCATTGATGGAGAAACCAGCAGCTCTCAGGCCATCCCAGACTTTCATGAGCGTGCCAAGTGCAATGTCGGTATCGGCCTCCAGCTCCAGCTTCACATCTGGATTGGCTTCCTTCATTTGGGTCAGGGCAGCAGCCAGCTTCTCGATCTCCACAGGATTGCCATCTAAAAAAAGCTCCTTCGTTTTTGTCAGCATGATGGACTTCCTCGCTTCTGGCTTGGATTCCGCCTCGCCCATGGACTTTGACGCCGGCAGATTGATCTTCATCTGCACCTTCTTCTCACGGAAAGTGGTCGTGGCGATGAAAAAGATCAGCAGGATCACCATGATGTCGATGAGCGACACAATGGGGATCGCCGGCACAGGGCGTCTTTTGGGGCGGAGGTTCAGGTGCATCAGTTGCGATCCGATGATGAGGGGCGCTGTACCTCGAAGTGAGCAAAGAAGGTCTGAATCGTCTCATGCAAGATCGACTCCAACCGCACGGCCACACTGTCCAGCCGCCTGACAAAATACGTATGCGCCACCACGGATGGAACCGCGACAAAAAGACCCGCAATCGTGCAGCGCAGCGCCACGCCGATCTCCATCGCTACTGCTGCTGTGTCAGGCCCCTCGGCACTACCAAAGGCGGAGAACATGCCGACCAGACCTGCTGTAGTGCCCAAAAGTCCTAGCAATGGAGCAACGGTCACCATCACCTCCAGAAGAGGAATGCCACGCTCTAAGTGATGCAGTTCCTCTTTGGCCCGAGCTGTCAGCGTATCTACACACTCCTGACGGGATGAAAACGTGCCGCTAATAGCCAATGCGCCTAGTTTAGCCAAGAGAGAGCCATCTCGCTCTAGGAACTCCTGCAGCGGCTTGATGTCGCCTTTTGCTGCGTAATTGGGCAGAGACCGTAGCTGACTGGCCACACTCGCCGGCAAGACCAGGTTTTCCCGCAGTCGCAGCCAGGCAGAGATCATCACGGTCACCGCTAGAAAGGAGCAGAGCACGATGAAGAACATCACGTAGCCGCCGATGGCCAGGAATTCATGCAGCCGCGTCAATGCCGAGGCCGAAGGCTCCGCAGTCGCCGAAGCCAGGAAAGAGGGAAGTTGTGTTAGGAATTCATTCATACAAAAAAGTCATCCAGTCGGAAAACCGACCCGCAGACATCATGGAATGTCAGCTCTCAGGTATTCCTGATTCAGGCAGCTCGCGCAAGGGCGAAAAAATACCGCCGCTCACTTCGTCCGCCCAAGCGACCGAAACCTGCCCGGTGCCATGCCAGCATAACGGCTGAAATGTCGAGTGAACGCACTCTGATCACACCAGCCCGTCTCGATAGCGATGTCTGCCAGCGATTGATCCGTCTCCCGCAGCATGCGCGTTGCCTCATCCAGCCGCAATTTATGCAGTAGCTGTAGCGGACTCATCTGAAACAGACGCTGCACCCGCTGCTCGAATTGATACACACTCAGTCCCGCCTTTTTCGCCAATTCTTCAATGCGGATGCTCTCTGCAAAATGTCGCTGCATGAACTTCAGTGCCGCTGCCAGTTCTGCAAAACCACTCGCCTTATCGTTGGGTGCATTGAGATCACGCGAGATACCCGTGATACCCACGATACGGCCTTTATCGTCGCTCAGTGGATGTTTCGTCGTCAGACACCAGCCAGCGATCCCACCAGGATAAATGTGAAGCTCCAGCTGATGATCCACACATTTGCCAGTGCGCAGCACCAGCTCATCCTGCCGCGCATAGCTCACAGCCAGTGCCGCCGGATACACTTCTTCAGGTCGTTTGCCGATCAGCTTCGATTTATCCCCGCCAGCACAGCGGTTCGCCAACGTCTGATTCACTCGCACGTAGCGGCCTACGGAATCCTTGATAAAATACACCACATCCGGCAGCGCATCGAAGAGTGCCTCCGTGACCGCATGTTCAGCAAAGGGGCTAGGGGTTATCATGTGGCTTGGGAAATAAGAGGTTCATCCATCGGATAAAAGTCATCATCGGCAATGTCAGGGATGCCCACCACCAGCACGCGCATCCGACCTTGAGCGCCATGCACTACTCCCGGCGGGATATGCACCAGAGATCCCTTTTGCACCGCCTGCTCCACGCCGTCTAGCAGGACCGTTCCTTGCCCTTCCAACACATAATAAAGCTCCGTGCTGCGCTTGTGATAATGCAGCCGCGCACCGTCGATATCAACCGCATGAGCCCAAGCCGCAGGTCCTAGATCTGCATCTTCATGACTAATCAGTCGGTCCCTCCAGCCACAGGTGCTGCGTTCCCTCGGCGTGTGTCCCTCGTGGCGGATCAGTGTCAGCGGATTCATCGTTTGACTGAAATGACAGATCCTCAAAGAAAAAGCAATGCCAACAGTCGTCATTCATAAAGCATAGCTACTCGGCTTTTATCCAGTCCACTTGCAGCAGGAACTCACCGGCACGTTTGTCACCGATGAGCAGTCCTATTTCTTCGACTTTAGAGAGATCCAGGGGAGGTCCATCCAGCTTTGTGCCACGGTAGCTTGGCTTGAGAGTGGAGAAGTTAATTCGGACTTCCATCCAGGTGTCGGCTTGAGTCGCAAACTCCGCGCCGTAAGAGATGCGTGAGTCTCGAAAACGTGCGTTGGTGGAGAGGCGTAACTGATAGGTCCGGCCATCCCCTTTGATACGAAGAACCATGCACTTAGCAGTGCTTAAATCAAAGCCCGATCCTGATGTCCGTATGGATGAAAATCCGCCGTTGTTTTCCAAAGACAACGTTCCTGAAAAATGCAGCACCCCTGAATCAATTTTCGCGCCGCCTTGTGAGAGCCCGCCCATGACTCCGTCATTCACCGCAACCCAAAGGGTTTTGTCCGAAGGTTGCATAAATTCCATGAGAGTCATGCTAGGTTTGGCTTCAGTTTTAGAGTCTTTGCTCAGAGCAGGGGCCGCCAAGAAAAAGACAAAAGTGGTCCAGGAAACAGACTTCAATTGTTTGATAAATGAGCAAAAAATCACGCTACATCATACGTACTCATTCGTGGGTTAGCTGCTTCAAATGACCAATCTTCATCCATGATTCCTTCATCATTTCGCCTCTTTTTGATTTTCCTGATGTCGAGTTCAGCAGTTTTGGCGGCCCCATGGCCGGCGTGGCGTGGCGCTCAAGGGAATGGGGTTTGCATTGAAACTGATCTGCCGCTGAAATGGAGTGCGACGGAAAATGTAAAGTGGAAAGCGGCTCTCCCTGAGCGCGGCAATTCGACTCCGATTATCTGGGGTGATCGCGTTTTCATCACCCAAGCAGTCGGTAAGGATCGACTGGTTCTTTGCTTCTCCCGCCAGGACGGCAAGGAACTCTGGCGTGCTGGTGCCAAGGATGTGGCAGATGAGCCGACTCACCAGACCAATCCGTATTGTTCTGCTTCTCCTGCGACCGATGGGGAGCGAGTTTATGCTTGGTTTGGTTCAGCGGGTCTTTACTGCTTTGACATGAATGGCAAAACGCTTTGGCAGCGTGATCTCGGGGAACAGCGCCATGAGTGGGGCTATTCATCGGGACCTGTACTTCACGGTGATTTTTGTTATTTAAATTTTGGACCTGGCCCGCGCACGTTCCTGCTCGCGGTCAATAAGCTCAATGGCGCCGACGTCTGGAGGCAGGAGTTGGGCAAGGTGGAGGTTACGATGCCAAGAAACGACGGCTTTGCTGCCAAGGAAGGCGTGGTCGGATCCTGGAGTGTGCCGCTTCTGATCAAAACTGAGCAACGCGAAGAACTCATCATGCCATGGCCGCAGCAGGTGCGCAGTTATGACCCCAAGACAGGCAAACCACTCTGGCATTGTGGAGGGCTGAATCCATTGGTTTATAGCAGCACCCTTTTTGGTGAGGGTATCCTCATCGCCATGGGTGGTTACAGTGGCAGCACTGTGGCGGTGCGGCCAGGGGGAGACGGCGATGTCACCACGAGCCACCGACTTTGGCATGAGCCGCGTGATCGAGGGCACATTGGCTCTGGCGTGATCAAAGAGGGTCACATTTACATTCAAAACATGAACGGCATCGTGGAATGTGTAGAACTCAAAACTGGTAAGAGCCTGTGGAAAGAGCGTCTGAAAGGCAGCGGCAGTCGCTCGGAGTCCTGGTCATCCGTAGTGCTGGCAGGTGACCGACTTTACCTGATGAATCAAGGCAGCGACTGTTTTGTCCTGCGGGCTTCACCCACCTTTGAGGTCTTAGCTCACAATCCGCTTAATGATGGTATGACCAATGCTTCAGTCGCTGCAAGTGATGGAAATCTATTCATTCGCACTCACGCCCATCTCTGGTGTATTGGGAATTAGCGGCCATGACATGTCAGCCGATTACGGAGATCGGGTGGGGCAGGTTCCCCATTGGCGGTATGAATGAGGTGCCACACATTTCTCATCTTGCAGTTCATCAGTCTCAACGTGTTTCCTCCGAATGACACCAGACCATTTGCGTCTCGGGAGCGACGTCTTGGTCCTGTCATCGGCGGTTACTGTCTGGCGGGCTGCACCTTTCACTTTAACAGAGTCTAACTCCTACCATTCCTATATGGGCGTACAAACAACCTCACTCCAATGGCCAGAGCCACCTGTGCTTGCCTGCCCCGTTTTAAAACTCTTGGATGGTCAAACCGCTCTCGTTACTGGCGCGAGTTCCGGCATTGGGCGTGCGCTTGCCATCGCCCTGGGTCACGCGGGAGCCAATGTCGTCATTAATTATCTAGGCAGTCCTGAGAAGGCGGAGAAAGTGGCGAAGGAAATCCAACGTTGTGGCTCCAGGGCCATAAGCGTGGCTGCAGATGTTTCGAAGCCTGATCAAGTGCAGCTCATGTTTCAACAAACCGTGGCCGAGTTTGGTCGGTTGGATATTCTGGTGAATAATGCGGGCATACAACTTGATGCAGCCTTTGAGGACCTCACACTGGAACAGTGGCAGCGTGTCATGGACGTGAATTTAACCGGGCCTTTCCTTTGTTGCCAGGAAGCCGTACGACTCTTTAAAAAGCAAGGCATCGACGCTAATCTATCTTGTGCCGCAGGAAAAATACTCTGCATCAGTTCGGTTCATGAGGTCATCCCTTGGGCCGGTCACGTTAATTATGCTGCTTCCAAAGGTGGGCTCATGCTACTCATGAAGAGTCTAGCACAGGAAGTGGCACCACAGCGCATCCGAGTAAACAGCATCGCTCCTGGTGCCATTCGCACCCCGATCAATACCGCTGCTTGGAATACCCGTGAAGCCTATGATGATCTGCTAAAGCTGATCCCACAAAAACGTATCGGTGAACCTGAGGAGATCGGTCGCGCAGCTGTCTGGCTTGCCTCCGATCAGAGCGATTACGTGCATGGAATCACCCTGTTTATTGACGGCGGAATGACCTTGTATCCCGGATTTGAAACTGGTGGTTAGTCCGTGCTATGCTTGCCATGAAGGCGGAACTCACTGCTGATCACAATCAATGATCATGAAAACACTTCGAAGCATCATTCTCAACCTTGGCCTCACCTTGGCGCTTGTCTCCTGCTGCAATGATGGGCAAAGCTCGTGGCACACTGGTATGAATCCTTATGATTACTTTGATATACTTGACAACCAAGTAGCACCGCGAGGTGTCTTCAGCGCATCTGACCCAAGATCGCGTGGCGAAGTCTGGATTGACGACTGTGACTAGAGGATGTCGATAGGTTTTGGATTCGAGTCCTCCAATATGATTTTGCTGCCGCTTTTTGCTCAAGGGCCCTCGGGTTTTTAGTCGTCTCATTTTTTCTCTACATGCCTGCTACACCTCAAACTGCTGAACATAAACGTCTCCTCGAAGATCGTCAGCGCACTGCCAACTGGAAGCGCTGGGGCCCCTACCTCTCCGAACGCCAATGGGCTACCGTCCGTGAGGATTACTCCGCGAACAGCGACGTCTGGCGCAGCTTTCCCCATGAGCACGCCAGATCTAGAGCCTACCGCTGGGGGGAGGATGGGCTGCTCGGCATCACTGACAGGCAGTGCCGTGTCTGTTTTGCACTCGCATTGTGGAACCATCGAGACCCTATCTTAAAAGAGCGTCTCTTCGGGCTGACTGGGCCAGAGGGAAATCATGGGGAGGACGTGAAGGAGCTGTACTACTACCTGGACTCCACACCGACGCACTCCTACATGAAGGCGCTCTACAAGTATCCGCAGTGCGAGTTTCCCTATGCGCAACTGGTGTCTGAAAATAGCCGTCGTGGGCTCAAGGCTACCGAGTATGATCTGGCGGACACGGGTGCTTTTGATGAAGAGCGCTACTTTGATGTCTTCATCGAGTACGCCAAAGCTACGCCCGAAGACATTGGCGTCCGCGTCACGATTCATAATCGTGGCCCAGAAGATGCGCAGATCGACGTGCTTCCGACGATCTGGTTTCGGAATACCTGGTCATGGCAAAAGGGCTCATCAAAACCTTCGATGAGTCTTGATGGTGATCACATCGTGATCGATCATCGCGGACTAGAGTCAGATCTGGTGGATGATCTAGGCCTGTATCGGCTGCACGCAGACGCAGCGAGTGATGGCACGGCTCCGCAATGGCTCTTCACGGAAAATGAAACCAACCAGACAAAGCTCTTTGGCACACCAAATGTTTCGCCATTCACCAAAGATGCATTTCATCGCTACGTGATCGATGGCGACGCTCAGGCCGTAAATCCAGCTCAAACAGGCACCAAGGCCGCTGCGTACTATCGAATGACCATCCGCGCTGGTGGCAGCGTAACCTTGAATTTGCGGCTCTGCGATGCATCGGTGGAGAAAAGAACCCACGATGTCTTCTCTCAGCGTTGCCACGAGGCGGATGCGTTTTACCGAACCATCCTACAAAGCGACGAGGGCCACTCGCAGATCCAGCGGCAGGCTCATGCGGGGCTGCTATGGACAAAGCAGTTCTATAGTTATGTCATCAGCGATTGGCTTGATGGAGATCCTGCCTATCCCCCGCCGGCGGAGAGTCGCAAGGCTGGGCGTAACCGGAACTGGAAGCATCTATACGCACGCGATATTCTTTCAATGCCAGACAAATGGGAGTACCCTTGGTTTGCGGCCTGGGACACAGCCTTTCATATGCTGCCGTTTGCCGAGATAGACCCAGATTTTGCCAAGGAACAGATGCTGCTTTTCTTGCGTGAGTGGTACATGCATCCGAATGGCCAGATACCGGCCTATGAATGGAAATTTAGCGATGTGAACCCACCCGTGCATGCCTGGGCCTGCTGGCGAGTCTATAAGATTTCAGCGCCAGCAGGTCAGCGAGATCGCGAGTTTCTGGAGCGCTGCTTTCAGAAGCTACTGTTGAATTTCAATTGGTGGGTAAACCGCAAGGATAGCGAAGGGCGCAATCTCTTTGCAGGTGGATTCCTGGGCCTCGATAATATCGGCATCTTTGACCGCAGTACCGCCCTGCCAGACGGCCAGCGACTAGAGCAGGCAGACGGCACTGCATGGATGGCCTTTTATGCGCTGACAATGCTGAACATGTCACTCGAACTAGCTCAGCGGCCTGATGGAACTGTGAACACAGCGTATGAAGACATGGCATCGAAATTCTTCGAGCACTTCGTGCAGATCGTCGATGCCATCAACACCCTCGGCGGCCAGGGACTCTGGGATGAGGAAGACGGCTTCTACTACGATCAGATTCTGGATGATGGAAAGCCGCCAGTGCCGCTTCGTACACGCTCGCTTGTCGGTCTGCTGCCGCTCATTGCCGTGGAGCTGCTGGATGAAAAGCGCATCCTCACTCTGCCAGGATTCAAAAAGCGTATGGACTGGTTTTTAGCGCATCGCAGCGATCTCGCGCAGTATGTGAGCTATTGCCAGCGCGGTGGTGAGCACGGGCATCGACTGCTCGCCATCCCATCGCGTCAGAGGCTCACACGTCTGCTCGCATATCTATTGGATGAGCGGGAGTTTATGAGTCCCTTCGGCATACGCTCGCTGTCACGCCATCACGAGGCACATCCTTTTACACTCCATGTTCAGGGTGAGCATAAAGAAGTGAGCTATGTGCCTGGTGAGAGTGAAAGCTACATGTTTGGCGGAAACTCAAACTGGCGTGGCCCCGTATGGTTCCCCACTGCCTATCTCATCATTGAGGCGCTGGAGCGCTACCATCACTTCTACGGTGAAAGCTTCACCGTGGAGCTACCAACAGGCAGCGGGCACCATGTCACACTGCAAGAGGCCGCACGCGAGATCGCCCGCCGCATGAGCCGACTCTTTGAGCCTGATGTTGAAGGAAACCGCCCATGTCATGGCGGAGATGCTCGCTATGGCAAAGACGGCCCCTGGCGTGATTTGCTCTTGTTCCACGAATTTTTTCATGCCGACAACGGACGCGGCTGCGGAGCCTCTCACCAGACTGGATGGACCGCCCTGGTGGCGCGTATGATCCGCAAGCGCTGATTCATTCTCCTATAATTCAACCCAGACTCCTCACATGAAATGGTCCTTCAAACTCGGTCGCTTTCTCGGCATCGACGTCTTCGTCCACTTTACCTTTCTTATCCTCCTTGTGGTGATTGGTATAGCGCACTGGCTGCCGGAGCGCAGTCTAGTAACAGCTCTCAGCGGCATGCTATTCTTTGCCCTGCTATTTGTCTGCGTGCTGCTGCACGAGTATGGACATGCGTTGATGGCAAGACGATTTGGCGTAGTCACGCGGTACATCACTCTGCTGCCCATTGGCGGAGTGGCGCGGCTGGAGCGCATCCCTGAGAAGCCAATGCAAGAACTGTGGGTAGCGCTCGCCGGACCTGCGGTGAATGTCGTCATCGCGCTGCTGCTGACGGCGTGGCTCACGCTGCAAAATGCCTGGGAGCCACTTTCCACACTCGGGATCGCGGATGGCAGTCTAGTGGAGCGTCTGCTCGCCGTGAACATGGGTCTCGTGATCTTCAACATGCTGCCAGCCTTCCCGATGGATGGTGGGCGCGTGCTGCGCGCCGTGCTCGCCATGCGTATGGACCACGCCCGCGCCACGAACATCGCCGCAACTGTAGGAAAGACGATGGCTGTGATTTTTGCCATCTACGGCTTGTTTGCCAATCCCATGCTAATCCTCATCGCCTATTTTGTCTGGTCTGGTGCCTCGCAGGAGGCTTCAATGGCGCAGGTCAAAGCAGTCATTTCAGGAGCCTGCGTCCGTGACGCGATGGTCACACAGTTTCATACAGTGACAGTCCACACAACACTTCGGGAAATGATTGTTTTAATGCTTTCTGGTGCGCAAAGAGACTTCCCTGTCGTCAAACGCGAAAGCGTGATCGGCATGCTTGTACATACTGACATTCTTGCTGCAATACAAGGAAGCGAATTGGAAACGCCCGTAGCTACAATCATGCGCACAGATATACCGACTCTGAATGAATCTGAATTGTTAGATGCAGTGTTACTCAGGGAGCGTGAAGACGAAAACATGTCTCTGCCGGTCCTCAATAATGGCGTCCTTGTGGGAATGCTGACCGCTGAAAACATCCATGAATACTTCATCATTAGGGACGCACATCGCGGATTGAATGTGCCGTGGAACCGAGGATCACGCATGATACGGAAACAGCCGTTTAATCATTAGTGAACGACTCAAAAAAACAGTCCTCATCGTGAACGATCATTCGGTCTTCTGTCAGGTCTTGCAGCACTTAAGCAGATCTCCATGTTTGTGGCGAAGCTGATGGCTCAATAGAGGCTGTTAGGCACATAGAGTGGCTCATTCTGCAGCACGCTGGATTGATAAGCAGGGCTGATTGGTAAGCGTGCTGTGATAAGGCTAGGTGGCTAAGGACTGCGACGGGAATGGGACTGAAACGATCTCAGCCGTTTACTGAACGAGAGATAGAAAGCCTCCCAATTGTGATTGTAGTCGGGACAAGGCACGCTCTTCACATGCGCAACGATTCTCCTTCAACTTTTAATGATGAACTCGATGACTCTCTCATCGAGCCATCCTTCACCGTTGTAGCAGTCCACGATACCCAAGCGGGTGAAGCTCGTGTCAATCAGGCCTTTGATTGGTTATACCAATCCTTTAAGGCGGATGTTTCAATGGTCTTCCAGTCATGGTCATTGGCAAAGCTTGAAGTGCCAAATATTCGGTCCATGGCGATTCATTCAGCAGCTGACGCCGACATAATTCTTTTTGTGACCTCAGGCGGATTGAAGCCGACAGAACAGCTAAAGCGCTGGCTGGAATCAGTCATGCACCATCAACGAGAATATCGCGCATTACTCGTGACTCTGAGTGACGATGTAGCGCTGCAATCAGCGGACTTGGATAGCATGTGCAGCTTCATCCAGCTGGAGGCACAGCGCTGGAGAACTTATTCCGTTTCATGCCATCACATGGCTGAACCAAGACATCGTCAGATACTACTTCGCCAGATTAACCGCAAACTTCAACGATCTAACGAAGAAGAAGAGGAGGATTTTAATAACACGTCGGATGAAGAGCCTATTCAAGATACGCACCTGTCTGATTTCCCTAAAAGCATCCGCGACTACCAAGGTGAAATGAAGACCACTGACATTCATAAAATCCGAGAGCTAGCCTACGACCTATGGATCCAAGAAGGACGACCTGCTGGCAGAGAGATTGACTTTTGGTTACGCGCTGAGCATCAGCTTCAAGTTACCAATCAACCAAATTAGAAGGATTTTTTATCTCGACTTTCGGCTGCCTCGCCATCTCAAACCAAAATCCAACCTCGATGAAAAAACTCACTGATTCTCAATCTGGCCGAGGCAGCAGCTCTTATCTCTTGTCGTCATGACTCATTGTAATCACAGCAAGGCAAAGATCACTCTTTGCAACAGTACTTGGCAGACTCTCCCGAGCAATAGTGACCGAATAAATTCTAACCAAACAAAAACTACCCTTATGATCATTAAACTTGAATGGTTCAGCTGTAACCCAACCCAAAAATGGGAGGCTGAGATTCATCAGATGCTTGAAGAAATGGCTACTCTCAAACAAATCTCTTTGGCCAGCGTCCGCGTGGAAGAGCTGACTCAAAGCAGCCAAAAATATCATCTAACAACGATTCTCCGAATGCCTGGTCCAGATGTCTTGGCCCATGGTGATGGCTTCACCTTTGAAGAAGCGCTAAAAAAGATGGCCGACAAAATCCGTCACACACTGCAAACCCGCGCAGCAGCGTCACGAAGAGAAGATGGAGCCACAAGAGGTGTCAAAGCCATCCATCGTGGATGATCGAGCCAGTGCAATAATGCCTTCCACAACCAGCGCCAAAGGAATTTCTAACCTTCCTTTGATCAAATCTGAAAAACGCAACTTTGCCGATTTTACAAGCCATGAAACGTTCATCTCTCATCTTTGGACTTGGTGTTGCTTTCACTGCAACTCTTTTAGGTGTTGGTAAATTTTCACCCCCAAATCCACCAGCCCCAACGTCTGTTGTTTTGGTTCCTAGCTTGGATGCTAAATCACTTTCTCTGCAGTCGGTCAATGCTCTGGTGCTGAATCGTGAGGAGTTGCATGAACTGAACAGTATTACCAAAAATATCGCAGAAATGATGTCTTTGCCAGACCTGATCCACACGAGTGTTTGGCCACACGCTGTACGTGATTCCAAGGGTCGCACTGGGATTTTTGTGAGTTGCTCTTTTCCACTGTTGAGCACCTCTGGTGAGATGGTCCAGACAGCCCGCGAACATTGGGTTCTTCTAGCAGTCATTGCCGCAGTTAAATTCTTGGAAGGTAGCTCCGTGCAGATTCAGCACTTAGGCTTCACTGATCCAAATGGAACAATGGATAACTCTTGGTATTATGATCTGGATATGAATACAGCCCGCTACATTCACCGTCAGCTCGCGCATGGTGGTATGTCCAAAGATCAAGCTTTCGCTTTGATTGAACGGTCATGGATCAAAATCACAGAAGATCCTGATCACGAGTGAAATCGTCCGATTTAAACAATGGACGGCAGCGAGATCTGCGTGAGCAAAACATGATTGCCGCCGGCGGCGACGGTGACGCAGGCATCTCCTGCGTTGGCAGCTTCGACGCATAAAAAGCCGTGGTAGGCCTCGTCTGGCAGGTCGGCGAGACGCTTGGATTTTTCGATCCATGGATTCCAGACGACCGTGGTACCACTGCCGAGCTTGTTGACGACGAGGTTTCGTTTTAAAGCTCGGTCTTCGACGATCACGCCGCCTGTGCTGGCATATTGACGATCTACCTCGCCTTCGAAAACAATGTCACCCACTTGATCACGCATGACTCGCTCGCCGACTGTGTCCAGATACTTGGTTTCATCCAGACCTTTGACTGTGATTTGCTTGATGTCACCGACGGTCAAATAAGTATGCAGCGCTTCGCCCAAAACGAAGGCAGTATCTCCCGTGTTTTGGGTCATGAGGGATACTTCCAGCGCAGCTCCAATGCTGATGCCCAAATGGCAGACGAAATCGTGTGGCCATAGTGCCTTGGTTTCTTCGCTGCTTTGAAGCTTAAACAACATAGCTACATGGCCTTCTTTAGCGTCGGCTCGTAGCAGCTTCCAAGGGCGTGTTCGGGCGATGCCATGCATCGGCATGGTGGCATCGGTCGGATGACTACCAAACCAGGGCCAACAGATAGGGATGCCGCCACGGATGGCTTTTCCAGGAGCAAGGACGGCATCTGGGCTCATGTAGAGAACAGGAGCTTCCTGTCCAGTGGGTTTCCAGTCCATGACATGCGCGCCATTCACTGCAATCCGAGCGGTCGCTGCAGGATGGTTGATGACGTAGATCGGGTAACCGGGGATGGAGTCTTCAAGGGTGATGCAATCAGGCAGTGTCATGGCCTGCAAAATAGACCTGCACGGCAGGGATGCATCTACGAATTGCAGCCTTTTTGATCACTTCTCAGGTCGAAGATCAAAGCACACCACTTTTTCTCGCTGGCGGACCACGAGCTTGCCATTGCTCAGGGCAGGGGAGGTGCAGCCCATGCCTTCGATTTTAGGTCGTGCGATTTGTGTGCAGGCATCGGGCGTTGCTTTGACCATGCGTAAGTGGGTGCCGTTACTCTCAAAGACCATCAGTTTGCCATCGGCTAGAATAGGGGAGGTGATCGTGCTGTTCACCTCATTTTCGACCCAGGACACTTTGCCAGAGGCTAATTCGACGCACTGGTTCTTTCCTCCACAGGTCAGATAGACATGGTTTTCATGAATGATCGGGCTGCCACTGTAGCGCATGGTGACCCAGAAGTGTGACCAGATAGCTTTGGGTTTCTCATTTTTTTGCCATTCATAGGCGCGCAATCCGACATCCTTGGCACCACTATAAATCACCAGCCAGTCTCCTTGAGTCACGGGAGTTGACTGGCCCCCACCTTCCACTTCCCACAGCACACTACCATCTTTGGGGGAAAGGCCCTGGAGGCTGTTGTTCCCTGTGATGAGTAGTACAGGCTCTCCTGAGGTTGGTGCCCACCACGTGGGGCTGCCAGTGTTGCTACGCGCGTGTTTTTGATCCCAAAGCAGCTTGCCATCTGTCACTGAGTAAGCCTGGGCCGTGCCGGCAGCAAGATAGAGTGTTTCTCCGACGACGAGAGGAGATGCGGCCGGCCCCTGCGAGGCTAGGGCCGCTTTCCAGATTAGTTTGCCATCCTTTTGGTTCACGCAGTAGAGATGTGTGCTGCACGCAGCAAAGACTCGCCCGTCCACCACAGCGGCTGTGCTGCTGGAGCTGCGCCCGCTTGGCTTACCTTCGGTTTCAAACTTCCACACTTGTTTACCGGTGTTCATGTCCAAGCAGATGATGACATCCTTGGCTACTTTGATGGTGTTTGGCACTGCGCTGAGTAGTTTTTCCTTCACCGCTTCGGAGAATTTCTCCTCTTCCATCCAGGCTTTAAAGGCTTCTGCTGTGGCAAAGGGTTTGCCTTCTTTCTTGGCCACTTTGGCTAATTCTTCGAGGGGTAACGCTGTTTTGCCAGCCTTGAATCGGGATTCTGCCCATTTGCCCAAGCTGACATCTTCTTTGGGAGTCAGATTTTCTTTTCGCCAAGCCAGCATCCATTCATCAAATTTAGAGCCACGCATGGCGGGCAGATTGAGGCGGGTTTCCTCCATCTTTTTCATGAGTTCAGGCGAGACACCTCGATAGTTCATCTGCTGCATCGTCTCGCTGTCGATCTCTCTTTGCTGCGAAGGAATGCGTTCATGCCAGACCACGGACAGGATTATCTGCTCGCCCGAGATGACCGGACTGCCATGGCCGCCGTAGTGATCACTGGGAATGAAGTCACTCTCCCAGACCTTCTTCAGTCCAGCCTCAGGAAAGCTCTCCGCAATCGGTGTGGTATCGACAGAGACTCCATCTCGATTCGGTCCACGCCACTGTGGCCAGTCGGCAAAAACGAGTGGTTGGGAGAACGTAGCAACAGTGATTAAAGAAAGAAATACACGCATGACTTGTCGTCCAACGTCAGGATTTGTGCCTGACTTGCAGTGAATCTACAGTGTTCGTCTTTCGCTCAAACTCACGCCATAGCCGCTCGATGGCTTCTTCTGGATCTTCCAACATCATGCCCTCTTTGATCTTGCTGGCAAAGATGCCAAAGGAAAAAGTCGTCACGACAGGCACATTGACTAGATGCCAGGCCAGACCACTGACATGCTCTAAAAATCCTATCGCACGAGGTAGGTCCAGAAACGAATGAGTCGATTCGCGGTAGGACTGCACCAGGATGGGGTGATCTGGTTCATGCTCACTGAGCACGCGAAAGAGAATCTCGCTGCTCCATCGCAGGTCTTTGATCTTTCGCTCATGGCCGGGGCGATTTCTCGGCACCATGAGTCCTGTTTGTGCTACGCCGCGGAAGTTCCATTTCACTAGTTCACTATGCTCCAGGGCTGCGTGCATGTCAGACTCAGGATCACCCGTCTGAAATAGCTCCTTCCAGGCATCGAGCTCAAGATCCTGAAAGCTGCGCAGAGTGAGCAAAAAGCCGTAGTCGTCGATGGTCACCATGGCGTTGCCTCCCACGGCTTCTTTGATGCGATGAGCGATGATGCGACTCAGGGCATCATTGGCACTACGTCCGATCAGGCTATGAAAAAAGAAGTGCACGAGGTCTTTTTCGCTGCCCTCACGATCATCAATGAAACGTTCGATGAGAAAGCTATCCTCTGTCGGAATTTTGGAAACTCGTTGTTGATTTTGGCAGTGCTTCAGGATGGCTTCGGCATTGGTTTGTGAAATGACATAGCGTTCCACCAACCAATCCTGAGTCTCCTCAGATGACTCTTGCTTTAATCGGTGGCTAAGTTCAGTTCTCAAGCCTGCCACCTCCCTCGCTAAACCAGACGCCAGCGGCATTTTGTTGGCATTCCAGGCGGGCACAGTGGGTAATTTGCCCGTAGCATCTTCTACTTTCACTTCAGCCACACCCGTCTCGATCAGCTTCACAATGCGACCCGCTAAAACAAAGATATCGCCGATTTTAAGTCGCTTTAAAAAGCTCTCTTCGATCTGTCCGAGTCGGCGCTTTTTCAGAATCACACTGACCATTCCTTCCGTATGGATCACGCCGATATTGGCTAAATAATCGCGCTCCACCTTTTTGTTCGGCACTGCCAGGCAATCATCTATCCAAGTGATCTTGCCAAAAATGTCTCGGTATTGCTTCTCTAGAGATCGGCCTCCGCCTTCCAGATACTGGGTCAAGCGATCAAACTCCACGTCTGTCACTTCGCGGAAAGCATAGGCAGACCGGAGGGTGGTTAAAGCAAGCTCTCGCGTATAAACGCTTTCCATGGCCATACCGACGAGATGCTGAGCCAGCACGTCGAGTGGTTTTTCCAGCGGACGCACGGCATCGAGCTGCACCGCGCGCGTCATCTCGGCGCAAACCAAGCACTCCATTAGGTCATTGACATTTGTGGCTACCAAGATGCCATGGCTCTCAGCATGAATGCTGTGTCCACTGCGGCCTATTCTTTGCAATGCTCGGTTAATTCCTTTTGGGGTCGAGATCATGACCACGCAATCCACACTGCCGATATCGACGCCTAACTCCAAGCTTGTGCTGCATACCACAGCCCTAAGTTGTCCATTTTTTAGCCGATCCTCCACATCCAATCGCAGGTCGCGATCCAGAGACGCATGATGCGCCTCGATCTTATTCGCTAGCTTAGGCAGGGCCTGCTTTAATCGGAGGGCGATGCTTTCTGTGCTGCTGCGCGTGTTGCAAAAGACGATCACGCTTCGGTGCTTTTCCACGATTTGGGCGATGTCTTGCATCACTCGTCCTGCCGTGTATCCCGCGGGTGGATAGGGATCACGTCGGAGTGGTGACAGCACCTCCACACGCCGCCGCCGCTCCATCCTGGCCTCCACGATCTCACAGGCCCGCCCTTGGCCCGCTAGAAACTCTGCCAGCAGTGGTAACGGGGATGCTGTGGCGGACAGGCCAATCCTGGTTAGTCCTCCTTTTAAGCGCCTTTGCAACCGCTCAAGGCTAAGTGTCAAATGCGCACCACGCTTGTTTTCAGCCAGTGCATGAAGTTCATCCACGATGACAAATCGCACCTCGCTCAGTGCCTCGGCCCATCCCGCCTGGGGCAAAAGAATGGCCAAGCTCTCCGGTGTCGTCAGTAGGATATGCGGTGGCTTGCGTTTTAGCTTTGCCCGTTCCGCGGCCGTCGTATCACCAGTGCGCACACCGATTCGGATCACTTCCTCCATCCCTAGTCCCTTCAAAGCCGGTAGCAGATTCTTTTGAATGTCATAAGTCAGTGCCCGCAGGGGTGAGACATACACGCACTGGATCCGATCTCCGAGCGTCCCAGCCTCATGCGCCCTGACCAGATGATCCAGCACGCCTAGAAATCCTGCCAGAGTCTTTCCGCTGCCTGTTGGTGAAGACAGTAGCACCGACTTCCCTTCAAGAATGTGTGGCAGCGTTAGTTCCTGCGCCTCCGTCAGTTTTCCGAACGCCTTTTTGATCCATTTCAAAAGTCGCGGATGCAACGCCACCGCCCCGTCGCTCACTGGCGGGAGAGTGACTGCTTTGGATGTCTTTTGGCGTGGCATAGCAGCGACATCGAGCTACGTCGATGAGTCGAATGTTTTTAGCATGTCAAAGTGGTTAGGCAACTAACGGCAATTGCGCTCAATAGTCTTTACGTCGGGTGCCTCTTTGCGGGTAACTTAAACTCGGGTCAATTGCCGACGTAGAGAGAATTCTACCGCTGCAATGATCAGGGAAATGGAGAAGAAGATCACCAGTCCATTGATCCAGAGCGTGCTGAACTCGGTGCCGAAGTAGCGTTTGGTGGTGCCAAAGAAGACATTAGGGCTGCGCTTGCGACGGTAGTCTTCACGTTCCATTTCGGCTTTGGTGACTAGGTCAAGGACTTTGCGGTTCACATACACTTCTTCGGCACTGACACCGTCCTGCTGATCCAGAGCGGACTTAAGCAATTGAGGCGTGACTTTACCACGAATGGCTGCGTCACGGATCTCGATGAGTTTTCGGGCAGCTTCGTTTTTATCTTTGGCATAGAGGCCCGAGACGACCGCTAGCCCTTGCTTGGCTGTGTCTAGCTCACGCTGCTGAGTCGGGGTCATCTTGATCTCTGGAGGCAAACTGACGAGTTCTTGAATGCGTTGTTCAAGTTGGTCTTGGGCTGCGGTGAGTGGATTCAGCTTTGCCTGGGAGATGAGCATGGCCTCATAGCTCCAGCGCAGTGGCATGAATTGGCAGATGAAAGGGACCTTCAGTTTGCTGGCTTCATCTTCTTCTGTGACACCTGCTTTTTCCAGCCAGCGAGTGACGGAATAAACGAAGTCCAAGTTTTTATTCATCTCCTCATACTTAATGAGAGCCCCACCAAGGATGATCTGAGGAATCAAGATGAGTGGGATGGCATTGATGGCGGTGCGATTATCCGTGACGACGCTGGAGATAAGCAGCCCCAGGCAGGCACCGGTAAGGGCGGTGATAAACATCCACCATAGATGCGGGAAGAACATGTCCTGAATCTCCAGGACCCAGTTCCCGATCAAGAGGTAGATGACGCACTGGATTAGCGCAAAGGTGCTCAAAGAGGTGATCTTCCCCATCAGATAGTAAAAGGTGCGCAGGTTGTGATTGCGCTCTCGGCTGAGCAAGTGGCGATCCCGAATGATCTCGTCGGCACTATTGGTTAAGCCGAGAAACATGGCTACCACCAGGCTCATGAAGAGGTAAGTGGGGATATGAAAGGCTGTAGCAAAGGTGTAATTTTCCTCCTCGCTGTATTTTAGTACGCTGGAAATTAGGAAGGCCAGCAGTGGTGCCTCAAGCAGGGTCGTTAGCAGATTGGTACGGTTGCGCAGCTTCGAGAGAAAGGCGCGCTTGAGCATCGTATAAAATAAGATGCTCTCTTCACGAAGTGTGTGCTTGGGCGGTTTTGGCACCGCGCGTGATCGCTTGCTGGCATTGCTGTCCTCCCTCGGTCGGGCGATCAGATTGGTGCTGCCAGGGAAGGCTTGTGCTTTGGCCATGCTCTCTAAGAGCAGATGACTCTGATAGCGATCACGCCAAAAATTGGGCGGAAAGCGGCGTGCGGCGACCATGTGGCCGTCAGCACTGCGCTCTTGAATGATGTCACCACTGATATCTCGCAAAGGCGTCTCTAGAACGTCAAAGACAAAGTCTGGTGTCATGTTGCTCGGCATCTCGGCATCACGCTGGCCTGTCTCGTCATTGTAGGCTTTCCAGTAATAATCCAGCAGTCCCTGAGGTGTGCCGAAATAGGCCATTTTACCGCCTTTATCCAGCAGCAGGGCTTTATCAAACATTTGCAGCAGCCTCATGCTCGGCTGATGAATCGAAGTAAGCACGATCTTATGTCTGGCGAGGCTGCGGATGATCTCAAGCACGTGCTCACTGTCTTTGGAGGATAGGCCTGAGGTTGGCTCATCAAACAAATACACATCCGAGATGCCGATCATGTCTAGACCGGCATTGAGTCTTTTACGCTCGCCACCGCTGAGAAATTTTTGTTGGGGTGTGCCTGCTAGCCGCTGGCGCATGTCGGCCAGTCCAAGTTCCGCCAGCTTGGCCTCCACACGTTTTCTGCGCTCTTCTGTCTTCAGATGTGGGCAGCGCACTGCCACGGAGAAGTCGAGATTTTCCTGCACCTTCAATAAGGGATCAAAGGCGTCATCCTGAGGAATGTAGGCGATGTAAGGTGTGAGGTTGGGCAGGTTGCTATAAAGAGAGAGGCCGTTCATCAGCACTTCGCCCCCTTTGGTTTTCAACTGCCCACCGAGCACGCGTAGCAGGGTGCTTTTACCGCAACCACTGGGCCCCATGACGCAGATCATCTCACCTCGTCGGGCGATGAAGCTGATGCCGTCTAGCGCAGTGTCTTTGCTATCGAAGCGATGCGCAAGTTCGCGAATCTCCATTTGGCGGATGGTGTTTTTTTCTTCTTCAATGATGCGGTCACTGAAGTGACAACGAAGAAACTGGCCTTCGCCAAGAGTGATTGTATCGCCATCACTCAGCGAGATGCGTTCACGCACCGGCACCTCACCGATGAAGATAGGGCGGGAGGATCTTAGAACTTCAAGCTTGCCATTTTTCTGAGCGTAGTTGCACTCGATTCGCAGCAGGATCTCTCCCTCGGTGTCTTCGGATAACAGGATGTCCCCTTCGTCTAGAAGTTCGGGTTTGTTGGAAACGAGATAGGTGTTGCGGCTGCCTTCAAGTCGAAACTGTCCACCAAACTCCTGAGCTCGTACGCGCAGGTCACGCAGTGAGATTTCGATCTCGCCATGAGCCACGATGCTGTCTTCGATACTAGCTTCGATGCGTACTCCTTCTTTCAGGGCAATGTCGGTCAAAGTGGCATCCGTATTACGCAGCGCCTCCACCGTAACGCCTAGGCCGAAGCTAACGCGCAGGTTGGTGCCTCGACCGCGCTGCTGGGAGATTTCAGCATCACCTGTATCCGTCAGCGTTAGGTATAACTGTGCACCCGTGACCGTCTTCTTGGAGTTGAAGTAGGCGATGAGGTCATTGTAATCCAAGGTGACGTCTTCCAGCACCACGCGCTCGCTAGGATAGAGTCGGGAAAAGTCGCCCGGTGGCTGACGGCGGCTGCGCACCAAAATTGGCACATTGCCAGTGTTTTTCAGTAGCACGAGATTCTGATATCGGAATGCGACCACCTCGCAGTCAGTGGACAGAGATCTCAGTAAAACATCACAAGTGGCGGCGGAGCCAACGCGCAGTGTTTCCAAAGGCTGCCCTGTTTTGGGAGTGAATTCTTCTTCCTCCGGGCGTTCACCTGCGTTGAGTTGATAAACAATGTCGATGGCTTGGGCGGCGATGCCCAGATTCGTCATGAAGAGATAAAACTCCACCATCTGACGCTGGCCAGACGCCGAGCGTGAGATGAGCAAGTAGAGCTGCACGCAGAGCAGGATCTTTTGTTCTGGCGACAGTTCGTGGTTCAGATCTTTGGCTCGCTGTCCTA
This sequence comes from Verrucomicrobiaceae bacterium, assembly GCA_027489965.1. GTDB lineage: Bacteria > Verrucomicrobiota > Verrucomicrobiia > Verrucomicrobiales > Verrucomicrobiaceae > Prosthecobacter. The sequence continues at coordinate 32,716 of JAIXZA010000001.1, forward strand.
GGTCCTGGGGTTGCTGTAGGGCCTCAAAATAAAGCCGCCGCATGTCGGCGTAAATGGCTCCGGAGTAGTCGTAGCGGAGATAGCCGAGTGAGGATTCAATTTCCTCTTCCTCCACATCACCATCCAGTTTCGAAAAGCCAGCAAAGACCTCAATTAACACTGGCAGCATGGCATTACGCGTCGCCCCGAGTTGCAGACCTTCTTGTGGCTTATTGAGCAGTCGATGCCACCAACTTCGTGCCGTCGCCACAGGACCGGAGACTTCCGGCTGGCGATTGATCTGGGGTCTCGGCATTTGAGAGGTGCTCATGGGGCGCTCTGGCGTTGCGACTATGGCGGGGGCCGGTGCTTTGACAACTGCGGGCTTGGAAGAATCAGGCCACAAAAAAGCCGCCCATGTGTCAACCATGAGCGGCTTGAGAGTGCGGCATTAGATCAGGCCCAACTCAGTCACGGCGACGCGCTCTTCTTTGAGTTCGTCTTCCGTGGCCTTGATACGAGCTTGGCTGAATTCATTGACAGGTACTCCCTGCACGATTTCCCATTTGCTGCCGTCCGTGCGGATCGGGAAGGAGAACATGAGACCTTTGTCGATGCCATAGCTGCCATCACTGCAAACAGCAACGCTGGTCCAGTCACCTGTTGGTGTCGGGCTGGTCAAGCTGCGGATGGTGTCACAGGCAGCATTGGCAGCCGAGGCAGCAGAGGAAAGTCCGCGTGCTTTGATGATGGCTGCTCCGCGTTGTTGCACTGTGCTGATGAAGTCACCTTTCAGCCAGTCGTGGTCGCTAATCACCTCTGTCGCGGGCTTGCCGCCGATCAGAGTGTTGTAGAAATCTGGATACTGTGTCGCGCTGTGATTACCCCAGATGGCCAAGTTTGAAACCGTGCTGTGATGGACACCTGCCTTGGCGGCGAGTTGGCTTTTGGCACGATTTTCATCCAGGCGTGTCATGGCAAACCAGCGGTCTGCTGGAACGCCTTTGGCATTGTTCATGGCAATCAGACAGTTGGTGTTGCAAGGATTGCCAACAACGAGAACGCGCACATCGCTGGCGGCATTCTTCTCGATTGCCTGACCTTGGCCTGTGAAAATCTTGCCATTGATGTTGAGGAGATCTTTGCGCTCCATGCCAGCTTTGCGCGGCACGGAACCAACGAGGATGCCCCAATTGACGCCTTTGAAGCCTTCATTCAGATCAGCGGTCGGCGTGATGCTGTTGAGCAGCGGGAAAGCGCAGTCATCCAGTTCCATGCAGACACCGCCCAGGGCACCGAGGGCGGGCTCGATTTCGATGAGGCGGAGATTCACTGGCTGATCAGGGCCAAAGAGCGCACCTGAGGCGATGCGGAAGAGGAGGGAATAACCGATCTGACCGGCGGCACCGGTGACTGCGACTGTGATGGGGGCTTTACTCATGGTTTATGGGGGAGTCTGGATGTTTCCCAGCCTACGCCTCACGGCAAGAAGAATCCGCATTTGATTGCAGGCTAGATGGCGACGCCTGCTATTACGGTATTTTTGGTTTTCGTCGTACTGTAACTAAAAGTGCTGCATGGTCGCTGCCGGTCAGGCGCCAGAATTTTTCAGCCGTCAGCACCTGCCAATCTGGACCTACCCAGATATGATCAATGCTGAGAAGAGGCAATCCATAGGGCCAAGTCTCTTTTAATCCGAAGCCTGCTACCTCAAAGGCCTCACTAAAAGACTGACGGAACTGGCCCAAATGAACAGACTCCAGTGGTGTATTAAAATCGCCAATCACGATGGCATCCGGGCGCTTGAAGGTCTGGGCAAACACGCTATCGATTTGCAGTTTCCGCGAATGAAACACATGCGGGAAGATGTCTGCAACAACGATTGGGAAATCCGGTCCGCGGCCAGCGAGGTTAAATTGTGCATAGGTGGTCATAAGCGGAAAAACGCCGCTGCGATCTTGGGCTGTTTTTATCCGAGACAGCCGCAGAATGCCACGCTGCATCAGTTCTGGACGATAGTCTGGCAACAATTCTGAATACTGGGTGAGAACTGCCCCCGCATTGCCTGCCTCGACAAACACAGCCAAGTCAGGCTGCGTCTCCTTCACTAAATCGACCATTTCTTGATCAAGGTTTTTAGGACGGCAGAGGTTCCAGTAAAGGATGGTTAGCGGTTCGTCGTTTGGCGAGTTTTGGCCAATCCCAGTCACCTCTTGAGGCCTACACCATGAGGTGGACAGCCACCAAGCCGCCAGACCAAGGGAGGCTAGACAGGCGGGCACTCTTTGTCTGCGACTAAGTTTTGGCCAACAAGCCAGGACTACACTCAATCCCAGAAGACAGGGCTTGGGCATGGCATAGAAGAACACCGCCCAATGGGGATCATGATCTTTAAGCCAAGTCTGAAGTACGAGTCCCAGGAGCAGCGTCAGCCATCCGAGCATGTGGAGTAGCCACATCATTTCAGCTCACAGGTGTCAGCACGACTTTTTGAACATCTAACACGGCTGATTTCACCTTATTTTCTGGATCAATGATGAGGCGTTGAACGCCTGGTGACTTGATTTCGATTTCGCCGACGGGTACTTCCTTCCACTGCTGAAAGCCGCCTGTATCTTGTGTGGTAAACTTCAGTTCCTGCTCACCATGCCTGATGGCTACTTGACTGCCATGATTGCCACCATCACAGCCATGAAAAACGGTCACTTTGTAGCGACCTGGTTTGGTGACCTCAAATTCCCATTCTGCGATGTCATCAGGATCGGTCCAATAACCCAGGCAATTCTTTTCGGCCTTCGGTTCATAGCGCATGTGTTCAGACCAAGTCGTTGCGTCTTTGGCTAACAGCATCAGGTTTCCCTCAGCGTTAGGGACAATTTTGTCGCCCTCCGGTGCTGGAATCAGAGCGATCTCTTCAACGGTAAATGTTCCGTCATCAGTAGGAGGCGTGAGCAGCGAAAAAGGAATATCTCCGGGTTTGGCGATGTAAACGGTGCCAAGGTAGGTCTTTGATGGACGATAAGCCGTGATCAGTGATTTTTTAACCGATAGATCTCCTAACCGGAAGTTCATGCCTAATGAGGCCCGCTTCAGTGTGTAGGTGAGGCGCACCTGATAACGTCCCGAGCGTTTAGATTTGAATTTGGTCCAAGAAAAGGTTTCCCAGTGAGCACCATTGGAGTGAGAATACTCGCCTTCGCCAAAGGTGATGATGCCACGCATAGGCATGTCTTCCCGTTCGACTGGCTCATCGCTGCCAAATCCGCCAATGTCCACGGCTTCAGGAAAGATGAATTCTTCAGTGGATGCTGGAGTGGATTCAGGCTTGGTCTCAGCTTCTTGACCAAAGGACCCTAGATTGAATCCCAGTGATAGCAGGAGTGTGAAAATCGAGAAGCGGTTCATAGAGAATGTGGAGGATCGAGACTGCCAGCAGGTGTGAAATCGGCAACTGGTAACGGCTGGGAAATGCATTCGTTAGCAAAATGAGGCTGACTATTTTCATGAAGGAAGCCATTTGGCATCTTCAATCAGCCCGCTACCTTATCTTCATGCACAGATTTTTCATAGCTCTTCTGCTTAACCTTTTTGTGGTTGTCGCCTCAGCGGTAGAGCTGATTTCTCCCCCAGTTGTCATTGTCACAGATTCGACAGCGACCTTGAATTGGCGCACGGATGTTGCTTGCGGTACACGCGTCCAATTTGGACTGAATGCGGCTCAATTGACTCAAAAGGTAGAAGGGCCAGTCTCCGCGACCCATAGCGTGGTTTTGCCAGATCTGATCAAAGGCACAACCTATCACTACACCGTCGGCAGTGCCCGTCAGAAGCTGGCTGAAGGTACCTTTACCGTCGGTGCAGCCCAGCCTTCATCGGTTCCTGCCGCCGCCGCGCCATCCAAATTCATTCTCGAGCGCATGAAGGACGCACTGGTTTCTGCGCCAGCAGTTAAAAAGCCAGCCCTCCCCGTGCCTGCTCGAGCCCCGCCAACCCGCGATACCTGGGGCAGCATCAACTCACTCCAGGATCATTATGACCGCCATGGAGCCGACTTCCAGAGCAAGTCTCCTGACGACTATGCCGCTCAGGCCTGGCAATTCCTTCAGCGCGCCAAGGCTGGCAGCCTGTCCATGAAATGGGATGATTCCGACCGTACGCTGCGCGTTTTTGATCCTAAAACGCGAGCCTTTGCCGCTTACAATCGGGATGGCACCACCAAAACCTATTTCCGCCCAAATAGCGCCAGCTATTGGGATCGCCAACCCGGTCGCATTGTTCAACCCGCACAGCTCCCTTTTAAATAATGAAAACAGCCACCCACACCTGCCCAGTCTGCGCTTACGCTAAGCTCAAAGAAGCCCCTCGCAGTTCCTCTGGTGGTGGGTCTTTTGAGATCTGTCCAGCCTGCGGATTCCAATTCGGCGTCAGTGATGACGACGACGGCATCAGCTACGACGAATGGCGCGAAGACTGGCTAGAGCGAGGCATGGAATGGAGCAGCACCGGCATCAAAAAGCCCAAAGGCTGGGACCCCCAAAAAGCCCTGACCTCTCTCAAGAAAGCGAAGCAAAAATAGCAGTTTCATCCCGCCAAAGCATCTTTGGCTGTCTTGGTTGATTCACAAATAAAATGCCAGGCATATAGTAAAAAATCAACTTGATGCCGTCTAGCTTTTGAAATTAAATTCCAGCTATGAAAGAGATGCAACTACCTCATCATCAGAACGAATCTGTCGAAAAACAGCTTGTGGGTATTAATGCCAAAACGGCTCCTTACATGGCGGCGCGATCTTGGTCTGGTGGGCGGAGGCGGATTCTGGGGAAGGGCGCGATGGTGAGCTATACTTACCATGTGATGTCTCGCACTTGTGGTGGTGAAGTTTTCTTCGATGATGTTGAAAAAGAGGCGCTTAGAAGGGTGCTGTGGCGGCTGGCTGACTTCTCTGGGGTGAAATTGGTGACTTATTGCATTATGGGGAACCATTTTCACGCTCTGGTGGAGGTGCCAAAACGTGAGCTTTGGTTAGAAAGGTTCGCTGGACCGGCGGGCGAGGAACGATTGTTCGATCATTTGAGGGTGCTATACAGCAAAGTCTATGTTGACTGTTTGAGGACAGAGATCGCTGATCTGCGCAAGCTTGGCCTGGAGGCACTAGCGCAGACGAAGCTTGAGGCCATCAAGAAGCGGTTTTGTGATCTCTCGGTTTACATGAAGGAGGTGAAAGAGCGTTTTAGCCGTTGGTTCAACAAGCGGCGTGAACGCAAAGGTACGCTTTGGATGGACCGTTACAAAAGTGTGATGGTGGAGGGCAAAGGTGAGCCATTGCACACCATGGCTGCCTACATTGAACTGAATCCCGTGCGAGCTGGGCTGGTCGTTGATTCAAAGGACTACCGCTGGTGCGGATATGCGGAGGCTACCAGTGGGATTAGAAGGGCTCAGCGTGGGTTAAGCAAGATCACAGGGACACCGGTCGATGGCTGGGAAAAGGGGGGAGCTGAGGCGTATCGCTCGCTGTTATTTTCCAGCGGAGGGGAGATCAAAGTTGCGCAAAATGTGAATGTTCTACGTCTAGGCGTCACTGTAGATGCAGCGCGTAAGGTCCTCAAGGAAAAGGGTAAACTTAGCACGATGGAACTGGTCCGATTACGTGTGCGCTACTTTAGCGATGGGCTGGTTCTAGGAAGTCGCGAATTTGTGGAAAGTATCTTCACGGAAAACCGAGGTCAGTTTGGCCCGAAAAGAAAGACCGGAGCACGCAAGATTGGGGAGGCTGATGCAGCACTCTATTCTTTGAGACAATTGCGGGTCAATGCCTTGGATTGATCCATAAGCTCAAACACAAAACCCCACAATCACCAATGGCAATCGTGGGGCTTTGAGATAAGGAAGGGATGCTTTTAAGCGGCTTAGATCTTACGACCTGCAGGAGCTGGTTTCGGCTTTTCCTTCTTCGGCTTTTTAACTTCTTTTTTGTGAGCGTTGTTGCCTTTGGCCATAATGTTGAGCGCTTATTTGGTGCGCGATTTTAGATAGTGGCATTCACCGCTCTATGCAAGCCCTGCCTCACTTTGCCAACGGATCACCCCAAACCTTGGCGTAGTAGTGAGCCAATCGTAGCTTCTGGGCTACGCGCACATTGATCACAAAGGGATACAGTGCAGGCTCACCAAGGCTGTGAGAGATCTCATTGAGCACTGTGGATACGCACATCCAGCGCTGAAGCCAGGCGAGAAAGGCCCCTTCCTCCTCCAAAGTAGAGATAAGCATGGTCGGCAAGAAGCCTGCTTCGACTGGTAAAATCACCAGAGGTAATGCCAAGTGTTTCACATCAATTCCCATGCCTTCACAGGTCTCTAGCCCATCTTCGATTTGCAGATAATGTGCCCAGGTCTCCGCCCAGTCTTCCCAGGGATGAGATGCCGCGTAGGCGGTGATGTAATTCTGCTCCCAGCCTGTCGGTGCACCATTTTTATAATGCTTGCTCAGGGCGGCCGAATAATCCTGCCATTCGTCGCCGAAGCGCTCGCGAAAAGCTAGCCTCATGGGATTATCCCAGCTCAGCTCCGATAAATGCCGTTGCCACAAATAATGCGCGCTTTCATGGCGGAAATGGCCGAGCAGGGTGCGGCTGTTTTCTCCCAATTGCTGGCGATTGAACTGTCGGTAGGTATCATCTGCTTCTTCCAAATTCACCGTGATGATGCCATTTAGATGGCCCATGGTCACTGATGGATTGGATAGCGTGCTGACAATGTCGAAAGCCAGTCCGTTCTTTGGATTACTGGATTTGGATGGCAGCGTGATGCCGAGCTTTAAAAGCGTGTAAATGAGTCTCCTTTTCGCCATCTCCATGCGACCCCATAGCACTAGATTTCGTCCAGAGCTGAGGTCGGGGATGATGCGGTTCATCTGGCAGGCCATGCATAGTATTTCCTTTGATTCAGTCTGCACGACCCAATTGCAGACGCCATGCTTCAGTCCATTGGCGCAGCGTTTCATCGGACCATCTGGGCGCAGTTTGACCATCGCCCGCTGTTGCGGATCATAGCCGACATTGCCCAAACACCTCAGGCACCGCGAACTGCCAAAGAAAAGCACATTGCCGCAGTCACAGTCACAGATGAATTTTTGCATGTAATACTGGTTCTCTCGTCGTGAATGAGCCGCTTGTCATGCAATGCTTGTGCTTGTGCCTAAAATCAGTTTTTCCCTCATTGCCCAGCGTCGTATTCGTTTCAAACTGTTACACCACCATGCCCACGCCTGCTTTCCACTATCAAGAACTCCTCGAACTCGGCACCGACGACACCGAATATCGCCAGCTCACCAAGGAACATGTCCGCGTCGAAAAGATCGGCGATAAAGAGTTGCTAGTTGTCGATCCCGAGGCGCTCACGCTGCTTGCGAACCAGGCGTTCCATGACATTAACTTCTTCCTGCGGCCGAAGCACCTCAAGCAGGTCGCCGCCATCCTCGACGACCCTGAGGCCAGCGAGAACGACCGCATGGTCGCGCTCACGATGCTCAAGAATGCCGACGTGGCCTCCGCAGGTCTGCTGCCGTTTTGTCAGGACACCGGCACGGCCATCATCATGGGCAAAAAAGGCCAGCAGGTCTGGACCGGCGGCGGTGATGAAGCGGCACTCTCAAAGGGCGTCTATCTCGCCTACACGGAGAACAACCTGCGTTACTCGCAAAACGCCGCGCTGAACATGTTCGACGAAAAGAACACCGGCACCAACCTGCCCGCGCAGCTCGATTTGTATGCCACCGATGGCGACGCGTATAAATTCCTCTTCATCGCCAA
>JAIXZA010000104.1 GCA_027489965.1 Verrucomicrobiaceae bacterium
GACGCGGCCCACCGCAGCCCAGTCCAACGCCCAGTCCGCCCTTTTGCCTCTGTACGCTGAATTCCATCTCGCCGCCCGTCCCTCCTCCCGATTTCATCACTTCTCCCCGCACATACCCGCCAAAAAATCCACCCCCGCCCCCAAATCCGTCGAGGCCCTCAAACACCTCGACGAAAAACGCAGGCTCATCCCCTCCGCAGAACAGCAGTCCATCATGCACAAGGAGCACGAGCTGCTCAGACAAATCAAAGAACGCCACCACGACCGCGGCACCTCAACCCAGACCTCTTCGCTTACTTCAACGGCATCCCCAAAGACGCCGCTGACCATAGCCCGCAATCCGGCAAATGTTCGGCAACTCGAACGGATCACTCCCACTCCTTGGCCTTGAATCCGAGGCTGCCGGCATTCTCCGAAGCTGCCCGTTTGATGTGGTCAGGCACTCCGTGCTCAAACTCGGCGGTGATTTCCAAGGTCACGGACACGTTGGCCGCAGGATCGGCGTTCAGCAGCGAGATGATCTCCTCGGCAATCTGTAAAAGCTTCATCTTGGCCGTGGCCGCGGGAATCGAGACCGATCCGTGGAAGTGCTTCGCCTTCGCTTGAGGAACCGGTTGGACTCCCTGTCCAGGCCCCGGCCCCGGCTTGTACACCAATTCTGGCCGAGGTCCGACTTCAGAGACTTTCCCTTCGCCCTCACCCGCCATCGGCAGCGTAGGTGCCACGGCCTTCTCCAGGCTCGCCGCATAGGCGGCGGCCGCCGCCGGTTCGATGAGCAGGAGGGTGTCGTCAAACTGCACGTTGGCATCTCCGAGTTTGAACCCATCGAACTTCCCTTCGTGTTCACCGTAGGCGGTGCCGAAGAAATCCGTGGTGCCGGCTCCGTTTACGATGGCTTGGGCCAGCACTCCCCGGTCCTTCAACCGCGGGAGGTACAGATAACGGCGGGTATCTTCCCAAAAGTCCGCGGCTTTGACGGATGGCTTGTCCGCCTTCCAATACAGCTGCCTCAACTCCGCCCGCAGGTGAATCGGAGACCAGGTGGCGATGACCCATGTGTTGTCGAGACAGACCCGCTCGATCTCCGCGCCCAGCGCGGCACTGCTCGTGTTCAGCGCCACGGCTTCCACCTGGGGCTTCCCGGTCGGCGTTTCCTGTGCCGGGCACAGCAGCCACTTGTAGCACTCCCGCGCCACGCGGGGCAGCACATCCTCTGCTGCCTTCAGCTCCTTCCTTGCCTGCTGGGCTTGGAGATTGTCGAGCACCAGCCGCATGGCCTCCACGTCCTCCACGATGGAATGCCAGGCCAAAGCCACGCGGATGCAGTCCCGCAGTCGGGCCAGTGCGCCGTGGTCCGGCGCGAGGAACAGCAGGCGGTTCCCCCGATAGCGCGGCTTCGCTCCGTTATTCCTCACGTAGTCCAGTACCGCTTCCGTGCCAAAGCGGGTTTCTTCCTTGGAGTAAAACTGCTCCGCAGCCAGCATCACCAGACGCAGCGCCCCATCATCAGGGACATCGCTGTGCGGGGTGAATACATGAACACCCTCGAAGAACGCCGCACCCACGGCCAGCTTCTTAACCACTTCGGCCATGCGGGCGCGCACCTCGTTCTTGTCGTCGAAACGCTTCTTCCGCTCTTCCATCTCGCGGCGAAGATTGGCCTTTGTGTCGAACCAATAGCGAGTGGCGTCCTGTGACTTGTCGCCGGACGAACTCATGTAGTGGAGCTGGTCCACCAAGCGGTTCAGCGCATCTGAGTAGAGAGATGATGTCTGCCCAGGCTGGAGACAGCCGAGAAGGACTCTTGCACGCTCGATCCCACGTGTGCCGGGCCGGATGTTGACGGAGGATGGCGCGCTGCTTAGGAAGATCGTCCGCGCCACGCGCCGGGCTGCTTGCACGGAGCCAAACCGCGTCTCCTTTGATTCAAGCACCGTGGTTTCCGCACGTTCTCCATCGATGTCGCGGTCCATCACCGGATCCCACCCTGGGCCGAGATAATAGATCAGCTCGTTGCGGGCGCTGCCATCATAGAGCGGCAGACTGCCGGGCAAAATCATGAGGTCTTTGTTGTCGTCCTGCCAGAGGCGGAAGATCACTTTTGCCATCAGCTTGAGAACCCCCCGTGTCCGCTGGAATCCCTCAATCGTGGTCCATTCCTCGTAAAGCTGCGCAAAGACCTCCGGGTGGATCGGATAACTCTGCATCATCCGGTCGAAGTAACGCGCCTCCTGCGTCTCCTGAGGCACCTTGGCACCTTCACTCACATAGGCATCGGCGAAGGCGCGGCAGACCTGATCCCGCGTCTTGGCATCCCGGATCGGCTCAAACAACCGCCGACGCACAATCTCGAAGGCTTCTTCCGGAGCCACGGTTTTCCAGAGGGCCTGCACCCGGTTGAACACGGCTTCCAACGCCTTCAACGCAGAGATGCCTCGCGGGCCACCGGCCTGGCTGTCCGACTCCGGGAGCGACGCAAGCACCACCGCATTGGGCACCAGCTTGGCCGCTTCCGTGAGTGACTGGATGAAGCTCAGATTGCTATCATAAGTCCCGCCACTCAGCGGCTGGCTCTCCACGAACTGCCGGATGTACACCACCAGCTCATCCAGCAGCACCACGCAGGGCGCGAATCGCCCGAGGAGTTCAATCAGGACGTCTTTGCCAGGGGAAGTCCCGTTGGCATCCGCCTCCTGGACCATCGCCAGTCCTTCCGCCTTGCCTAGTTGCCACGCCAGTTCACCCCAGAGGGTCCGGATGGTCTGCTTGCTATGCTTCCATGGCTGGCCCGGTGCGTGGGCCGTGCCATCCAGCACCGCGATTTGTGCCTGTGGGACATCCATCAGGCCCGCTTTGTCCAACAGGGCTGGAATGCCGGCTAGTTCCCCGAGGGCACACTGCCGGGACGCAAGGTGATACACCGCCAGCATGGTGTGCGTCTTGCCGCCACCAAACGCCGTCTGCAATTGAATCACCGGTTCCCCACCCTTCCCGTTCAGGCGCAGGGCCACTTGAGACAATAGCCGACCCATCCCCTCCGTAATGAAGGTCCGCTCGTAAAAGGCCTTCGCGTCGCCGTATTCCACCGTCGCCTTCCCGGATCGCACCGCCGTCAAATCGGCCGCAAATTCCGACTGCTGGAACGTGCCGTTCAGCACGTCCACGTGGGGCACGATGACTTCTCTCCAGGGTTTCATGTTCATGATCGGGTGGTTAACTGACGGTCCACGGAACTCCGGATGCGGGAGTGTTGGCGATGTTCAAGACGAGGGGATTCGGATCTATGGTTGCCACTAAACGACGCAGTTGTTGCAGTACGTTGGCAGCAAATCCAGCCGGGAAGAGTGCGCTATGGGCACCAGTGTGGGGTTCCAAATGAAGGACAACGCGATGCGAGGCTGATGCGGCTGCATCTGTGGCGAGTTGTCTCTCTCCGGGCACAGTCGCATTCACGCTGGCGTCAGCCAGTCCGCCCAGAGTGTGTGCAGCTTTGTCAGCCACGAACTGCGCGAGCCCTGCGATGTTGGATGGCTTGGGGGGATTCGTAATCACGCGGAAATCCTTGGCTTCGATCAACCATGCGACACTTTGCGGTGGCGATCCTTCGACGGCAACAACATCCACGGCTTTCTGTCCACCCGGAGGTGCATTCCAAACGGTAGTGTAGTGCTGCCAGAGATCGTACTTCTCAGCCGCAACTGAAGGCAGAAAATTGAAAACAAAGGAGTCTACGGGAAGAGATGGCATCTGAATTACCCTCCATTAGTCTTGTCTCAATCGCATTTGGGTGCCGTCAACGGCACACCCATCTCGGTGTCGATATAGCGCTCCGACTGCTGCAAGTCCTCATCCAGCGCGGTGATGCTGCCCACATCGTCCATCGTCTTGCCCTGCTCCACACTGACCGCTCCGTCCTGGCCGATGTGAAGGCCGAAGCATCGTGTATCCAATTTCGTAAATTCCCGCTTCTGGAGGATGTGAAGCTCTCGAAGCAGGAAAAGGCTGTGTGTCGCAATGAAAACCTGAATGCCACTGGCCGCAACTTGGAGGATAGTCTTGGCGACCGTTTTTATTATCCGGGGATTGAGATTCGATTCGGGCTCATCCCAAAAGAGATACCCTTTGTCCAGTAGCGAACCAGTGGCTATGAGCCGTGCTACCGTGGCGAGCTTGCGCAAGCCCTCGGCAACGAGATGCATCTCCATGCTGCCAGACGCCACCTTCAGGTAAAAGCGCCCCGATTTGTCGAGTTCCACAGTTCCACCCATGGCTTCTTCCAGCGGCAAGAGCAGCTCTTTGATTCTGTGCTCCCTGGGACCTCTTGCCAGCGGCGCTCCTAGCAGGACACAGGTGTCTCTCCACGTCTCTTCAAAGGGCAGATGGGTCGTTTCATAAAGCGACACGAACCCCGGTGAAATCGTCAAGAGTTCCCTCGTGGGCAGAAAGACCGGCCACTTCTCCGCCCAAGCCGCAGGCACCTTCGCGATGACGACTTCCTTTTTACTGGGCGTTTTAAACGAGAAATCCAAATCCAGGCTGGAAGGAGTGAATCCGTATTTCAACGAACAGGTGGTGTGCCCCTGGCGACGGCGTGCCAGCCGTCCCAGCTCATCCGGCTTGAAGACATTGCGCAGTTTGTCGGCGAGCGCTGTGGCGAGGAATCCTTTGGTCGGCGCACCGGATGCAGAATCCTTCGCTCCCTTGGCGCTCACTGCGATAGCACAGTAGGCCGCCTTCAGGATATGCGACTTCCCCGAACCGTTCTCGCCAATGATGATGTTCAAGTTCTTACCGAACTTGAAGTCCGCCTTGGGGAAGACTGTCAGGTTTTCAACGTGGAGAGACTTGAGCATGGCGGATATTCCTGATTATTCGAAGCCGGGCAACACGCCATCCGTGGGTTTTGGTACAGTGGAAGCAGCCGACTCGATGCCGGTCCAGCTGGTGATGAGTTCATTGTAGGCGCGGGCGTCTTCGGCCTTACCAAGGCGTTCGCACAGGGTGTAAAGGCGGTAGGCGAGTTGGCGCACGGCTTCCGCTTTGCCGCCGAGCGCCGCGAGGAGCGCGCCGGATGCCGATTCGCCACCTTGCTTCAGCGCACGGATAAGCTGGTGTAGGGCCTCCCAGACGGGCGTGCGCGTGTCGGTACGCGGGTCCCAATCAGTGGGGTACTCGGCCCACTTCAGCAGGCGCACTTTGCCGCTGCCACTTTGCAGCACGCCGGCTTCCTTCATGGCATCCACGCTGGTGGATTTGGATCGGGCCAGCACGTCGGCTTCGCCAAAGACGCTTTCCGTCCAGCCGTGTTGCTCGAACCAGTGCAGGCAGAACTGGGTATCGGCATCGAAATCATCCTCGGCGAGGAAGCGGTTGATGAGCTGCAGTGCCGTGCGCACGCTCATAGCCGAGCCGTCAGCCTCCAGCACAGCAGCGTATTTGGAAAAGACCGCCATGCCCGGCCCGATGATGGCCTGCGAAAGATCCACCGGGGCCACGGGCGAACGCTCGTCGCCGGAACCTCTGGTCATCTCGTCGAGCGCCTCCGGCAGCACACCGTTCAACTCGCGGATGAACTCGCGGCGGGAAATGGAGGGTGCATCGGCGGGGCGCTTGCGGCAGACAAGAACAACACTCGATGCTAGTGCATTGGAGCCTTGACCCCGCATCCGCGATGAATTCTCCGTCCGTAGTGGCCAGGTGCCACTGAGTTGGAGACCGGCATGCACTACCGCGCCGAGAAACGAGACCCACCCAGTGGAGGCGGTTCCCGACTCCTCATTGGTATCGGATTGTTTGAAGGCGTAGTAGATAGTAACAGGAGCCTCCTGGTGCGCTTGAGTTACAATGCTTCGCATTGCTGAGGTCATCCCGCCCAAGAAGAACACTTCCGCTTCTTCCTTACCGCCATGCCGGAATGGGGTTGCCACCAGTTCTTCAGCCTTTGGAACCGCTATTGTCGCAAGCAAACCTGGATACACCGACCGGAGAGAACGCCGCAACCAGACGTAGAAAAAGTCCGACAGGTCGGCGTAGCCGATGTTGTCGTAGTAGGGCGGGTCAGTCGATATAAACTTTCCTTTAGAGACGCTCTGGGTCTGCGCATCGGCTTGGGCAACAAATCCGCGAAACCACGATTGAGTGTGCTCGAAAGCCTTACCCATAGCCTTTGTGATGCCATCGACAAAGACCTCCCACGAGCCGGACGATTCACCGATGGGATTAGCCTCCGCAAAATCCCAAATCATCGGTATTGCTTGCCTTCCGAAAAGCTGTCGGGGGCATTGCGCTATCGGCTCCCATCGAACCAAATTATTTCCAAGGTCAGCCATTTTATCGAGAGCAAACGCCAAGTAAACGCTGACTGCATCAGCGTAAGCCGCAGCTTGAGTGCCGCCTGAATCAATGCCTAGACCGTTTTCGTCACCACCTGCTTTCACAGCGTCCTGGCGAATCACATCGCGCACTTCACTTAGGAGGTCGCCAAACGTCGTCAATGCATTCAGTTGCCGCAGCGTAAACAGATCGCTCCATTTCGTAAGTCCGTAAATTCCAACTCGAAATCCAAGTGCATCTTGAAAAAACTCCATCTCCGGCTTCCAAGCTGGACACGCTGTTGCGGCCAAGGCCTCGTGCTCTGCGGTAGGCGCGAGATAGACCCTTCCACGGACTCCTTCAGCGACAACTCCCATCAGGCGTTGGCTCATTCGCTCGGCTTTGGCCTCACTCTTGATGTAGCTGCCGTCAATCGCGGCATCTGAAACGATGCAGCGAAAATTCGCACCACGTCCGTCGGCCTTGGTCCCGCTCACCGCCTCAGGAGGCGGTGTTCCTAGCTTTAGCGTGAAGTGGTATTTATCACCTTCAACAACAGGCCGCACGAATGCTCCTTTTCCCTCCTTGCTCGAAAGAACAAAAGACGATGCTAACGGCACATCCACATGCGAGAACGCTGGATTTGGGCTCTTAACCGTCCGCGCCCAAATCCAAGCAATGACCGTGAACTTCTGCCCGACGAACGGTCTGAGGTCGGGCCGCTCATTCGCCATATCCGTCGTGATCTCCACCGGCGGATAGAGGTGGCCGATGCGCTTCTGCGCTTCCTCGCGCATCCAAGCGCCATAGTAGCGAACATCTTCCGCCAAACCGGTGGCACCGGGCCATTCCCGTTCCAAATCCAATTCCTTCTTCTTCGAGCCTTGGCGGCTTTGCGAAAGGCTGACCGGCGGCCTGCCCGCAAACTTAGCCGGGATCTCGATCATGGCCTTGTTGATGAGTACGGCCACGGGATTGAGGTCGCTGGCGTAAGCCTCCAGCCCCAGCCGCTGCGCTTCCAGCGGAATGGCTCCGCCGCCTGCAAAGGGATCGTGCAGGCCGGGCAGTTTGTCAGGATCGAACAATTCAGCGGCCTGCGGGTGATCCTTGTTCAGCTCGCACACCTCCCTCCATGAGCGGCGAATCTCGGCGCGCGCACGCTCCAGCACTTCCTCGTTGGTGGTGTTCTCCCAGAGCACCAGTTCCTCGATGATCTTGAACAACCGCTTCCGTTCCTTCGCGGCGTCCTTTTTGTTCATCCCGTACTTGAACCCGCCGCCCTGCTGGTAGCCCGGATCATTGACCAACTGCGCAAAAATTACCGCCCGCGCCGCCGCCAGCGGCCGCCGCGCCCACCACAAATGCAGCGTACTCGGATGCCCCTGGCGGATGGATTTCTCCCGCGCACAAGCCGCATTGATCGCATCAAGCGGCAGGGCGACTTCGATGAGCTTGCGAGGGGATTTGATTGGGTAGTCGGTCATTAGGTCAGTTTGTCGAAGAAATGGCGGATGGTTGTCCAGTAAGGCTCGTGCCTGGTCGCATCGATTTCCTCGGCAATGAAAGTTTCCCGGTCATGTTCCTCAAACTCCATGAGGTCATCAAGAAATTGCTTTTTGCTATCTACGTAGTGTTTCAGGACTCTATTCCGGTCACCTACTAAGCGTCGACAATTCAGGTTGAAGACTCGGATTGTTTCGGCTCCCCGATGACGATCTGCGTCGGTCATTCCTTTGCGATTGCGCACCCGCACCTCACCCGATGAGTGGAAATAGAGGTATTCATTGGGGTTGTGAACGTCCGGCTTGATCAGTTCGTCGGGATTGTAAGCTGGTGCGTTTTGTCTGTCCTTGTAGTGCCCACAATGCTCTGTGGAACCGCATGCAAGAAACAGGTTTGTCCACTCGAAAGTCAGTTCTGGAAAGTGATTCGGATTCTTTCGGCGGAAGTGCTCGATGTGGCCACCACAGTAGATTTGGCCTTCGCAGTATGCACAGCGCAGCCCAATAAGATATTCCACTTCATCATCGGCACCGTCGTCAATGATCTCGCGACTTTGGAGTCTCTGGAGAGCGAGACGCAACTGCTTCTTGCACGCGCCTCCAAAATCGTCCCAGTTGTTATCCGGGTATGTCCAGTCAGCCAGGCATCCTGGAGGAGCTACGGCAGATCGGTCGAGTAAATGCATACTCAGTCTCGTTTGGCGGCTTGCTTCCGCTTAAATGCCTGAAACCGGATCAAGCGATCAAAATCCAGAATGATGGGATGCTGGACTCCGTAAAGTGCTACAAGCTTGTCTCTCAGGTTAGTACCTTCGGGGGAATCATGGATACCATCCTCGATCAGCGCCGTGTAGTCATTTCGCCAAGCAGCTTCTGGCACGCACGGAATCTGATTGACGCCCATCACATCAATCATCGCCGAGGAGCTTTCGACCCCTTTGGTTTCCTCATCGGGCTTGTCAGCGCTCCACACGCCGTTCTCATTCCGCGTGAGAATGCGGATGTTTTCCCGCTTTGCAGTAGTGAGCACCTGAGGGCTGTGTGTGGTGACAATGAATTGGGTGGCTGGGAACGCGCGCATGAGGTCCGGGAGGACACGTTGCTGCCATGAGGGGTGGAGGTGGAGGTCGATTTCGTCGATGAGCATGATGGCGGGTGCCCAGCAGGGTTCGTAAATGGTGGTATCTGCTTTGTCTGATGCCGGATACTGGTCGATGAACGAGCGTATAGCGGGGTGGAGAGTGACCGTGCCATCGGGCAATTGTTCGAATAGATCGAACGATGGGTTGGCGGTGGCCATGCGCCTGGCGAAGTCCATGCCGAGGGCGAGCATGCTTTGGTAGCCCTGGCTGAGCTGGGAGACCTGTAGGACCGGGCTGCGAGGAAACAGATCGCCCTGATCCGAATCTTGTGGAAGCGAGTCGGGGTTGGAGTCCACGACGAGTTTCCGGCGTTCGTTGAGGCGGGGATTGGAGTATCTATCGCCGAGCAGGATACTGAGAGTTCCGCGGACGCAGCCGAGGGCCGGGTTTGGTTCGGGCCCGAGTTCCGGATCAGGATTCTGGGAGTAATCACGGAAAGCGCGCAGTTCGGCGGCTTCGGCGGCGTCGAACCACTTGAGGATTTCCTTGAAATCCGTTTGAGGGTTGAGGCCACCGACGAAGGCGGCTGTTGGGAAGTCGTAGGCGACCTTGGTTTCGCGGATACGCTCGGGGATTTCAAAGGTGCCGCGATTGGCCCCGTAGTAAGCGACGACTGGCAGGAGCCATTCCTTGCCGTCGCGGATCAACTGATCCTGACTGGCGGCGAAGGCGGCAATCGAAGGCGGAACGGCGATGTCGTCCTGATGGCCTTGTGACGGATCTGTCGAGCTTCTTTCGACGGTCCACGAGAGACCGTCGGTTGTTGTGATGCTCACGGATGCTTCCCTCGCGGGGATCCATGAGACGCTACCTTTGCCTTTCGGAGGGGAAACGAGCCTGAAGTCTGTGTCTTTGAATTGCGGGAGCGGGTCATCATCGCCGCCGATGCGCTGGGCGGCGGAAGAGAAGGCCCGGAGGAGAGGAGCGAGACCAATGGCGAGGGCGTCGAGAATGGATGTTTTGCCGCCACCGTTATCCGCGACGAGGACGGTGAGCCGCGGGTGCAACTCGATCGGGAGGTCGTCGAAGCACCGGAAGTTGTGGAGGGTGATGGATTTCAGGTGCATGACGTCGCGCGGGAGAGGAGTTTGGCGATGTTGTGGGAGGATTCTTCCTCCGACCACTCGGGTTCCTTGGTGAAAGGATTCAAGATGTAGTGGGGACCGTCGGTGGAGTCATCATCGCGGACGAGAACGATGGCGAGGATGAATTTGTCGGCCTGGTTGAGGGCGTAGAGGATTTCGTTGCGGGTGATGGTGATGGATTTTGCTCCGATGGCGCGGCCTTTGACCTCGATGTGGCGGGACGAAGGAGTGCGGCCGTCGACGTCCGGGGGGGAGGAGGTGAGGTCCCAGCCGCATTTTTTCGCGGAGACGTCCACCACGCGGCAGCCTCTGGCTTCTTCGGCGCGGCGGACGGCATCCATGGCAAGGCGTTCGATGCGGGCGCGGGCGACGGGGTCGGCGGAGAAACCGGCGGCATCAGCGGCTGGTTCACCGCGCAGCTTCCGCAGCAGCCCGATGGGGACGACGAGGGCACCACCGAGCACTATGGGCGTGCCGTTGGTGATGTGGCGCATGGATTGCAGTTCCTTCTTCCGGTTTTCCAGACGTCCCTCGAGGTCGTTGATGGTGCGCTGGATGTTGTCGAGGTTCAGGCGCACGTCTTTCCCGGCTTCCTGATCTTCCTTGAGCCGCACCCAGCGGTCGGACCAGAAGGCGATTTCCTTCGTCAACCGCTCGTGCACCGCGGCCAGCGTCTTGTCCACATGGGCGATGCGGCGTGTCGCGATTTCGCTGTAGTGCTCGGGGACGAGCGTCGTGGCGGCGAGGGCGAGCGCGCGTTGCTCCAAGTCGGCGCGAATCCAATCAGACGCGAGTAGATCTGCCAGCAAGGGGCGGTCGCTGGCATCAAGCGACCCATAATCAAGGTGCGGTGCCCAGCCGGCAAAGCCGGCATTCCCGTCGGGCGTCACGCGAACGAACTGAAGCCTCTTCGAAAGGACGGTGCTGTCGCCTGACTTGATTTCGTGGGTGATCAGGAAGAGGAGCGATGGCTCGCCGCAATCGTCGGCAGGGTCCACAAGGATCGCGCCCTGGCGCATCAGATTGCTGTGCTGCTCCAGCACAAGGTCGCTGACGGCTAGCATGAGCGGATGACCGGGGTGGATCATCTGGGCAAAGGGGGTGTTCGGCCGGTCGAGCGGGCGGACCGCCTCCTTTGTGAAGCAGACGCGCTCGTAGCGCTTCAGCACAGGAGCGAGTTCGCGGCGATTGCGCCCGGTGATCTGGCGGTCGCGCTCGCGGATGAGGGCGGGGACGTGCGTGATCTCGAATCGACCTGGCTCTCGGGGATACATGGCTCCGTTGAGGCTTTCGAACGCTTTGGCGAAAAAGGATCGCACGAAGTACGGCTGCAAGCGGCGGGCCTCGGCAATTTCCATCTGCTCCTTCACCGCGAAGAGGCGTTCCTGGCTCATCGTTTCCTGCGCGAGGGCGTTGCGTTCGAGCAGGTCTTTGATGTGTGACGTGTCGAAGGCGTTGTCGATGGTCCGGAGGCGCTCGGCTGCGCGCTCAGGCTGGTCGTTGTATCGAATAGCGTCGAGCAGGAGGTCCTTGAGGCTGCGTTCCTCGAAAACTTCGCCAAGGATGTCGAAAACGCGGCCGTTGAAGGCTTCGTTGATGGTTTCCAGCTTCGTGAGCAGGCGGTGATAGACCTCTCCCTCGCGGGTCTCGTTGGCAACGAGGTTCCAGAGGTGACAGACTTGGTTCTGGCCGATACGGTGGATTCGCCCGAATCGTTGTTCGAGGCGGTTCGGATTCCACGGCAGGTCGTAATTGACCATCAGGTTGGCGTTCTGGAGATTGACACCTTCCCCCGCAGCATCGGTGGCGAGGAGGACGCGGACTTCCGGGTCCGAACGGAACATTTCCTGACGCTTGCGCCTCTCGTCGCGATTCACGCCGCCGTGGATGGTGGTAATGGCGGCGGGCGTGCCTAGGACGCCGCCGATCTTGCATTCCAGATAGTTGAGCGTGTCTTTGTGCTCGGTGAAAATGATCATCTTCCGCTGCCGGCCATCGGCGTCACGCATGTGAGGATTGTTTTGGAGGATTTTCGAAAGTTCGTCCCACTTGCGGTCCATGCCGGAGTCCACCACGCCACGCGCCCGAACGACGAGGTCGGCAAGGATGATGATCTCGGCTTCGAGTTCGGCAATGGTCTCGGCCGCAGTGGCAGTATCCACGAGCTTTTCCTCAAGGTCCTCCTGCTCCTCGGCAGTGAGGTCGTCGTCGTCATCGGGCGGGGTTTCGAGATTCTGGGCAGTGAACTGCTGTCCGCGGGAAAGAAGGCGCTCTTCGCGCAGGCGCTTTTCCAGCCGTTCCTTGCGTCGTCTGAGAGATTGGAAGATGGCCTCGGGACTCGATGCGAGGCGGCGCTGGAGCGCGGTGAGCGCGAAGCCGACAGATCCCTTTCGCGGGCCTTTGAGCGCGTCAGCCTTGCCCATCTCGGTCTTCACATAGGTGGTGACCGCCTCATAGAGCGCGGCTTCAAGGTCGGAAAGCTTGTAGTTGGCCGTGTAGGCTTTGCGCTCGGGGAACAGACGCGTGCCGTCAAATCGCACCATCTCCTCCTTCACCATCCGGCGCATGAGGTCGCTGGCATCCACCTTGTGGGCAGCATCGCCGCCGCCACGGAACTTGCCGTAAAAACGGTCGGAATCGAGCAGCGACAGGAAAAGCTGGAAGTCCTCGTCCTTGCCGTTGTGCGGCGTCGCGGACATCAACAGCAGGTGCCGGGTGCAGGCACCAAGGCGTTCAGCGAAACGGAACCGCGCGGTCTTGTTCAGTTTTGCACCGAAGTAATGGGCTGCGAGCTTGTGCGCCTCGTCGAAGATGACTAGATCCCATCCGGCAGCTAGAAGCTTAGTTTGGAGCGGGCCAGGCTGCTTCTCTTCAGCCCCTTCCCCGACCTCGTCTCTCGACAACTGGTCAAGCCGGACAATCAGGTGGTCAGAATCCTCAAACGGATTGCCGCTGGGCGAGCCTGCTTCCAAGGCCGCAGAGAAGACTTGGAACTGAAGACCGAACTTCTCGAACAACTCGTCCCGCCATTGCTCGACCAGGCTGCCCGGGGCGACCACAAGGATGCGGCGGGAATCCGCCCGCATGATCAGTTCCCGGATGTAGAGGCCGGCCATGATCGTCTTCCCTGCTCCGGGGTCGTCTGCGAGCACAAACCGCAGCGGCTGGCGCGGCAGCATGGACTCATAAACGGCGGTGATCTGGTGCGGGAGCGGTTCCACATTCGACGTGTGGACAGCCATCATGGGGTCGAACAGGAAGGCGAGGTCGATGCGCTTCGCCTCCACCGCGAGCTTGAAGGCCTCGCCATCGCCATCGAAGGACCAAGGACGCTCCACTGTGGCCACCGAAATGGCCCCGATGTCCGAGGAGGAAACCAGCTGTTCCCGGAGAGTTCCGTCGGGCAATTTGTAAACGACTTGGACCGCGTCCGGGCCGATGGGAGTGGCCGCGATGACGCTGACCACTAGGCCAGGTACAAGGCCGGTGATGGCGAGGCCTGATTTGAGTTCGCTGAGACTGGTCATCGGACAGGCAATGCAAGGTGCCAGCGCACGCCACATCCCCCGCGGGCCGGCGTGCAGGTCGCGCAGCGGAACGCCCCCCCACAAACCCGGGAGTTGCCAGCGGGCATGGCACTTGGCGTGGAAAGGTAATCGGACGATGGGGGGGACAATGAAGTCATGCGTGTGGCTGCGGAGATCTCACTTAGTCGAGGAATCCCAGTCTGCAAAGTGCAAGGTAAACCAAGGCCATCTGCCCCGTCAGATGCAGTCGATCACTTGGGAGGCAGTGCGCGGATTGTTCCCCGGACTCACTGACGCGACTCTATTGGGAGGTCGGCAGCCAAATTCGTCGTGAGATCCCGGGATCAAAACGGACGTCATCCGGCGCGAAGATTGTCGTGACACTGTCACGACATTTAGAGGTCTGAGGTGGCGGATTTTCAGCCCCGAATCTACCCCGGATGATCGCGCTCGTCGACGCATTGCCCGAGCGGGAGATTCTTTCGACACTCTCGAAAGAATTGAGCTGTTCCCGGGCGGCGGCGGAGAAAATCCCGGTCTGTTCCGCGTCGATGTCACTGAAGGCCCAGGCAGCGGCGTGAAAATCCTCAATCAGCCAGCCCCGCCTCCCTTCAAGGAAGCCGTCCGCTGCGCCGAACAGAACCTCTACGTCAGGGCCAAAGAACTGGTCGGCGACCGCGACCCGCGCGCCCACGAATTCTCCATCCAGCTCCGCGCCTTCGACAGTGCCAAAAGCGGCTCCGGAGTCGGGGTCGGCGTCCTCCTCGCCCTCTGTTCCTCCCTCCTCCAGAAAAGCCTCAAGGGCGGCACCGTCGTGGCCGGCAGTCTCAACATCGGCGGCTCAATCGAAACCATCTCCGACCAATTATCCGTCGTCGAAATCGCCATCGAAACCGGCACCGCCGCCATTCTCATGCCGATCGGCAGCCGCCGACACCCAACGATCTCCCCGCCGACCTCGCCGCCAAAATGGAGGCACAGTTCGAAAAACTGATTGATACCGCTCTCCTGCCGCACGCCTCAAAATAATCGCCCCCTTCCAAACCTTGCCTGCATTGAAAGAAAACCGTCATTTTCTTTCATTCTTCTGGACAAATGTTCACCAGCTTACAATCTCAGGCAGCCTTGAAAGAATATCGCCATTCTCTTTAATTCCCTGACAATGCAGCGCGGACCTACCGGTTACTTCAGCCCCATCTCCACAC
>JAIXZA010000133.1 GCA_027489965.1 Verrucomicrobiaceae bacterium
GCCCTGGCTGCCGTCATCAATGCGCCAATGAGTACCGTTCCTGGCAGCAAGCTGGAGTTTCTTCTCAAACCCGGCATGCCAGTACTGCCGATCTACATCCAACGCAGCTTGGAGATCGCCCTAGACATCGAGTCCCGCTACAAGGAAGACGACGCTATCTTTGCCTTTGGCAGTCTTTTACGCGGCACAGCAGAAGTGAATTTGGCTGCTTATCAAGAGTCCATGCTTGCCCTGGCAGAACAATGCTTTTCGGCGCATCCAGCGCTGAACATGCACCTGGCTTATGCCCTTTTATTGGGGCTCAAAAAGCACGGCGGCAAAAACAAGATCATCGATGGCAAGGACGACAAAACTCTCGGCTATGACAAGATCCTGGCCATCGCCATCGCTCTATCCAAAGTCATTCAATCCGAGACGAAAAAGAAACGCGTTGGAGTTGTCCTGCCTCCAGGAGTCGGTGGTCTGATTGCCAATGTGGCCGTGCTGCTTGCAGGCAAAGTTCCGGTAAACCTGAATTTCACCGCAGGTCGTGCTTCGATTGAGCATGGGATTAAGGCCGGGGACATGGACCGCTTTATCACAGCCGACATCTTTGTGCGTAAAGTTCAGAGCTTCCCATGGCCACCCAGCAAACAGCTCATCCTCATCGAGCGCGCACTGCCAAAAATGAAAATCAAAATTGGCCTTTGGCTGGTTTTGAGCAAAATCCTGCCGGCATCCCTGCTGGCCACGATCTTGGGAATCCCAAAAAAGGGTGGCCATGAAGAGGCTCTACTGCTTTTCACCAGTGGCAGTTCAGGTTTGCCAAAAGGTGTGGTGCTAAGTCACCGCAACATGATCGCCAACGTCATCCAGTTCGGCAGTCGCCTCGGCATGACGGAGAGCGACAGTATTTTGGGTAGCTTACCGCTTTTCCACAGCTTTGGCTGCACAGTGACCCTCTGGTATCCGATCATTGGCGGAGTGAATCTAGTGACCTATCCAAGCCCATTGGAAACCAAGAAGCTGGCTGAGTTAATCGAGAAACACCGCGTCAGCCTCATGATCGCCACGCCGACCTTTCTGCGCGGTTACCTGCGTGGCGTGAACAAGGAAGCGCTGACCTCCATCAAGCTCTGTGTCACGGGCGCTGAAAAATTACCAACGACAGTATCAGACGCCTTTGAGACCAAATTTGGCAAGCGTGTCTATGAAGGCTACGGCCTCACTGAAACCTCCCCAGTGTCCAATGTCAATCTGCCCAATCCCAAGCCCTTGGGAGAGGAATCCGCTGGCTATGTCTGGATTCCCAGCCATCGCCAAGGCAGCGTCGGGCAGATGGTCCCAGGTCTCAGCGTGCGGATCACCCACCCAGAGACCTTTGAACCGCAGCCCATCCATTCCAGCGGCATGATCTGGTTCAAAGGAGCCAACATCTTTGAAGGCTACCTGCACGATGAGAAACGCACGAGCGAAGTAAAAAACAAAGATGGCTGGTTCCGCACTGGCGACATCGGCCGCGTGGACATGGACGGATTTCTTTACATTGAGGGACGCCTGAGCCGATTCAGCAAGATCGCTGGTGAAATGGTTCCCCATGAAACGGTCGAAGAGGCCTTGGTCAAGGCCATGGGCCTGGAAAACGAGGCCAGCCGCAAGATCGCCATCGTCGGTGTGCCTGATCCTGATAAAGGCGAGGCGCTGATTCTACTTACCGCCATCCCAGGCGGCCCTGAACAGCAAGAGATCCTGGATCTACGCTATCGACTGCTTGAAAAAGGCATGCCCCCACTCTGGATCCCAAAAAAGATGGTCCGTGTTGCCGACATCCCCATCCTGTCCTCGGGCAAGCTAGACGTCCAATCCTGTGATAAAATCGCAAGAGCGGCAGTGAGCTAGGCTCTGATTCTCAACACGCGGACTAGCCCACTTTGGCAGCGCATGGGACTGATAAGCTAGGTCAAAAATCCGCCACCAAATAACTTTCTCAGCGCTTGTGAAGAAAGGTGAATAAATGGGGGCAATACCAAGAGTTGTGGCCCCATCATAAAACTCACGATCCTAGTCACAATTGGATCACTGTTCCGATCACTACCATCGGGACAGCGGTCTTTTTGATACACTAAGATAATTCCTAAGGAACGGCATCCTGAATGCCGAACATGCCCTTCAAAGCCCAAAAATCCACACGGAATACGGACGCTCCTCCAAACCTTGAAGGATCAATCAAACACCTCATTATCAATCAAATAAAACCAAACAAGATCAATCACGCCAGTTCAATGCATCAACTAGCTTGACTGTATCGACTGAAATCCAGAGGTGACAGATTCGTTTCGTTCCTCGCTCTTAGTGTAAGGGTTCCACGCATTAAGAGCGTTTAAAAACAGGATCAAAGGGAAGCCCGAACGTGCAGAAAATATTAGCTTCGAGAGGTTAGACAAAAGTTATTTTTATCACTGTGAATAACCTGTGAATAGAGTCTGAAAACTTATCGACAACTTGAGCTCAAAGTGGAGGTTATTTGGCCTCACCGACGGACTGCAACTCCGCTCTCAATTGCTCAATTTGAGCCTGCGAATGCCCTGAAGTACAAGTAATTCGCAATCTTGCGCTTCCTCGTGACACGGTCGGATAGCGAATGGCAGGAATAAGAAAACCCCTACTTTTCAACCCTAAACTCACCTTAAGCGCCCGAGTTTCGTCACCAATCACTTTTGGCAAGATGGCGCTAGCTGGCTGACTCTCCGGTTGCAAAATCGCAAGGTAAGCCCAGAGCCGATGCCGGCGCAGATCGCCCTCCTGACCAGATAGCAAGGCTAAAGCGTGAACAGCCGCATGAGCCAATGCTGGAGGCGGAGCTGTCGAGTAGATCAGACTGCGTGCACGATTGATCAGCAGGTCGATCACCTGACGTGAGGCTGCAAGGTAACCACCCGATAGCCCCAAAGACTTACTTAGCGTTCCCATATGCAGCTCCACCTTGCTTTCTAGGCCCAGAGCCGCTGCCAGTCCCCTGCCCTGTGGACCGAGCACACCGACAGAATGAGCTTCATCAAGAAGTAGCCAGGCACCATAACGCTCCTTCAAAGCTACGATCTCTGCCAGTGCACAAGCATCGCCATCCATGCTAAAGATCGCCTCAGTCACAACTAACACACGGCCTTTAGCAGTCGCTAACAAGCGCTCTAGTTTCTCGACATGATTGTGTGGGAAAACACGAATCGTAGCGCCGCTCAGACGTGCCGCATCGACCAAACAGGCGTGACATAATTTATCCAAAATGATCGTATCCGCAGCACCCATCAAAGCTGGAATCGTACCCAGCGCCACCGCATAACCGCTGCTGAAGGTCAGGGCGGCCTGAGTCTGTTTAAAATCAGCCAAAGCCTCCTCTAACTGAAGATGTGGCCTCTGTGTGCCACTCACCAATCGAGAGGCCCCAGAACCCGCGCCATAAAGACTCACACCTTCTTTAAAGGCTTCTATAAGCTCTGTAGATGAGGCCAAGCCTAAATAGTCATTCGAGGAAAAATTGATCAACTCCTGGTTATCGACGTGCACAATCGGCCCCTTCACGTCCTCCAGCAGACGCAAATCACGCCAGAGTCCCTGAGCACGGAGATCCTCACATTGTGACTCCAGATCCCAGCTCACTCGGCCAACCTCCGCTCTAGCACTTCATCTTTTTCTACCCCTAAAAACTGAGCTTTCTTGTAATGCATCTTGGCCAGCTCGGTGCTTGGCGGCCTTTGATCCATGTAAAGCAGTGCCAAATTAAAATGGGCAATCCCAAACTTCGGATTCAGCTCGATCGCGCGTTGCAGCTCAGACTCGGCAGCCGCATTCCAGCCTAGGCTACGGATCGTGATCGCCAAATAATTATGGGCACGCGCATCTTCAGGATCTTCATGGATCGCACGGCTAAACATAGACATCGCCTGATACGTGTCCCCTTTGGCCGAATACAGAAGACCCAGCGCATTCCAGGACTGCACAAGCCCAGGATTATACAGAACCGATTTTTCAAAGCATTCCAGCGCCTCTTTGGCCAGGCCTGCTTGCTGCTGAACCGCCCCCAAATTGGCCCAGGCTAAAGCATTCTCTTGATCCAAAGTCAGCATCTCCTGATAGGCCGCACGTGCACCATCCCAGTCCTTTTTGGCAAAAGCCGCCGCTGCGCGCTGAGACAAGATCGTCGTGTCAGCCGGTAGCGTTCCCGCAGTGCCCAACGGCATACGCTGCAGGGGCGGCGTTGTCTCCTGCGCCAAAAGCCCTGCGCCGAAAGCCATGAGAGAAAGAGTAGCGAGACGAATCATCCCCAATCATCATGCAACCGACCACTCACTGCAAGGGCAGGACGCTAGATTGCTGTATATCCAAAGATTTATTGGATCGATCACTGGAAACATCCTGTGAGACATCCTGATATCTCAGCCATCATTCTGCGTATTCACCACATGACCCGATTCACTCGCCGCCGCCTTTTAACTGCCACCACCAGTTCATTGCTCGCGCCCAGCATCCTGAAATCTGCCGAAAACGAGGCCAAGCCCTTCAGCTTCGCCTTCCTCACCGACGCCCATATTCAGCCTGAACTCCGCGCTGTCGAAGGCGTCAAAGCCTGCTTTGCAAAAGCCAACGCGCTGGAACAGAAACCCGACTTCGCCATCACCGGCGGTGACCTCATCATGGATGCCCTCGATATGGGCTCAGACCGCGTTCACACCCAGTGGCAGCTTTGGGACGAGGCCATGAAACACCTCGACTACCAGACCTACCAAACCATCGGCAATCACGACGTCTGTGGCTGGTCCAAAAAAGCCATCGTCAAACCAGGCGACC
This sequence comes from Verrucomicrobiaceae bacterium, assembly GCA_027489965.1. Taxonomy (GTDB): domain Bacteria; phylum Verrucomicrobiota; class Verrucomicrobiia; order Verrucomicrobiales; family Verrucomicrobiaceae; genus Prosthecobacter. The sequence continues at coordinate 4,825 of JAIXZA010000133.1, forward strand.
ATGACTACGGCAAGAAACTCTTCTCCGACCGCTACGGCAAAGGCCGCACCTACCAGAGCTTTGATCACGGCGGCTGGCACTTCATTATCCTGGACAGCATCGGCCAGGAAAACGACCTTGAATACAAAGGCTGGATTGATGACGACCAGCTCACCTGGCTCAAAAACGACCTCGAAAAAACCGGCAAACAAACGCCCATCGTCATGGTCACCCACATTCCTTTCTACAGCGTCTGGGATCAGGTCATCCTCGGTCCCAAGATCAAAATCGGCGGCAAGGCGCTCGTGGGCAATGTCTTCGAGTTCCGCAAGATGCTCAATCCCTACAACCTCAAACTCGTCCTCAGCGGCCACGGCCATATCTCCGAGCGCATCCAGTTTGACAAAGTCACCTACCTGCAAGGCGGAGCCGTCTGCGGCATGTGGTGGAAAGGCCCCGTCCACGGCAACCCCGAAGGCTTCCTCCAAATCACCTGCCACCCCGACGGCCACTTCGAGGACCAATATCACAGCTACGGCTGGAAGGCGTAAACGCCTGCGCGTGCTTCTCGGCAGTCCTTAATCCTCATCTTTCCACCACATCTCGATGAGTGTTTCCGCGCGAAGTCATCTTCACCGGCACGGAGGTCACCTCGGCGAGCTTTTCGATCCAAGTGCTCGCGTTCAAGGTCGGCTCGCGATCAAATACAGGTGCGACTTTAAGCAAAAGGTCCGTGAGACCTTGTTGGCGAACCAAATCAGGCGACTCCACGCTGGGGAGTCGATTTAGCAGACCGTGTTGGGTTTGATAAGCGTGGCACCAGTTCAAGCTCACACCTCTTTCAAAGACATCTAGGTGGCTGATAAGAAGTCCGGTGAGATTTCCGACGGATTCCAAGGCGTATCGCAAAAGCACAGCATCCGGGTGACCGCGTCGAAAGTGGCCTTGCCAGCCCTGAGCGGTGTTATGCGGCTCAGGCAGCAGGTCATCCAAAGCGGGGTCCTCTGTCGGCAGCGGGCCTACACCGTGGCGGGTGAGGTAACTGCGCAGGACGCCGTAGTGCTCGACGTGAGGGGTGATTCCGAAACGCGCAAGTGCCTGCTCGACGGCAGCGGTGCTGATAGTGCTCCAGGTGGTGTGCGGATGAAAACCGCGCCATTCATCGAGAAGGACGCCTTGCGCTCCTTCAAAGAGCACGGTGCCTGCTTGGGTGAGTCGTGAATGAATGGCATCAAGCGATGCGGGCGGACATTGTCGAGCGATGGCTCGGGCGGTGTTCAGCCATTCGGCGGCGACGCTTTCGCTCTGGAGCACTCGCCATTCCTTCGCGTGTGCTGGTGAGCTTAGGGGCTTAAACTCGGTCAGCAGAGTTTGGCGAATGGCTTGCAGCTTTTCGAGAGCCACGCTGGGGTGAAGAAGGTCCGAATAGCGCAAAACCTGCTCTGGATACTCCAAAGCATGCCGCACCGTTTCGCCGACCCCGACCCCGCAGGTGCCATGCGCAGCGGAGCCGCGCAGAAGCTCGCGCAAGCGGCCTGCAGCCTGGTGAAAGGGCGTGGTGATGCGGCACTGGCCGTCGATTTCCAAACGAGACAACCCGTCACCGACTCCAGCGGCAGCGAGCACCTGCGCCTCGACGATCAGCGCGGTAGGATGCACGATCACGGGATCTAGCAGTAAGGTCCGAACTCCTGGCACAAAGGATGCCGCGCCGAACTGCGAAAAGGTGTGATGCGCCTCCGCCGTGACCACATTGTGACCGGCCTGAGCGCCTCCATTGAAGCGCACGATGGCGTGCGCCTGCCAGCGCCGAGCCATGGCATCGACGAAGAGGCCCTTACCGCAGTCGCCAAAGCCGAGGCCCAGCACCGATGCGTAGCGCGTGGTATTCACACGGCGGCGCAGTTCTCAGTCAAAAAGGCGTTTCCACCAGGACTTGCCCGTCGGGGCCGATGAGGCCGTGGCAACGGTGACGCCGGGCAGCTTGTGCAGCGCGGCATAGTCGCGAATGGCGCGGATGGTGGAGCCGACATGCTCACAGCTGATGCCATTGGCAGTCAAGGCGGCCGCGAGGGCATCGAGATCCGTGATGACTCCCTCCGTGATTCCAACGAGCGCCGCAGAGACGATGCAGGTATCCTTCGGTGACTCCATTTGGATAGTGTGATCACCCAGCAGCTCACGCCAGCGCGGCGCGACCGTTTTTCCACGTCCGGGATCAGGTATGAGGAAAAAGAGATGGTAGCTCTCTGCCGCGGCGGCGATGACTTCCTCGATGGGGATATCCTCATCGAGTTTGTCACCGATCAGCCCCTCGATGTGATGACGTGACACAGCGGGATAGGGAAGCTCGTCGCCGGTGAGGAAAAGGTAGCCCTTCTTTTTCCGCTTAACCATGTTGTCCATATCCGTGTGCTGCGCCGCGACATAAAAGGCCAGCTCGTAGCTCTCGTGGCCGGTGCCGCCACCGCCGCCTTCGATATAGCTCCATGTCAGCCATTGATCCATCAGCTCCGCCGTGCTCTCAAACTGCCCCACCTGAAGCGCTGCGGCATCGGAGTTTGCATCACCGATGGCCATGAACATGAGCTGCGGATGCGCGATGCCGCAGGCGGTGATGAGCTTCATGAAATTGGGCAATTCCTCCTTCGCGAGCATATGCGGGATACTTCCCATCGACCCCGTGACATCGAGCGCAAAGGCGATGCCAAGCGAGTCGGGATGATCCTGGCTGTCGCGGCATTCGCGCACTTTGAGCCCCTTCGGATTCATCAGCGCATGGCATTGACGCTGGGTAAAGACTTCCGTGCCAGCCTGATGTGCACGACCTGCCGCCAGTGCGGAGTGTGCAGCGAATGAGTAGTTTCCGTAGCCCATGAGATGAGGATTGAGGTGAGGTGTTGATGAATAGATGTTAGAAATCAGAGATCGAGAGGAACAAATGCAGGCGGACCAAAAGCAACACCTGCCGCGCTGCGAAGCATCGCGTCGATACCCAACGCGCCGTGCTGTTGGCAATAAGCTGCCTCTTGAGCGGCATGCTTCACCAGCGCCGAAAGCTCCGAAGGCACCTGATTCATGCCGCTGGCCGATTCTGAGCTACCGCCGAGTAAAATCTGGATCACGCGGGCAATGCGCATTAGATCATTTGCCTGGAGCGCCCCACTGGCGTCCCTTTGAGCCGAAGCCCAGCCGATCAGCCTCGCGCCATGATCGCCTGGATGCACCAGCACATGCTCCGGCCGCACATCGCCATGCACCCAACCGCGCGAATGCACAAAAGCCAACATGCCGAGCACACGACGCCAGATCCACACCGCGTGACGAGGGTCAAGTCCTTGCGGAAAACGCACATTCAGGTCCGCCAGACTGCCCCAGTAGCCATTCGGTGCTTTTAAAATCAACGCATGCCGCGGCACATCACCCGCCACCGCACCTACCGCGACCACGTGAGGCAGCAATTGCCCGAAATACGCATCCGCCCCCTCGCCAGCGAGACTTTGCAGCTCACGCAGCACGGCGGCCTCGCGCGTATGAGCCTCCGCCGCATGACTCGCGGATGACAGCTTCGTAACCGCCAGAAACGGCATTGGCCCGATGCGTTGCGCAAGATAGACTTCGGACACCTGTCCCTGGCCGAGCCGCTCCATCAAAGTGAAAGCCTGCCCGCCGCATTGAATGGCCTGTCCTGCGCTTGAGGATGAGCGAGCGCGGAGGAGAGCCTGCCGAAACGTATCACGCTGAACCAGTGATTCCGTTTTCGTGATGAGCGCACCGCAAGACCCACACTTCACCGAACGCCAAAGCGCCACGCGCGGCAACGGTGCCGAGCATTGCGGACATGAAACAGCCACCCCAGCCATCAGCTCGGGCCTCCTTGGAGACAATACTCATGGAGAGCTGCTTCACGCAGCCGTCTGGGTTTAAAAAAGGAGATCGTCATAGATTCCAAGTATGTAGCTAGAAGAAAGACGATCCCCGTCACAGAGCAAGCGTGGAGTTCGTGGATTGCTGAAACGAATTCTGAAACTGTGAAAGCGACACTTGATACCACAGTTGACTAATAGCGCACATTTGCAGCGATCAGGCGAGTCATTGTCGAACGTCCGAATACCCCAGAGGAGGCGCCTAAATGGCTTGCCGCGACGGGGATGCGGGCCCCAAAGACTGGCAGACTCAAAAAAATTCTCTGATGCATCCGTTCCAGATCATCTTCGATGACGGGCATTTGCGACCCAGAACCAATCCGTGGGGCTGGCCCAGTCCATGGCAACCCCGAAGGCTTCCTCCAAATCACCTGCCACCCCGACGGCCACTTCGAAGACCAGTACCACAGTTACGGCTGGAAGGCGTGAGTCTGACATCTTTGCGTTGATCACGGAAGAGGACGCGCCATTGCTAAGGCTGCCCATGTCACCTGCTGAACGCATCGCTCATCTCCGCCACGCCTTTCCTGAAGAAGGCATGTTTCGTGATAAGGAATGGGTGCTTTCTCCGGAGGCTTTTGCCTTGGATAAGGACACAGTCGATCTCATTGAGTCACTCGGCCCTGCGCTGCGGGCGTTCCAGCGCTGCTGCAATCAGCTCTATTTTGACAGCCTAGAAAAACCGGAGATCGCCTGGGTGGCACGTCTGCTGGATCAGGGAAAACCAGAACGTGTGATCGCACTTAGCCGCCAAAAGCAGTGGCGGGATGATCTGCCCAGCGTCTTACGCCCTGATCTTGTGCTGACCGAAGATGGCGTTTGTATTTCAGAGCTCGACTCTCTACCTGGCGGCATCGGTTTGACCGGCTGGCTCAATGAAACCTACGCAGCCATAGGCCAAGCCGTGATCGGTGGTGCCAGTGGCATGATTGACGGATTTGCCGCCGCTTTCCCCCATGAAGACGTTCTCGTTTCCCGCGAGTCGGGAGATTACCAGCCTGAGATGGAATGGCTGATCAGCAGACTCAATGCCCTCTCTGGTGGACTACCGCGAAGTGTCATGAATCCCTGGAATCTGACACCAACTGAACTCATCGGCTCCAGCATCTACCGATTCTTTGAACTCTTCGATCTCGCCAACGTGGAACTGGCCGATGAGATGATCAAAATGGCGCAAGAGGGCGAGATGACGATAACACCTCCCCTAAAGTCCCATTTAGAAGAAAAACTCTGGCTGGCACTCTTCTGGTCGCCCCAGCTTCAAGACTTCTGGCGCTCCGCACTCAACACGGATCACTTAAAACTTCTGCAACGCTGCATCCCTCAGGGCTGGGTCATGGACCCGACACCGATTCCGCCCTTCGCTGTCTATCCAGGGTTGAATATTCAGTCCTGGCAGGAATCGAAACGTTTTGGTAGTAAGCAGCGTGAATTGGTGCTCAAAATCAGCGGTTTCTCCGAGGTCGGCTGGGGATCACGCAGCGTCTCCATCGGCCATGATCTCTCTCAGCAACAATGGGCCGCTGCGCTGGATGAGGCCCTAGCCAGCTTCCCGACCGGACCCTACATCATGCAGCGCTTTCATCGTGGTAAAGTGGTGCAGCATCCCGCCTGGGATGAAGAGCGCCAGGAGACCACGATGATGAAATCCCGCGTCCGTCTCTGCCCCTATTATTTTGTGCCCAAAGACAGCGAAGAAACACGACTCAGCGGCGTGCTGGCCACCGTCTGCCCCGCCGATAAAAAGATCCTGCATGGCATGAGAGACGCGATGATGCTTCCATGTGTAGGCAGAGGGAAACCGTAAAGGATGTTTGTCTGAACTGCTGCAAACGACTCAGTCGTTGCAGTGCAAAATCGGCTTGCGAGTGTGATGCACCTCGTGCCAAATTTGTGAATGAAATCACTATTTAATCGCCTGACTACGGGCTGGAATATTGCCGCCGCTTTTTTGGGAATTAATGCATGGACTTGGTATCTGATAGCTAGCACCTCAAAGAGTACCGTCATGTGGGGCCTTTTTGCCCTTTTCAGCATCGTCGTTTGTGGATTGCTAATGCGACAAAAGTGGGCTCAAAAACTTGGTCTCGCGCTGATCCTCTATCTGGTAGCGGTTAAGATTTACAGCTTGATCAGCCGTGAGTTCAGCACCCATCAATTTATCTATGCTTTGTCATTGGCGTTCATTGGGTATGGTCTATGGAAGAATCCCGACAATGGATTGATCGACGACTTCACAGATGATTCTACGAATGAGGACAAACCTGATTCACCTTTGGATAAAGAACCAATCATCTCGCTAGTTCATCTGCGAAGTCAGCAGCGCTATCTAGAGGCAAAAGTGCTCGCTAATGCATTATCAGAAGCTTGGGATCTAAATATTACCGGTGAGGAAGACGATGCTGAAAATGCGGACGGCTTTGTTGCAGGGGATAACCCCATGTTCATTGTGGTCGTTACTAAACCAAGCTTCGCCGCTTTCCTCGTTCACAATCGCGACAGCAACTATTTCGATGAAGCTGATGAAGTCGCCTCGAATGTTCCAAACTTGCGCTTTGCTGAAATCATCAGAAACCATCAAGCCTGGCTAGCCGTTGACCTCATGCAGGCAGGCAAATCAAAGTTGGATGAAGAGCAGGCTTATCGCCTAATCGGCAAGGCGATTTCAGCCCTCGCCGACAATGAGGTGATGGCCATCTTTTGTCCGCAGCACCATTTCCTCAACCTTTGGTCAGAGACCTTGGAGGTCATCCTCTGCGGAGAAAGCCCTCTTGATGCATTGCGCGAAGAAATTAAAGCACCCGTCATTGGCGTTCCTGATGGAGACACCATTGAGAATGCCATTGCAGAAGCAAGAAGCCGCTGGCAGGAATTCGCGACTCTCTTTAAAAACCGTAAACCTGACGATGACCGCTTCATTGTTAAAGCTCCGTTCACAGGCGATGACGACCAAGTGGAGCATATGTGGCTGCAAGTGTTTGGGCTCGAACCAGAATACATTCACGGTCATTTACTGAATGATCCGATGCATACCACGAAGCTCAAAAAAGGTGCTCAGGTCGAAGTAGCCATTGCCGAAATTTCAGACTGGGTCTGCGCAGATTCAGAAAACAATCCGCTTGGTAACTTCACCCACCTTGCATTGCAGAAGGCTGCACAAATGAAGCATTCAGCCTGAAATATCAGCTGCCAAGACCAGCTTTCTGGGTGATCCCTGCGTGACACGGGGTTTCCAATGCGATAAAAATGTCCAACATCCCACCTGGAATTCAAAGCCGCCAACAAACTCTTACTTCGGCTAAATTCATCCTTGGCCCTGAGCTTGTAACAGGCATGGTGGCGGGCTCATGAGCCAAACCAGTACCGACTCCCATTCTTCCGACTATGATCTCGTGGTAGCCGGAGGCGGAGCAGCAGGTTTTTTTGGTGCCATTACTTTTGCTGAGGCCTCTCCAGGCACCCGCGTTCTCATTCTGGAAAAAAGCAGCCAGGTGCTAGGCAAAGTTAAAATATCGGGTGGAGGCCGATGCAATGTCACCCACGCCTGCTTTGACCCCAAAGCTCTAACCAAATTTTATCCACGAGGTTCCAAGCAACTCATCGGCCCGTTTCACCATTGGAGCCCGACCGATACCATGGACTGGTTTGAGAACCGTGGAGTGCCCCTGAAAATCGAGGAAGACGGGCGTGTCTTCCCCCAATCTGACAGCTCTCAGAGCATCATCGACTGCCTCATGGGTGCTGCTAAAAAAGCAGGTGTCATCATCCGCACGCACACTGCCCTAGAGGCTGCTGAAGCCGCTGCTGACGGCCTATTTACTCTCCGTCTGAATGCCGATGAACAAATTCGCAGCAAACGACTCCTACTGACACTCGGCGGCACACGAAACCGATTCGGCGCTGATCTGGCCGCGAGCTTTGGACACCGTATTGAGGAGGCCGCCCCTTCCCTATTCACCTTCAAAATCGCTGACACTCGTCTCTCAGGCCTGCCGGGATTATCTGTTCCTGAGGCAACGGTTCAAGTCAGTTCGACCGACTCAAAGCTCAATCTCAAAGCCACCGGTCCAGTTCTCATCACCCATTGGGGACTCAGTGGACCGGGCATCCTCAAGGTCTCCGCTTGGGGTGCGCGTGAGCTTCAAAAGCTTGACTATCGTTTTGATATTCTCGTCAACTGGACCGGTCAAGAGACCGAAGCTCAGATCCTGCAACGCTTTGACGAGCTGCGCATCGAATCACCACGAAAAAGCATTGCCAACGATCCACAATTCAGCATCCCAAGCCGACTTTGGAAAGGCCTGCTGGAATCTGCGCTAAGCGACTCTCCAAGTGATCTGAGCGAACTGCGCTGGCCTCATCTTCCAAGGGAAAAAGCGCGCCGCCTTGCCCAAGAGTTGGGCGCCTGCCGATTTAAGGTCGATGGCAAAAGCATGAATAAAGATGAGTTTGTTACCTGTGGCGGCGTGCATCTTGGCGACATTCAATTCAAAACCATGGAAAGCCGCATGACTCCAGGCCTACATTTTGCAGGGGAAATTCTTGACATTGATGGTGTCACCGGCGGCTTCAATTTCCAGGCCGCATGGACAACAGCCCGCCTTGCAGGGGAGGCCATGGCAGAATCTTTGGGAAGCTCTAAAGCGCTCGAATAAACTCACACCAGGACCTGCTTCACCACATTTCCATGGATGTCGGTGAGGCGATAATCACGACCTTGGAAGCGATAGGTCAGGCGCTCATGTTCGACGCCAAGCAGGTGCATGATGGTCGCATTGAGATCATGAACATGAACGGGATCTTTGACGATGTTGTAGCTAAAATCATCTGTTTCGCCAAAAGTCATGCCTTTCTTCACACCCGCCCCAGCCATGAAGATGGAGAAACAGCGAGGATGATGATCTCGGCCGTAGTTTGTTTCCGTCAGCGCTCCTTGACTATAAATCGTGCGGCCAAACTCGCCGCCCCAGACGATGAGTGTATCATCCAGCAGACCGCGTTGTTTTAGATCCATGATGAGGGCAGCCGTAGCTTGGTCCGTGTCATTGATTTGACCCTGAATGGCTCTTGGTAGGCCACCATGATGATCCCAGCCCATGTGAAAGAGCTGAATGCAACGCACATCCCGCTCAGCCAAACGACGTGCTAACAAACAGTTCGCGGCATAAGTGCCAGGCTTTTTCACATCAGGCCCATACATGTCCAACACATGCTGCGGCTCTTTGGAGATGTCCGCCAACTCAGGCACACTGGTCTGCATGCGGAAAGCCATCTCGTATTGAGCGATTCGGGCCGTGGTCTCGGGATCGCCAAACGCCGCATGATCACGCTGATTCAATGCCGCCAATTCATCCAGCATGCCTCGGCGTAACTCACGCGTGACCCCGCTAGGATTGGAGAGATAAAGGACCGGATCACCCTTGTTACGGAATTTCACCCCCTGATGCTGCGTGGGGAGAAAACCGCTGCTCCACAGACGGTCATAGAGCGGCTGATCGTCCGGACGACCAGTGCCAAAGGAAGTCATCACCACATACGCTGGCATGTCCTCATTTGCGCTTCCCAGGCCGTAACTGAGCCACGAGCCAATGCTAGGACGACCCGCCAATTGACTGCCGGTCTGACAAAAGGTGATGGCTGGATCATGATTGATCGCCTCAGTGTGCATGGAACGGATCACACACAGTTCATCCGCCACTTTGGGTAGATGTTTCCATAGATCACTCAGCCAGATGCCGCCCTTGCCATGCTGGGAAAAGTTGAACATGGAAGGCGCAACCGGAAAAGCTTTCTGGCCCGAAGTCATCGTCGTCAGACGCTGGCCTTTGCGGATCGATTCCGGCAAATCTTTGCCACGCTGCGCCGCCATCTGCGGCTTCGGATCAAAGAGATCCATCTGAGAAGGTGCCCCTGATTGAAAAAGATAGATCACCCGCTTAGCCTTTGGCGCATGATGCAGATTAGCCGCTGAGCCAGCCATGAGCGAGCCTAGCGCCGTCGAACTAAGTGCTGCCGCACTGTTTCGAAGAAACAAACGACGATTAAGGGCATCTTGAAAAGCGGTGGGTGAAGTCATGTCCGTGATCCTAAACTATTTAGCTCAAAAACGCTTAAATCTTACAAATTAAATCAGGAGCATGCACCTGCTCTTTCAAAGCATTTAAAACGGAGATACCGCAAAAGTGACAAGTCGGATGCAGAGACTTCGGTTTCTCATTGCTTTGAGATCTGAAAAGATTTCTTGTTACCTTGAACGATGATTACCTCAGGAAGTCAGCATGAGCCTCTCTATTACCCCGCCCATGTGCCCACAATGCTTTGCTGCGCTGCCTGAAGACGCACCTCAGGGACTGTGTCCGTCCTGCCTGATGGCACTTGCGACCTTGGCAACCGATCAGGAGACCTTACCTCTCATAGCCGCTGATTTCCCATCGCTCACTGAGATCACCTCGGCTTTTCCTGATTTGGAGATTGTGGAAAAGATCGGTCAAGGTGGAATGGGAGTGGTTTTCAAAGCCAAACAGCCGCGTCTGGATCGAATGGTAGCCCTGAAAGTACTGCCCAAAAGACTAGCAGCCATGCTGGGATTCCCTGAGCGTTTCAGGCGTGAAGGCCGTGTGCTGGCTCGACTCAATCATCCAAGCATTGTGACGGTCTATGATTTCGGTGAGTGTGGCGGCTTTTGCTACCTGCTCATGGAGTATGTCGATGGGGTCAATCTGCGTCAGGCGATGAAGGCGGGGCGCTTCACACCCGAGCAGGCGCTGAAAGTGGTACCAGAAATCTGTACTGCGCTGCAATACGCTCATGAGCAAGGGGTGCTGCATCGAGATATCAAGCCTGAAAACATCCTGCTGAATTCAAAAGGTGAGGTCAAGATGGCTGACTTTGGGATTGCTAAACTTCAGGACGAATCAGGACAGGACATGCTTCTGACGCAAAGCGGCGCCAAACTGGGCACAGCTCCCTACATGGCCCCCGAGCAGGTCGAGCAACCTTCGACGGTGGACCATCGAGCAGATATTTATTCATTAGGTGTGGTGCTCTATGAATTGCTCACTGGCGAGCTGCCACTCGGGCGCTTTGCAGCACCTTCTGAGAAATCAGCCGTCAATAGCAATGTCGATGCGGTGGTGTTTCGCGCTTTAGAAAAAGAGCGTGGTCGGCGACAGCAAAGCGCAGGCGAATTTAAAACACAGATCGAAAGCCTGACTTCCATGCCGCACTCGATGCAGCGAGTGCTGGCCCAGCGCTCCCAGAGCTTTGAATACAAATCCAAGCGAACCCTCTGTGGCATGCCGTTGCTACACGTCACCTCCGGGATCGATCCCTCAACAGGTCACAAGCGTGAGGCGCGCGGCTTCTTTGCCTTTGGTGATATCGCTATCGGTGTGTTCGCTTTTGGGGGTTATGCACGCGGATGTTTCGCCTGTGGCGGCATGGCCGTGGGTGGTGTTGCGATTGGCGGAGTGAGCATCGGTTTGATCTCGTGGGGAGGACTCGCGCTCGCCTTGCTGGTAGGCGTCGGCGGCTTGAGCATCGGACCGCTGGCGGCAGGTGGCGCGGCCTTGGGATGGAATACGGTAGGCGGTTTTGCGATGGGCTGGAACGCTGTGGGTGGTGTCGCCATCGCACAGCATGGCATGGGGACTGAGGTCATCGCCCCGCATGTCATCAAATCGCTTTCGGGACTGTCACCGATGCTTCAGTTCATGGCGAACTCTTCCTGGTGGGTCAGCATAGGATCGTTCCTCTGGCTACCGTTCATGCTACCGATGATAATCATGCCGTGGTGGGCGCGGCGACAATTGGAATTTCAATCCCGCATGTCACCGACGGCATCCCCGCCATCGACGCTTGTATTTTGGACGATTCCCGCATTTCTGCTGCTGTGCGCTTTGCTTGGGTGGTTGCTTTACCGATGGGCCACAGCGGGTGCCGCCATGGCTCGTTTCATCATCCCCACCGTTATCGGCAGCACGGGCATCCTGCTTTACATAATCAGCCTACCACTGTGGCTGCGGCTTGTGCCGATGAATTCATGGTATGGTGTGCGCTTGCCTTCCACCTTTCTATCCGACGAACGCTGGTATGAAGTGAACGCGCATTTCGGTAAGCAACTTTTCTGGTGGTCGCTCACGGTCATCGGCGCTGGCGTCGCTGGGTTTTATCAACTACCACGCCACCAGGACTCCTATCCCTGGGCGGCAATCACGCTCTCTCTTGTCGCCGTGGCGGCCTCGGTGATTTCGACGCTGTGGTGGATGCATCAGAATCCCGTGGCTGCACCAAAGCCACCGCGCGGCCGCCTCGCGAAGTGGAGCGGGCAGAGCATCGTGGCCGTGGTGATCGCACTTTTCATCAAGTCCTTCATCGTCGGTGCCTATTCGATCCCGAACGGCGGCGAGCCAGGTGTCGCCAAAGGCAGCTACTGGCTGGCATCCAGACTCGATACCGGCTTTTCTGCCGGAGAACTCATCGCCTTTCAACATGAAAGCGGTCACACTTGGCTGGCCCGCGTCGTCGCCAATGAAGACAAAGGCCTTCGCCTCAAGCGTGGCGGCAGTCCTGATGAGTTCTTCATGCCGTGGGACAAGATCGTGGGGAAAATGTGGTTCTCCTATTTGTCGCCGGATGCATTGCCGAAACCATGACCTCTTCCTTCCAACCAACTCGCTGGACACTCGTAGTCCACTCTCGAGGTGAAGACACTTCGGCGAAAGTGGCTCTGAGTGAATTGTGTGAAGCTTACTACAAGCCGGTCATTGCCTTTCTCATACGGGAAGGGCGTAGCGAGGATATGGCCCGTGATTTAGCCCATGGATTTTTTGAAAAGCTGCTGGCCGGCGGTGCTTTGGAAAAGGCTGAGAAAAGTCGAGGCCGCTTCCGCTCTTATTTACTGGGCGCTTTGAAGCACTACTTAGCGGATCAACGAGATCACGCTATGGCGGCAAAGCGTGGCGGCGGGGTAGAACTCATTCCCTGGAACGCTCCATCTAACACCAGCGCGCCAGGACTTCAGCTCACCGACGAAAAGTCGGTTTCGTCTGACCTTGCCTTTGATCGCCAATGGGCCATCACCGTGCTTGATGACACCTTACATGATTTAGAGTCAGAAATGCGGTCTGAAGGTAAACTCGACCTCTTTCAACTGATCAAACCTTGGCTAACAGGAGATGCTGACACAACAAGCCAAGCCAGCATTGCTGCTCAATTTGGGATGAGCGCGGACTCCGTAAAAACAGCTGTGCATCGCCTGAGAAAACGTTTCCGCACACTCATGAAGCAACGCATTGCTGATACGGTGGATGACTCAGCTCAGGCGGAAGAGGAACTGACCCATCTAAAAATGGCTTTGCGCTAAAGCAGCTTTACCGCGCGTCATCACGATTTGTGATTCCTTTCCAGGAGTATTGGAGTGGTGGATTTCCAATGCTCCAGCACTCCATGGCTCCATCTGCTGATTTCACAGTTTGTGGTGACGCCTGGTGTAAATCACGTTGCCCTCGGACAAATTGAGGATCATGGAGACCACTCTTCCATGCCCGACTCACCTACTGCAAAACCCAGTATCCTAGCCCACATCGGCCTTGTGTTTCGGCAAAATCGAAGCGCCTGCTTCTTGCTCAACCTTCTGGTAATCACCCTCGTCACGACTTATTATCAGGTGCCTGCTGTGACAGAGGTCTGGGAAAACATCGGCACTTTTAAAACCCGCTGGTCCTATGCTTTCTCGCTGCTTTCCACGATCTTAGCCGCCGCCGTGATGCCCTTCTGCATTCAATGGATGATGGGGACTCTTCCAGCCAAGTCACGATGGCAAAGACTGCTGGCACTGATGGTATTCTGGGGATATCGGGGTATGGAGATCGATCTCTTTTATCGGCTGCAAGGTGCTCTTTTTGGTCATGGAAATGATGTCCTGACCCTCATCATCAAAGTCGCTTTTGACCAATTGGTCGCCAGCCCGATCTGGTTCGTCCCGACTTATCTCATTGTGCTGCGCTGGATCGATTTAGACTGCTCGTGGTCACGAACACGGGCTTCTTTGAATCGCGACTTTTGGACGCGGACCTGCCCGACGGTGATGATCACGAACTGGTTAGTTTGGGTTCCCACCCTAGCCTTGGTCTATAGCCTACCACCTGCACTGCAATTTCCCCTGTTCTCGATCGTGATGTGTTTCTTCATCCTGATCGTAATGATTCTGGCAGGCTCCAAAACAGAACCTAAATTGGCAGCACAGAATTACTGATTTGAATGAATTGAAAACAACAACTGTAGCCATTAGAATTCATTAACCTCAAAATGAGCACTTTCCGAAGTTGCCACTGGCTGATTGTTTGTTTATTTTAATAAATCACACCTGCGGACTATTCATCAGCAGTGATATTTTAAAAACTACGCATCCAGATGACAGCCACAGCCTCTCTAATGATGACGGATCTACCGGTTCAAAACCGCAGAGACTCAGCGCTGCTCAGTCAGTTTGATGATCTTTTTCAGGATTTCATCATCAAAGGTGGCCCCCTACCCCAGGAATACGGTGTACTCAACCGGGCCATTCGTCATCTTGGCGATGCTGTACGGGCGGGGGTCGTGGCCCATGGAGATCTATTGGCCTATGTCCAGCATCTTTCTAAACAGGAACTTGCCGGCACCATGCAGGCCGAGGCCATGGAGCGGAAGTATGGCTACAGCGGCGACTTTGAGATCATCGATCATATTTATACGCGTAAAATCTGTGCTAATCCGAAGCTCCGGCTTTGGGACCTATTTTTTCACTCCCAGGCTGCGCCTGTCGCCGTGAGAAACCGGAAAGCCTACTTTCAGGATCTGATGCAGTCCCACTTGGCTGCTCGCCAAGGCACAGATCGAATGACAGTCCTGAATGTGGCCAGCGGTCCAGGCCGAGACATGCGTGAATTCTTTTTAGAGAATCCAACTGCGCCGGTCTCAATGGACTGCGTTGACATGGATGCACGAGCCATCGCCTATGCCACACAGCTCTGTGAGCCATGGTTGAATCGCATCACCTTTCATCATCGGAATGTGCTGCGCTTCATTCCGACCCGTGGCTATGATCTGGTCTGGTCAGCCGGCCTGTTTGACTACCTCTCCGACAAGCTTTTTGTGCATCTTCTGAGCACTCTGATCAAGGTGACCAAACCTGGTGGTGAAGTCGTGATCGGAAATTTCAGCGACTTCAATCCGAGCCGAGATTTCATGGAGTTGCTAGGTCATTGGCAACTGCACCACCGCAGTCGGGAGACGCTGATGGCTCTGACAGCCCAGGCCGGACTCTCACCCAATCAAGTTCGCCTCTTTTGGGAACCCGAAGGCGTGAATTACTTCCTACACATCCGCCTTTAGCGACACAATTAGCGACTGAGATCACCCTGGCAAAGAACGCTGAACCCAGCCCGGCTGAGCACTTGGGCGGCGATTTCACCATCATCACAGTGCAGGGCTAGCAATGGGTGCATTTTAGGACGCACCAACAGCGGATAGCAGAACTCGATGTTCAATTCAGCGGCTAAAAGCGTGGATAGACACTCTGTGAGACGTCGGCCTGACTCCGTCAGCTCAACGACAACAATGGGGCAATCCGTATGCGGGATGCCTTTCTCAATAAATAGCATTCCAGCGCCTTCGGGATCGCTTAAGATCAAGCGAACCAGGGTCATTTCCGTGGTGTCCTGCATGGAAAGCCCAAGGACCTCGATATGGTGATCGTGCAGCAGCTTTGTAAGCGCCATGAGTGATCCCACGCGATTTTGAAGAAAGACTGACAGCTGCCGGATGGCCGTGCCTTCCGGTGTTTTGAGAGGGTTTTCCTGTAAGATGTTGCTTTCCATAGATCCGTCTGCCTTTCTGGATTTCTTCAACGCTTAACCCGCAGGCCCAGTGGCGGAGCGGGATTCGTCAAAAAGAGTCACCCGCAGTGGGATGGACGCCAGCGTCTGATCCCCCAGCTGCACGAGCCAGCGATAAACGCCCTGACGCTCGATGCGTAGCCTTTGCAGATTCAGCACGATGTTACGAGTGACGAAAGGAACAAAGTTGGACGGAAAGGACACATCCACCACCGGATCAAACGGAGGAATGCACTCTTGACCCGCAGGATCAATGCAGCGGATCATGAACTGATGCCGACCAGAATCATTTGGCTCAAAGATCAAGCGTACAACCAAAGCGCAGGCTGGATGCACCACAGGGAACTCACGTGAACAGAGCGTATCAAAAGCTCCTAAAATGCAAAGTTTGCCGGAGTAATCCGAAGCTGAATCACAGAGGCTGGCAAGTTGAACGGTCATGTTTGAGGGCAGGCAGGGAAAGGTGGAATTAGACTAACTACGCTTGAAGAGTCTCTTGAAGAAACCTCCGAGCGTTTTCTGCTCGGGCACGGCTCTGGCCGGGGCTGTACCGGCAGGCTTGACCTGCTCTGTGGTTTCAGGTTTTACGCCATTTTCATCCAATTCTCCCTCCTCCAAAGAAACAGCCTTTGGCACATCCTTCATCGCCGCCACCAGAGCATCATCGGCAGGCGCGCCATCGTAATACTTTTTGAAGACCTCATGCACGATCGGCGCGGCATAACTACCACCGCTGATTTTCTCACCAGGGCGCCCTTCGTAAACGACGGCAAAAGCTAAGACAGGCTGGCTCGCTGGCAAAAAGCCGGTAAACCAAGCAAGCCGCTGATCCTTTGCAGGCTTCCACTGAGCCGTGCCCGTCTTACCTGCGATTTGCGCCTGCTTGATCGCCGCCTCATGCCCTGTGCCGCCACTGCCAGAGACTACGGCCACCATTCCTTTGACCACAGCATCTCGGGCAACTGGGTCCAGATTGATCTGCCTGCGCACTGTCGGCTCATAGGCCTCCACGATCACTTCACTCAAGCTCTGCACCTGTTTCACGAGGATCGGCTGCTTTAAAGTCATGCCATCTCCGATAGCCGTCATGCATTGGCAAACTTGCAGGGGCGTGGCCAGAACGCGGCCTTGACCAATCGAAATATTTGCCAACTCACCACCGACGATCCGGTGGTCTGCAGATGACGGCATGTAGCCTTTGCCTTCCGCTTTCAATGGAATGCCAGTGCGCTCACCAAAACCGAGCCGCATGGCCATCGTGGTGATAGGATCAGCACCCGCATCCAGGGCTGCCTGGTAGAACCAGGTATTGCAGCTGCGCTTGATGGCCGTGATCACGTTCATGTTCCCTTCATCTGACTTGGTATTATGATTGTGAAAGTAACGATCTCCGATGAGAAGATCCGTACCGCAGTAATAAGAGGACGTGGGAGTCACCTTACCCGACTCCAGCACGCCTAGAGCCGTAACGAGCTTAAAGGGTGAGGCTGGCGGATATTCACCGCGAAACGCACGACCATTGAGAGGCATTCGAGGATCATTACTGAGCTCTTCCCAGCGTTTGCTTTGAATACCAAAAACAAACTCATTCGGATTGAAGGTGGGATAGGAGGCCATCGCTAAAATGTCCCCATTACGCACATCCATGATCACCATCGCCCCGCCATTGCGGGCATTTTCCCGCAGAGCATTCTCAGCATACTTTTGCAGGTGATAGTCGATCGCCAAAACAACGGTCCTGCCGGGAGATGGCCGCCTTAAAACCTCATCTGAAAGCAGCTTACCATCAGCATCAAACAGCAAGTTGATCTCACCCGGTATGCCTTTAAGCATCGCATCAAAGGTCAGCTCAATCCCATCACGGCCTTCCATCTCCTCAAACAGCGGATCACCGTCTGTGATTGGCCCCTCGGGAAGACGGCGGGTTTTCCCGGTAAAACCAATCACATGACAGGCCGTATTCTCTTTCGGATAATAACGGATGTAGGCTGGCTGCAGCAGCAGAGAACCCTGCTCGAGCAGCGGTGCCAGCTTTTTTTGTTCATCATTGGAGAGCTCCACATTGAGCCCCTCCTCCAGAGAAAAGACCAATGGCAACCAGCGGCGATTTTGATAATGACTGATCAGCTTGTCATCAGGCATTGTCCAAGTCTTCCCCAAGAGCTTGTTTGCAGCTTCCATGCGGTCCTTGGCAAAAGACAAAATCTTTTCTGGAGTGGCCTTATCCATGAAAGGAAAATTCAGCGCCAAGTAATACACCACCCGATTCTGAGCCAGCGCCAGCCCATTGCGATCAACGATCTGTCCCCGTGGTGCCGGAATGCTTAAACGCATCGTGCGCGCTTCCTTTTGCGTGCTGAGCGTGGCGGCCAAATCCTTACTTTTCTCCTTCACCACCTCACCCGAACCAATCAAGGGCTGCGCTTTAGGTACATCTTGAGCCAGCACCAACGTGCCTGACCAGAGGAAGAGAAAAAAGCTGCGCCAAAAACTGTCAAACATGATTCGCATGAGAAGAGAAGATCTGGAGGAACGCCAGAATCAGAACATCGCCACAATGACGGCACTCCCCTTCGCAGTCAAGATCAGGTCAAGGCTAGCTGACAATCAGCACTCTGAAAGCGCTGCACGGCTTGCCCCTTTAAAATCAGCTCCAGAGAGATTCAGGATAGGCCCCTGAAGCCACCAGCGCACGGATAGAGGCCACCACATCGGCCTTATCTTCGGGATAGGTCACACCGAACCAAGAATCATTCGACTCCAGAACCGTCACATCCGCACGGCCCGTCTGAATCATCACATCCAACTCACCTGGCATGTAACACTCCGACTTTTCTTCATGCCCACGCAATTTTAGAAACTCCGTGAAGGCAGCGCGTAGTGGCGGGAAAAGATCCGGAGTGAAGCCAAAGAAGTTCATCGATACCACCTCCTGGCCGGTCAGCGGAAGCGCAGGATCAGTCTCGCGATTCTCTGCGCCCGTTGGAGTGCGAAAAATCTTGGTCATTTCTTTGACCGACTTCAGCATCCCGTCCTCACCACGCTCACACACGCCGCGGGACACACTGCCGTGATCCGACAGCGTGTTTTTCAAATAAAAACCCACCATCGAATAGTGGCTCTTACCGTCAGCTGGGCGAGCGGCCTTCAAATTTTCAGCCATCTTCGCGTAAGCATCCTGGCCATAAAAATCATCCGCATTGATCATGAGAAAAGGCTCATGCACCACGGACTCAGCCGCTAAAACCGCATGGGCAGTGCCCCAGGGCTTGGTGCGCCCTTCCGGCACTTTAAACCCAGCGGGTAGATCGTGAATGTCCTGAAAAGCATAGTCCACCTGGATACGATCCCCAAATTTAGCTCCGATCTGGGTGCGGAACTGCTCCTCAAAGTCGCGACGAATCACAAACACCACCTTCCCAAAACCCGCACGGATCGCATCGAAGACCGAGTAATCCAGCACTACCTCGCCCGAAGGGCCCATGGCATCAAGCTGCTTAAGACCGCCGTAACGGCTGCCCATACCGGCAGCGAGGATGAGAAGAGTAGGTTTCATAAAGTCTGGAAAAAAGTCTGAGCCAAACAGATGGCGCGGCCAAAAGAACCGTCAAACCGAGAAACAAAAAACGCCTCAGACAGCGCTTGCCTGTAAACCTCTGCAACCATAGTTTCACCACGCGCGTTTAAATCGACGCCTCCTTTCACTCATGAAAATCGCTACCACAATCACCGCCGCCATTTTGGCACTAGCCGTACAGCCCGTGCTCGCAGATGCCGTCTCAGACTCGTTTCTGATGATGTTTAAAGCTCTGCCGACAGAAGCGCCCTCCGCAGACAACGAACTCACCGAAGCCAAGATCAATCTCGGTCGCATGCTTTATTATGAGAATCGCCTCTCCAAAGGCGAAAAGCTCAGCTGCAATTCCTGCCATATGCTGGACAAGTACGGTCAGGACAACCTGCCCTTCTCCCCAGGTCACGAAGGCAAAGTCGGTGGGCGCAGTTCACCTTCGACTTACAATGCCGCGATCCATATCGCCCAATTTTGGGATGGACGTGCTCCATCCGTCGAAGAACAGGCCAAAGGCCCCGTGCTGAATCCCGGTGAAATGGGTATGCCCAGCGCTGACTTCGTCGTCGAAGTCCTCAAATCCATTCCTGGATACGTTGAAGCCTTCAAAGCCGCCTTCCCTGGCGAAGCCGACCCAATCACCTACAACAACTTTGGCAAAGCCGTGGGTGCTTTTGAGCGCAAACTTGTCACCCCTTCCCGTTGGGACGACTACCTGAAAGGCAACAAAGAGGCACTCACCGCAGAAGAAAGCAAAGGCTTTGAGACCTTTGCCAAAGCAGGCTGCGTCACCTGTCACAATGGCCCAGCCGTCGGCGGTATGATGTATCAAAAACTCGGTCTCGTCAAAGCCTGGCCGGAACTCAAGGATCAAGGCCGCTTTGAAGCCACCAAAGTTGAGACCGACAAGTTCTATTTCAAAGTTCCCAGCCTCCGCAACATTAGCGAAACCGGCCCTTACCTGCATGACGGTTCCGTCAAGACCCTTGAAGAAATGGTCAGCAAGATGGGCGAATACCAGCTTGGTAAAAACCTCACCCCTGAGGAAACCACCAGCATTGTTACCTTTCTGAAATCGCTCAAAGGCGAAATCCCAGCTGAATACATCGCCAAGCCCAAGCTTCCTGAAAGCGGGCCAAACACTCCGAAAGCTTAACCGCAATTCAACAATCCCCAAAAGCCCGCCAGCAATGGCGGGCTTTTTTATTGGGCGAGATAGAAAGTAAAGGCATGCTCAAATCCAGCTAGGACTGTCCCCATTGACAATACTTGTCCGAGATTCGGCCAACCTTACTAGTGCTGAGCTAGGAACACTGCAAAGCAAAGACGGAGCGGAGTTCACGCCCTAGAACGCGAAAATTGCATGCTGGCTACCAGCTATCTGCCAACTTCGATCATGCGCCAATTCCAAACACAAAAAGCCCGTCGGTATAAGCGACGGGCTTTCATGAAGTTCGCTAGAGTAAGACTAGGAACTGGACACGGCATCTGAACCGCGTTCACCGGTGCGAATGCGCACGGCTTCCAGAACTTCGCTGACGAAAACTTTACCGTCACCGATTTTGCCGGTGTTGGCAGCTTTAACAATAGCGTCAACCACAGTCTCGCTGCGGGAATCTTCCACAACGATTTCGATTTTCACTTTGGGAAGAAAGTCCACCGTGTATTCAGAACCTCGGTAGATTTCAGTATGGCCTTTTTGGCGGCCGAATCCTTTGACTTCGACGACAGTCATTCCTTCCACTCCCACTTCGGAAAGGGCTTCTTTGACGTCTTCGAGTTTGAAGGGTTTGATGATCGCTTCGACTTTTTTCATGGCTGTCGCAATTAGTGTATGGTTTGGCGGATTGCAATAAGAAGGGAGAATCAGAGGTGATTTTCCGAAGTTATCGCTATGAAATACATTAAAGCGGGAAGTGTGCCAACTTTCTTGATGATTGTTTCACCATTTCTTCTAACACCCTCGTCGCGACAGATTAGGCAGGAGAGTTAAAGCTGTCTCACGCCCGTATCAAAAGAGGCCGCCTAGTTTTGACCCGATCAGTCAACCTTTCGATCATCTCACTATTCCCTATGTTCATGGCGCTAGCCTGATCTATTCATGAAAGGCCCCCGCGAGACGCCGAGAAAGCCCATAGGTGCAGCCAAACAGATAGCAAGGAACGAGCTACACGAAAGGTCGCCGTAGGCATCAACACGGATGCCGTTTGCAAAGACGTGGTGTATCGATCTATCCTCGACGGCTTTCAAGACAAACCCAACACCGCCCAGGGGGGGACCAGCAATACCTTGCCTCGCCAACGGTGTCTGGACACTGGCACAGCCTGAGGAACGAAAGCAACTCGCTGACCTGTATCATGAATGGGTCAGACTTGATTCATGCCAAAAAAAAGTCCGCCGAGAAAGATCTCGGCGGACTTGGAACTGATAAACTCAGCGTTTTCTAAATTAAATTAGAAAGCGTAAGGAGTTGCAGCAGTGTTGTAGATGACTTGGTTGTTGGTGGCGTCGTAGCTGAGGTAAACAGCAGCCACTGGCTCTTCATCGTTGTCGATTTGACCAACTGTGAATTTCTTGTTTTTGAAGGCACCATCAGCTGGGCTTACGCCGGTTTCAGCGAGGGTGATGATTTCACCACCAGTGGAGGTACCAGTGAGACCGGTAAGGGTAGCACCAGCAGCAACGGCAGCGTTCAGCACGGAAGCAACGGATTGAGCATTGCGTTGGCCAGTGGCGATACGAGCGCTGTTGTTGATCGAACCGATGTTCGGGATGGCGATAGCGGCGATGATACCGATGATTGCGATCACGACGAGCATTTCAACAAGGCTGAAACCAGCCTTAAGGGAGTTAACTTTGATGTTTTTCATAGTGTTGTTTTTTTGTTTTGGGCTGTTGGACTTGATCTTCCGGCCACCAATCTCCATGGGAGTGTCGTTGTTCGGAATGTTGTAATTATTGTTTATATCAAAATCATTGCAAACATTATTTTTACGAAAAGATAATTATTTTACTTTTTGATATTTTCCATACTTCGCGCCACCGCCAGAATAATGGTCCTAACCTCAATGCCGTTTCGCAATCCTTGTCACTTCAAACTCAATGGGCGAAGAGGCGGCGATTTATTGGCGCATTCGGCGCACCAGATTTCGTTGTGCGACTCAGCCTGTGAATCCCACTGCGGCCCTCAACACGATCCACAACGCCCGCATGTGCTATGAACAAAAACTCAGGCTTCAGCGGCATCGTCTTCGACACAGCTTATGCGGACTTTGAACACCTGCAGGACATCGACCTGCGAGGCATGCGGAGGCTGACCCGCGCGAAGGGCACCTTCCGCTATCATGCCTTGCGCGACCTGCCGTTGAAGAAGAGTAGCAACGTTATCAAAGTCTCAGAGCTAAGAGTCTCGCATGCCGCGTGGTTACCTGAATTTGAGCCGAAGGGCGCTACCTCTCATAGAAAAGTATACCCGCCTGACTTTGCGGGTAATCCCAGCAAAACATCCACTCGGACTCCTCATTTGCCACGGCTTGCGCAATGATTGTGAAAAGTGCCGCAATCACAAAAAAAACAGCATTGAGGTTAATAGCAAAAAAGAGGCAGGCCTGAAAACTCAAAGCTATACCTACTCCTTCACCCGCTCAAGTTGGGCTCCTAGACCAGCCAACTTGTCATCAAGGTGCTCATAGCCACGATCAATGTGGTAGAGGCGGTTCACGTCGGTGCGACCTTCCGCGATCAGGCCTGCGAGGACGAGGGCTGCTGAGGCACGTAAATCACTGGCCATCACTGGGGCACCTTTCATACGCTCGCCGCCACGGATGCGGGCAGTAGCGCTTTGCAGATCAATGTTGGCTCCCATACGCTTCATTTCGGCGATGTGCATGAAGCGCTGAGGAAAGATGGTCTCAGTGATGGTGCTGACATCTGAGATGGCGCAGGCCAGGGCACAAAACTGAGCCTGCATATCTGTAGGAAAACCAGGATAACAAAGAGTCGTTAGATCAAACCCCTTGGCCTTAGGGTTCGGGGCGATGCTGATGCTGTCTTTGCCTATCTCGATTGGGAAGCCGCATTTCTTCAGAACATCGGTGATGGACTTCATGTGCTCTGGCATGACACGCTTCAGCGTGATGCCATCGCCAATCATGGCACCCGCACAAAGGAAGGTTCCAGCCTCAATGCGATCCGGGATTACCGTATGCTCAGCCCCATGTAATTCCTTCACACCTTCGATGGTAATGCGGTTGGTACCTGCACCTTCGATTTTGGCTCCCATCTTGATCAGAAAATGGGCCAGATCTTCGACCTCAGGCTCAGCTGCTGCACCTTCGATGATCGTCGTGCCTTTTGCCAAAGTAGCAGCCATCATGACGTTATCGGTGCCCAGAACGGTGGAGCCGTGCTTGCCCATGAGATTCATGGAACCCCCTTTGAAACCCTTTTTGGCATTCACCGAAATGTCACCACCATCCACGCTAATGACGGCACCAAGTGCTTCCAAACCTTTGAGATGCAGGTCCACTGGACGGTCGCCGATGACACAACCACCTGGGAGCGATACGACACACTTTTTTAAACGTCCCGTGAGCGGGCCCAACACACAAATCGAAGCACGCATTTTCCGAACGAGGTCGTATGGGGCCACGGACTTGATTTTTTCAGCTTTAACCACCACCACACCGCTAGCGCGCTCGACCTCAGCCCCTAACTCACCGAGAATACGGACCATGTAATTGGTGTCACTTAAATCAGGCACCCGCCGAATGGTGCAGGTATCCTTCGTCAGCAAGGTCGCTGCGAGAATAGGCAGCGAAGAGTTTTTTGAGCCGCTGATATTGACCCGACCTCTGAGTGCCGCGCCGCCGTGAACGATGAGTTTTTCCATGATACACTTCTTTGTGCGTCTGAGAGGCGCATGTGGCAAGTAAGAAGATTCTCAAGACGACAGTCGCCGCCCAATAAAAATAACCGCAAGGCAAAGAAACATGGGTAATAAGACAAAAGCCAAAAAATCCGAGAAAGGCTCAGGATACTTCCCCCCATTGTCGAGACGCTGCATTTCCTCGAGATGCGTAGCGTCAACGATCTCCTGACTCGTTTGGGCGATCAGTATCTTTGGGAATGCTGCCATTTTCCATGCAGTCTCTGTCGTGGGGGGAGCCGACATAACTTTGAAAAACCACCCCCGGGGCCACCCTCTCAGCATCGACCACCGTGAATAGTTTTTTGCAGAGAGAGCGACACCCGTGAGCTTCTCTTATGTATCGGATTTCTGTTCCGATGTTACAAAAAAAGGAATAAATGATTCAAATGTCTGCGACAGCCTCAGTCGAAAGCCCCTCAGACACTGAATCCTCAGTGACTGGCGGTGCCACATATTCAGCGATGACAAAGCGCTCAATCCCAGCCAAATCCGCCAGTAATCGAGCGTTAACAAACCCGCAATCAAGGGCTTTATCTGCCACTTCCCTGCCCTGATCGTGACCGACCTCCAAAACGATCAAAGCATCAGGCAAAAGGTGCTTTTTGACCTCTATGAGGAATCGTCGAATGATCTCCATGCCATCAGGCCCGCCATCCAGAGCCAGAACTGGATCACGCCGCACTTCACGGCTCAAAGTGCTGATTTCAGCCGACGGGATGTACGGCAGATTGGCCGTGACCAGATCAAAGCTGCCCGTCACTTTTTCAAACAGGTCACTGCGCACCAACTTGACTTGATGCAGACCAAGGCGGGAGGCGTTCATGCGGGCCAGATCCAGAGCCTCTTCAGAAATGTCTGAAAGCAGAACACGGCAGTCCTTCCAGGCTGTGGCAAGAGTTAATCCGATGCAGCCAGAGCCCGTGGCCACGTCCAAGAGGCTGTTGGGTTTCCTCAAACGACCAGCCTTGACCTCACGAATCATCCAGTCCACCAAATGCTCCGTTTCAGGCCGGGGGATCAAAGCCCGATGGTCACTGATGAGTTCATTGCCCAAAAAGTCCACGGTGCCCAACAGATGCTGCAAAGGTTCACCATCGGATCGGCGGCGTGTCAAATCACGCAACTTCACCAAATCGGACTCCTGCAAAAGCTCGCCAAAGCGAAGATACAAATCCAATCGTCGGCACCCCAGGACATGAGCCAGTAAATGCTCCATGTTGAGCCGAGCCTCGTCGACTCCGTGCTTCTCCAAGTAGCCAGCGCCAGCGGTAAGGGTTTCGAGGAGAAGTTTCATAGAGGTCGGAGGTCGGAGGTCAGAGGTCAGAGGTCAGAGGTCAGAGGTTCTGTCGCAAATTTTAAGGAGAAATTTCTCTGGCTTCGCTATCATCGAA